>JAAVZU010000042.1 GCA_022791815.1 Lachnospiraceae bacterium
TAAAATTTCCTCCCAAATACAGGGAACTTCCCACAATTACATTTCCTGCAATTTCAACATCTTCTTTTGTAGTGATACTGTCACCATAATATACATTTCCCTGAAACTTTTTCTCTGCAAAGGTTGTAGTTGCTACAGGACGAAGATATCCACTTGTCTTATTTCCTTTATCATCTACTAACCCTTTTACCATTACATTATTTGAGCCGAATACCACACCTTCTTCACTTTCATTTGTGATTTCCAGATTGGCAAAATAAGAATAATTACTTCCTACATTCGCAAAGTTTACTTCCTGTTTTTTATTTCCACTTAGCAATACTTTATGGGTTCCTGTTGCTGCAAAGTTTGATTGGGATGCATAATAAGCCTGGGTAAAGTTTCCTTTTATCTCTAAAGTTCCTGCTACAAGTTTCGTACTATGGTTCACTATAGATCCTTGTACAAAGTCTCCCTTTACTTTTACATAATCCTCTTCTTGATCCATAAGAAGAATTCCGTTACTTTTTCCATAAGTAATGCCTTCCCCAGTTTCATTTTTAGACTGGATTCTATAATCTTTTTCTACTACCAACTTTCCACCATTTATATGTATGGTTCCTCCTGCCTGAATCACACTCCCCGATACAGTTAATGTATGACCGTTTAAGTTCAGTTCATCCTCTATCAGAAAAAGGTCTCCTTCTATTGTCTCATCCTCTTCTAATGTCCAGCCAAGTCTTCCGTCATTTCCATAATCTATGTTGCAGCCATTTCTTTTTATGGTGTTGGCATTAATTCCTCCTGGTGCATAAATTCCCTCTTCACTATGGTTATTTAATTCAACTATGTTAAAGTAAGATTTTTCAGATTCAAACTGTATGGTTTGTTTCCCAGTTCCGCTAAGGATTGTGACATGACTTCCTCCTGCGGCAAAGTTATCTTCTCTGTTGCCCTTCTTTTGAGTAAAATCTCCCTTTATCTCTAATGTTCCTGCCGTCAGATTATTCCTATAACGCCCATCAATTACTACATTTCCTTCTACACAGAAATAATCCTTGCCGTTTGTCATGGTTAAATAATTATAACCATTTGCATTGGTGTAATTCCCTATGCAATATACTTTTCCGCTATCAATATAAAACTCTCCGTTTGTATGGTTAATATCACCTTTTACTTCCACAGTCTTTTCATTTAATTCAAAGTAGGAACGAATGGTTAAGGTTTTCCCCACCTTAAAATTTCCTCCCAAATACAGGGAACTTCCCACAATTACATTTCCTGCAATTTCAACATCTTCTTTTGTAGTGATACTGTCACCATAATATACATTTCCCTGAAACTTTTGGTCTGCAAAGGTTGTAGTTGCTACAGGATGGATATATCCACTTGTCTTATTTCCTTTATCATCTACTAACCCTTTTACCATTACATTATTTGATCCGAATACCACACCTTCTTCACTTTCATTTGTGATTTCCAGATTTGCAAAATAAGAATGACTGTTTCCTACATTGGCAAAATTTATTTCCTGTTTTTTTGCCCCACTAAGCAATACTGTATGATTTTTGCTTGCAGTAAAATTATTGGTTTCATATTTACTGGTTTGTTCAAAATTTCCTTTTATTTCAAAAATTCCATCTGTTAAATATCCAGCATTGGAATACAGTGCAGAAGTATAAAAATTCCCTTCTACTTTTACATAATCTTCTGGATAATTCATTTTGAAATAGCCACTACTATGTGTATAGGAGATTTCCTCATTTTTTTTCACTCTGGTCTGTATTCTGTAATCTCCTTCTACAAGCAGAGTTCCTTTATTCACAAGAATTTCACCACCTGCTTGAATCAAATCACCTTTTACAGTCAAAGTATGACCATTCAAATCCAAGGTATCAGTAAGCAGCATAAGGTCACCTGCTATTTCTTCATCTTCCTCCAATGTCCACCCATACTTGCCCTTTATTTCTCCACAATTTACATTACAGCCATTCCGAATTACCTTTTTTGCCTGAATAACTCCTTGAAAAGTAACTCCTTCCTCACTATAATTATTCAATTCTAAAATACTAATGTAAGATCTAAGGTTTCCAAAAGAGACGGACTGTGGTTTTGTTCCGCTCAATACCATGCAAAAATCATCTTTTGATATAAAAGAGTAGTTAGAATTTGTATGAACAAAATTTCCCTTAATCTCCATAGTTCCTGCATATAAATAATTTTCACCAGAATAATAACTATTCCAATTTACATTTCCATTTATCCAGACATAATCATTTGCATTTGTCATATAGAAATAACCGTATCTGTCAATCTGAAAACTGCCATAACACTTTAGATATCCTTTATTTATTTTAAGATAACTATGACTTTCTATAGAGATGCTTCCATGAACGGTTAACGTATGTCCATTCAAGTTAAGTGTTGCTGCGTTCTTAACCACCAAATCTCCAACTTCCATATCCTCATCTAGCGTATAATCAGATGAAATGGTTTCGCTTTCCAGAACTTTAGCCACAACCTTATTACTGGTTCCAATCTGTTCATTTTCTTTATTATATGCTTCCACATAATAGGTATGCTGTCCTAAAGCAAGGGAAGAATCCGTAAAATTAGTATCGTTTAATTTTTTATATTCTTCTCCATTTTTGTATAATATAAAACTTCCATCAAATGTGGTGTTTTCTTTTTCCCAGTCCAGACTCACAGAAGCTCCATTCTGGTCTACACAGTTTAATGTAATCTCTGTATATCCTTTCTTTGTATTTGTATGTTCTGTTTTATTCTCCTGGTTTTCCAGATTCTCTATGATTTCGGCAGCACAAATAACAACAGGGCTATAGTCTGCACTTTCTAAAACTAAGATTACCGTTAAAAACATAACAATTATTTGCATAAATTTTCTCTTATTGTATATTGTCATAATTTTTCTCCTTTCTGTACACAGAAACTGCCACACTAAGCATAATGTTTTCCTAATGAGACAACTCCTAATTTTTATCTGTTCGTGTAACTACCCAGAATCATGGATGGTTATGAAATAGTTTATAGTTATTCTCTATTGATGACCACATGCATCATCTCATTTTGTCATTTTAATGTATAAATGTTTCCATTTTTCACACCATAACTTTTTGCTCCAGACAATACATAATTTTGCTGGTTTCTGCTGTCCCATAAACCTTCTCCATTATTAAAACATACCATCAGCTCTGTCTCTGTACCTAGTTCTATAACATACTTCCATGTATATCCAGATTGCTCCGTTGTACTTGCCATCTTTTTTCCTGGTACTGCTGTCCATTCTCCATTTCCTATTTGATAATGAATATAGGCATTGGTCCAGTTGGTATTGTAGTAATAAACTTCTGCTGTATTCTGGCTTGGTAATGGTGTTCCTTCCACATTCTGCAACTTGTATACAGTTTGATTTTTTATACCATAACTTCCTGTATATACCTTATAATTTGCCTGATTTTTGCTGTCCCATGTCCCACTTCCATTATTAAAACAGACGGTTGCTTCTGTAGCAGTTCCTAAATTAATAGTGTATTTCCATATATACCCTGATTGTTCATTTGTACTATTCATTTTCTTTCCAGGAGATTGTGTCCATTCTCCATTTCCTATTTGATAATGAATATAGGCATTTGTCCAACTAGTATTGTAATAATAAACTTCTACTTTATTATTACTATTCGGTGTAGCTGTTGGTATTATCTGTTGCAGTTTATTAACCGTTTGATTTTTTATACCATATATTCCTGCAATTACCCTATAATTCTCCTGATTTTTGCTGTCCCATAATCCACTTCCGTTATTAAAACAGACGGTTGCTTCTGTGGCTGTTCCCAAGTCAATGGTATATTTCCATCGATATCCTGATTGTTCATTAGAATTACTCATTTTCACACCTGGTACACTAGTCCACTCTCCATTTCCCACTTTATAATGAATATAGGCATTTTCCCAATTTGTGTTTTGATAATAAACCTCTACTATATTCTCCTTATGAGGTGTCGCTGTGATCATAGGCATTGGTGTTGGCGTTGCTGCTGCTGTAACTTTTGATGTTTTTATATTCCCATTTTTATCATAAGTATATAAAATATAACTTCCATCTGCATATAACACTTTCTTTAACCGATTTAACTTATCATAAACATACTCAGCCTTTCCACCTTCTTGCTCTGTTTCTTCTAAAAGATTCTCCGATGCCACTTCTTCTTGAAGATTCACATTCGTTTCATGTTCTGTAAGGTATGTCTGTTTTGATGCCATTGTATTCCTTCCCCAGAAATATACTCCTAAAAATACAATGCATATTCCTAAAATTCCCCCAATTTGTACTTTTCTTTTTCTCTTCATCTCTCGTACCCTATGAAAGACTTTTTATCTCTCATTTTTCCTTTCTTTTGTATTTACATGTTGCAAAACCCTTTAAAACAGAGAGAGTCTTGTTCTACATGTTCTTACGGTCAGTACAGTAAATGCACAAACCTAACTGGATCATTACAAGTTTTATGTATTATACTATATGCTCCAAATAATTTATATTGGTTTATGTACCTAATTTTTATAGATTTTTCGGGGTTTTTGGGGGGTTTTCGGGGATTCTTGTAGGTTTTTGGGGGTGATTCATATAGTTTTTTTGAGATTTTGTAGGTTTTTGGGGGTTTTTGTAGGTTTTTAGGGGTTTTTGTAGGTTTTTAGGGGAAATTTATAACATATCTTTTATTATTTTCGGTTCTTTGCTTATGTCACCTGCAATAGTACTAATCACTTAAATGAGAATTTTTTTGAAAGGTACTATAAACAAAAAACTTGATAAATACAAGAAATTTGTGATAAACTACATATTTGTAGAAAGAAGGATAGACAATTATGAAACTAAAATCAAATAATCATATAAAAATTGCGATATACAATAGCGTATCAGCTATTCTAATTGTGTTATTTTGGTTTATACTGTATTATTTTTTTGAAAATCATGGCTGGCTATGTTCTTCTAAAGAAGAGTGTTTACATATACATCAACATATAAGCTTTCATACAATACTTTCAACAATATCTTTTATCATTTTTTACCTCTTATTTAATTATGGCAATCATGTATAGCATAAGCGTATTGACAAAAAGAAGAAAAAAGAATTTATCAATATAAAATGGTTATGTGATGGTTCTTATGGAAAACCAGAATCAAAAAAGGAAAAAAATTAACCGCTCCAGTCTGTCAGACCAAGCGGTTACCTTAACTTATTTTTTACTATTTCTAATTCTTCTATTGCATGATTCATATTTAGAATACCAGACGAATTTACTTTTCCGGATACGTTCTCTTTTTTCGACACCGTATTTAAAATTAATTGCTTTATATCTTTCACATCATGCTCAAATAATATTCTGTTATGTAATAATGCTGCAACTCTAGTTACCAGTGCTGTGGCATAAGAAGTACCTTCTGCAATGGTCTCCTCACCATTAGCCAAGTTTATACTGATACCATCACCTGGTGCAGCTAAATCCACATAATCTTTTCCATAATTAGATTCTTCTATAATATTATAGTCCACATCACATGCAGCAACTGTTATCAAATTGTCTTCTTTATAGCAAGCAGGATAGCACTTATTTTCAGGAATCAATTCTTCTCCCATATTACCCGCAGCCACAATAAATAACATATTAGACTGATGAATCACTTTTTGCAATTCTTTATTATCTTCATAAGTAGCAATACTTAGATTACAAATATCTGCTCCATTTTTTTCGGCATATTTTATAGCCTTTATAATGGAACTGGTCGTACCTTCTCCATCATCTTCTAAAGCTGTAATTGGCATTATTTCCAATCCATCATCATCTATGGCATTTAACATTATGGTTCCATGGCTGCATAATTGATCTGTCTGAATGTTATTTGATTTTTCTACAAAATTCCATCCATTCACATCATCAACATATCCATTTTTGTCATCATCTATGCCATTGTTGGGGATTTCCTTAGTATTAACCCATAAGTCTCCATCCTTTATCTCAGACAAATCAAACTTGGTATCAATAATAGCAACAACTGCATTATTCTTCACCGATTTATCATTTTTACAATAATGAACCATATCCAAAGCTTGTTCCATTGAACTTTTCTCCACACTCCCATATTTTACACATTCTTGTTGGTTTCCATTACATCCCAATAAACAAGAACCTGTTATTGTAACAAGTAATATCCCTAATACACAAGTTCATTTATTTTTTTTCTCTAAATACACCCGTACTGCTATTATATTTGCAACTGTAAACACTATCATCAATATATCCCAGCCAAACCATGTACAGATTCCTTCATCTACAAACATACCTAATACCATAAATATTATGCAAATAAAACTTGCAATAGTTAATACCCAGCCTAATATTCTTAATTTTTTCATTGTTATCTCCTTAAAGAAAAAGGAGATTATCCCCTCTTCCTATTCAATCTATATTTACCTATACAAAATTTCTTATGTAAAAGACTATAAATAATCTCAACTAAATTCTTGTTCCATAATATTTTTTTATAACTTCATAATAATCATGTGCATCACCCACATAATCAAATGAATCAATAATGAAATGTGCAGCTGTAACAATTGCCCCACCACCAAAAGCTGCTACGCAAATATCAACAATTACGGTTGCTGGGCATATTATATTTGCCCAAATCAAACCAGCAAGAACTCCCAACGAAACACCTGACCCCACAAGTACTGCCTCTGCTTTATAGGCACATGAATTTGATTTTCTAATAGAAGACTTGTAAGCTAAAACCTTGTCTTGCTTTGAGTCACTTAAATTATCTGTTCTAAGGCGATAATGATAATTACATCCAATTTTCAGATATGCTTTCCCATTTTTCTTTTTCTTCTTACTATCATATCCATATCCTTCTTGATAATAATACTTTCCTCTAATCTTAGTATTCACAACTGGACCATTATACCTCACATCTTGAGCTTTTACACTTTGAGTTTCCACATTTTCTGCAGTAATCTCAATTGTATTCTTTTCATATTCTGCATCATCTGTTTTGGTGTAAACTTCAGAAGTGACACTATTCTCATCTTCAATAGCTGTCAAGCTAACATACTCCATATCTTCCGAATATGCCTTTATGTATTTCACACCATCTTCTATATATGTTTCTACAAAGTATTTTATTCCATCTTCTTTAGAAACACGAGTATCCATAACATCCTGCTCTGTTTCCACTATATCAGTAACTTCGTCTTCTTCTACAGTCTCTACAGAATGTTCAACCTCCACATCTTCCCCATACTCATCAGCCAAACTCTCAATATATTCCTGTACATCAATGCTTTCCTCTACCTCTTTTGCATTACATCTTGGTATGTAACTAGTCAATAGATTTGCAATTAAACTTGCGACTAATACTACTGACAAAAATTTTTTCTTCATTTCTTTCTCCTTTTCAAATAAATTGTATAATTATAAACCTGCTCCATAGACATTAATAAAAGTAGAATTTTTATTACAATATTTTTAATTATATTATATTAAAAAACGTTATTTATTCTATCACTATATACTTATATTGTCAATATTATTTTATATACCTTTTATTTTAACTATTGTAATTGTTCATATAGTTCTTGCAGACTCTGCTGTACAGACCATATGAAAAACTAAAATAGGATTGAAATCAAACAATTTATGTTCATTCTATTTTCGTCTTGACATATAGGTAACTTGTTGCTATAATTACAAGTGCAACAAGTTACCTATAGGAGGAATTATATGAGTTTAGATGATTTGATTACAAAATTTTCAAGTACCACAGAAAATCAGAGTAAGGCTATTTTTAGTACGTTATTTATTGCTGGAAATAAGTTGCAAACACTTTTCGATAACCACATTCCAGAGGTATCACTAAAACAATTTATGCTGCTGTCGATAGTCAGACAATCAAAAGAACAATTAACATTTACTCAATTAGGAAATTTGCTGGGCTGCTCCAGACAAAATGTTAAAAAGTTAGCTGATGTTCTGATGAAAAAAGGCTTTATTACTATTCAGCAAAGTCCCCATGATACAAGAGCCATGTGCATTTGCCCTACAGAAAAAGTAAATGACTATTTTCAGAACGATTTTTTTGAATATCAAAAAGAATTGAAGTATCTTTTTGAAGTTTATACAGAGAAAGAAATTGAAACACTTTTTATTCTTTTATCGAAGTTATATGCAGGAATAGAAAATTTAGAAAAGAGGATTACCAATGAAGAAAAATAAAAAAATACTGCTTATAATATTTATTGTAGTTTTACTTTTTTTTATTGCAGGAAAAATTGTAATGAAAAATATGGTTAGAAATGTTTGGCATATTCCTGTTTCCATGCCAGACTTATCGGTTATGCAAGACGGAAATTATATAGGCGAATATTCCATTACACCTGTTTATGTAAAAGTTGAGGTATCTGTCCATAATCATCAAATAACAGGTATTGTAATTCTAGAACATGGTAATGGGCTGGGTAGTGCAGCAGAAAGCATAGTTAATGATGTAGTGAAAAAGCAATCATTAGATATAGATGCCGTGTCAGGTGCTACAGTAAGCAGTAAATGTATCTTAAAAGCTATTGAAAACGCAATAGAAAAATCATAAAAAGGAGATTTTAACAAATGAAAACAGTAGTAATTTATAATTCACAGACAGGTTTTACAAAACGCTATGCCCAATGGATAGCCGAAGCAACAGGAGCCGATTGTTTAGAATTATCGGAAGCAAAAAAGAAAAGTATGGCTACATATGAAGCAATTATTTTTGGTGGCTGGGCGTGTGCGGGCGGCATTAGCAAGCTAAGCTGGTTTAAAAATAATATAGACAAATGGTCAGATAAAAAGTTAATTGCATTTTGTGTTGGTGGAAGTCCAATAGATAATCCAGAAATTGAGCCTGCTCTTAAACAAAATTTTAAAGAATCAGAATTTAAAAAAGTAAATGTATTTTATTGTCCAGGTGGGTTTAACTATGAAAAAATGTCTGCTCCATCAAAACTTATGATGAAGATATTTATAAAAACACTGAAGGCAAAAAAGAATAAAACAGAAGAAGAAGAAGTAATGATAAAAATGATTTCTTCCTCTTATGATATTTCTGATAAAAAATATATTGAACCTATTCTGGAATGTTTAAAGAATTAACTTCTCATTGTTCTATCCAAAATGTAAACAAAAAACGTAACTGTTCAGAACCATGAACAGTTACGTTTAAGCCCATGAATATTCGCCACTCCTCTAAATTATAAAGGTACACCTTATAAACACTTCTCCATTAAGTTTATGGTCTCTCTACAGATTTCTCTCATCTCTGGAGTACTCATAGCCAATGCTCCAAAGGCATGATATGCATTCTTTACCTCCACCAACGTTGCGGCCACACCAGCATTCGTTACTTTCTGATAAAGGGCATGAGCATCCCTATTTAATGTCTCATTATAATCACACGTAATATATACAGGCGGAAATTCTTTATAATCCCCTAAAATGGGTGAGATATAAGGGTTTCTTGTATCTGCTCCTCCCACATACATATCATGCATAGGTTTTTCACAGCCTAATTTTACAATAGCATCTTGAATGGTTCTCCCTGTTCGGTCTACACTTCCACTAAAGTCCACAACTGGGCTGTGGGTAATTACACAAACAGGCTTTTTTATTCCTTTGTCTATAGCCTGTAAGGCAGTAACTAGTGCCAAATTTCCTCCAGCACTATCACCCAGAAGGACAATCCTGCTTTCTGGATACTTCTCTATAACTGCCTTATATACCTCAAAACAATCGTTGACTCCTGCTGGAAAAGGACTATCTGGGGCTCTTCTGTATTCTGGTGCAATAACCTGCCTGCCGGAAAAAGCAGCAAGCATAGAAGTATACCCCTTTGTAGCGGCAGCACTTCCTGCTACAAAACCGCCACCATGAATATACATTAATATATGCATATCCTTAGGGTTGGGGGGCAAAGTTATCTGACAAGATACTCCTCCAAAACTCTTTTTTTCATAAAATACACCTTTTTCTCTTGGTAAAAAAGCAAAAGATAAATCATACATTCTTCTCATTCGCTTCATATTCACTTTATCTAAATTTTCATCAAACCCTAAAATCCTTGACATTTTCCCAACCAGTTTTTTATTTCTCTTCATTTCCCTGCTGGCTGCCTCTCTTATTTCCATTGCCATATCTCTGCCTCTTTCTGTAAAACTTCCTATATATAGTATAGTTTATATCTACTCTCTTTCTTACAATCCTACCGAAATTCATATTCTGAATATCTTAATCCTCAATGATTAATGGCATCATTATTCATTTCTTAATATTATAAGATTTTCCAACTCTTCTATACTAGAAGCAATGTAAGTAGATCCTGCTTTGGTTAATTCTTCCTTTGTTCCATAACCATATAGAACTCCTATAGAATCTATTTGATTTGCAATTGCACCCTCTATATCGTGATGGCGGTCGCCAATCATAATTACCTTATCAAAATCCTCTGATGGAATATGTTCCAATATATATGCAATAATATCTGCTTTTTTAGTTCTTATATTATCCATAGTAGCACCTGCAACAAAATCAAAATATTTTGTCAAGTCAAAATGTTCCAATATACGATTTGTAAACTTTTCTGGTTTTGATGTGGCAACAAACAATTTCTTACCCTTTTGCTTCAATTTACCTAATAATTCTGGTATTCCATCATATACCCTGTTTTCAAAAATTCCCTTTTCTGAAAAATATTCACGATAAAAAGCAACAGCCTTTATGGCATCTTCTTCACTAAAATGATAAAATTCTATAAAAGAATCTTGTAGTGGTGGACCAATAAATTTTAATAATTCTTCTGTTGTAACTCCCGAAATTCCATATTTCTCCAATGCATATTTCACAGAATTGGTAATTCCCTCGGCTGATTCGGTTAGTGTACCATCCAAATCAAACAAAATATAGTTATACTCTTTCATAAATTCTCCTTTTCTTTACTAATCTCTATCTACAGTTATCACAGCATAAAATTGTTCATTACGTTTCCAAAGTTCACTTTGAATCTGTTCTATCAATTCTTCTTTTGACATATCATACTGAAATGGAATCACAACATCAAAAATTAAATTGGTATGAGTCTGCCCAGGTACAATACGGAAATCGTGCATAGTAATTACACTATCAATTTCCTGCAAAATATTGCTTACTGTTTCTCTTAGTTCTTGTGTCCTTTCATCATCATTTGCAATAGGATCCATGTGAATAGTAGCTGGGCATCCTAACTCCTCCTCTAAAGTTCTTTCCACATTATCAATCATATCATGGGTTTCCAGCATATCTCCAGATGCTGGTACTTCTACATGAAGAGACACCATAACCCGCCCTGGTCCATAATCATGCACCACTAGATCATGTATACCTAAAATATCTGGCTCTCTTTCAATAATTTCCTTAATCCGTTTTACAAAATCTGGGTCAGGAGCTTGCCCAAGCAATGGATTTACAGTATCAATTAGTGCTGTCACCCCTGTATAGAAAATGAAAAGTCCCACAAGAATGCCACAATAAGCATCCAAATTTATTCCGCTAAGCCAATATAAAAGTGTACAAAGCAATACTACACCTGTAGAAACCATATCACTAAGAGAATCTTTTGCTGTAGCCTGCATGGCAGATGACTGTAATGTTTTTCCCAAAAAGTGGTTATAACACATCATATATAGTTTCACTAAAATGGATACTATTAAAATAACAATGGTTACTACAGATGTTGTCATAGGTTCAGGATTCAGAATTTTCTTTACGGAACTTTGTATCAATTCTACTGCCATCAGTAAAATTAAAATAGAGACCAGCATTCCAGATACATATTCCATACGTCCATGTCCATAAGGATGTTCCCTGTCGGGTTTTGCACTGGCAATTTTAAATCCCAACATAGTAATAACAGAAGATCCAGCATCTGATAAGTTATTAAATGCATCTGCCATTATAGCAATGGATCCACTAATCAATCCTGCAAAAAGTTTCCCTAAAAACAGACACATATTTAAAAATATCCCCACTCCTCCAGACAACATTCCATAAGCTGCCCGTACCTCAGGTTTTTCTTTGTCTCTATAATTCTTAATAAATAATCTTGCGAATAACGTAATCATCTTCCTAACCTCCCACTCATATAGCTTTATTACTTGGCCAATAAAATATATGGTAATAAATTAAACTTATTTAAAGCACTATCCATTATAAACGAAAACAACAGCAAAGAAAACACCTGTTTTTCTTTGCTGTCTATCTTCTATCCAAGAAACATTTTTTCCCTTCTCTTTTTTGATAATACTGGAAGAGTAAATAAAACTGCTTTGCATATATTATCTGCAATCATGCAATACCATACTATACGAAGTCCCATCCCCCATACCTTCACACATAAGAAGGTAAAAAAGATACGAATACCCCATTTACTAAATATCTCAATAAAAAATGCATATCGGGTTCTTCCCAGTCCATAGAATATTCCTTCCAGTACAATCATTAAGCCAAAAAACGGTTCTGAAAATGCAACTAGTCTTAACATAGAAGCACCGATTGCAACCACTTCTTTGTTTGGTGAAAATATCCCCATTAAAGGTCTGGCTGCTAAGTACAAAACCACCCCACTGATAGACATCATAATAATGGTAATTACTATACTAAGATAACTTACCGTTTCAAATTTTTTCTTATTCTGTTCCCCTAGAGCGTTTCCTACTAGTGTAGAAGTTGCAGTCTGCAAACCATAACCAGGAATATAAAAAATAGTTTCTGCTGTAACAGCTATAGAATGTGCTGCAAATATAGTTGTTCCCATTCCTGATACTAAACTGGCAAATACCACATATCCAAGACAGGAAGCCACATTTGTTCCAAGTACTGGAAGACTCAGTTTTCCACATCGGGTTAAAACTTCACGATCAAAAGAAAATTCGCTCCACTTCCAATAAAGAAGTTTATTCTTCCGATATGCCAAAAACATAAGAACTCCACAAACTGTGTAGCTAATTGCAGAAGAAATTCCTGCCCCTGTTACACCAAACCCCAATACATAAATAAACAAATAATTTAAGGCTACATTTAATATATTTGCAAATAAATTGATTAACATTGGTGTTTTTGTATTTTGTGTTGCCCGGATTGCTGCACCAAATATAGTTGTACTGCATCGGAATAACATAGGAATACTTACCAGTGCAAAATATATAGAAGCCTGCCTTTGAATGGCTTTCTCCGCTCCCATCCATATTGGTATCACTGGACTAAGTGCTAAAGATATTCCTCCAGTTAATGCCCCAAAACAAACCACTAACAAAATGACCTGTTTTGAAATTCTTTTTACTAGTTCTTCATCCTTGCTGCCTGCTGCCTTTGCAATCATGGCAAGCACTGCTACACCAAGAGCGCCAGGCACACTATTTACCAGCCAGGTAACTGTAGTGGTCACACTAACTGATGCGGTTGCCTGTTCTCCCAATTGCCCCACCATGGCAGTATCCACATATTGCAAAAGAGTAGACAAAATCTGCTCAATAATAGTAGGAATAGATAATACAATTAAACTATTTAAAATTTTTTTCATTTCTGTTTCCTGTTCTGTTTTTCCTCTATATAGGCTTCACAGCCTCTTTTTAGTCTGTTCAGCCCATCCAGAATCGTTGCCCTTGGGCAAGCAATATTCATTCTTAGAAATTGTTTGCCATTACCTCCGAACTGACTGCCTTCTGATAAATATAAACCTGTTTTTTTGCGGATAAATTCTGCAAATTCTTTGGTATGTTCTGTAAATTTCTTACAATCCAGCCAAAGTAGATAAGTAGCATCTGATGCTACAATAGAAAGCTGTGGTATTTCCCTATCTACATAGTCTAATACACATTCTTTATTTCCCTGCAAATATATTCTTAACTCTTCTAACCAAGATTCCCCTTTGGTAAAAGAAGTAATAGTAGCCTGAACAGCAAATGCATTCGGCTCTGCCACCTCATCGGTATTTAAACCTCTCCATACCTTATGACGAAGATTCTTGTTTGGTACGGATACAATAGCCGTCTGCAATCCTGCTATATTAAAGGTTTTAGTTGGTGCAATGCAAGTAATGCTGTTATCTTGGCAATCTTCTGATACAGATGCAAAAGGAATATAATTATATCCTGGTGCACTAAGATCGCAGTGGATCTCATCGGAAACCACTATAACATGATGTTTCTTACATAATGCTCCTATTTTCTCCAAAGTCTCCCTGTTCCAAATTTTCCCTATTGGATTATGAGGGTTACAAAGAATCATCAAGGTAGTCTGTGGGTCTGCCAGTTTTTTCTCCAAATCCTGAAAATCTATAGAATATTCCTGTCCATTATAGACTAGTGGAGCCTGTAATACCTGTCGTCCATTATTTATAATAGAATTAAAAAATATGTTATAAACAGGAGTTTGTATCAGTACCTTTTCATTTGGTGTAGTCAACTTTCTAACAATACTGGAAATGGCTGGTACTATACCTGTAGAAAAAATTAACCATTCCTTTTCCATCGTAAAATTATGCCGTCTCTCCCACCACTTAATGATTGCCTGATACCATTCCCCAGTTACATCGGAATACCCAAACACACCATGACTGACCCGTTCCCGAAGTGCTTCTATAATTTCTGGTGCTGTCTTAAAGTCCATATCGGCAACCCACATAGGAAGTTCTCCCTCTGCCACATCCCATTTAAGGGAGTTTGAATTTCTTCGGTTTACTGGTGTATCAAAATCGTATTTCATATTTCCATAAGTCCTTTCATTATGCTCTGTTAGTAATCAGTTTATTCGTCTGTGATATTTCTTTTATATCCTTACAAATAATCTTTGTCTTACTTTCGTCTACCAGATCTTTTTCTATAATCAATTCACCAATATGATCCGCCTGAATAGTTCCACTGGTAGGATTTAAAACACTTTGAATCTTTCCATTAATCTGTGCATCCACTGTAGAATACTCAAATGCCAAAGCAGTATTTAGAAGTTCACAGTTTTTCATAACAAGATTATCAATATAACACAACCCCTGCAAACTTTCAATCTTACAATTGATAAAAGTCAGATTTTTTGCATTCCATCCTAGATATTCCCCTGAAATAAAAGAATCGTATACTGTAACATTTTCACAATTCCAAAAAGCATCCCTTGATAATAATTTTGCATTATGCACTTCAATATTTTTTGCTCCATCAAAAGAGTAATTTCCAAATAAAGTAAAATCCTGAATTTCTATATTTTCGCTGCTCATAGCAAAATAATCACCATTCGCACTTCCCCCTTTTATCTTCACTTCACTGCAATACCAAAGGGTTTCCTGTGCATTAGGAAAAGTAACATTATCTAGTACAATGTTGCTGGTTCTTCTAAAATTCTTTGGTGCTTCAATTAATGTATTCTTTACAATAATGTCATCTGTATACCATATTCCTGCTCTTGCCATATCAAATAAAGTACAATCCTCCAAAGTAATATGTTTACTATACCAAAGAGGATATTTCCATTTAAACATACTACCATATAATTTGATATTCTGACTTTCCTTTAAAGGGGATTCTCCTTCTGCAAAAATTGTATCATATATTTCTAAGTCATTTCCCTGAAATAAGGCTCTCTCCCCAGTTAAATATTCCTGTCTGATTTCTCTCATGTTATTCTCTCCATTTCTTTTTGGATAGTAACTGTTCAGAACCATGAACAGTTGCGTTCTAAGCCCATGAAAATTCGCCTTCGGCAAAGGGCTTAAAACAATTAAAATTTACATTTTGTTACGTAAACACGCAGTAAATGCGTGTTTCTACCTGAATAGTTAATTTGGATATTTCTTATAAACATTATACCCTTTTCTATTTCACATCGCAAATACTTATCATATATAGTTATTTATGCAAATTAGGCATTTTATAGTAAATAACCATGCCACTTTTAATAGATACCAGCATTACTTCCTTTGAGATTCATTTATTGGATATAGAGATTCTTTAAAAGAAATAATTACACCACATCCAATTTTCTCACCAGAATCTCCAGAAGGCTGTGTGGTATAATTATCCCTTTGTTTGTGTATAACAATAGCTCTGCCTAATATGTCTTCTATTGTAAGTCGCTGGTCATAAAATGCCATCCAGGCATACCCATTCACACTAAGAAGGGAAGGTAAATCTCCAGCGTGTTCAGGATGAGGAAGTTCCTCTGGATTATAGTGTTCCCCTGTTTTTTGAAAGGAATCCGTGCAATTTCCATATTCATGAATATGCATACCATAAAATCCTGTTAAATTTTCTTTATCTGGCAATCCAAACATTTCAACAGCAACTAAAATTGCATTGCCAAGAGTCCTATAAAAACCAATCTGTCCACTTAAATTAGGATTCTCCTCATTTCCCTTTATCCATGCCACTGCATCAGGTTTTCTCTGGCTTAAAATCGAGGCAAACAATACATTAAAATTTTCCATAAAATCTTATCTTATTCCTTTAATTTTCTTTTAGTATATGCACAAAAAGGGAAGTGTGTAACAAAATGGGCATAAAATAAAATACCTGTTTCTACGCTCTATATAGCCAAAAAATCCGCCTTGTCTAAATAGCCAAGACGGATTTTTTAGTTTTATATATGGTGAAGCCGAAGTATCATGTAATTTTGTAACTGTTTAGAACTATGAACAAATTACATAATTTTACTTTAATAATTCCGTTGCATCAACGGTATCTAATACATTATGGATTTCCTGTTCTGACATATTGGTAAAGATAACAGAAATGCTATAACCATTTCCACTTAAATATGCAAAAGTAGCCTTTTTCTTATCTCTTGTTACATCTTCCAATGCATATTTCACATTTTCCTTTGTGGTATAATGACGCTGGTTTTCTGACTTACCATCATCAGAAGGAGGACATATAAGCTGAACATACTCTGCTGTATCATCATCTTTTATTTCCTTGTAGCCTTCACTTTCCAGAAGTTTAATTTCCATTTTCTTCTTTCCTTTTAGATAAGTAGCTTCATAAGATTTGTAAGATACTTCTTCTTTTTCCTCTCCTGCCTGCTTTCCCTTTTCTAAAAACTTGAACTGTTCTTCCTTGTAAAGAATCTTAGAATTGTCTAAGGCAAATCCTTCAAAGGTTTTTTCATCAAAAACAACTGGCATTACTTTATCCGCACGAAAATTTTCCCATGTGTCATAGGTATAATCCGTACAATAATTTTTATTCCATCCATTTTGTTTCCAATTATTTCCATCATCTGAGGAATACGAAGGAATTGTTTCCAATTTTTTGACCATATAACTCCAGTTTGTATCTTTTGTACCCTTCTGCTCCTTCAATGTTTCCACTTTACAGTCTTTCTCTTTAATTTCCGGTAGTCCTGATATAGCAGATTTTGTTTCTGGGCTATCTTTTGCACCCTCTCCACTTGTTACGGTTGTATATGTCTTATCTCCAACAGTCTCACTTTTAATGACTGGTTCACTGCCATCCACGCTATCCTCAACCTTCACATCTTTGTTTTTGTCATCTACAACCATAATTCCAGCATCTGTGAATTGTACTTTATCGAAATTCCAATGGGTTGCTGCATAAGTGGTTCCTCCTAATGCACATACTGCTGCCAGACTAGCTGCTGCTACTTTTAAAACTCTGCTCTTATTTGCCATAATTCTTCTTCCTTTCTCTTTTTGAATCTTCTTTGCAAAATTCTTTGGCATAGGAATTTCTTCTATTAAGCCTTTTTCTTTTGCTAGCAAATTTACTAAATTTTCTGTTTCTTTTTCATTTTCTGTTTCAATTGCATGCTCTAATTTTTTATTAATTTCTTTCATTCTTTCTTCCATTGATATGACCTCCCAATTCTCTTGGTAGTGAAAGCCTTGCGCGCCGCCTTCACTTATATATGTAATCTGTTCTAAAAGGTAACAAATTTTTTACACTTTTTTTAATTTCTTTTCTAAGCCGTACATATCGCATCCGAAGGGTAACTTCGTTAACTCCAAACTCCTTGGCAATTTCCCGCATAGGTTTATGTTCTATATAATACAATTGATATAGCTTTTGCTTATCTTTTGATAAATTCTTTATAATCTCCTTGGCATAAGATTCTACTTCAATTTCCTTATCCTCCTGATTACAAATGTATTCTGCCAAATCTTCTTCCTGTGATACTATTGCATTTTCATGAATCTCTGTAACCATACATTTTTTATTTTCCCGAAAAGATTCATGTACTAAATTTCTTGCGGTGGTATAAAGAAATGCCAATGGTTTTTCATGTTTTAGAAAATCTTGTCCTTTTTCGTATGCAATCAGAAAAACTTCTTGGGTAATATCTTCTGCTCTCTCTTTACTATTTGTTGAAACCCAGACATAACGATAGATCTTTTCATAATATACTTCACACATCTTATCAAAGTTGTTTTTCCTCATGTATTCTTCACCTCCACCTTTATATGAAAAAAAAAGAGAAATGTAACATTTTTTGATACATTTTCTCTTCTTTTTCAATTCACACTCTCATAGCATTTATAATTCACTGTCTTATAGCAAACAACTATACCGTCATTGTCGGCATTCTATTTGAAAGTATTAAATCAGCCGTTTACCAATTCTTCAATTAACTGTGGAACCTTCTCTTCCATAGTCTCATCTGAAAATTGGCAGGTTCCAACTGCTTTATGGCCTCCTCCGCCATACTTTAACATCAGGCTTCCCACATCAATATTAGAAGTTTTGTTAAGGATACTGTATCCAACTGCACAGGAACAACCCTTTCCGCCTTTTCCATTCACAATCCAGATAGAAATATTCTGTTCCGGATACATACTATAAATCATAAAACGGTTGCCGGAATAAATCGGGTCTACACCTCTTAGGTCAGAAATTATTACTTTTCCTTCCACTCTGGTATGTGCCTCTACCATCTTCTTAAAATTTGCTGTCTGTTCTTCATATACTTTAATACGTTCTTGTACATCTGGAAGTGCCAATATCTCTTCTGTAGACATAGTTCTAATATCTTCCATGAGGATTTCCATAAGTTTATAATTAGGAATGGTAAAATCATGCCATCTTCCAAGACCAGTTCTTGGATCCATTAAAAATCCCACCAGAATCCATCCTGTTGGATTTTGAATCTCGTCTAATGTTAAATTTCCAGAATCTACTTTATCTACAGCTTCCATCATTTCATCAAAATGTGCAAAGCGTTCTTTTCCACCATAATATTCATAAATAATTCTAGCACAAGATGGGGTAATTCTGCTTTCGCCTTTATATTTACCTTCCAACTGCTGTCTTTCAAACTCGCTGGAATGATGGTCAAACCATAATCCACATCCCTCTACAAAAGGTACATTGGCAAGACAATCATTTTCATCAATAGGAATTAAGCCATCCTGCAAATCTTTCGGATGAACAAATTTCCATGAATCAATAATTCCTGCCTCTAGCAAAAGTGTTCCACAAGCTAGTCCATCAAAATCTGATCTTGTTACTAATCTCATAAAAATCCCCCTTTTATTTTATTCACAAAGTCCTGTTTTTTATTATACTTCACATTATCCAATATGTAAAGATTTTCTAAATTTAAGTAGGACAAACTTTCCTATAAAGGTTACTGTTCACACCTACGGTGCAAACAGTAACCTATAAAGTACAATGGCTGATGTATCCAATATTAAACACATCAGCCATTCCCTCTCATTTCTGTATATTCTTTATTACTTTTAATGCACAGTATGGAATCGAACCATAATCTCCTGCCTGAGGGGCAGACGCCTTACCACTAGACCACTGTGCAAAGCCGGGCAGAAATCTCTGCTTCTCTCCTCTAGCGGAGGAGTGTCTTAAATATAGACCACCGACTTATCTTTATTCTAACAATAATTACTAATAATGTCAAACTTTCTATTTTTTTAACCCACGGAAATCAACTTTCAGTTATGCCATCTTTATGATACAACGAAAAGGCGTTTACAAGTCTGCTTACATATTCTAAAACTCAATAATTTTATAGTCCTTCCACAATGTACCTGCATCTTTAATAACATCCAGGTTCAATTTTGTATAAATGGGATAACAAATTCGAGATGCTGCATCTTCAAAAGATAAGTACTGTTTAAAATCCTTACTGGCATTATATCCCACAGGAAACTGGTTTGAAACCCATCCCGGATCCACGCTATACATAAAAATCCGGTCTTTTTCATATTCCATACTTAATGAGTGTGTCATCATATTCAAAGATGCCTTTGCCATATTGGTATGTACATGTCTGGACAATTTTTTATTGCGATTGAATCTTCCTTCTACAGACGATACATTAATAATAAATTTATTCTTATGTGAGCTTTTCTTCATCCATCCTTTTAATTGTCCTACCAACATAAATGGTGCTGTCACATTAATAAGCTGTACCTCTAGCATTTCCTGCACACTGATTTCTTCTACTTTTGCTACCCATGAATTATACATTGGGCTTTCTTCTTTTATTGCAGGTATATTTTCTTTCTGTATCAACATATATTCCGGCTGTACACTGTCTGATACTGCCGAAAGAAGCTGACAACTCTCTTTATTTTGATACAATACCTGCATCTGGTGTTCTCTTTCCTCCAACTGTGCATAATACGAGTCAGCCTTTTTTATAGTCTGTGCTGCATTATTCACCAATATATCAAGCCCACCGGGAGCTGCTTTATAGATAAAATCCAGCAAATCATCCAACTTATTTACCCACATTAAATTAAATCCACAAATAATCAGCCTATCCTTAAATGCATTGTAATCTGGTTCTTTGGAATATCGGTCTAATGCATCATAAGGATACCTGGTAACTACAATAACCTTTGCACCATCCCGCAGCATACGGACAGCAGCTGCATAACCAATCTTTATTCTGCCTCCCGTTACAAGTGCTGTATGGCCTGTTAAATCCACATGTATATCTGCCATTTCACGATTCAGCTTCTTACAGTCCTCACATATTCCATATTCTTCCATTTTTCGTTCACGGCACATAAGACATTTTCGCATATTTTCATCTCCTAGTAAATGGTATTCATAAATAACTTTTTCAATTTGTAAAGAGATTTCTTTCTCCTTCCTTTTATACATCAAATATGTTTTTCTTTGAAGTTCAAATATTTCCTCATCTTCTTCCCCTTTGACACCTAAACCTATTTTATGATTTTGTCCATACAAATGAATTATAATTTTGCCTTCCTCAACGAAATAAGTCAATATTTTCCATCCTCAAACAATCTATTAAACATAACTAATCCTAGTTCATAACTATTTTTATATTACTACAAAACCTTAGATTTTTCAACGATTTGTGGCTTTCTATTCTGTTGCAGCCTTTCTTACAGTCTCACATAGTGTGGTGTACAAAGTCTACCTGAATGGTTACACATTCTACACATACTATGTTAATTGAATAAAAAAATGTGAAAAAAATGTGAAATACTAGCACTCTCTATTGACGAGTGCTAATTTATATGTTATATTACATATAGAACAAAGGAAAGACGTTGGATTAGAAGTATCTGCTTCAACCCACATCATGACTAGTTCATAAAACCTGTTAACATAATTATTCAGATGCATTTGCATCTGAGAGAATGGAGGAATGACTTATGTTAATGCCTAGTTTATTTGGAGAGAACTTGTTGGATGATTTCTTTGATGTACCAGTATTTTCAAGAAGAAATAAATTCGAAAATACTACAGGCAACATTATGCACACAGATGTAAAAGAAACAGAAAATAGTTATGAGGTTGCCATGAACCTTCCCGGAGTAAAGAAGGAAAATGTACAGGCTGAATTAAAGGATGGATATTTGACAGTAAAAGCATCTGCAAATACATCTAATGATACAAAAGATGAAAATGGACAATATATTCGCAAAGAACGCTATACAGGTTCCTGCAGCCGTAGTTTCTATGTTGGAGAGCAAATTACGCAGGAAGACATCAAAGCAAAATTTGAGGATGGTGTATTAAAAATTAATATTCCTAAAAAAGAACCTGTTCCAGAAGTGGAAGAGAAAAAATATATTGCAATTGAAGGATAAAATAATAAAATATGTGCAGAAACCAGAACTGGCTTCTGCACATTGTAACTTTTATGACAATTCAAAAACAGCCAGATTTTCATAAGGATTCGTTTTTGCTAGCCCTATTCTGGTAATTTGACCAGTAAATATGCCAAACTGATGTTGTAACACCAAAAATGCTTCCTGCATCTCTTTAGTGGTCAATTTCTTTCCAATTGTTGTATGTGGCATCCAGCTAAATGGCTGATAGCAGGAGGTGATTGAGATATTCTCAATCTGTGTAATACAATCATAGATTTCTAATGATAATGTATGTAAATATTGATTCAATACTGGCATTAAATAAATTACATGTGGAAAAAAGATACCTGCCGAAACCCACTGCACAGTTCCAGAATTTAATTCCAAAATTTTTTGTTCTAAGAGTTCCATTAACTGCTCTTCACATTTTGTATGAAAAGAAGATATCGTGATATGTGGCGGCACACAATTATCAATCATAAAAGTATTCCCTGTTTTTTTAGCAACTTGATTGATATAGTGTTGTATTTTAAGAGTTGTTGTGTCATCAAAATAAGCTGAAACCAAATACATTTTTTAAACTCCTATTCTTATTGTTGTTTCATTCAAACTCATCCTTTTATGTTTAACTGTAATAGGCTTTCGCCCATTACACCACTTTAAAATACTACTACAAGAAGCATCTTAAACTTCTCTTTGGCATAGACAGCATGAGGATGCTTTGCTGGCATTACTATAGATTGTCCTTCCTTTAGTTCATATTGTGTACCATCAATAGTGATTCTTCCTACTCCATCCAAACAAGTAACAAAAGCATCTCCACCAGATTCATGTGTACTGATTTCCTCATCTTTATCAAAAGCAAAAAGTGTAACGCTTACTGCTTCATTTTGTACCAATGTCTTACTTACTACCTGCCCTTCTTGATATGCTACCTGCTCCTTTAGAATAAGTACTTTTGCTTTGTCTATATTTTTCATTTTACCCTCCATATCCTTTAACCTCACTTTATATTTATTCACTCTATATCATTATTATCAAGTTTTCTTATTCTATACTTCGTTACTTTTCAGTAACTGTTCAGCCTTTTATTCTACCAAATACAATTTACCAGAATATGGGGGCAAATCTAAAACAGCCTTTCCTTCTTTCAGTCTTATTACATCACCTGTCTGTTCTTGTCCATGCCCGCCATAACAAGCCATATCTGTGGACAACATTAATTTTAACTGGTTACCCTTGTTTGTGTCTATTATAATATCTTTCTGTTCTTTGTTAGAAAGATTCAGGGCAATGATACAAGTCTGTTTTTTATCTGTTCTCTCATAAATATAAACCACCCGTTCCTCCTGATGGCAATCCAGCCATCGGAATCCCTCCTGTTCATAGTCAAGAGCATAAAGTGCAGGATTTTCCAAATAGATATGGTTTAAGTCCTTCATGTAATGATGAAATGCATCATGTATTGGATAATCTAAAATATCCCAATCCAACTCCCGCTTTTCATCCCACTCCCGAAACATTGCCAGCTCATTTCCCATAAAATTCAGCTTTTTGCCTGGATGAGTAAGCATATACAAATATAATGCTCTTGCCTGTGGAAATTTATCCTCATAATCTCCATTCATTTTCTGGGCTATGGTTGCTTTTCCATGTACTACTTCATCATGAGAAAACGGCAGCAAAAAATTCTCATCATAATAATACATCATAGAAAAGGTCAATTTATGATAATCTCTTGTTCGATATTGTGCATCTGTTTTAAAATATTCTAAAGTATCATTCATCCATCCCATATCCCATTTATAATCAAATCCAAGCCCTCCATCCTCTACTTTCTTGGTTACACTTGCATAGGCACTGGAATCCTCTGCTGCTAGAATAACAGCAGGGTAAGTTTTCTTAATATACTGGTTCATGTTTTTGACAAATTCCGTAGCATTTACATTTACGCCTCTTTGAGGGTTTCCCTGCCAATATATAATATTATTGATAGCATCCATACGAAGTCCATCAAAATGGTATTCTTCCAACCAGTAACATGCATTGGACTGTAAAAAACTTTGGACTTCTCCTCGGGAATGATTAAAATTTTTGCTTCCCCACTCACTTTGTCCCACATCTGAATTAGGATATTCATAAAGCTGTGTACCATCAAAATCTGCCAATGCATAATCATCTACTGCAAAATGTACTGGTACGAAATCCAGTATTACACCAATATCATTTTGGTGGCAGGTATCTATAAATTTCTTTAAATCATTCATGGTTCCGTAACGGGAAGTAGGACTATAAAATCCAGTACATTGATATCCCCATGAATTATCACATGGATGCTCACTAATTGGCATAATCTCTACATAATTGTAACCGTACTCTTTCAAATATGGTATCAATTTTTTAGCTGCTTTATCATAGGTAAACCATCCGTTTTCATCTTTTTTATTTTCCATCCATGAACCTAAATGCATTTCATAAATATTAAGAGGTTTATCTTTACAATTTGTTCTTTTGGACATCCATTTTGTATCCTCAAATTTATAACTGTATAAGTCCCTTACAATAGATGCATTTTGCGGGCGGAGTTCCATTCCATATCCATAAGGGTCTGCATGATCTATACATCTTCCATTACTCCCATAGATACGGTATTTATATTGCATACCTTCCTTCACTCCTGAAATCTCTATTTCCCAAAATTGTCCATTATATACTCTTGCCATATCACTTTCTGCCCAATTATTACATTCACCAATTAGGCAAACTCGTTTTGCTGCTGGTGCAAATACGCGAAAAATTGCTTTGTCACCTTCTAAATGGCAGCCTAAATATTTATAAGCGTCAAAAATCTTTCCTGTATAAAATCCATAATAATCCATATTCATTCCTCCTTATTTCCACAGAAGATTGACTGGTGTCGTTTATCTATGTTATACTTAGTAAAACTAGTGTGTCCTAGTCCCTTTATGGTATACTAAAAAAATTTTGTAAAAATTCAGAACCATGACAGTTACATTTAAACCCATAATGAGTCGCCTTGGGCGAAGGAGTTTAAATATTACAAGCCTTACTTTTTCTCAGGTCACACGCAAAGTAAAGGTATGTTTCTACTTAAATAGTTACAAAATTTTCATCTTTATGCAACCAACAATTTTTGAACCATGTCGTTTATTTGACATATTCACAAAACTGTCGAATTTAAAGGAGGCGTCCTTTATTATGGATTTAAGAGTACAAAGAACCAGAACAAATATAATAAATGCTTTTCTGGAGTTACGTTCCAAAAAAGCATTAGAAAAAATTACAATTAAAGAATTATCTCAGCTTGCAAATATTAACAAAGCGACTTTTTATACCCATTATACGGATATTTACGATTTATCTGAACAGGTAGAATTGGAAATTATCTCCTCTATTCTATGTGATGTGAACCATCCAGAATACCTTATTGAAAATCCGAAAGAAGGCATTAAGGTGCTAGGAAATGCCTTAATTGCAAGACAGCCCATTCTCTCTGTTTTATATGCTGGGAATCGTCATTCCCTCCTAATCGACCAATTAGAAACCCTGTTAAAAGAAATGATTTATGAAAATTTCCCACAATATAAAGATAATATAAGAGCTGATATTTTTCTCACTATTCTTATTCAAGGCACTTTTCATGCTTATGAAGAACATAAAGAAGAAGATCCTCAAGAAATACTAGAGATAATCTCCAGTATAAATGAGAATCTTATACATAGTATATAATAATATCAAACATTGATTATCATATAAACCTTAAAATATATTCGTTCTCAGGCATGTCATTCATATTTCACATGCCTGAATGGTTACTTCAAAATAGATTCGGTTTCCTTCCAAATGGGTATCAATTTCTCCTTTATGTAAATTTATAATCTTCTTTTCTACTATAACATAATATAGACTTCTTCCTGTCATATATGTACATTCTAACAATTAATTATCAAAATCCCCCTAAAGATTTCTTTAACTTTATGTTTCCATAACCTAATAACTTTTATCCACATACAAAGATTTTTCTATATACAAAGAAAAAGGAAAAACTTCTTATCATTCTACAAGAAATTTTCCTTTTTTCTCATTTAACTATTCTTATATCTATTTTAAACAAAACAGATACCTATCCTATACGCTTTAGGATTAACATAAAAATAAAATTAATGCCATGCCAAGTACCGCATAAGCTACTCTCCATTTCATAAAATCACAACCTTTCCTTCTTCCATTTTCCTTTTTTATTATAGCAAAAAAAACTTAAGGAATTCTTATCTAATTCCTTAAGTTTTTCTTACTATTTTCTTACACAGTAATTTAAGTATGAAACCAAATAAGGATAAAACTCAAAAATTATGTTTAAGACAGCAGACACAAGTATGTGGAGTGAATAATCTATCTGGAGGTAACAGACAATGGCAAAATCATTATTTGAGAAACTGGGCGACAGGTACGAAAGACGAAAGACAAGGGGATTACTTAACTTAAAGATAACACACAGCCTGCTGATACATTGTTTGCAAATATTCTCCGCAGAAATCAAACCTTATAGAAAAGGAGTTTTGCATTATGAAATCATTATATGAACAATTGGGCGGAACATATCATGAAGAAATAGGAGAATGAATAACATAAGGGCTTGTGCGACAGAGATTGTAAACGAGGAAATCATTTACGCATAAGCAATAAGAAACGACAGGGTGTATAGCTCTGTTGTTTCCTGTTGTCTAAATTATATCTGTAAACTTGATTTAGTTCGTTTCAGCGACTATAATAAAAACAATTATTACTGACAATTAGAGGTGCAATATGTTCGATTATATGACAGTCCAAGAAACTGCAAGATTATGGAAAATATCAGAACGGCAAGTTCAAAAATTGTGTAAAGCAAATCGTATTGAGGGAGTTATTCATTTAAGCCGTGTATGGCTTATTCCACGGAACGCAGAGAAGCCAAAGGATATGAGGAGAAAATATTCCAAAAAGGAGATGTAAAAGTGATAGAAGTTTACTATATAGAGGATGATAAAAATATAGCGAATATTGTAAAAGAGTACTTAGACCAAAAAGGTTATACTGTTTCTGTATTTCCAATGATTACAGAAGCGAAATGTGCATTAGAGAACCACACACCAGATATTGTCTTGGTTGATTGGAATATGCCTGATGGAAAAGGTGATGCTCTTTGCCGATGGGTGCGGGCGAAATGGAACGAACTTCCAGTCATTTTTTTGACTGTCCGAAATGATACTTGTGACATTGTTTCTGGTTTTAGTAATGGGGCAGATGACTATATTGTAAAACCTTTTGAATTGGAGGTATTACATTCTCGAATTAGAGCTTTGCTCCGCAGAGCGGGGAATGTATCGGAGCAGTATCTTTCCTGCGGTTCTATTTCCATTGACAAAAGTAGAATGATGGTTTTATATCAAGGGGAAGAAATAAGCGTTAGTCAGGCAGAGTATCAACTGTTATTGCTTTTGATGGAAAATAAAGGGAAAACAGTCACAAGGGAACGGTTGTTAGATCAGATATGGGACAGCAACGGAAACTATGTAAATGACAACACTCTGACAGTGACTATGAAACGGTTGCGGGAAAAACTTCATCAGCCATTATGCCTAAAAACGATTAGAAGTTTTGGTTATCGTATGGAGGATGAAGTATGAGCAAAGGAACTAATAACAAATTAACACTTATATTCGTATTATCGGTTAGTTTTATAGTAGCTTCCTTGATAACTTTTTTGCTGACATATTATTACAGCTACCTTCAATTTCAACTATTAGGGGATTTTTGCGGGGGAATCCTTGAAAAACATCCAGATTGCGAACAGACCATTTTAGAAGTTTTGAAATCAAACAGGACATATTCCATGTTATCCACAGATGAAAATATCCTTCTGTCTTTTGGCTACCAACAATCGGATTTTTTAGGGATAAATGGAAAGATATTTTTGATTGCCAGTTTGGGTTTTTTAGCAGGAGGTTCATTATTCCTTTTTTCTTTCTGGCATTGGAATAAAAACAAGATAGCTCGGATAAAAACTCTGACTGGTTATTTGGAAAAAGTGAATATGGGAAGTCAGGGATTACTTTTAGATACATCAGAAGATGAGTTTTCCAGATTGCAGGATGAGATATATAAAACGATAACAACCCTTTACCAGACAAGAGATGCTGCATTGGAGGAGAAAAACAATTTTGCCGATAACCTGTCTAATATTGCACATCAGCTTAAAACTCCAATTACCGCTATTTCCCTTTCTGTCCAGATGATGAAGGAGCATCCTTCTTTCGATTATTCTGAACAGATTAGACGACAATTAAACAGGCTTACACATCTTGAAGAAGCATTGCTGCTGCTATCTCGCATTGATGCAGGAACACTTGTCATGAAGCAAAATGCCGTAGATGTTTTCACATTGCTTACATTGGCTTCCGATAACTTACAGGAGTTGTTTATGCAGAATGGAATATCTGTTGATATTCCGGAAGCGGGCGAAATTAATATTATTGCAGATTTAGATTGGACAATGGAAGCGATTATAAATTTGATGAAAAACTGTATGGAACATACCAAGGCAGGGACAACTGTCCATTGTTCTTATGAAAAGAATCCTTTATATGTGCAGATACGGATATGGGACGAGGGTAATGGATTTGCAAAGGAGGATTTACCACATTTGTTTGAACGTTTTTATCATGGGGAAAATGGCAGCGTGGGCGGAATTGGAATTGGACTTTCCCTATCGAAAGCAATTATTGAAATGCAGAACGGAATCATCCGTGCATTTAATCTGCATGAAAATGGCGCCTGCTTTGAAATTTGTTTCTACAGTCACTAAGATGTCACTTTACTTTGCTATGATAAAATTGTCACAAGAATAGACAAGCGAAAATACATCTATGGAGGTTACTATGGAAATACTGAAATGTAATGGCGTTGAAAAAGTATTTGGAAAAGGTGACAGTAAAGTTGCTGCATTAAACGGAATTGACCTTTCTGTTGAAAAGGGGGAATTTGTGGCTATCGTTGGTGCATCGGGTTCTGGAAAATCAACTCTTCTGCATATTTTGGGTAGTGTTGACAAACCGACAAAAGGAACAGTAATGATAGACGGTGTTAATATTGGAGGATTGAATGCTACAGATGCTGCAATTTTTAGAAGAAGAAAAGTCGGTTTAATATATCAGTTTTATAATCTGATTCCCACCTTGACAGTAGAAAAGAATATTCGTATGCCTATGTTGCTTGATAAGAGAAAACCTGATAAGGAGTATTTTGAAAAGATTATCGGTACATTAGGCATAGAGAACAAAATGCAAAGCCTGCCCAGTCAGTTATCTGGAGGGCAACAGCAAAGAGTAGCGATTGCAAGGTCATTGATTTACCGACCTGCCATTCTGCTTGCAGATGAGCCAACAGGAAACCTTGACCAGAAAAATTCTAAAGAGATTATTGACCTCTTAAAGCTGTCTAACCGTAATTTAAAACAGACAATCTTGCTTATTACCCATGATGAGAGGATTGCCTTAGAAGCAGACCATATTGTGACGATAGAGGACGGAAAAATTATCAGCGACCAGAAGCGGAGGTGAGCAGAATGTGGAAAGATTATTCCAAGAGTTATATTAAAAACAACCGTGCTTCCAGTGTATCAGTGATGGCGGCGGCTCTGGTTGCCACTATGTTCTTGTCACTTTTATGTAGTATTGCTTACAACTTTTGGGCATATGAAATTGAAAAGATTGTTTTAGAGGAAGGTGATTGGCAAGGGCGTATTGTTGGCGGGGTAGATGAAAACGATTTATCTATCATACAGAATTTTGCAAATATAGAAAAGGCTGTTGTCAATAAAGAATTGTCTGAAAAAGAAGATACCGTGATTGACATTTATTTTCAAAATACCAGAACGATTTTTCGGGATTTACCGTTGATTTCCGCACAGCTTGGATTAGAGGATGATTCTATACAGTACCATTCACTGCTGTTATCCCGATACTTTATTCATGACCCGCAGGACGCAGAACCGCCGATGTTGTTGGCATTGTATCTGGGAATATTGGTAATCGTGGCAGTATCATTGATATTGATTATCCGTAATTCCTTTGAATTATCCATGAATGCAAGAATCCATCAGTTCGGTATTTTTTCAAGTATTGGAGCTACCCCGAAGCAAATCAGAATCTGTTTATTGCAGGAGGCTCTGGTGCTTAGTGCAGTGCCAATCCTGCTTGGCAGTTTATTGGGGATTGCAATTAGTTACGGTTTGATAAAAGTAGTCAATATCTTTGCAGGAAGCGTTGCTGGCCGCCACGAAGCTGCTTTTTCGTACCATCCGCTTCTATTTGCTGTTACCATTTTTTCATCTGTCTTAACGGTATTGTTTTCGGCATGGATACCTGCGAGAAAGCTTAGCAGGATGACACCCCTTGAATCAATACGGAATATGGACGGCTTACAATTAAAGAAAAGAAAACATTCTCGAATATTATTCATGTTGTTTGGAATGAAAGGGGAACTTGCAGGAAATGCATTAAAGGCACAGAAAAAATCATTGCGGATATCTACTATATCACTGCTGCTATCGTTTTTGGGATTTTCTATCATGCTTTGTTTTACTACTCTTTCTGGTATTAGTACAAGATATACCTATTTTGAAAGATATCAGGATGCATGGGATGTAATGATAACCGTAAAGGATACTGGGATGGTTGATTTTGGTTTAACACAAGAATTACAGAATGTTTCCGGGGTAGAAGCAGTTACAGTATACCAAAAAGCGGAAGCAATGGAGCTTCTGCCGGAAGATTGGCAGAGTGATGAATTGACCACGCTTGGCGGACTTAATACTGTTGCAGGAAAGGTAAATGAAAATGGTCGGTTTCAAGTGGAAGTTCCAATTATTGTATTGGATGATACAAGCTTTTTAGAGTATTGTTACCGAATTGGCATTACCCCAAGCCTTGATGGGACAGTTGTATTAAATCAGATTTGGGATAGTGTAAACAGTAATTTTCGTTATAAAGAGTATATTCCATTTGTGAAAGAGGATAGAGAAAAAGCTACTCTCTATAACATCAGCATGGATAATCAGAATATAGAAATCCCGATTTTGTCTTATACACAGACAGCTCCAATTTTGAGGGAGGAATATAAAAAATACGCTCTTGTACATTTTATTCCGTTGACTATGTGGAAAAAAATATCAGAGGCGATAGGAGGATTGGAATCTGATAGCTACATTCGGATTTTTTCAAGCGGGGATGCTACTCTTGATGATTTGAACGGTTTGGAAAAAGAAATTGAACAGCTTCTGGATCAGGAATATAAAATTGAAAGTGAAAACAGGGTTCAAGAAAAACTTTCTAATGACAGTATGATGCAGGGGATGGTAATGATTTTGGGAGCGTTTTGCGTGTTGCTCGCCATTATTGGAATTGCGAATGTATTTTCAAATACATTAGGTTTTTTACGTCAGAGAAAGCGGGAATTTGCACAATATATGTCTATTGGTTTAACATCGCAGGAGATGTGGCAAATGTTCTGTATAGAAGCATTTGTCATTGCAGGAAAACCGCTTCTGTTTACATTGCCGCTCACCATATTATTTGTACAGTTTGCGGTAACTGCAAGTTATTTAGAACCAATGGTATTTTGGGCAGAAGCCCCTACGCTGCCAATTTTAGCGTTTGCAGTAGCAATTGTGTTCTTTGTTGCACTTGCTTATTATATCGGTGGGAAACGTCTTTTGCAATGTAATTTGAATGAAACATTACGAAATGATGCATTAGTGTAATCTAAAAATATTAAAAAAAGAAAGAGTTGATTATGGAACAAACAAAATGGGTACGATGTCCTATTTGTGGTAATAAAACACGTGACAAAATCAGAGAGGATACAGTTCTGATGAATTTTCCTCTCTATTGCCCGAAATGCAAACAGGAAACATTGATTGAAGTAAGGAATTTACAAATATTTAGAGGATGTTTGTTTTATGTTTTTGCAAGAAAAAATCACAGGGGAACTTAATATCGTTTTTGTTGTTCCGTGTCGTTTGCCGCCTTCCAATCTGAATTTTAACAGTTTTTAAAATTCAGATTGGAGGAAAAGAAAAATGGCATATAACCACGGAAGGGATGAAAGAAAATGGCGTATCTGGAAAGAAGCCGAGGAAAAAGTGTTGCGGGAACATGGAACAGGAATATATGCAGCGTACTACAACTACACGTCAAACCGCCTAAATATTAAATATAGGCGTGGCAGGAGAAAATCTGTACTCCTGCGAATACATATCTATTTTTATCCTTATCGAGTATCAATCAAGTATTATACTTTTAGAAGGTTTTCTTTTTCCTTTTAATGTATTTGTTTTTACAAAAATGGAAATATCATTTGATACACTATTTGTCTCCATATTGTATTTTTCTATCATTTATCTAAAAGCCTCTCTTTATTACTACAACTTTTTATACCATTTTCCTTGAGTTGTTAAATTTTTATTGGTCCAGCCATTTGTTTTCTTACAGTTTGCCCGAATTAAAGCACTGCTTTCATCTTTATTAGAAAGATTCCATATACAAAATCCTATCTTATTTTTTCTTAAGAATTTTATCCATTTATCTGCTTCTTTCTTGTTTGTTTTTCCATTTCCTGAAGCATCAGTAATGCCAAATTCTGTCACTAAAAGTGGTAATTTTGCATCCAAGGCTTCTTTTGCCCTCTTCCGCAAATCTTCCTTATGTGTTCCGCTATAAAAGTGTAAACTAGATACTAGATTCTTATATTTTTTTATTGGACTCTTTGCTGCTATATCCACATCCTGGCTCCAAGTTGGAGTTCCTACTGCAATCACTGCCTTTGGACTATTCTTTCGGATTACTGGAATTACTTTCTTCGCATAACTTTTTATTTCTTTCCAAGTAGTGCCGCTATTAGGTTCGTTACAAATTTCATAAATTACATTTTTATTTTTCTTAAACTTCTCAGACATTTTCTTAAAAAATGCTTTCGCTTCCTTCACATGGGAATTGGGATTACCATCACTTAGAATATGCCAGTCTACAATTACATACATACCAAGCTCTGTTGCCATTTCCACACCATTAACCACTAATTCTTCTAATTTCTTTTTATCTCCTCCACTGCAATATCCCGCATATTCCTCTGTGTATAAAGCAAGACGAATGGTATTTACCTTCCATTTATCACGAAGGTTCTTAAAACCTTTCTTATCTACATATTGAGGATACCAGGAAAGTCCATGGGTACTTACACCTTTCATCATAAATTTCTTTCCATTTTTTCCAACTAAAGCTGTTCCAGAAACAGAAAGTTGTCCATACTGTTCTACAGGTGTAGTCTTTGCAGATATCTCTGTTATGCTTGTTGTTACTATCTTCTTTTCTGGTTTAACCTGAATGCCACACAAATTCGCTGCCATGAAAATTATTATTGTGAATGCAACTATTCTTCTTTTATTCATAACAATTCCCCTTTTCCATATACCTTACTATGCTACAACATAATTTGCCCATCCAATCCATGCTCCAATTGCCAGACAAATGGTCGGAATTACAGTTGCCCCTTCACTTCCTGTTACAAATTTCTTTAATAAAAAAGTATACAAAACTGCTACTCCAATTGATGCCAGAAATAGAATTATTCCAAGCACTGCTTGTGTTTCTCCATGCATCATAGTATAACTAAATTTCATAAAAATGCCCAAAAAACCGCCCAATATAACATTAACTAAACTAACTATAAAATCTTTCATAAGATACTCCATCTTTGTTACCTCCTGTTCTTAACTTATATCGCTAATTTGTTTCCATCCAATACTGCTTCTATAAGGATATCCTCATGATATGTTAATTTTAGAGAAAAGAAAGGATGACCTTCTTCTATAAGTTTAAGAAAAATCTTATCTCCTTCCCACAACTTTAATTGATACATTTCTTCTTTTTTTACCCATACCAATTCCCCTTCGTCACAGGCATGCATTACTCCACTCCACTTGTTGGCTGTATATAAATGCATATATTCTGCCTCATTATCATCACACAAAAATGTAACGATTCCTCGAAATGTATACTGTATCAAATCTAATCCAGTCTCTTCTTTTACTTCCCGAACTAGACAATCCTCTGGACTCTCACCTTGTTCAAAATGCCCACCTACTCCAATCCACTTATCTTTATTGATATCCTGCTCTTTTTTTGTACGATGCAGCATCAAATAGGAATCTCCCTGTTCCAAATAACACAGAGTAGTCAGTCCCATCCTTTCTCCCCCTTTTCTTATTGATTAGAATAATTATATCATAGTTTTATCAAAAAGACTATAATTCCCCTTTTTATAATCCTTGATTATATCTGGCTCATCATAAGTAATCTCTTTGATATTTTCATTTTCTATTACAACATCATGTTCATTGTGAAGTATATTAGCAACCTATAGTAAACTGTTATTATCTATAATACATGAACTAATCCATCCTATCATTCTGAAACTTTGATAAATGCTCATATGGTAAAATAAGCCGTCCCCGATACAACCCACATCCATCGTTAATCAAACTGTTATTTACTGCTGCAAACATATTTACGTCTATATCTTTCAGTTCCAATTTCTGCAAAAGCATTCCCCGTTCATAGGCTTCATCAAAGTAAATGCACTCTCCTTGTGCAATCACATCTCGTTTGGAACGTTCCATCTCCTGCATTTTCTCATAACCCAAATGATTAGCAGGACCAATCTCTGCATAATCATCCATATCCTTAGTTCTAAGCTGAACCTCCATATAGCATCTGGCACTATTGTCATAAAATGTGATATGCAGCGACTGATAACCATAGTTGCCTTTTTCACAAATGTAGTCTCTATAATATGGTTTCAACGAACTTTTTAAATATGGTGAGGTACTTATCTTCACTTCTCCACCAGACTCCATGGTAAATCCTCTCTCCTTTAAAAATTCCGGAAGAGCATTTGCAATCTCATAAAGGTAATGAATCTCCTCTTGTTTTCGTCTATTTTCATCTTTCAAATGACATTTGGGCATAGAAATTACAATACGATAAGCAATCAAATCACGAAAGCAATTTAGACGAGCTTTCAGTTCTGATACATCAGGGTATGTTCCATTCTTTTGGTAATAATTATAAATATACTCCACAACATAACCATTAAATTTTCTCTCTGCACGAATCAGCGACTTGATACGCCCCTTAAAAGTAAATGCAAGAAACGGATACTCATTTGCCATATACATGTAAAAATCACGAATCTTCTGGGACTGTGCTGTTAAGAATTCATTATGTTCTAACAACTCCAAAATCTGATTCAAAAAGTTGGAATGCATAAGGTCAATCTCATTATGATTCTTCTCTGCTTCCTTACGCAAATCACCACTATATTTTTGTAAAATCCGAAATACGGTATCTCCAGAATAAAGATAATCATTAAGTGTAATCATAGTGTTTCCTCTCTATTTCCATTTACTTTACCTATTCCATTATAACACAAAGTAAAGAGCAAAAATACACTTTAACATCATTCTATATTTTTTATAGAATTAACTGTTACTGTTTACACCTACAGTGCTAACAGTAACCATTCACTTTCTTATAACGCAAAGAAAGAGACTACATCCATAAGGAAGTCAGTCTCTTCACTCTATTTGTCCATTTAGCTATAATAACATTTTAAAAGTTAAATCTTTTCAATATCCATACAGATATAACTGCAACCAAAAAACCAATCATAGCACTTATTAAAGCTGATAATATCTTTTGATAAGGACGTTTCCCATATTCTTTTGCTTTTTCAATTTCGTCCAATGGTTTTCCTTCCATAAATGCCATAATCTCTTTATAGGTCTGAATATTATTATCTTTTTTGTATCGCTCGATTTTAATTGCAAAATACATTGTTACCACAGATAATATACCAAATATAATCCATCCATAATAACCTAAAAAGACAATTACTGGAACACCTGATACAACCAATACTGCTAATAACAGTGTAAAAATAACACCATTATAATTAAATTTCCTAAGTTCTTCTTTGTTTATTTCTTTTTGCATAATTTTTACATCTCCTTTAATTAATTGATCAAGAGATATGTTAAATACTGAACTTAACAAAAGAAGACTATGAATATCTGGGTAACTTTTATTATTTTCCCAGTTAGAGATAGTCTGTCTAGTGACATATATCTTTTGTGCAAGTTCTTCTTGAGATAAATTCATAATAGCCCGATATTTTTTTATTTGGTTCGCTAATTCCAAAGTAACACCTCCATTCTTTCATATTTCTCTTGACTTCTATACCATAATATATTTTCAAAAAAGATGCTATCAAAGGTCTTTTACATTCTAGGAAAATAGCATGTAAAAGGAGTTTTGCATAATAAAGTGGGCAAATCCCTAGCGGATCGTTTTTGCTTTATAGGACAAACTTTCCTTATTTTTGTTTAAGATAAATAAAGCCAAGGCTGTTTCCTCGGCTATGTAATCTGTCTTTTCTCTGTACATTTTATGTTGAAATTTATCGCAATAAGGCTTTTGAATATTCATCTTGCAAATATTTCATTATATTTTCTGTCTTTATTGCATCAACAATTCCCTCTTTCGTCAAAAGAACAATAACTTCTTCACCACGTGTAATTCTCAATAACTCTTTTTCAAAATTATCTGTAACTCCATTCCATGCAATAAAAAATCCTAACTTGCACCTTCCATTCCTATTTTTCATTTTTTCTATAAAAGTACTTAATTCAACACGACCAATTTTATCCTTCCAATTCTTACATTCGCACAAAATCAAATTACTTTCTTTTACAAACAATTCGTCTTTTGACTTATTAAGAATCCAGATATCTATTTCCTCCGTTTCTGTTCTTGCATTAGGTTGACATTGAAATCCTTCTACTTCGGAAAAGAATTTTAACATTAATTTTTCTAATGATCTTCCATGTTCTAAATTATTTTTTGCTTGACCGCAAACAGCATCTATCAACTCATCCCATTCATCTTTTGGACAAACATCATTATTTTCTTCCTCTAAATCAATTTTTTCGTTTTGAACATTTTCTATTAAGGGTTTCATATTGCTTTGTGCAATTAATTGTTCCTCCGAAAAACAGATTGTTGTATCTTTAGTAGATTTTTCCCCTCTCAAGTATTCTCTTAATGCTTTTGCAATATATGAAATGACAATCGCATTTGATGCCTGTGATATATAACGATACATTAATCTCTTATTCTTATATTCGTTATAATCATATAATGCCAATCCCTTTAATCGTGCCATCTCTATATGTGTGCACCTTCTTAGTCCCTCACCGTCACACAAAAAATTTTCAAACATACTTCCATTCATAATTAGATTTGATTCATGAAACTTATTCAAATGTCGAATATAAATCTTTTTTTCTTCAAATTTATAATTCTCAATTCTATTAATCCTTCTATACCATGAATCCACATTTTTTTCAAATAAATATCCCTTCTCATCTATATCATTCTTATTGTAGCATGCTTTAGGAAAGTAGAACTCCTCACTATCTAGATCTTTTCTAATCCCAACAATATATATCTTGACATCATGAAATGGAAGTCCTGAATAACTTTGTCCTGATAGTTTCTCATAATACATATGGTAACCTATATTTGCATAACAACCACATATCTCTTGTATAATATTCATCCTAACACTAGCAACTTCCAACAAAATTGCTTTTGGTCTTTTATCATGCACAAGACTTATCATATATTTATTAAGCGGATAATCTTCTTCTCTCTTTTTCCCCGCTATACTAATACAATTAAATATTATTTCACCAGTAATAATATCTGCATCTCTAATTTCTTTTGGATTCATAGAACATATATCCTGACATTTTGCAATATTCTCTCCAAATATATTATTATAAATACTTACTTTTTCTTTATCTAAATCTATAGCTTCATTTACTTGATATCCTGCATCCAAAAAACCTTTTGACATGCCACCTATTCCACAAAAGACATCTATAATACTAAACTGTTGTTTCATATATTTCATCCTGCCAATCATGTACATACTCTTCATCTATTATTCCTGTTCAATTTGTTCCAGTTTCGCAATACTATTCATAAAATCCTGCTCCACAGAAGAAAGTAATTCTGCCTGCTTTTTCTTATACTTATCATACTCCATATGTGCTTTCTCTATCGCCTGCTTATGTGAAATCCGCCCTTTCGTTGTAAGAATTTCCCTTCTTGTCAATTTCAAATAGTCATCTATTGTTTCCAGCCAGTCTCTCATATACATCGGCTCATGATTAAGAGCCTGTACCTCTGCAATATCCAAATAGGCTGTCACTATTTTGTTTAATGCATCCAATTCCTGATCATTTAGATAATTCTTTGCAATTTCAGAATCAGACTTTTTAATTCTTTTTCCTTCCCATGAAGTTAATCCCATATTTTCTTTTTCCGCATCTGTACATTGAAATACTACCTCAGATGCTGTATGCTTATGAGCCACCCAATGCATTTTATTCTGTACCTGCTTAAAGAAAACCATCGATTCTTCTGCATTTGGATTATAATCTATACTGGTAGCATATATTTCTAAAACCTTTCCTCATATATTCCTTCAGTATGCTCAATGCCCACATTCTAAATTGTGTGCCACGCAAAGATTTCACACGATAACCAACCAAAATAATTACATCCAAATTATAGAAATCAACTTCATATTTCTTTCCATCGGAAGCAGTGCAGGCAAATTTTGCCCACACTGCATTTTTATCTAATTCACCTTCTTAAAAAATGTTTCTAACATGTTTCCCAATCACACTTCTATCACGCTGAAATAGTTCTGCCATCTGATCAATAGACAACCAGACTGTATCATTTTCAAAGGTGGCTTCTATCTTAGTTAATCCATCTTTTGTCGTATACATTAATATATTTGAATCAGGCATTATAATTCCCCTTCGAGTTCAGTTATAATATAAAAAAATAGGTAACTATTCAGGTAGAAACACGCATTTACTGCGTGTTTACGTAACAAAATGTAAATTTTGATTGTTCTAAGCCCTTCGCCGAAGGCGAATTTTCATGGGCTTAGAACGTAACTGTTCATGGTTCTGAACAGTTACAAAAATAGTTACCAATCCTTAACTATTTTTTCATCCCGTATCTGTTAACTTCATAATAATATCAAATCTCATTTTCCGCACAGTGTTCATCTCTATTCCTCTAAAATAAGTCGTATAAATATCATCATTATACTAAGTATAGCACACATTCACCTTATTGTACGAATTTTTTTTAATTCATATCCTATCTTTAAATTTGAAGTATTACCGTTCACACCTATGGTGCTAACAGTAACTTTGAAATATTACTAATACGACACTCTCACTTATTCTTTAATAACTACATTCGTTCTTTCTTTTTCTTAGAAAATATTACATATAACGCAACACCAAGAAGAAAAGTACCTATTGCAATAAATTGGGAAGTTGATAGCACTCCAACACTTCCACGATTGTCATTCCGCAGGAATTCAATACCAAATCTACCCACACTATACAGTAAAAGATACATAGCTCCTACTGTACCATCTGCTTTTTTACATTTTTTATAATATAACATTAATAATCCGAAGATACAGAAATCTCCCACAGAAGAAATTAACTGGGTTGGTATCAGTGATACATGATTGGGTGCAAAATTGGATATGGTATAGGTAATGCCAATAGGCAAATCTGTCTCTTTTCCATAGCAACAACCAGCAAAAAAACAGCCAATTCTGCCTACACCTTGTGCCAAAACCACTTGTGGCATAACCAAATCAAAATATTGTAAAAAAGAAACTTTCTTCCATCTACAATAAATATAACCAGCCAGCACTCCACCAATTACTCCGCCATATACCACATAACCTTCCCGAAAGTTCCAGAGAATCGATGGGTCCTTTAAAATCTGTGGAAATACAGTGATATAATATAATATTCTGGTTCCAAGTAATCCGCCTATTACCGCACAATACACCAAATCCGAAATAACATCTGTGGAAAGTTTCTCTTTCTTAGCACGATACATGGAAACTCCCACTGCAAGGCACAAACCTATAGCTATCATAATTCCATACATGTGTATAGTTAATGGTCCAATATGAATATCATTAATCATTGAGTTCTCCCTTCCTACGAAAACATCATAGCCTATTTTGTGTTACTGTTTACAGGTAGTACTTTGCACTTGCTGCAAAGCACGTAAGAATAAGTAGTGGTAGAAACGAATCCAGCCTTTCGCCGAAGGCGAATTATAAATAGGCGGGATTCTGTTACCATTCACACCATAGGTGTGAATGGTAACCTATTTTGCATTTGCTGGTTCAATATTTACATTCTTTCCTTTAATTTTGGAACTCTTCATCACTTCAATGACTTCATGTGCGTACTCTCTTGGTACTTCCACAAAGGTATATTTATCAAACATATCAATGGTTCCAATCAGCTTGCCAGGCATACCAGTTTCGCCTGCAATAGCACCTAAAATATCCCCTGGACGGACATTTTGTTTCTTACCAATATTAATAAACAAACGAACCATGCCTTCTTCTGCACCTGTATCTCCATAATTTGGTATCTTTTCTTCCTCTGTCTGACCGTATTCTCCCATAGCCACATATAAAAACGCAGCAGCTACATCAAGAGAAGTATATTCTTCTTGGTTTACTTTTTCTTCAATAATATCAATCATTCTGCTTAAGTCTTCATTTGCAATAATATCATCAATTTTTGTCATAATTTTTTCAATCTTTGTATCGGCTACATCATTGGCAGAAGGCACTTTCTTTGCAATAATCTTTGTTTTACAATAACGCTGGATATCTCTTAGCTTATACACTTCTTTTCCTACAACAAAGTTAAATGCTACACCTGTTCTGCCTGCACGTCCAGTTCTTCCTATACGATGGACATAATATTCATCATCTTGTGGTATATCATAATTAAATACAGCTTCCACATCATCTACATCTATACCTCTTGCTGCCACATCTGTTGCCACAAGAATATCAGTCTTTCCATTACGGAAACGGTTCATTACCCGGTCACGTTGCTGCTGTTTCATATCTCCATGCAAACCTTCTGCAAAGTATCCTCGTCCTTTTAATTCTTCTACCAGAGTATCTACCCCACGTTTTGTGTTACAAAAAACTACAGATAACTTTGGTGCATAAATATCAAGCAATCTGGAAAGAACCTCACTCTTATTTTTTGGTCTTACTTCATAATAATATTGCTCTACTTTTGGTACAGTAAGCTCTTTCTTTACAACTTTTACAATCTGGGCATCTTTTTGGAACTTTCTTGCAATTTCCATAATAGGTTTTGGCATAGTTGCAGAAAATAATATAGTCTGCCGTTCTTCTGGAATTCCACTTAATATTGTTTCAATATCCTCACGAAATCCCATATTTAACATTTCATCCGCTTCGTCTAACACCATCATATTCACATGGTCTAATTTGACCGTCTTTCTACGCATGTGATCCATTACCCGTCCAGGAGTTCCTATCATTACTTGTGTTCCCGACTTTAAAGAACGAATCTGTTTTACAATGTCCTGCCCTCCATAAATTGGAAGAACTTTTATTCCATGCAAAAATTTTGCCAGTCTGCGGATTTCTTCTGCCACTTGGATTGCCAATTCTCTGGTTGGACACAATACAATTGCTTGTAAATGTTTGTTCTTTGGATCAATCTTTTGCAATAGTGGAATACCAAAAGAGGCAGTTTTACCAGTTCCAGTCTGTGCCTGGCCTATAATATCTTTTCCTGACATTACTACTGGTATTGCCTTTGCCTGAATGGGACTTGCCTCCTCAAATCCCATTTCCTTCACTGCTTTTTGTATCTGTGGTATCAAATCTAACTCTTCAAATCTAACGTTTTCCATTTTTTCCTCCTTAAAATAACTTCAAGTTCTCTTAAAAAAAACTTACAATAAACCACCATAATAAACTATAGACATAGAAATAGAAGGCATTGCAAAACAATCTGCAATTGCCTTCCTTTTTCCTTCGTATCATATATTTTATTTTAATCTGACTTTTTTCTATATTAATATATCAAAAACACCAGTCAGTATAACATGTTTCACCTTTTCCTGTCAACCTTCTTATACATTTATTTCTTTTTTTGTTCACATTTTGCAAATTTTTTTTTAAAAAAGTTGCGAATTAGTGTTTTTTTCTATTGCACATTCTTGTATTTTTCAGTTATAATGATTACAAATGCAAAATATAAATCATATAGTTTTACCCTAAAGGAGTTTTGTGGTCATGACAAAATTGGAGGAATTACTTAGTGCTTTGAAAAAAAAGGTAATTTTTATTCAAACACATAATTACCCTGATCAAGATGCTTTAGCAGCTGCACAAGGACTGAAAATTTTATTAGAACATTACGGAAAACAAGCAATTGTCTGCTATAAAGGCGAAATTGACAAATATAATACAATTAAAATGATTGAATTATTACAGTTAGATCTACTTCCTGCAGATAGTATTGATTTTCAGGAAGATGATGAAATTATTTTGGTAGACTGCCAGCAGGGAAATAGCAATGTAACAGATTATTCGGGAATAGTTGTTGGCTGTATTGACCATCATAAACTACAATCTACCTCTAATTATGCTTTTTTTGATATTCGTCCGAATATAGGGGCGTGTGCAACAATTATTGCTTCTTATTTTTATGAAAATAAAATACCTATTGATACTCTACTTGCAACAACTTTAGTTTATGCCATTCGGATGGATACCAACATGCTGACCCGATCTGTTTCAGATACTGATCTTAACCTTTACTGCAAACTTCATAAAATAGCTAATCATCAAATATTACGCCAGCTAGATACATGTACATTAAAGTTACAGGATTTAGACACTTATTATAATGCGATTGCCAACTTAAGAATATACAATTCCCTAGCTTTAGTTGATTTAGGGCCAAACTGTTCAGAATCCATTATGGGACAAATTGCTGACTTTATTCTAACTCTTCGTGAAATAGATGTCATAGTTACCCACTCTTTCCGGGATAAAGGTGTCAAATTCACCATTCGCAGCAGCCGTTCAGAACTGGATGCTTGCGAGATTGTCCGGACAGCCCTACATACAATTGGCGACGGAGGCGGACATAATACCATGGCTGCCGGATTTGTCCCAGATGTGCCAAATGCTTCTGTTGCACAAACAATTTCCAATATCACAGAAGAACGGATTATTGAGTATGTATGTACAATTATGAACTGGCCAAAGAGAAAACGGAATAAATTTAGAAAACTTCGTCAGTTTTTATAAGGCTATAAATAAACTTTATTTATAGCCTTAACAAAAACCAACTATTTATCTATCGTAAAACAGATGTATATGAGTTGCTGTTCATAGGCAGGACTTTGTGCTTGCTGCAAAGTCCGTCTGAATAGGAAGTGACAGCGAAGAATCCAGTCCCTTGCCCCCTTGCCGAAGGTGACATATAAGTTTTCTATGGATTCTTCCTCATAAGATTTTCTCCATTTTCTTTCAGCCAATTTCTATGCTTCTTATAGTCTGGAATTATCCTTTCCACTTCATTCCAAAATCTTTTAGAATGATTCATTTCTTTTCTATGACATAGTTCATGAACCACTACATAATCTAAAACTACTTCTGGCACTAGCATTAACAAACAATTAAAGTTAAGATTCCCTTTTCCGCTACAGCTTCCCCATCTTGTCTTTTGATTTCTTATGGTAATTCTACCATAGGTAACTCCTATAATAGAGGCATAATGAGCAACTTTAGGCGGAATTTTCTTTCTTGCTTTTTCTGCTAATTGTTTTATTTCTTCTATAGTGAATGGTTCTATAGGATATTTCTGTTGTTTTTCTTTTATTTTCTGGAGACTATTTTCGATCCATTCCCGTTTCTCTTCTACAAATCTTTGAATATCTGCATTTTTCATTCGGTAAGGTACTCTTACTAAAACATGTGCATCTCTTGTGATTTCAATTGCCAGAGTTTTTCTTTTACTTCTAATAATATCCATAAATATTCTTCATTCCTCGTCAAACTTCCCTATTGTCATTTAAAACTTTCTCTAATCTTCTTTGCGTTATCTGTAAATACTCTTCACAATTATCTATTCCAATAAATTGCCTGCCATATCGTAATGCTGCCACTCCAGTTGTGCCAGAACCACAGAAAGGATCTAAAATAACTTCCCCCTCCCTTGTTGATGCCAATACAACCTTCTCTAGTAAATATTCTGGTTTCTGTGTTGGATGTTTTCCTTCCTTCTTTTCAGAAGGTCTTGTCAAGCTGCCTGTCCATACATCCTTCATCTGCTTTCCACCATTCATTTCTTTCATTTTTTCATAATTAAAAAATTGCCGTGACTTCCTTTCATCTTTCCTTGCCCATAAAATAGTCTCTGTAGAATGTGTGAAGCAGCGACAAGCCAAGTTAGGGGGCGGATTCGTTTTCTGCCATGTTATATTATTGAGAATCTTAAAACCTTCCTGCTCTAATGCCATTCCTATTGAATAAATATTATGCATAGTTCCTGATATCCATATGCTTCCGTTAGGTTTTAATAGCTTTTTACACAATCGTATCCATTTTCTATTAAACTTATGTTTTTCTGTTATGTCAGTAGTCTTTGCCACGTCCACTTTATCCCATGAACCTTTATTAACGGAAACCATTTTACCACCTTGGCAGGTAATACCATCATTACTTAAAAAATAAGGCGGATCTGCAAATATCATATCTATACTTTCTGGTTTCATTTTACCTAGTATCTTAAAAGAATCACCTAAAAGAAGTTGTGCTTTATCTATCTCATAATATGATATTACTTTTTTTGCAAATAAATTCTCCACTATACTAGCTCCTTAAAAATTACATATAATAACTTCTTCCCCTACCCGTTTTGATGCATCCGAGTTAATCATTCGCTTTACACTTACTTCATCAATTCGATATCCTTTATCATCATACAATTCATGTATCAATTCTGTATTATGATTTGTAAGCATACAATAACAGCCTCTATTTGTTAGTTCATCATAAAGCCTTGCCAAACGTTTATGACTTTCTATATCAAATCCTTCTTTTGTATAAGACTCAAAGGAAGTAGGTTTCAAAGGAGCATAAGGACTATCCAGAAATACAAAATCCCCCTCCCTTGCATCCATACAAGCATTTTCAAAGTCACCTTCCATAATTGTGATAGTTTTCAGATAATCCGATATAGCCATAATTGCATCTTTATTACAGGATGGTCTCCGGCTTTTATTATATGGCACATTAAACAGCCCTTTACCATTTACACGATATAATCCATTGAAACAATGTTTGTTTATAAAAACAAAAAGTGCGGCTAACTCCTCGTCGAACTCGCCCTTCATTAATTTATCATTATAATATTCCCTCTTTGCATAATAATATGCTTTTCCATCTTCCCACATACCAGTATCTAGACAATTGATACAATCTAAAAATTCTTTGGGTGAATTACAAATTTGCTGATATGTATTAATGAGAGCTTTGTTAATATCATTAATTACAGCATCAACAGGAAGCAATTCAAAGGCTACAGCTCCTCCTCCCACAAACGGCTCATAATATTTCTTATATTTTTTTGGCATCCGCTCTTTTATCTGTGGCAATAATTGCCGTTTCCCACCAGCCCATTTCACAAATGGTGCAGTTAATTTATTGTTCATTTCTTATTCCTCATCTCTCTAAAAGGATTACTGTTCACAGTAACAAATCCAGCCCATTTAAAGTCCGCCTTCAGCGAAAGGCTGGATTCTTCGCTACCACTACTTATTTTTACGGACTTTGCAACAAGTGCAAAGTCCTACCGTGAATAGTAACCTAAAAAGTTCAAATACCATTATAGATGAAAAAATTCATTTCCTCAACCATAGTTATAACACTTTCACTATAAGTGAATTTATTTTCTTTATATATTGTGCCATAATATTCACAAATAGTGAAAGAGGTATAAATATGCAATTCCTAACGGATGAAGAACTATACAAAACAATTGGACAGAATATTAAAAAATATAGATCAACTGCACATCTTACACAATCAGAACTGGCCGAAGCAGTTGATATCAGTCTTAGCTATTTATCGAAAATAGAAGCTGCTGGTTGTAATAAAAGTTTATCTATTTCTGTACTAAACCAGATTGCAAACACTCTTAATGTTGATATTAGAAAATTTTTCAGGGAGGATTTACAGAATGAAACTCAAAGAAGCAAAAGCGAAAATTAATCAATTAACTAATATTCCTTTTAAAGATTACTTAAGCGAGGAACATTACCATAATATTATTAAAAACAAAGGACGTACTGGACAGATACTGGAATTAACGATAGGACTGCAGCTTTCCAATACTACACTGGATTTTGAAGATGGCGAATTGAAATCTAATAAATGTGATTGCACTGGTAAGCCTCTTGAAACCATGTTTATTACACAAATTGCTTCTATTGTTGATGAATTACTGTCAAAAAAGAATTTTAAAGAAACAAAACTTTATCAAAAAATCAAACATCTTCTTTATGTTCCAATCAGCAAAGATGGTTCACCTGATGAATGGATGTACTTACCTTGTGTTGAAGTAGACTTATCACTTCCAAAATATGCCCAATTAGCACAACAACTCCAAGAGGACTACTACAGTATATGTGAACAGATGAATGACCAATTATCTTCCTCTAATAACGCAACACTACATACTGTTAATGGCAAATATATTCAGATACGTACAAAGGATGCAAAACCATATACACCTATCTACTCTGAAAAATATGAACGTGTTGTGTCTGATAAGAATCGTGCTTTTTATTTTAAAAAGGAATTTATGAAATATATTACAGCTTTGGAGGATTAAAGAGTGCCAGCTCTTTTCCTTCGATAATGGCTTTAACTTCTTCCTTTATTCCCTGACTCAAATTACGCATAATATTCACATCCTTTCTTGTTTTGCCCTCTATTGGAATATGATACTCTGTTTCTATAATTTTTAGTTTTTCATCCTCTGAAAGGTCTTTTGATAGCAATGCCCCCCCAACAGGTGGTGCAATTCATATTTCTCATCATGTTTTGGCAATTCATTTGCTATCCCAATCATCACGATATTTAACAAGTCAAGATTTCTCTCATACAAATAATCCCCTATTAGCTTATCATATTTTAAATGCACATGCCCCATACTGTTTTCCTACATGTTCATGCATACCTAAATACTGAATACATGTTTGATGTTATCATACTGAGCATCTTTATTAGTTGCCTTTACTGCATTTTTTATCTCTGTATTCAATAATCAAAGCCTTTGCCTGTTCTGACAATTTCAGGGTTCATCTCGTCAAAATCATAATCATCATCATACAAATTCTGTCCTCTAGCAATCCCAATTCTTTTTGTGATAACACAAAGCAACCATAAAACAGGTAGTTGAAATTGTTAATTTTACCAATATTTTACAAGGCCACATAAAATATAATGTACAAAAATTATAAAAAAATAATGAAAAAAGGGGCAAAATGTGTTATTATTAATCAAAGAGATAAAAGCTGGTTTTGCTTTTCTGGTTAATGGAACTAACCACTTATAAACACACTATAGGAGGAACCGAGTATGGAAGAAAAAAACGGGAGCACACTGAAAAAAAAGCAACACAGATATAGCGATCAAAAAATTAGAGTATGCAAGGTAAACCAGACAGTTATAATTGGTTCTACATTTATCGAACTATTGCTTACATTTGGATTATTTATTCAGACATTTATATATCCAACTGCATATGGGAAACTGGGACTGATACCATTAATAGTTTTGATTGTAGGTATTGTTGTAAATTGGATTTGTTATGAGAAAAACAAAAAGAGTGAGCAGTTAAAATACATTATTTCAGCCACTTTTCTAGTTGGATGGATTTATCTTATGCTTACAGGAACTAATGTACTAATTCCTTTTTATATTTATCCGATTTTAATTTCTACAATTTTATATCATGACAAAAAGTTTGAGCAGTTTATATATTATACAGTCCTTGTCTTGAATATCATTCATGTAATTATATGGGGCGCCACAGGATATTTATTTGGTGGCAGTGATGTTGCTTTTGTAAGTACAATAGCAAATTTTGAAATAATAATAGTAATTCATGTGATTGCCGTACTTTCTGGAAAGTTTAATCATGATATGCTTCAGTCAGTGAAAGATGAACAGGAATTGCAAAATATTATGCTGCAAGACGTCCTTAGGATCTCTGAACAGGTTAAAAAAAGCATGGAAGATACCAATCTTCTGATAGAAAACTTAAGAGTTTCCAGTGGTGTGGTACATAGCTCGATTGAGAAAGTTACTATAAAAACAGAAGAAACAGTCGAAAGTGTTCAGGAACAGACAGAGCTGACTGCTACAATTAGCAGTGTCATTGAAGAAACAGCAGAAAATGCTAAGATTATGGTAGATACAACCGCCGAATCTGCCAGGACCATTGAAAAGAGTATGGATGTCATTGATAAGATACGGAACGGTGCTGAAACTATTAGTGAAACAAATTCTCGCGTGGCAGTATCTATGGAAGAACTGCAGAAAAAAGCAAAAGAGGTACAACAGATTACAGAGGTTATTTTCTCCATTTCCAGTCAGACAAATCTTCTTGCACTGAACGCATCTATCGAAAGTGCCAGAGCAGGAGAGGCAGGCAGAGGATTTGCAGTGGTGGCAGATCAGATCAGGAACTTATCTGAAGAAACCAGACAATCTACAGAAAAGATAGCAGGTATTGTTCAGGAATTAAATGTCACTGCACAGAATGCAACAGAAATTGTACAATCTTCTATTGATGCAATGAATCAACAGAATCAGATGGTTGAAGATGCATCAGACGGCTTTAATGCTGTTCATAATAATATTGATACATTGGCAGAACGAGTAGAAGATATAGATACTAAGATTAAGAATCTGGTACACTCTAATAATGCCATTATTGAGAATATTGATCAACTGTCAACGAACAGCGAAGAAGTTTCAGAAAGTGCCAGTGAAGTAGAGAAATGCAGTCTGCAAAATCAGACAGAAGCAGAACAGGCAAAAGAATTATTGAATAAAATGCAGGACTTTGTACAGGAATTTGAAAAATATCAGAAATAAATTTTTTCAGAAATAAAAACTTTTGGTGTATCTTGTTGCTTTGATACACCAAAAGTTTTTTATTATGCTGCAACTATTTTCCCATCTTCTGCCTTTAAAGTCACAGTATCTCCCATAGATACCTGATCGGACAGAATCATTCTTGCAAGAAGGGTTTCCACATGTTTCTGCAAATACCGTTTTAATGGTCTTGCTCCATATACCGGGTCATAAGCCTGCTCTACAATTAGCTCTCTGGCACTTTCTGATATTGCAATCTTAATCTCTTTATCTGCCAGACGTTTATTCAAGTCTGCTATAATTAAGTTAATAATTCCATCAATATTATCTTTTGTTAGAGGTTTAAAGAGAATCGTTTCATCCAGACGGTTCAAAAATTCCGGACGGAAGTGTCCTTGTAACTCTGCCATAAGCATCTTTTCACTTTCTGGTTTAATCTCTCCATTTTCGTCAATTCCCTCCAACAAATAAGAGGAACCAATATTGGAAGTCATAATTAAAATAGTATTTTTAAAGTCTACTGTTCTTCCTTGGGAATCTGTTATTCTTCCATCATCCAGCACTTGAAGCAACACATTAAACACATCTGGATGTGCCTTTTCAATTTCATCAAATAGGACAACAGAATATGGTTTCCTTCTTACAGCCTCTGTAAGCTGTCCGCCTTCTTCATAACCAACATACCCTGGTGCTGCACCAATCAAGCGTGATACAGAGTATTTTTCCATATATTCACTCATATCAATACGAACCATTGCCTGTTCATTATCAAACAGGCTTTCTGCCAATGTTTTGGCAAGTTCTGTTTTTCCTACACCAGTAGGTCCAAGGAATAGGAACGAACCAATAGGTTTGGTTGGGTCTTTTATCCCTGCTTTGGAACGTAAAATAGCATCTGCCACTTTCTCTACTCCATCTTCCTGCCCAATTACCCGTTTATGCAGTTCTTCTCCCAAGTGTAATGTTTTATCTCTTTCACTCTCTGTAAGTTTTGTAATTGGAATACCAGTCCATCTGGAAATAATTCTTGCAATTTCCTCTTCACTGACATTTTCATGTACCAATTCATTCTTTTTATTCTTAACCCGTTCCTCTTCTTCTTCTAATTGTTTCTCCAGATTCGGCAATTCTCCATATTGTAACTGTGCTGCCTTTTCCAAATCATAATTTCTCTGGGCAATTTGAATCTGGTTATGCAGGGACTCTAATTGTTCTTTTAACTTCTGCACTTTCTCCACGGAAGACTTTTCATTATCCCATTTCGCCTTCTGCTCTGCAAAAGTATCACGAAGCTCTGCCAATTCTTTCTGCAGATTTTCCAATCGCTCTTGGCTTAAATGATCCTGTTCCTTTTTTAAAGCCGCTTCTTCAATTTCCATTTGCATAATTCTTCTACTCATGTCGTCTAATTCCGTAGGCATGGAGTCTAATTCTGTTTTAATCAGAGCACAGGCTTCATCCACTAAATCAATGGCTTTATCTGGCAGAAAACGGTCAGAAATATAACGGTTAGAAAGGGTTGCTGCTGACACCAAAGCACCATCGGTAATCTTAACACCATGAAATACCTCGTAACGCTCCTTTAGTCCTCGTAGAATGGAAATGGTATCTTCCACTGTTGGTTCGTCTACCATAACTGGCTGGAAACGTCTCTCAAGGGCTGCATCTTTTTCTACATACATACGATATTCATTCAAAGTAGTAGCACCAATACAATGCAGTTCTCCTCTGGCAAGCATAGGTTTTAACATATTTCCTGCATCCATACTTCCCTCTGTTTTTCCTGCACCAACAATAGTATGAAGTTCATCAATAAATAGAATTATTTCTCCATCACTATTTTTTACTTCTTCCAGTACAGCCTTTAAACGTTCTTCAAATTCTCCACGATATTTTGCTCCTGCTACCAAAGCACCCATATCTAAGGCAAATACTTTTTTATTTTTCAATCCTTCTGGTACATCGCCTCTGACAATTCTTTGTGCCAGACCTTCTACCACCGCAGTTTTACCAACTCCAGGTTCTCCAATCAGAACTGGATTATTTTTTGATTTGCGAGATAGTATCCGAATTACATTTCGTATCTCACTGTCTCTGCCGATTACGGGATCCAGTTTTTGTTCTCTTGCCCTTTCCACTAAATCATAACCGTATTTCTCCAAAGTATCATAGGTTGCCTCTGGATTATCGGAAGTTACTTTTTGATTGCCTCGTACTGTTGCCAAAGCCTCCAAAAAACGATTCCTGTCAATGCCAAAAGAACGGAACAAGTCTTTTATTTCTCTGCTCGGCTGTTTTAACATGCTAAGAAATAAATGTTCTACAGATACATACTCGTCTCCCATACGCTTTGCTTCGTCTTCTGCATAAATCAGTACTTTATTTAAATCATTTCCAACATATACCTGACCTCCAGAAACTTTTGGACGTTTGGAAAGTAAACCTTCTACCTGTGCTAAAAATACTTCTGATTGAATCTCCATTTTCTCTATTAATTTCTTGATTAAACTGTCTTCTATGATAAGGAGACTATAAAGCAAATGCTCTTGTGCCAGTTCTTGATGTCCATAATCATAAGCCACTTTTTCACAATCCTGTACTGCCTGTATAGACTTTTGAGTAAATTTTTGAATGTTCATACGCTTTTCCTCCTTGATTATTTACAAATATACTTAGATTTAATTATGTGCTCATATACCAGAAATAAATTATTTGTTATACTAGAATACCCATTCTGCACATAACTCAAACAAATTTCTCATTAAATCTGTTTGTTATACAACAACTATAACACTAAAAAATAAAATTTTCAAGAGGTATTTTATTTTTTTACTCTAAAAGTCCTGACAAACGGTTGCATTTCGTGCAAGTACACTTGCAAAGAAATGTAACCATTTGGCTGGTTAAACTGTATGAGTATATAGGGCGATAGCCCGAAATACGAATACAGTTGGTGATTGTGGGAGTGCGAAGCACGAAGCAATCAACTTTTATTTATAGTGGTGCTGCCGAAGGTAGCATGCAGGTTTAACTATGAAAGCAAAAAAAGTATCTGCTTATCGTTCAAAACAGATACCTTTGATAATTTTATATAATGATATATTATAACGTTTCCGAAAAAGGATATAACTCTGGAATATGTCTCCTTGCGTATGCTTTTATAAAAGCAATTACAACCTTATCAGCAAATTTTGCAGCTCTTGGAACAACTTCAATCATTGCTTCCCTAAAATATTTTATATCCAAATCGTCAAAATCATACGTTTTCAATATACGATTAAACAAAACATATATCTTTTCCTTTTCTCTTATACTTATTTCAAGTCTTAAGCAAAGCAGGGACAAAGAAATAGGATTTTCAAAACTATCTCCTACATGTTCAGCTATCTCATTTAAGGCATCAAAATATAATCGTTCTTTATCGTTCATAATAATTTCTCCTAATTCCTAAACAAACCAGCTTAAGCCTTCCTTTATGGCTAAAGCAATATTAACTGCAATTTTTCACTTACTCCAAACTGCACTAATTCTCTACGAACTGCATCAAAAACTGCTTGTTCTGGGATATAGAACCAAGCAACTGTTTTATCCGAAACTCTTTCCACAACCTTTGCAGCTGCATGTCTGTTTTTTTAATAAACTTAATTGCTGCCTTAATAATTTTAGGGGATACCCCTTTTGCTTGATAATCAAAAGTAATACTATCCTTTTTACTTTGCTTAATAGATTTGTTTGACTTTGATAATTCTTTTATCTGCTTTTTATGTTATTTCATTAAAATCTGCATATATCTTAACATCTAAATAGAATCTTTTCAAGTTTCTTCTATGTATTACATCTATAATTCTTTTGTCAAATTAAACACCTATCCATTTTAATTAGTTATAATTTACTTCTTTCAATAACATATTAAATATTATGGCTGTCCTACCATACCACCATAATATTTTCCAGGTGTTCGGTTCACATAATCTAACTCCAAGATAGGTTTTCCATTGCTATCAAATCCATAACAGACGTACCCATAAATCATTTCTACATGAGAGATTCCTTTATATCTTCCATTGTTACTTCCTGTGGCAAAATACAAATCCCCTGGATTATATTTCATCTTCTGAACATTTTGATAAGTAATGCCACCTTTTACTACTTTCTTCCGTTTTGCACACCATTTTCCTAAATCTGCTGCAACTGGTGCGTAGCTCCTATTTCCAAAATTTTGTCCATATTTAGAATAGGCTTTCCACACAAGGGAACTACAGTCATAATACTTACATTTGCAAGCATAACATTTGTCATATTTGGTGCAACTGTCACTGTATAAACAGCTTCTAATGTGTCAGAATATGAACTATAATATTCATCATAAATTCCGCCATTCCCATTTTCTTCAATATTAAATGTAATGGTTACTTCTACTTTGCCATGTGCTACTGCCAAAAAATTACCTTCTTTATCCACTTTTAAAACTTCACTGCTATACTCTTCCTCATCTGTATTATAATCATCATACCAGCCATAACCACTGTCATAGTTCATTATCTCAATATTCACACTATATACTTTTCTCTGTATTTCATCTATAGTTACCATTTCTGGTATGTCGAATCTTCCAGTATCTCCAGTTGTTATGGTTATTTCATAATTCCCCTCTGCAAAAGGAATTCTTTGTTCTTTTGCAAATACTGCTTCCTTTGGTGATAACACATAATATATAGCTAAAAACGCAAAAAACATAACCATTTTCTTTGTCTGCTCATGTATTCTCCCCCCTAATCAATACACTAAACTTAATAACTTTCCTTAGCCATAGGATATGCCTCATAAAAAGCAGAAGTCCTAAATTCCTCATCTCTTTGATGTTCTGGCATATCATCATCTGTTTTTAGAAAATAATTATATCGCATACTACTTTTCCCAAAAAGACCTATTGGATCATCCCATGTTGCATCCAAATTATACCATTTACCCTTAAGTTTTACAATATTCCATGCATGCAAACCATTTTTAGCGTTTCCAGTAATAACCCGGCATGGAACATCTAATTCTGTAAGCATTTTATAAATAAGAACAGCATATCCTTGACATGCTGAAGTTTTCTCTACTAATGCATAATATGGTGAATTTAACTCTGTAGACATATCGTATGAAGTATTATTTATCACATAGTCATGTACACTCTTTATTTTTTCATAATCCGACTTCTTTGCCAAATTAAGTTTCTTTAATACTTTATCTACCATCTTATCTGTTTTGTTTGTTTGTTCATAACTTTCTAAATATTCCATAGTGTAAGTTACTTTATAATGTCTCCCCCAACCTGTCATACTTACATGGGAAGCAGAATGAATATATCTCATATAGTCAAAATCTGAGGAAGTATCCTTTTTATCTATAGCAAAAGCTTCAGAGATTGCCCCTACCACATAATCTTCAATTTCATCTTCACTACCAATGTATTCTAATTCAATGATTTTCTGTCCCTCCAACATTCCTTGACGTAAATCTTCTACAAATTGTTTCTTCTCTTCTTCTGTCATATCCCAAGCTATGTATGCACTAATCATACCATACCTGCCTTCAAAATATGCTATTCCTAGAAGTATCAGTCCCACATAAAATAAAAACCAGACTATTTTCTTCAAGTCTCTATCCTCCTATTTCGTATTTCTCTATTTTCCTTGTCTTAAGCATCTTGATCCCTCTCTTATAACCAACTCATAACCTCCATTAAAGACAGAACAACGTGGGCAAACCCACATCAACTCCCCTGCCCCTCAATCTTGAGGGGTTTGCAATTTTGCTTTATAGGTCGAACTTTCTATAAAACTTACATGTTGCCTTCGGCAGCAACACCATGAATGAAAGTTGATTGCTATGTGCAACGCACTCTTGCAATCATCAACTGTATTCGTATTTCGGGCTATCAACCTACATACTCATACAGTTAGCCAGCCAAATGGTTACATTTCTTTATAAGTAAACTTGCACGAAATGCAGCCGTTTGTCAGGACTTTCATAGTAAAATATTAAGATATACAAGTGGCACGAAGTATTCACACATATCTTTGTGCTCTTTACTGCGTGCCACTTAGTATTCCATGTTATCACAATTTTAAAACAAAGTAACTGTTCAAAACCATAAATAATTACGAAATAAATACTTTTAATATTCCCTAAATTTCCAAAGTTTCTTCCTCTTCTTCTGCAAGTGCAATTTCATACTTTTCAAGAATAATTTTTTGAATTCTGTCTCTTGTATCAGAATTAATTGGATGGGCAATATCACGATATTCACCATCTCCGGCTTTTCTGCTTGGCATAGCAATGAAATACCCTTTATCGCCTTCAATTATCTTAATATCATGTACAACAAATTCGTTATCAATGGTAATAGATACCACAGCTTTCATCTTACTATCCTTTGCAACCTTTCTTACCCTTACATCTGTAATTTCCATATTAAATATCCCCCTTAAACCTTATCCTGTGTATGGTTCTACCCTATAACACATATCTTTCATTTTTTTCTACTACAATTCGGATGTTATCCTCAGTTCCCACATATTTCATGTTAGCTCTAATAGTATCTCTACTTTCTACAATACAGTTCTCAATATAAGTATTATCTCCAATGTAAGCATCATTTAAAATAATTGAATTCTTAATTGTTACATTATTTCCAATATATACTTCTTTAAATAATACTGAATTTTCTACACTACCATTGATAATACATCCACTAGATATCAAACTGTTTTTTACATTAGAACCTACATTATACTTCGCTGGCGGCAAATCATCCACTTTAGAATAAACATCTGGATATTGCTTAAAGAAATAATCTCGTATATCTTTCCTTAAGAAATCCATATTAGTTCTATAATAAGAATCTACAGATGAAATATTACTCCAATATTCCTGTAATTCATAAGCATAAATCTTTTTTAGATTCTTATATCGAATCAGTATATCTTTTACAAAATCATGTTGTTCATCCTGTGCTGCCTTCTCAATTAACTCAATTAAAAGCCTTCGGCGAATTACATAAATACCTGCCGAAACCATATTTTCATCGCTGACAATTGGTTTTTCCTCGAACTCTACAATTCTCTCATCATCATTAGTACGTATCACACCAAAACGGCTTACATCTTCGTTTTCTGGAAGTCTTTTGGTTACCAATGTAATATCTGCCTTTTTTGAAATATGATATTCTAACACTTTATTATAATCCAGCTTATACACACCATCACCAGATGCTATAACAACATACGGCTCATGGCTGCTTTTTAAAAATGCTAGATTTTGTGCAATAGCATCTGCTGTTCCAAGATACCAGTTGCCATTGTCCTGCGTAATGGTTGGCGTAAACACAAACAATCCGCCTTGTTTTCTACCAAAATCCCACCACTTTGAAGAGTTCAAATGTTCATTCAATGACCTGGCATTATACTGCGGAAGTACAGCTACCTTTTGTATATGAGAGTTCGACATATTACTCAAGGCAAAATCAATACTTCTATATCCTCCGGCAATAGGCATTGCTGCAACCGCCCTTTTGTTTGATAATTCTCTTAATCTATTGCTGTTACCACCAGCTAATACGATTCCCAACGCTCTCATTGTCTATCACCTGCCTTAATAATTACTTGTCCGCTCTCCAAAATTCCATTTGGATAATCTCCGGGAGTAGTTATTCCTGAGATTGCTGTATTCTTACCAATACGTATACCTCCTGGTATAATACTATTCTCTCCTATCGTTGTTAACCCATAGGCATAAACATCTGCCTTCAATACATTAGGAGCTTCTTCTCCTACCCCTAAATGGCAATCGTTGCCTATCTCTACATTTTCAGCAATTACAGCCTTATCTATAATAGTCCGGTCACCAATAGATGAAGAATTCATAACTATAGAATCACGTATGACAACCCCTGGTCCAATATAAACACCAGAACCTATTACAGAGTTATGCACTTCTCCATAAATTTCACATGCCTCACCAATAATTGCCTTATCAATAACTGCATCTTTTGAAATAAACTGTGGCTGTATATGGTCACTCTTTGTATAAACCTTCCAAAATTCTTCATACAAGTTAAATTCTGGCACTAATTCAATCAGTTCCATATTTGCTTCCCAGTATGCTGCAAGAGTTCCTACATCTTTCCAATAACCATTATATTCATAAGCAAACAACCTGTCTCCCTTCTCCATACAATAAGGAAGTACATGCATACCAAAATCACAAGATGGTTGTTCTTTTAACTTAATCAACGCATCACGTAATACAGGCCATGAAAAAATATAAATACCCATAGAGGCTAAATTACTTCTTGGATTTTGAGGTTTCTCTTCAAATTCAAAGATCCTCTTTGTCTCATCTGTGATTGCTACACCGAAACGGCTTGCATCTTCCCAAGGTACAGGAATTGTTGCTACAGTAATATCGGCCTTGTTATCCTTATGAAATTGAAGCATTACCTCATAGTCCATCTTATAAATATGGTCACCACCCAAAATCAATACATATTCTGGATTATAATGCTCCATATATTCCAGATTCTGATAAATCGCATTCGCAGTACCTGTATACCATTCGCTACTGTTGCTCTTCTCATAAGGAGGAAGTATGGAAACACCACCAATATTTCGATCCAAATCCCATGGAATACCAATTCCAATATGCGTGTTCAACTTCAAAGGCTGATATTGTGTTAATACACCTACGGTATCAACACCTGAATTAATACAGTTACTTAGAGGAAAGTCAATAATTCTATACTTTCCACCAAATGAAACTGCCGGCTTCGCCACATTAGCAGTCAAAACACCCAAACGTGAGCCTTGTCCACCTGCCAGCAGCATAGCTATCATCTCTTTTTTTATCACATCAATCACCTCTCATCGCTTCGCTTGCTTATGCCGCATCTGCTATTCACTACAATTTATCCTCAATTATTCATGTCCAAAATTGCAGATCTCTGCTGTCACAGCTAGGATCTAACTATTTTATATATCACCCTCTCTGCAATCATCAATTAATTAAAATTAAACATGGCTAATCTCGGTTTATTTCTACTTTACAGACGCCTTTTCTCTTAGAATTCATACGCTGCAAACTGTAATGTCAATCTTATTATATCAGTTTTTTATGCAATTGTAAATGTTGCATTTTTTTATTTCAAAAAAGAAATTTTCCTTGTCTATTTTTAACGATTTTTTTTGCTTCTTGTCGTTTTTTAAAAGATAATTTAATATAAAATCGAAAATTTTTCCACTTTTTTCTACAGTTTCTTTTCTTTTCCCAAATTTTTCTTTTATTTTACCACAACTCGCCATAGTTTACCACTATTTCCTTTTACATTTTTTATTTTATTTTACAACTACGCACTTTTTTCTTTTTTATCTTCTTGTAAATTCATACAAGTAAATAGAACTTTTTCCCTTCTCTTAGGTAAAATATAACATAATCTCAATTATTCCTGTCCAGTACTACAGTTCATTGATTAAAGACTACTTCCTGTATGTATTTTCGTACATGTTTGTTTAGGTAATAAATGATGACTTTTCAATTATAGAAAATAAATAAGAATTAGTATTACAGTTACATCTCTAAAAAATGATAGCACAATAGATGGAAATTCAAGGAAGTTACTCTTTATTTTTTTTTATAAAAAGGGTATACTGTTTTATGATGGTATATTTATCTATTAGTGCCAGCAAAGGTGGTTTGGTCATTTATTACTTTTTTGTAGAATATACACATCAAATAAATCGAGAAAAGGGAAGTGTACATATTATGTATCAAATTGATTTTAGTAAAAAAATTCATATACATTTCATTGGAATTGGCGGCATCAGCATGAGCGGTTTCGCAGAATTACTTCATGCACAGGGTTTCACCATTAGTGGTTCCGACCAAAACGAAACAAAAATTACTACGCATTTGGAAGAACAGGGTATCAAAGTAATGTATGGACAATGTAAGGAAAATATTACTAGTGATATTGATTTAATTGTTTATACCGCTGCAATTAGTGAAGAGAATGAAGAATATATCGCTTCTATGGAATCTGGAATTCCTATGATGGATCGTGCACAAATGGTTGGCCAAGTCATGAAGAATTATGAGTGTGCAATTGCTGTCTCAGGTACTCATGGCAAAACTACAACCACCTCTATGGTGTCTCATATCCTTCTTGCTGCCAAGATGGATCCTACAATTTCTGTGGGTGGTATTCTAAAAGCCATTGATGGGAATCTTCGTATTGGACATTCCCAGAATTTTATTACTGAGGCTTGTGAATATACAAATAGTTTCTTAAAATTTCATCCAACTATAGGCATAATCTTAAATATAGAAGAAGATCACATGGATTTTTTCCATAATATTGAAGAAATACGCAATTCTTTCTACCGTTTCTCAAACTTGCTACCAGAAAATGGTCTTCTTATTATAAATGGTGACATTGAAAATCACACTGAAATTACCAAAGATACAAAAGCAAAGGTTATTACTTACAGCACAACAGATACATCCTGCAACTATGCTGCTGATAATATTTCTTTTGATGAATCTGGATATGGTTGTTTTGATTTATTGGAAAATGGAGAGAAAGTAGAAAGAATTTCGTTATCTGTCCTTGGAATGCATAATATTTCTAATGCATTGTCCGCAATTGCCCTTTCCCGTTATCTTAATATTGGCATGGAAGACATTAAATCTGGACTTTCTTCTTTTAAAGGCACTGACCGCCGTTTTGAATACAAAGGTGAAATTAGTGGGGTTACTATTATTGATGACTATGCACATCACCCAACAGAGATTACAGCAACTTTAGAAGCGGCTAAAAAATATCCACACAAAAGAACTTGGGTTGTATTCCAGCCTCATACTTATAGCCGGACAAAAGCATTTTTAAAAGATTTTTCTGCTGCACTTTCTTTGGCAGATAAAGTAGTTCTTGCAGACATCTATGCTGCCAGAGAGGTAGACACTGGAGAAATTTCTTCCAAAGATATTCTTGAAGAATTACAAAAAACAGGAACAGAAGCCTACTACTTTCCTTCCTTTGATGAAATTGAAAACTTTTTATTAGAAAATTGTATCCAAGGGGATTTGTTGATAACAATGGGTGCTGGAAACGTTGTAAACATTGGAGAATCCCTTTTAGGAATGTAAGTTATCCACATTATCCACAAGGTTATCAACATTATGTAGTTTTATAACCTTGTGGATTTCTTTTTTGCATTTTTTTACTACACCAATAGAACTTTTTATGGATAATCTCTTGTTTTTTCCTAATTTTCGACCTACTACCAATATAATACAAACTTTATCCACTATAGTTATCCACATTATCCACATTTTAGGCGGTGGATAACTAGCCTCTTGCCCTTCCTCCTCCCTTGTGCTATAATCAACATACTTATAAAATGTAACTGTTCAGAACCATGAACAGTTACATTTAAGCCCATAATAATTCGCCTTCAGCGAAGGGCATAAACATTACAGAATTTACTTTTTTTTACGAAATACGCAGTAAATGCGTGTTTCTACCTGAATAATTACTAAAATATATCATCTCAGACATGTAAAAGTTTAGGAAGACATGTCTGAACTTTTCTTACAAAAAACAATAGGAAGGAGATTTTTCATGAGTGGCTTTCGTTTACAAACTAAAGAGAATCGGGATTCTACCCTTGTCTCAAACATTTTTTTAGACTACTATATGCCCACAGCCAATGGCAGCTATGTAAAAGTATACTTGTATTTACTTCGTTGTCTTGGTTCATGTGACATGAAACTCTCTATTCCTTTTTTGGCAGATCGTCTGGAAAATACAGAAAGTGATATTCTTCGTGCTTTTCACTACTGGGAAAAAGTAGGGCTTTTGGAACTCTCTAAAGATTCCTCTGGAGAAATTGTAAATATATGCCTTTGCAATCCTGAACCTTTAACTGCATCTCCTACAACAAGTCACAGTTTACCTAAATCATCCACTAAACGGACTGATTCAACAAACAATACTATACCGCCTTCCCAAAGCACAGTAAATTCAAACATTACACCTTCTTCCAGAAACAGCGCTGCCTCCTATTGTAAGAATTATTCTCCAGAACAACTTGATAAACTTACCCAGGATAAATCTCTACAAAACCTTCTTAAAGTAATTGAAAGTTATATGGAGCGGCCTCTGAAACCAGGTGATATACAACTTGTTGTATTTCTTTGCCAAGATTTACATTTTTCTGACGAATTGGTAATGTATTTATTTGAATATTGTATTTCAAGAGGAAAACATCATTGTAATTACATTGAAAAAGTAGCTATCCAATGGAAAGAAGAAGGAATTACAACTGTAGAACAAGCTGAACAAGCTTCCAACCGGTATAACCGTGATTTTAATGCTGTTAGCAAAGCTTTTGGTCTTGGCCGCATGCCTGCTGCAATGGAACAGAAGTTTATCCAACGCTGGATACGGGAATTTGCATTTGACACACCTATCCTTGTGGAAGCATGTAACCGGACAATTTTACAAATTAAGAAACCAGACTTTAACTATGCTGACAAAATTTTAGAAAAATGGCATAAAAGCGGAGTACATACACTATCAGACATTAATGCTCTTGACAACACATACAAACAATCAAAACAAAACAGAAGTAATACCCCCCAAACCAATAATAAGTTTAATTCCTATCCACAACGGAATTACTCTGCCAAAGACTATTCTGATTTGGAGAAAAGGCTGGTAGAAAAAAATTTTCATAAAGATTAGAAAACTTTGGCGTAACAGATCAGCTCCAGTTGAACTGTTACGAACAGTTACATCTTGGCTAATAAAAGGAGATGCATACCTATGGCACTAAAAAATTCTCAAATCAATTGTATTCTACGGGAGTATGATAGAAAACAACAAGAGAACCGCAGGCGGCTTCGGGAAAGGCAGGAGGAAATTTACCACACTCTGCCTGCAGTGCAGGAAATTGAACAAGAGCTTGCAACTAATGCAGTGGAAGCTACAAAACTTACTCTTGCAGGGGATGATACTGCTATAGAGATTTTAAGAGAAAAAAATCACAGCCTTATGGAAGCGAAAGCAGCCCTTCTTGCCTCCCATGGTTACGATCCTGATTATCTTAACCTGTCTTATTTTTGCTCTGACTGCAAGGACACAGGCTATATTACAAACCATGTATGGCAGGACGAAGAGCATATTTTGCTTAGTTCTAACAAATGCCATTGTTTTAAACAAGCAGTTGTGGATTTACTTTATTCTCAATCAGGTATTCGATCTGTTATTGAACATGAGAACTTTTCCACATTTTGTTATGATTACTTTAGCCAAGATTATGTAGACAGAAATCTTGGAATTTCTTCTTATGAAAATATTGTACGTGCAGTCGCGACTTGCCAGAATTTTATACAAAATTTTGACAAAACATTTCAGAATATTTTATTCTATGGTACAGCAGGTGTAGGAAAGACCTTTTTATCCAACTGTATTGCAAAAGAGTTACTTAATTCTTCTCATACAGTCATATATCTAACAGCTTTTCAGTTTTTTGATATTTTGGAACGGCACAAATTTAATAAAAATGAAACTGACTATAGTATAGAAGAAAAATTTCTGGGAATTATGGATTGTGATTTACTCATTATTGATGATTTAGGTACAGAACTTACTAATAGTTTTATCAATTCCCAACTTTATTTATGTGTAAATGAACGCTTGCTTAGCAAACATTCCACTATTATATCTACCAATCTATCTTTAGATGAAATACGTGATTTGTATAGTGAACGAATATTTTCCAGAATAACAAGTAATTATACAATTATTAAATTATTTGGTGAAGACATCCGACTAAAAAAAGCATTTGCACCTTGACGAATTTTACCGATAATGGTATGATTTGAGAGATTGATAGTCTAAACTAACTTTTAAACTTGACAACAACTATTGTTGTCTACTACTTTTTTACAAATGGAGGATTACCCATGTCACAGGATAAAAAAATTTATGACAAAATTCCAGTAGGCAGACTTGGTCTTGTTGCTCTAAAGAGCTGCCAGACATTAGGAGACAAAGTAAATGAATATTTAGTTGAATGGCGTAATAAACGTCAGTATAAGAATGTTGAAAACATTGCTTATGGCGATTACAAAAAAGATTCTTACCTTTTAGATGTAAGCTGCCCCCGTTTTGGTTCTGGTGAAGCAAAATGTATCATCAAGGAATCTGTTCGTGGTGATGACCTATATCTCCTTGTAGATGTATGTAACTATAGTTTAACCTATACCGTTTGCGGACATGAAAACCACATGTCTCCAGATGATCATTTTCAGGATTTAAAACGTGTCATTGCTGCTGTTAGTGGTAAGGCAAGAAGAATTACAGTAATCATGCCTTTCTTATATGAAAGCAGACAACATAAACGTTCATCCAGAGAATCCCTTGATTGTGCACTTGCATTGCAGGAATTGGTTCAAATGGGAGTTGATAATATTATTACATTTGATGCCCATGATCCTAGGGTACAAAATGCAATTCCTCTTAAGAGTTTTGAAACTATTTTACCAAACTACCAGTTCTTAAAGGCTTTGCTCCAAAATGTGGATGATTTAAAATGTGATCCAGAACATTTGATGGTAATCAGCCCAGATGAAGGTGCAACAGGACGTGCTATTTATCTTGCTACTGTTCTTGGTGTAGATGTGGGTATGTTCTACAAACGTCGTGACTATACAAAAATTGTTGATGGACGCAATCCTATTGTTGCTCATGATTTCTTAGGTTCTGATTTAAATGGCAAAGATGCCATTATTGTAGATGATATGATTTCTTCAGGAGAAAGTATGATTGATGTAGCAAAACAACTAAAGAAACGTAATGCAAACCGTATCTTTATTGTTTCTACATTTGGATTGTTTACAAATGGACTTGAAAAGTTTGACCAAGCATATAAAGAAGGTTTATTCTATCGTATGCTTACTACAAACTTAGTATACCAGACAGAAGAATTGTTATCGAAAGAATACTACATCAATGTTGATATGAGTAAATATATTGCATTGATTATTGATACTCTAAATCATGATGATACAGTTAGTGAATTGTTGAATCCTGCAGAACGTATTGATAAGATTCTTCGTAAATATGGTCAGAAAAAATAAATATACTATGAAAGAGTTATCGTAACTATCCAAGCAGAAACACGCATTTACTGCGTGTTTTGAAGAAAAAGTAAATTCTGTAATGTTTAAGCCCCTTCGCCGAAGGCGAATTATTATGGGCTTAAACGTAACTATTCATGGTTCTGAACAGTTACGAGTTATCGATAAAAATAAAACTTGGTTTGTGCTTGCACAAAGACCAAGTTTTATTCTTATCGTAGAACCTAATGTGTATGAGCAAGAAAGAGCGACAGCTTAAATTGCGAATACATAACAGGCGGTTACATCATTTTGTTTACCATCCATCTTCCTCAATCACCTGTATTTCTAAATAATCAAATTCTATACTTTCCATAAAATTATCTTTTCCAAACCTCACCTTATCAAACCGCTTAAATTCCACTATAGTAGACTCTAGCCATATTGGATGTGCTAAATCAAATTCTTCGCACACCATATCTAATGCTGCAAAAATTTTCTTTGTTCTTGTCATATCTTCCTGCTCATTACATACTACCATGTCTTTCCATAAACGGTTGTTTTTCCATACTTTTGCCCATAACCGAAACATATCCTTCTCCTTTTTGTATCCTATATTTTGTAACAATTCAACCTAATGACAAAACTGTTCTATATTTTATCTGTTCAGCTCCACAAAAGTCAAACAAAGGATTCTGAACAATATACTTTCTTATGGTTACTGTTCACAGTTTTCCTGCATCCAGTAACGAATTCAGCCCATCATAATGTATCTTCGATGCATGGGGCTGAAAATCTCGTATAATTTCATTTTTGATGCATAGCTTGACAACAAGTGTCAAACTTGCATGTGTACAATAACTTCTTATGCAAATAGCATAACACATCTTTCTCAAATACGCTACTTTTTTACTTAAAAAGTATTTTTTATAAAAATACATTATTATAGTTTTCATTGCTTTCATGGCATTTTTGTGTTACTCTTGTATTATCCGGTTTTTGAACATTAACTATTCATGTAACTGTTCAGAACCATGAATAGTTACCTATTCGTTTATATAGATAAGGAGGATTTTCATGAAAAAGCTACTTACACACATCTTTATAGATGGTGTTAATGGTATGGCTATTGGTTTTTTTTGCACTTTTTCTCTTGGTATCATTTTGCAACAAATAGGAAGTTTGTTGCCAAAGGATTTAGGAGATATTTTTATAACACTTGGCGGCATGGCTATTGTCCTTACCAGCGCAGGTATGGCATGTGGTATGGTAGCGAAGTTTCAGTCACCCATTACCGTTTCCCTTTCAGCAATTATTTCTGGTATGGTTGGGGCTTATTCTGATGCAATTTTTCAAAGCTCCATTATTTCTTCTGAAGGTTTTGTAAAATTATCTGGTTCTGGCGATTTATTAAGCGGCTTTATTGCTGCGTTTGTAGCCATTGAAGTTGGTGCTTTGGTTTCTGGTAAAACTAATGTTGATATTTTGCTTACCCCTATTCTTTGTACTGGACTAGGCTGTGCCAGTGGATTATTGATTGCACCAGTCACCAGCAGTATTATGGAAAAACTAGCATGGGTATTAGATCATTCTGCCACCTATAGTCCAATCCTAATGAGCGTACTGATTTCTGTACTTATGTGCTTGTTTAGTGTTTTACCTATTAGTTGCACTTCCATAATCTTACTTACTGGATTGAAAGGTGCTGCTGCTGGTGCTGCCACAATAGGCTGCTGTTGTAGTGCTGTAGGGTTTGCCATTGCCAGTTATCACGATAACAAATATGCTGGTTTATTTGCACAAGGACTGGGAACTGCAAAACTTCAATTGGCGAATATATTCCGCCGGCCATACATAATATTACCCCCTTTACTTAGCAGTGCCATTCTAGCACCTTTAGCAGTATGTGTATTCCATATTACAAACACCCCTTATGGAGCTTCTATGGGTACTACTGGATTGGTCGGCTGTCTTCAGGCATACGATAGCATGGTAAGTTCAATCGGCTCTACAGAGTCACTTTTAATTATTAGCTTAATGTGCTTTATTCTTCCTGGAATTTGTTCTCTTGGTATTGCGGAGGTTATGAGAAAGTTGAAAATATTGAAAGAAGGAGATATGAAAATTGGATAGATTTATGAAACGTTTACTTTATATGACAAACTTCTCATGACAACTGAACAGGAGGGAAAATTAAATAAACTTTCCCTCCTACTCATCCAAGCAAAGCAAAGGACTTCACCTTTAACCCACTTTTATCTTTTCTATCATGTTACAAAATTTCGATTGCTTTTATAATACCTAGTAATAGAAATAAAAAATTATCTTATTGGTCTGTTTGACTTAAAGAATAGTAAAGAATTAATTCTATAGTTACTTAATCATCCTTTACATATTCAAATAAATTACCTGGCTGACAGTCCAACACCTTACAGATGGCTTCCATTGTCTCAAACCGTATACCCTTCATTTTGCCATTCTTTAAATTAGACAGGTTCACATTGCTCATACCGACCCGCTCTGCCAATTCATTTAAGGACATTTTGCGGTCTGCCATCATTCGGTCTAATCGAATTATTATCGCCATACAATCCCCCCTATGCTATGTAATCCATATCATTCTGAAGTTCATGACCATATACAAATATCTCTGACAAAATTCCAATTATCACTCCAAGTACAACAACCAATAAAATAGTAGTATTAACTGGAAAAACAACCAGTTCCATTTTACTACCAGATTGTATGGTCTGGGTTATAACGCCAGATAAAAGGGAGCTAACAATAATCCATACAGCCAGTATACGCAGCTTCCATATAACACCTTTTGAAAATGGCCTACTATGTTTTCTGACCTCTAACAAAATCAGACTAATCAATACTAATGCTACACTTACAATAACGGCATATATGCCATTGCGGATATGTCCCACATTATCTGCATCTGCAGGTGAATATGCCACAAACTCCATGATGGCCATAAATAACACAACCACTGCTATTATAATACTACAAATGGTATCCGCCAGCACTCTCTTTTTTAAACATTTTGCTTTCTTATCTTCCATTGTCATGTTCCTCCTTTAAATTTTGCTATTGATTTCCTCTTATATACGTATCATACTATGAGATTTAAAATATGTCAATATATTTTTAAAGTTTTAGTTTAAATTTTTAAACTTCTTTATATTATACAAATAAATATTCCCACAAAACGGCTGTTTATTATGCCAATGGTCTTAAAAAACATTAACAGATTTGAAATCACAACCGAAACGATGTTATATAGTATTATCGCTTATTTAAGTGAATTATGCTGTCTTGTTTGTGGTAAAAAAACGGTAACAGAATTAGTATAGAATTTACAAGTAACCATATTAAAAAGCCAGACACTAAAAAAACAGAACTGACAAACTTGTGAATAAACACATTTGCCAGTTCTGTTTTTTATACTAGAATTTTAACTAATCTGGTGTAAACCGTAACTCTCTTATATACTTATATTCTTTCCTATAAAACTTACATGCTGTCTTCGGCAGCACCACCATAAATGAAAATTGATTTATTCTACACTAAGACTATCTGGATTCTGTCCATCTACTCCTTCTTTACTTTGTAATTCATTATTATCATCTACTGTATAACTATCTTCCTTTGTGTTTGGGTCTTGTGAAATAGGTGGCTGGGTTTCCTCTGGTGTCTGTGGCTCTGTTGTATTTGTTTCAAAACTTGCTGTTTCCTCTGGCATAGGAACTGGTGTTGTAGTAGCTTCTCCAGATGGTTCACTGCTTGTTTCAATACCTAAAGCAGAATCATCCACATTATCTAAAATACTTCCTGTATCATCATCTTCCTTTTTATCGTCTCCTCCTCCAAATAAATTAGAGAAAAAATTGCCTATTGCATTGAAAATTCCTGCAAAGAAATTACCTATTGCAGATAAAATTCCACTGCTTTTTTCACCGCCACTAATTAAACTTTCTTTAATATCATCCATATTTTCTACAATCTTATCCTGCAAATCTTCCATAGTTCCCTGAATCTGGCTATAATCATAATCTTTTGCACCAATATCTGCCATAAGCTTAGATACATCAGATACTTTTTCGTCAGGAATCTGAACCTTGTAATAATCTGCAACCTCATTTACAATGTCCTCTACTTTTTGTTGGTCAGTCACACCATCTTTAATCACTTGTGCTTTTACCTCGTTCATAACGGCAGATGCTTCTTCCTGTCCAATTTCACTACCTAATTCTGCTGTTTCAAATAACTCCTGCATAGCAAGATCTGTTTTTTCCTCATCCAGTGTTTCATCTGTAACCGTTTCGTATGCCTTAATAATTCCTGTTAATGCTCCTGTTCCAGATACCTGCTTAGGAGATGCTGCAATCACATCACAGCTATCAATGCCTGCGGTAACTAATGTATTCGCAATCATACTGGTAGATACCCATGTCAAATTAGCAGTCTTTACATTAATTTTTTTTGCATTAGTCGGCATAATGTACGCACAGCTATAAGTACGCTTTCCAATCTGTGCCTCAGTTGCAATTCCTTCCAGATACTTTCTCTCTTCTTGGTTATTTACTTCTACAATTGTTACTTCCGCCTCTGTTACACCAAAATATTGTAACATGGATGTTCTTTCATCTGCTGTTAAATCTGCCCCCAATGTTACTACTTTCTCACTATCTGCAAATGCTACATTTGAACTTTGCAACACTAGCACTCCTGCCATAAACATGGCAACTCCTCGTTTTAATATTTTCTTCTTCACAATAAAACCTCCCTGCAAGTTTTAGACTTATATTTGTTCTTTATGTAACTCTTATTCATATCCAACTATACTAGTATAATAAACACCTCGGAATTAGACAAATCCGTCTACTGGTTGTTTTATCAAATGTCAATACACTGATAAATATAAATGGATTTTTGCATAGAATAATCTTGTTTAAAGAACTGCACCTACCATAATAACCTTTTTTAGAAACTTTGTAAAGCCTAATCCAATCTTGTCATAATTTATCAGCAACAATCTATATGCCAATATCATCCCCTCCTAAACTGAAATATTTTCTCGTAACAGTTCAGCCTAAAGGCTGCCCCGTTACGGAACCTAGCAAGCTACGCATGCAAATTGCTAGGTTCCAATCCTGTTGTAGTCTTTCTTACGGTCTTGCACAGCGAAGTGTGCAGACCTACCTAAACTGAAATATTTTCTCTCCTTCTTGTAATATTTCCCATTGCGAAATAGCTGATAATGATCTATTATAATTACAGTTATATAAATTTCAAGAATGCAATAGGCATTCTTGCTATACATTAAACTTGACTTTACTGCTAAAATACAAATATCCACTATTATTAAATATGGATGGATTATGTTTAAAAAGTTTATTATATACAAACAGAATAAAGGCATTATAGTATTTGCTATGCCAACTGAATACAACTCAAAATATGAAGTTTTATGTAATGTTTTCGCCCTTGGGCTGAATTATTACAACTTTACAATGTTTAAGTCTCTTCGTCAAAAGTGAATTTTTAGTGAACTAAAATGTAACTATTCACGATTCTGAACCGCTATATTTTGATTTATAAGAATGAAAAAGTATGATAAGGGAAAACAACCATTCTATAGTAGAAAGGGGTTATTTGACACTATGAGAAAGAAATCACACTTATCTTTAGCATCTTATTTGATGAAAAGCGAGGGCATGGAGGTTCTTGCTACACATAAGAAAGCATTTTATTGGGGAAATATCCTGCCAGACTGTATTCCTTCTTTTATCACTAGAAGACACACCATCGATGAAACTTTTGTATATATGAAAAAAGAACTTACTTTACTTATTGAAGATTACAATTATAACCAAGGAATTACTGGATATTTTTGTCGGCATTTGGGTGTTTTGCTTCATTATGTTGCAGATTTTTTTACTTATCCACATAACAGTTTTTATCCTGGAACATTGAAAGACCATTGTAATTATGAGAAAGATATGAAATTATACATGCGTGATTATGTAAAAACAGAAGATGCCAAAAGATACCGTAGTATGAATACTGTCACAAAAACAGTAGAAGATATTTGCTGCTTTATCAGAGAATCCCACATACGTTATGCCGAAGAAAAACATAGCGTGTCGGGTGACTGTAGCATTATTGTTTCTATTTGCCATCGGATTGTAGATTTTATTTTGAATCTGGCAGAACATAAAAATGCAGTGTTTGTAAAAACATCTTGTGCTTAAACTATGTTAAGCTGTTGTGTAGGAAACACTTATGCAGCTTGCTATACCACAATGCATAAAGTTAATAAGCCCCTAATAAGCATCCTAAAAGGATACTATTGGGGGCTTTGTTTGTTTTTATGAAAGGGTTTATATTATTTGTTATCATCCATATTTTCCTTGTCTGCGACAACGAATTTCTTAGACAATTCTTCTGCTTCCTTATACTTTCCCTGTTTTTTATATAAATTTGCTAAATTATTGTAACTTGCCATTGTAGCTGGATGACTCTGTCCCAATACCTCTTCACGTACAGATAAGGCCTTCTTATATAACTCTTCGGCTTCTTTATACTTTCCTTGGTCTTCATATAAAACTGCTAAATTATTGTAACTCGTTGCTGTAGCTGGATGACTTTTCCCTAACACCCCTTCCAGTACAGATAATGCTCTCTTATTTAACTTTTCTGCTTCCTTATATTTCCCCTGTTCCACATATAAAATTGCTAAATTATTGTAACTTGTCGCTGTATCTGGATGATTTTCTCCCAACATTTCTTCCTGTACTGACATGGCATTCTTATATAACTTTTCTGCTTCCTTATATTTCCCCTGTTTCTCATATAAAAGTGCTATATTGTTATAACTTCCCGCTGTCGCTGGATGCTTCTTCCCTAACACTTCTTCATGTACTGACATGGCTTTTTTATATAACTCTTCTGCTTCCTTATACTTCCCCTGTTCCTCATATAAACCTGCTAAATTATTGTAACTTATTGCTGTATTTGGATGGTTCTCTCCTAACACTTCTTCACGCACAAATAAAGCTTTCTTATATAACTCTTCTGCTTCCTTATACCTTCTTTGTTCTTCATATAATCTTGCTAAATTGTTATAACTTGTTGCTGTAGCTGGATGGTTCTTCCCTAACACTTCTTCACGTACTGACATGGCTTTCTTATATAACTCTTCTGCTTTCTTATATTTTCCCTGTTTCACATATAAACCTGCTAAATTACCATAACTTGTCGCTGTAGCCGAATGATTCCCCCCTAACACTTCTTCCTGTACTGACAAAGCTTTTTTATTTAACTCTTTCGCTTCTTTATACTTGCCTTGCCTCATATATAAAACTGCTAAATTATTGTAACTTGTCGCTGTAGCTGGATGGTTCTCTCCTAGTAACTCTTTCTGTACAGACAAAGCTTTCTTATATAATTCTTCTGCTTCCTTATACTTTCCTTGGTCCTGATACAAATCTGCTAATTCACCATAGACATCTGCTGTTTCCAGATGTTTAGTTCCAAGCACCTTTTCACGAATGTTCTTCGCTTGCAACAATAATTTTATACTTTCTTGATACTTTGCTTTATCACTGGCTTCTTTTGCTAACTGCATTAGGACATAGGATTCCTGCAATTTTTCCTTTATTTTTTCTGTATTCCAATCTTCTTTCTGACTTAAACTTTCTTCATGTGGTATTTCTAAATCAGGGCTTGTTCTTTTCGTCACATAATCGTGGAAAGTAATCCGTATTTTTATAAACGAATAAAAGTCGTAAGCATTGGCAGCCAGTTTATCATCTCCATAAGGCGTTGTCAAAAATATTAAATTTTTCCCCAATCCTGCCAACATATCCCTGCTAAAATTCAAACGGTTCAAATCCTGTTCCTCTTGTATGGCAAATTGGAAATTAACAATAAAAAATGTCTGAATCTTTGACTGAGTATCTATCCATTCTTTTAAATGTTGAAAAGAATATGAACCAGGATGCTGCCTATAGTCATAAATTCCTACCATTCCCTGTCGGTAGATCTCTACAACCTCTTTTTGTATGGCTTCCTCTGCTACCACCAAAAACATTCCATATTCTGATTTATTTATAATCCAACCTAAGGTCTGATAACCTTCCTGATTATACTCTGACATGTTAAACCAACCCCTGCTCTTTCAAAAAACGTACCACCAAAGGATGCACATTATGCCAACGTTTTCCATTATACTCAAGCACTACGGACGCCTGCAGCATTTTTAACAGCATCTGCTTATCCTCAATTAATTCTTTATTTCCTTTATATATATTTAGTAAAAATTCGTAATCTTTTTGTTCGATCCGTCTGGTTAAAGAAGTCTTCAACTCCTCCAATGCCCGTTCTGCATCTTCCTTAGAAATACGATTACTTTTTCTTCGTCCTGCCCGTTTTGCTGATGCGTTTATGGCATGAAACAAATCCCGCAGAGAACCTCCCGTATATTGAATCAATTCTTCTAACACATTTTCTTCAAACAAACCCAAATCCGCCCGTTTTCCCACAATATCTCTTATTATATCAATGCCTTCCACAAAGGTTTCTCCTTTGATTGTTTCAATTTTAATCATTGGTAAGGTTTTTGTTATAAAATAGCCTTCCATTGCAGAAAATCTTACATCATAAGAAAGTCCAATTGGAAAAGTGTATATAACGGGAAATGGCATACTGGAAAGAATTGCTGCATAATTGTAAAATATCTTCCACGCATCTTCTGGATTTAATTTATCCAAATCCTCAAATATAATAATAGGATATTTTCCTTCTGTCTTTTTCATTATTTCTTTTGACACATTGCCTAATAACCCTATCCATTCACTGGAACGTATACTTATTTTCTTTCGGTATTCTCTTCTTGTCTCTTCATTAAACTTCAGATCCGCCTTAATCTTTGCAAACATTTTTAAAAGGCTATTTAAAACTCCTATTGTTCCCACCGACATTTCGGTTTCTATAGAAGCTGTTTCTACTTTTTGGGATGCTGTAGTTTCTATTCCTTCACTCCAAAAGTTCATAATGTTATCAAGTATATTCTTACTCATTTCGCAACCAGATTCCTTCGCAATCTTTAACAAAGCTTCTCCCATTAAGACAAAAAGATCGGAATAGACAATGTTAAACATATCTAAATCCATACTACATACAATAGTCTCCACCTTATATCCTTGTGAAGCAAATTTCATAGACAGACGATTTAACTCTGTACTTTTCCCGCATCCCTTATGACCTAGCAATAAAAAAGCATTATGACCTTCTCCCTCCTGACAAATATCAAAAATATCTTCCATCGGAGAACTATATTTGTCACTCATACGAAATTCCATTGTATCACTGCAATAAAAATCATCCATTTGCTCAATCTTCAAAGGTTCTGGTGTAAATGCATTTATCATCTCATCTATTTGATTCGCATATCTCATTTTGTAACTCCTCCTGTTTTAGCAATTCTTTACTATTTAATAATAAATCACATCTTAATTCTCATAATGCAATAAAATCTTTATTTGTAAACCTCTACCGCATAAAAGTTATATCACATTTAAGGCTGTGGCTACTTCCAGTCAATTTTATTATATATTATGTTTCACTTATTCGCAAAGCATTTCTCAATTGCAAAAAACTCAAAAATGGTTACTGCTGGCATCTATGTTGCAAACAGTAACCATAATCAGATGGTTTGGTATGATTAAATTGATGGAGACCATTACAAATCAATAACTAATCTGTAGTTTTGCCTTTGGCAATCCAGTTTCTGCCATCAACCAATTTTTTAAAATTTGTTCTTCCTTTTTTGACAAAGCCTTCTCTGCTGTTCCAACCAACAATATGTATTCGCCTTCCGAACCAGACATAATGCCACAATAGCAACTGGACAACATATCAAAAATCTGAACTGCACATTCTGATAATTCTTTGCAGTCAACCCTCTTTGACAATTCCGTACTCATTTCATCATTTTCTTTTTGCTTTGCTTCAATTTGTTTCTGCAAGTCTTGAATCGTATTCTCCTGAACAGCAATGGTTACTTTTTCTTTATCATCGTTCTCCAATATTTTATTCTGTGTAATGCGAAGTTTATAGCCCTCCAAATTATATTTGGGTAATTCCTGCTCCAACCGTTCCATAACATCCTTGGAAATTTGCGTTCCAACAAGGGAAACCGAAATTTCATGGTTTAAAATATCGCTCTCACTCTGAACAACTTGCGTTTCTTCAAAGATAAATTCATTTTTTAAATAGTTATTTATATTTTGCTCCATAACTATCTGATAGACTTGAGATGCTCCAATTAGTATACTCGGCACAACTGTCATTATTGTAATAACAACAATTAAATGCCCTACTTTTTTCTGCTTTATTTCATCAATATCCTCATGAACAGGAACTCTCATTAATTTTGTGATTAACGCAGTAGACAACATAATGAACAAACTATTAATCAGAAATAGATAAAAAGCACCAAAAATAAAACGAGGCTGCATGGTAGCAAATCCATATCCAGTTGTGCAAAGAGGCGGCATTAGTGCTGTGGCAATTGCCACACCTGGTATTACATTGCTTTTTTCCTTGCGTGTATTTCCGATACCACCTGCAATACCACCAAATAGAGCAATCAGCACATCCCATAAAGTAGGACTTGTACGGGCAATCATCTCATCTGTAGGAATATCCAGTGGTGATAGTAAAAAGTAAACAGTAGAAGTAATTAAGCTAATGATTACTTGAATGCCAAATCGTTCAAATGCCCTACGAAGCATAGTAAGATTGCTAGTGGCAAGGGAATATCCCATTGTCAAAATACCACTCATTAAAGGAGAAATCAACATGGCACCAATAATAACTGCTGTGGAATTAACATTTAGACCAATGGAGGCAATTAATATTGCCATAATCAAAATCCACATATTAGCTCCATGTATTATTGTATTTTCCTTCATCATTTGATCCAGTTCTTCATATGCCATCATATCACTGCGGATATCAAATAAATTGTGAAAGAATTCTCTTCTTTTTTTCTGTCGGCTTATTGGCATATCTGTATGTTCAGCTTTCATTTTTTTACCTTTCTGCAATAGACACAGCCTCAATTGCCACGCCGCCACCACGGACTACTTCAATACGGTTTACAAATATTTCTGACATCAGTGTAATCAATTCTCTATTTTTTTCTTCTGTCTGGACACACTCCAGTAACACAATGGTCTTACTATAATCTCTAACACTTACTCCAAAAACCTGGGCAATTCGGAATATTTCTGCCTTATCCTTTTCGGAACAGCTTCCAATCTTAATAAACATAAGTTCCTTCATGTGAATCGGAATATCTGTATAATCTACTACTTTGATTACCTCCACACTGCGGTTTAGCTGTTTTTTTATCTGCTCAAAAGTACGGTCATCACTGGTCAGACTAATGGTCATACGGGAAACGGTTGGATCTTCTGTCTCTCCCACTGATAAGCTGTCCATATTATAGGATTTGCTGGAGAAAAGCCCAGAAATACGTGCTAAAACACCAATATCATTTTCTACAAATAAACAAATATATCTTTTTTTCTGTTCCATTTTTTCTCCCTCCTAACAATCCAAAATCATTTCATGCAAAGCTTTTCCACCTGGCACCATAGGAAAAACATTTGCTTCCCGTTCAATAATAAACTCAATTAAGGTTGGTCCAGTCTTACGTGACATTGCCTTTTGAAAAGCCGCTTCTATGTCTTCTTCTTTTTCTACACGAATGCCCACTGCATCATAACTTTCTGCCAGCTTCACAAAATCAGGTGTGTATGGAGGACACTCTTCCTCATTTCCCAGACAGCGATGCTCACAGCTTCTTCTGCAACGCAGACAGGTATAAGAGTATCGTTTGTTATAGAATAATTCCTGCATCTGACGTACATTTCCAAGATATCCATTGTTAAATACACATAAAATAACAGGAAGCTCCATAACTACTGCTGTTGCCATTTCTTGAATATTCATTTGCACGCCACCATCACCAGAAATACATAGTACAGGAACTCCCTCTGTACCAAGCTTCGCTCCAATGGCAGCCGGAAGACCATATCCCATAGTACCTAGTCCACCTGAAGTAAGAAGTCTTTTCTTTGGTCCAAGTTCCAGATATTGAGATGCCCAAAGCTGATTCTGTCCCACATCTGTAGTGATAATTAATTCTGGGAACATTTCATTAATTTTATGAATAATTTTTTCTGGTGTCATTCCTTCATAATTATTCATGTTAATTGGATGTTCCTCTTTCCATTTTTTAATATCTGATACCCATTCAGATATCTTGTATTTTTTTGTATGTGGCAGCATAGCCTCAATAGCCAGTCTGGCATCCGCAACAATCGGTACATCTACTTTGATATTTCTGGAAATAGATGCTGGATCAATATCAATATGCACAATCGTTGCATTTGGAGCAAACTCGCTGATAGTTCCTGTAACACGGTCACTAAAACGAGTTCCAATAGAAATCAGCAAATCACAATTATCAACAGCATTATTGGATGCAAAATTTCCATGCATACCAATATTTCCAATATAAAGTGGGTGCTTTGTGTCTATTGCACCTTTTCCCATAATGGTAGTCATAACTGGGATACCGCTTTTTTCTACTAGCTGGGTAAGTACTTCGCCTGCATGAGAAATACGAACACCACCACCAACCAAGAAAACAGGTTTCTTTGCCTGATCCATTAGCTTCATAACTCTTTTAATCTGACCAGCATGAACCCCTGTGCTTGGCTTATATCCACGGATATTTACACTCTCAGGATATTCACTGCTGCCCATAGCAACTTGGATATCTTTTGGAATATCCACTAATACGGGTCCTGGTTTCCCTGTCCTTGCAATATAAAAAGCATTTTTAATAATACGTCCCAAGTCTTCACGCTTATGAACCGTTACTGCGTATTTACAAATGTTTCTGGCAATTCCTACAATATCCACTTCTTGGAAAGCATCATTTCCAATAAGATTTGTCATAACCTGACCAGTAAAACATACTAAAGGAACACTATCATAATTGGCTGTTGCAATTCCTGTTACCAGATTGGTTGCTCCTGGTCCGCTGGTAACCAGACAAACTCCTACATTTCCAGTTGCTCTTGCATAACCATCTGCTGCATGAATCAAGCCCTGCTCATGTCTGGGCAAAATTACTTCTATGTCATCTTCATCATAAAGCTGATCAAATAAATCAATTGCCATTCCACCAGGGTATGCAAATAAGGTATCTACACCTTCTTCTTTTAGTGCTTTTACAAATAATTCCGTCCCCTTTATTTCCATAGTAGAATTCCCTCCTCTAATTCTAAATCCTGCTTTAGCCTTTCTTACGGTCTTGCACATTCCATTATGCAAGACCTACCTGAACTATTACTTCTATTCTTAAGCTATTGCATCCAAAGCCTGCTGTAAGTCTGCAATCAAATCTTCTTTATCCTCCAGACCACAAGACATCCGAATAAGGCCTGCTGGAACACCTGCCTCCTGAAGCTGCTGGTCTGTCATCTGGCGGTGCGTGGAAGTCGCTGGATTCAAACAGCAGGTTCTTGCATCTGCTACATGAGTTTCAATCGCTGCCAATTTTAAATTTTTCATAAATGTCTCTGCCGCTGCTCTTCCACCCTTTAATTCAAAGGAAACTACTCCACAACCACCATTTGGTAAATATTTCTTTGCCAACTCATAGTATTTGTTCGATGGCAATCCCGAATAGTTTACATAACTTACTTGTGGATGTTTCTCCAAAAATTCGGCTACTGCCTGTCCATTTTCCACATGACGCGGCATACGGACATGTAAGGATTCCAGTCCAAGATTCAAGTAAAATGCGTGTTGTGGAGATTGAATACAGCCAAGATCACGCATAAGCTGGGTAGTACATTTCGTTATAAATGCACCTTCCTTTCCAAAACGTTCTGCATAAGTCACTCCATGATAAGACTCATCTGGTGTACATAATCCTGGAAACTTATCTGGATATTTCATCCAATCAAACTTACCAGAATCTACAATTGCTCCACCAACGGCTGCCCCATGACCATCCATATATTTTGTTGTAGAATGGGTTACAATATCTGCTCCCCACTCAATTGGACGGCAATTCACAGGTGTTGGAAATGTATTATCAATAATCAATGGCACACCATGACTGTGTGCTGCCTTTGCAAATTTCTCAATATCAAGAACTGTTAATGCTGGATTGGCAATGGTCTCACCAAATACAGCTCTGGTATTCTCTTGAAAGACTGCGTTTAATTCCTCTTCACTGCAATCTGGCGAAATAAAGGTTACATCAATTCCCATTTTTGCCATAGTAACTGAAATTAAGTTGAAAGTTCCCCCATAAATGGTAGAAGAAGCAACGATATGGCTTCCTGCTTCACATATATTAAATAGTGCAAAAAAGTTTGCTGCCTGTCCAGAAGATGTCAGCATAGCTGCTGTTCCTCCTTCTAATTCTGCAATCTTTGCTGCTACAAAATCGTTGGTTGGATTCTGCAGACGGGTATAGAAATATCCCTCTGCCTCTAAATCAAACAATTTGCCCATGTCTTCGCTAGTATCATATTTAAAAGTAGTAGACTGAACAATTGGAATCTGTCTTGGTTCTCCATTTCCAGGGGTGTATCCCCCTTGTACACATTTTGTGTTAATCTTATAATTTTTCATGGTCAATTCCTCTCTTTATGTATTCTTGCAGGATTCACTTTCCTTGAAACAGTTTAAATATCTGAACTGTTACCTTTCCCGACAACGTTTCTTCTATTATAGCTTATAAAATCTCTTAACGCAATCCTCAAGTATTTTCCAAAATTCTTCTAGTATAGTGTATCATCACATTTGAATATACCAACTTATATAAACATTAAGTGCATTATGAAATAAAGAAAGAGATAAATGAAAGAGAACATTTCCTTTATGATAATCAGTTTTTTCCCATTAAATTATTTACTACATAATCTACTATTACTTTGGCGAAAAGTAACATAATATCTACAAAAATAGCATAATTGATGGCATGTCCAATTGATTGTGGAAAAACTATTGCAAGAAAAAAGCATATGATTATGATAACGAAGACCAATAACTTACATTTTTTTCTTTCTTTTATAGAAAATTCTCGTTTCTTAGTTTTTGCAGGTGCAAAAACAATGCCTATTATTATAAATATAAAATATAATGTTGTAACCTGCATAAAAGAAAAATTAACCAATGTAATAATCGGAAAGTTTAACATTCCTAATAGGGTACTGCATATTATGCATGAAATCTGAGTTGGTGCATGAATTCCTCCAGTATAATGTCGAAGTAGCAGGAAACATAATAACCATGCAACAGTTTCCAAAATACTACTTGTAATAAATCCCCATAGTAGTAACAGCAAAGTGGTTACTCCTGTATTTACAATGCATTCAATTCCATAAATATACACTTCTAAATCCTCTAAATTTGCATGTGTATTAGATGCAGATATTAGCTTGTTAGCAAGTACCTTCGAGTATTGTGTTATCACTAAAATTCCCCATTTCTATAATGTCTCGCAGAATAGGAAGAAAAATCTGCTATAACAGCTTTCAAGTAAACTCTCCCAATTGCAACTGTCTTTTTATTAGATAAAGTGATTGTATTGCCTGATAATTTATATATATGTTCCATGTTCACGATATAAGAACGATGGATACGAATAAATTCTTTTGGTAAGTGAGTGATAATATTATTTAAAGTTGAATATTGACATAGATTGTCAGTGGTTGTAAGGATATCAACGTAATGCAGACTGGCTGAAAAACATAAAATATCCTTATATGGTATTCGAATTAACTCTTGTTTATTTCGAAACAGATAAGAGTTCCCTTCCAAATGCCTTGCAACTTCATTAAGACACAAGAATAATGGTTGACGCTTAATTGGCTTTAATAGGTAATTAAGTGCATGAACCTCATATCCATGAAAAACATATTCTCGAAAAGCGGTTAGGAAAATAATATAACCAGAATAACCTTCGCTTCTAATTTGCCGTGCAACATCAATTCCACTCATCTTGTCCATTTGAATATCCAGAAAAATAATATTAGAGTCTTCAGGTACTTTCCTAAGATTGAAATATTCCTCTCCGCTAGAGTAGGTATTTATATCAAGCTGAGTATCCTTCTCTTTGGACCATGATAATAATTCATTCGTCAATCGTTCTATTTCTATTTGCTTATCTTCAAGGATTGTTATTTTCAGCTGCATTTCATGTTACCTCCTAAAATTATATTATATATTCCTTTGTGCAGACGGTGTCATCTGCTGGTAAAAGTATGTGTACTGTAAAAATGTTGTTATCGGTCTGGATTTGTATTATTCCATCAGCATCATCTACAATTTTATGAATCCGTTTTAATCCTATACCATGATTTAACCCTAATTTGCTAGACAATATATCAGACTCTGAGGTAAGATTTAAGACGCCATCATAGCTGTTTTCGATATGTATAGTAACCATTCCCTGAAAAGGTTTAATATGAAAATTGATAAAATGTTCTCCCTCATAGGAAACATCTCCCATGCGAAGATTTGCTTCTATTGCATTATTCCACAGATTTCCAAGAAGAGATGAAAGCATAAAAGGTTCTAACGGAAATACAGACGGAATCATTACAGAATAGTCTACCTTAATATTAGCTTTTGTAGCTGTATCTATTTTGGATGAAAGTATACAATCAATAGCAGTATTTCCTGTTGATACAAAATGATGTGTTTGTTCTAATGATTTTAAGTATCCATCAATATAGTTAAGTAAATCTTCCGATTTTTCCTTTTTGGCTAAATCATAAATCATATTTAAATGAAATTCCATATCGTGTTTCATTTCTCTTAAGCAAGCGGTATTTTCTATCAAATTATTATATTCTAATTCTTCTAATTCTTGTAGCTTCTGTATTTCTCGTAATTGCCTATTTTTCTCATTTGATAATCCAAGTCTATATATGTATACTAATACAGACAAGAACATGAGAAGAAAAAATATATCAACAAGAACAAGGCTTTGTGTAAACTCTTTATTACCTGCTAGATGGATAGACTTAATGGTAATTGTTAACATGTAATGACCAAGCATTAGTCCAACAACAGAAGTAATAGAATATGTAATCTTTTGCATGACAGACAAAATAATTTTACTGTTTAAAATATAGGAGAGTAATAAAACAAATAATGCAATTAATGCAATATATAGCATGGTAAAAGGGATGCGTAATGTTCCTCCAAATAATACTTCGTCTAATGAAATTGAAGTAATTGCTTGAGGAATTAATGCAGTTATACTTTCTGATATAAGACATATCACGGAAAACACAAAACCCCAGAAAATGCACGATAATATGCTATTATTAAAGAAAAATATAGCGTAAATTAAATCGGTTATGCAAGAGATGACAATAACTACAACAGTAGGAACAGTAAACTGGTTTAGAAAACACAAAAGTATATACTTTCCAAAAAGAAATCCCCATTGCTTTGCCTTAATATTGTTTATGGTACAAGAAGTACTTAATTTTGTATTCATAAATATAAAAAATAAAAACACCTCTAAAAAGTTAACAACGTATTCCCAAATAGATAAAATGTATTGCATTAAAATCGCTCCTCAAAACAGATTTATTCCAATATAAGTGTAACAATAAATTTTTATAGTATCAAGGCAAATTATACGTTGTTCGTGTCGATAGAAGTGTTGTTCGAGTAAAGATGGTTGAAATCACTTTTGAGATTTAATATACTAAAATCGCTACGGCAAATAGTTTACTATTCTTCCAATAGCAATATGTAATAAGAAAGGAGGATAAGAATGTTATGAAGAAGAGTAGATTACAGTCTATTAAAAAAGTTAGCGCACAAATCGCATTAAAAGCAATCTCATTTGTTGCTGAGAAAAATGCTACGGTATTATGCAGAGGATATATGTATGAACCGAGTGTACCAGAAAAATTCAAAAAGAAAAATCAGTAAAGGAGGATTTAAAATGAGAAAATTGAGAGGAATAACAGCTATTCTTTTAGCAGCAGTTATTGCAATTAGTAGTACTGGTATTATTACATATGCGGTTACAAAAACTTTTAAAATACAATATTCTGTGTCAGGCAACTTTACAGCGCCTGCCAATAATTGTAGTTATAGCATATCCGCTTATATTGTTGATTATAACGATAACATTTATGACAACACTAGTCATCATTATGAAATGACAATTTATTCAGGACTAATTACAAAATTTGATCAACAGTTTACAACAGGAAAAACATGGAATGGTTCTTTAAGCTTATCAAAGGATAAGAAGTACGGCATTAAATTTATTAATAACGATTCCATAAGTACAAGTAATTATGTATCTGGAAGTTGTACAATAACAAAGAATAGTTAATCAAGTAGTAGGCATTGATTAACAATGCCTACTTTTTTAGGAGTATTATGAATAATATAAAAAAATATATAATAGTTGCATTGACTTGTGTTGTTATTTTTATGACTTGCTTATATGTTGTTAAAAATTTTAATCAACAAGATGAAGTATATGATGAGATTGTAAGTGAACTTGCAAATTATCACTCTATGTCAATTTCAATAGAGCATGAAGAAATTGATGATAACGATGTGGACGAATATATTTATCAATTACTTAAGAATTCTGATATGCTAGAGAAAAGTTCTGCTAGTAAAATGAAAAACACTGATGTCGTTTGTTTTTCTTGTAGATTATTTAAGGATGACGAAATTATCTATTCTAATCCTGAATGTGTATATCTGATAGGTAGCAACCGATTTGGGAAAGAATTTAACAAGTACATAGTTTCTATAATTAAAAATGATTCTATTGCAGACTCTCTTGTTTATAGTGGTTCTATATATTGGAATAATAATGACTATATGTATTGCCAAATAGAACTTGATAGTATACAATTATATAAAAAATTTGACATATCTGATTCGAACATAGAAAAACTAACAGAAAACATGTATGAAACTGTTGATGATTATAGAAAGAGTGTCTACGAGATATTGCTTAATCGTGAAGAAAGTTCTTATGAAGACAGAAAGTTAGTTAGTATTTTTGATTATCTCATTGACAATTCTGTTTTTAATAGCATCCCCAATTCACTAATTGATGAATATATACAAGGGACAGTTAATGTTTATAAAGCTTATGCAGATCATAATAATATGTCATATGAGGAATATATAAAAAGTATGCGGTATACCGAAGAAGATATAAAGAATGCAGCTAAGAGAAGAATTAAAGAAAATTATATTTTATATGAAGTCTTTCAGCAAGAAAACTTACAAATTTCATCAGATGATTTTCATGATTATGTGAATGATATATATGTTTCATATGGGTTTGATGATCCAGATAAATTTGTTGATAAGTATGGTAAACAGAAAATTGAAAATAACTTAAAAAGAATAAAAGCAACAGAATATTTGCTTAGTCAAGTATAATTCAGCCAGAAGTTTATTAACTAAGTAGTTCCGACTGACTACTATATTTTATACAAGGAGAAGTAATAATGAAAAAAAAGTTTTTAATCGGGTTTAGCATTATTTATGTACTTTTTTTAATATTTATCTTTTTTATAAAAAACAGAGGGGGCGTTCTAAGTGGTGCATCTTTCAAAGAATATGTATCCATGATGTGTAATTTTATTCCGTTTAAGACAATTGGAGATTATATTATTGCGATTAAAGAACAAAGAATGAATCTAATAATTCCATTAGCGAACTTGGGTGGCAATTTTATAATCTTTATGCCATTTGCGTATATCATGCATTCTTTTACAAAAGTAAAAGAAAAATATTTTCTATTAATCACTTTCATTATAATCTTGATAATAGAAATTATACAGTTATTCACACGTTCAGGCAGCTTTGATATAGATGATCTAATCTTAAATATGCTTGGTGCAGGTCTTGCTTACTTGATATGTATGAAGATGCAAGCAGAAAAGAACAATACTTTATAAGTATAAATTAAGGATGTGAATTATTAGAAAAGACTTTCAGAATATACTGGAAGTCTTTTCTACTGTATGTATGACTGATAATACACATTACTTATGAACAAAATCCGTATGTTCTACAAATAGTCAAAAGTTCAGATTCACCTCACTGTTACCCAATTATGTTACTGTTCACCCCCAATGTCATTAGTATAATAAAATTATTTATATATACAAACATTTCTTTCGAATAAGCACAGTATAACTATACTTCAGTTTTAAAAAAATAAGTTAACGACATAGTTCACTCCTACAATACTCTCAATGATATATTATACCAACTCTCGAATAAACAAACCTTTCTCTCTTGACAAATCCACAAACTCCCCTTCCACTTTCACTAATGGTTTGGTAATGTTTCTGGAATCAATCATAACAATCTCACCAACCCGATCGTCATTCAGTCTTACTGTACAGGTAACATAAGTATTTGCCATGTTTTCTAAGAAAATTAAAACAAATTCTGGTTTAAATCTGAGAAATCCTTCTTTTTCAAGTACACTCATTGCTTCAAATGGACAATTAGCACGACGATATATTCTAGGTGAAATCATTGCTACATAAATATCAACGATGGACACAATCTGGGCAAAATTATCAATATCATTATCCATAAGTCCTTTTGGATAACCAGTTCCATCAATACGTTCATGATGTTGAAGGGTTGCAAGTTTTATTCTCTTATCAAGCTTTTCATTTTCCAATAATAAATAACCTTCTTCAGGATGTTTTTTAATTATTTCAAACTCCTTCGGAGTAAGGGTACTTGGCTTCATCATAATTGCAGAAGGCACTGTTAATTTCCCAATATCATGGAGCAGCCCAGCCAAAGTTAAGACCTTAATGTCCTCTTCTGAATATTTCAGCCAATGTCCAAATGCATTACATAATAAGGCTACATTTAAGGAATGTGTATATGTCACATCATCACTATCTCTCATACAATGCATCATGTGCATTACATGTATACCATTTCTTGCATTCTCTAAAATACTTTCCATGCTGGTAAGCAGTTTTTTCTCATCAATAGGCTCTTCTAACTTCCCATTAATAATAGAAACCTGCTTTTTAAAATCCTCATTAAACTTTTGAAATGACTCCTGAAACTTTTTAAATTCTGGTGTCTTTTTCATATATTCCGAATAGGTATCGGAAAAAGCCTCTTCTTGTTCAGTCCTTACCTCTGGTTCTCCATCTTCTTTCACCATAATGTAAAATTCATGAACTGCATAAAATTTTAATCTTGTAATGGAATGATTAGTAAGCTCTGTTTCTGCTGGAATAATCAAATAATCTTGTAACCCAAAAACATCTTCTGCCACTATCATTCCTGGAACTGCCTCTTCCGTCAAAATCTTTTTTTTGTCCAACTTATATCCCCCTTGTCTTTTCTTAATTTTCTCCAACCATAACAGTTCAAATACCTAAACTGTTAAAAGCTTTTCATTTATTCTTAGTCCTGCACATAATAAAATTAATAACCAACACTTTCATTCATGTTCTTAAAAAACACGCAGTAAATATGTGCATCTTCCTAAATAATTACCAAAATTATACAATAAATTAGCAAAAATAACAACCTGTACGTTACTCCACCAATTCTAATAATCGTTTAGATTCCACAGCAAGTTTTTGTGCTGTCTGCTCACTTTCTTGTGAAATCATTACATTCTGTTTTACGACATTAGAAATCTGTTCAAGACCTTCCACTGCTTTTTGAATATCCTGTGCATTATTACGAACCATATTTGCAACAGTGCTAACACTCTTGTTTGTGGATTCGATTTCATCCACAACATGAATAAAGTCTTTTACTGCCATATCTGTAATATTTTTGCCATTCTCCACAGCACGGATAGAATTTGTAATTAATTCATTAGTTTCTTTAGCCGCCTGGGAGCTTCGTGTCGCAAGTTCACCAACTTCTGTTGCAACAACGGCAAATCCTTTTCCCATTTCTCCAGCTCTTGCAGCTTCTATAGAAGCATTGAGAGAAAGGAGATTTGTCTGTTCTGCAATAGAGTTAATCTCTGCAATAATAGCTTCTATTTTTATGGAGGTATCTGCAATCTCACTAATAGAAGATTCTAAAAGTTCCATTTTATCTTTAGTTTCTATCATTGTATGGACGGTATTTTGCGTCTTATGGGCAATTTCCAAAGAAGATTCTGAGTTCTTTTCTAGTTCCATAGAAAGCTGGTTCATAATACCATCTAAATCTGTAATTGCATTTTCCTGCTCCTCTGTTCCCCTGCTGATAGACTTGGAATTATCTAAAGTCTCTTTTGAAATCACATCAATATTACTGCAAACCGCTTTGACATTTTCAATTAAATGAAGATTCTGGTCCATGGAAGATTTTTGCTGGTTAAGTAATTCATCATTATTTTGTAAATTTTGTTTAATGTTGCCAACCATCTTATTGATGCTAATGCTTAACATCTCAAATTCTGGATTTTCCTTTTCATCAACCACAAGCCCCAAATTCCCTTCTGCAATCTCATGAAGATTATCGGCAATTTGTTTAATCCCCTTTACAATCTTACGATCCACCATATTGTTAATCATATAAATTAAAATAAGGAAAACTATCACAAGGCTTATAGAAACCATCAAAGTCTGACTAAACCGCACCTCATAATATTCAGATTGTGGAAGAAAAGTACCAATCAGCATTCCATTATATTCTTCTACTATATAATATCCCTTTGTTCCATCAATTTTTCCCTTTCCCTTCCCTGCTTTTAAATCAGAAGAAAAACCAGCCTCTGATGCATTCTTTCCAATCAACTCGTTATTCTTATGTGCCAGTATCTCTTTGGAAGTACTATCTATTGCAAAAACATAACCTGTTTTCCCAAAATCAAAGTTCTTTAACACCTCTGAAACTTGTGTGCTTGACAGCATCTCCTCTAATACTTCTGGACGTACACCAACCTGAACAAGTCCTTTTTTATCTGTTCTTGCAACACCAATGTATTGCATAAGAATTCCTTCTGCTGCATTTTCCTGTGGTTCCTGAACAAGCTCAATGGAAGGATCGTCTAAGAGTGTCAAAAATGCTGCTGACTGTTCTCCACTTCCCATATCAAAACCAATATATGCATCTACAGTACTATGTGTAATAATACCTTTGTCATCAATAACATGTAATTCATTTACCGAAAGCTGGTTACAGATATGATTTAAACTTTGTTTATCTTCAATTATAGAAGGGTTAAGAGAAATCATCTCAACAAAGGCTTTCGTCTTTGCTAAGTTATTTTCACCAAGACTCTTTGTAAGCTGGTCAATCTGTTTCTGGTTGTCTTCTAGTTTTTCTTTCACCATATTAAGTTTTTCATAACTGTTATTCGTATTTTTACTTTGTGTTGATACTGTTTGTAAAATAAAAACAATACAACTTGTTACCACCAAGGCAATCGCCATATACAGGCATAAACTTTTTGTAAAAATCTTTTTCATACTCAAACATCTCCTTTAGTTATAATTTAATAATCAACCCTCATTCATGAATACCTCTCACTATTTTATCATTATGTACAACTCTACTGATAAAAAATTAATTCACTCACCACCTATCTATAAGAAAGAACTTTATTTTACCTGATATACACATTATCTAATTTTTGTATATATCCAGTCAAAATCTTCATGTAAAAAACAATTTCAATAATACACGCCAATATAATTAGTGCTATTTTACCATATAATCCCCATAAAATAAATAGTTTTTTGTCGATTTTTAAAATAACTTATACTTTTCTGTCTTTTATTCTATATTAACAGACCTCATTTAACATTCCTTTCTTAAATGAAAAATTATTAAGCAAATTATATATATTATACGCAAAAAGTCTCCATTAACATTTTTATATTGTTAATAAGAGACTTCTTACTTTTACTTCATTAATTTTTTGTATTTTTATTTGTTAGAACAAACAACTATCTTTGATTATTTATTTCTACATTCCCAAATCTATTTTTCCATCCTTAATGCCTGCAACATAGGAATTTACTACATAATTATACCCATTTTTACTATCCCAATTACCTGAACCATCATTAAAACATACTGTTATTTGTGGATTATCATCCTCTACTTCTATTACATATTTCCAAGTATACCCATTCTTGTCATAAGTTTTGGTCATTAGCATTCCATGACCACTTGTCCAATTACCATTTCCTACCTTATAATGAATATAAGCATTCTTATATAAATCATTTGCATAATAAATTGTAACGGTTTTACTCTGTGTCTGATTTTGAGTAACAACAAATGTCTTTGTATCCACTGCTGTATATCCAGAATATTGAATTGCATAAAAAGATACTTCATAAATTCCTGGCTCTGTTGGAGTCCAATCTCCCGTATAACTGTATGAAACATTAGGTTGTGCATACAATCTCTTGTCCTCAGCTTCACTTGTTCCCTGTTTATGTATCATAAAATAATGAGAATTATATCTATGCCCTGGCATATCATAAGTCTGACCAATTAATGGAATTCCTTTTCCAACAATCTGTGGTGATGTTAATCCAAAATCTAAACTGCATTGGAATGCCTTCTCATTATATTCACACCATGTTCCATCTGGTTTATTACCTGCCTCATTTGGTCTGTAACAATTCATGTCATCTATCGGCATATCCAGATCTTTTGTCTGTAAATCCCAAGTATCCTTTGTATTCTTAAATATGATATATCTATAATCCCCTTTAATAGTCACTTGATAAACATCAGCGCCTTTATCATAAATTACTGCCTCAAATACTTTTGCGTCTGAATTATTATTCCAAACATAAGCATACACATTATTCCACTTTGTATAATAATTTTTAAAATATAATGTCTTTTCTGCATTTGGATTTGGAGTAACAATATCTTCATTAATGGTAATGGTTTTAGTCTTTGTTACTATGTTTCCCATATACTCCATTGCCTTAAATGTTATATCATAAGTTCCAGCTTCGGTAAATTGATAGCTTCCTTTATATATAGCTGGTGATGTGCTATTATCCGTATATGCCTGTATATATTTATCTTTTGATTCGCTTGTACTCTGTTTATGTATAGTATACACATAGTTATTGTACATGTGGTATCGCATATTATAAGTAAATCCTGTAAATTGTACAGTTGTTCCAACATTCTGTGGAGATGTCTTATCCATATTAAAATCGCAGGTAAATAGTTCTGGTGTTGGAGTTGGAGTAACATCAACTACTTCCTGCTTCCCATCTTTAATTCCATATATTCCATTAGAAACTGTATAATTTGCACCATCCTTACTGTCCCAATTACCATTTCCATCATTAAAACATACTTGTGTGCTGTTTTTACTTCCTAAATCAATTGTTGCCTTCCATTTGTATCCACTTACTTCTGATGTAGCTGTCATCTTTTCACCAGGTACATCCGTCCAAGTACCATCTGCCTGCTGGTAATGAATATTGACCTGACTCCATGAATTATTGTTGTAGTAAACGGTTACTGTGTTGTTTGTGCTTGCTTCAATTTCTAGTCCTGCATTGGTAAATAAACCAATTACCATTACAAGAGAAAAAAGAAATGCAAGCGCTCTCTTAAGTTTCTGCATAATTTCCTCCTTTTGTTTTTTGTTAATTATTTAGTTGCAAAAAATATTATAAATTGCACAGAATTATATTGCAATATAATTTTAATATATTAATATTTTTCATAATATATTACTATTATAATATCTTTATTAAATTTATTTTCATTAATATATAACAAAAAATAACATAGATAATATATATTGGAATGTAAAACAAAAATTCTTTATTTAAGTTTAACTTTGCATTATTATTGTCTGTTTATATTGCAAATTAATAGCTTTTATTTCCTTACATTTCATACTCAATGATAATTTCTTTTTTGTAGAACTTTGTTATTTTTCCTGCATATTTGACATTCCATACCATTTTTCCTTGTTAATCGCACTTTCCATACGATGGCACACAAAACGCTTTAGCACATACGATAAACAATGCCCTTAACAATTCTTCAAAATAATATACACATTAAACTTTTGTACAAGGAGAAAGTTACATCAACTGCTTAGAAAATTACATGATGGAGATTTAAATGATTTATCGTGTTATACTATGAAAATGTTATTGATAAATATACAAATCTATCTTAACCCATTATTGTAAGTATATATAATATGGATAATCCTCCTGAAAGGGGAATATAAATATGCAAAAAATTTTAATCGTAAATAGCAATATAAAGCAATGTACCATATTAAAGAAAACTATTAAAAATGCTTTCCCTAATTGGAAATTAGAAATCGTTCATTGCTATTCAGATGGAAAAATATTAGTAACAGAGTCGCTCCAAAACAATGATTATTTTACATTATTTCTTTTAGATAAAAATTTAACTATGATTCAAAAAGATTATAGCGGCTATGAACTTGCTGATTATATTCGTAAGTATCCTACCTACTTTACTACTCCTATGCTTTTTTTTGCAACCACATCAGAAGATAGTCTATATGCCCTTACCAAATATCATTGTTATAATTATATCCTAAAACCTTATACTCCTGAACAAATTTTAGGAGAAATACAACAAATGCTCTACACTAAGGTTTTAAAAAGAGATTCCTTAGAAATAAGAGATACCAACCGTATAGTACATACTATATCACATGATGATATTTTATATTTCACTTCTAATGCTCCACATGTACTAACCATTGTTACAAAATATAATTCTTTTAGTTCAAGAGAATACACCATAGATGGATTTCTACAGAAATTATGATTTCCCTTTGTACGCTGTCATAGAAAATTTGTTATTAATAAAGAATATTTACATCAAGTAGATAAGTGTCTACAGTACTTAAAAGTAGATAAGTACGATATTCCAATCGGACGAACCTATTTAAATCAATTTTAAAAAGAATACTCTCTTAAAACCATTATAAGTTCAGACTAGTTTTCCCCTTTTTGAAATATAGTATCTGTTGATTTATATTATATTAAGTTTTATTCCTAATTAAATTATCTCTAACAAAAAAAATGTAACTGTTCAGAAATATGAACAGTTACATAACAATAATCTTAATTTTATTTTTCTTTTGACATTAATGCTATCTTAGAACTTATTATGTAAACCAAAATAGGAAAACTAATAAGAAATGACAGAGTACAGCATATTATTGACAAAATTGCATAGTCTCCAGATATACATATTGCTACTACCAAACTAAGTATACTCAGTATACTTAACACTAATGCAATCACCAGTAACACAACTACCCACTTCTTTTGCTTTATTTGCATATCCTTTTACCTATATGATAGTTTATAACATAAACTATCATACCTTTCTTTTTTATACTATAATATCTTATATCACAATGGACTGTCAATTATAATTTTGTTCCATAAGTTTTAATGGTATTATATACATTTGCTGCCTTTTGTTGTTTTTTATATGCCGATACAAAACTTATAACTGCTTGTGTAATTAGAGAAACAATCCCTCCTCCTCCAACTACAAGTAACACAATCTCTACAATTGTCGCAACTGGAAACATAATATTCGCAATACATATACCAATAACAAGCGTACTGGGAACACTTGCTGCTGCACAATAAGCATACCCCTTATTCACATTATACTGTCCATCTATAACATAATTCTGATATTCCTTACAATTCTTCTTTTTGGCACTGTTTAAATTATCAGTTCTAATTCTATATGAATCCGATTTTCTTCCAATTTTTAAATAGGTTTTCTTTCCATTTGTGCCATTTTGATAATAATAATGTTTACTCATATCAATTTCCACTTTACCATCATAAGAAATGCCTGAAGTTTTTGATGGTGTAATTGCATTTCCATCATAACTTGTTTTATTAACTACAACTTTTCCAGTAGATGTATATGTTGTCTGTGATATTGTTCCTTTTTTAGTTGTTGTGTTAAAAACTAAATTTGCAGTCTCCTTTGTACGCAAATTTTTGGTTGTAATATCATAATTTTTTCCTGACACTTTATAAGTAATCTGGTACTTTACACCATCACATTCAATTGTTTTTACTGTTGCTGCAAAACATTGTTTCACATCCCCTGATTCTCCAAACGAAGTTACTACCATAATAGCAACTGCCAGAACTACTGACACTATTTTTTTAATTTTGTTTAAATAATTCATTTTCAATTCCTTTATCCTTTATTTTTTCTTGCAATTTTACAAAAATCATTCTACACTTACAGTTACACTAAATACCATCTTAGAATACTTTTGTCTGGAATTACTTCTACTTTTTTCTGCAAAAAACAGTGTAGTCTTTCCCTTTTTCTTGCCCCTAATTATGGAATCTGTCCAATTAGTATTCATTTTGCAAGAAACTATCCCTTTCTTTGTTACAGACATAGTTTTTAAATTACTCTTTACTAATAATTCTTTAGATACAATTTCACTTAATTTTACACTCTTTTCAACTTTTACATTTACCGTAAAAGTTGAAGATTGAATTGGTTTTGCAACTATTGTTGTTGCTGCCATTACATCTTTTTGCATTTGGGTAATTCCTCCACTTGCTCCTAATAATGCAATTATAAATAAAACCATCATTTTACTTGTAGCTCTTTTCATCCTTATCCCCCTTTCATTTTTAGTGCAGAGTATCATTATCACAAAATTCAAAAATTAAATTACTTCTATTTTCTTAAATATACATTGTCAAATTTTGTCACTTTCTTCCTGCCCGCACCAACTCTACCATCTATTTTTTTACTCGTCAATTACAAATCAGTCAAAACGTCGTGAACTGCAAGAGAAACGTCACAAAGTGCATATATGCACTTTGTAAAAACATTTTATATATTGTATCATATACAAAATAATATTGCATACAGAAAAACATACAAAAATCTATTTAAATTTTATTTCCATAAAATCCATTTTTAATGTAATTGGTTGTAACTATTCAGTTAGAAACATGCATTTACTGCGTTTTTTATAAGAAAAGATACAACACTATTAAACTCAGGTTATTCACATATTAAATAAGTTGTTTTTTATAGGAATATTACCTATAATGTAACTAAGAATTGAGGTGATTATATTAGATACATTAAAAAATTTACACCTTTTTGCATATTATTAGAAAGGAGTTTCTCATGAAACCATTACAAAACCACGACAAAGTTGCCCTTGTCTGCTGTTCCAACGGGCTAAGCAGACAAAGCGAAAATATCATAAAATCCCTATGCAATGCCCTAAAAAGCATTGGCTTAGAAATAGTACTAAGTCCTTTTTTATATGCAGGCTCTTCTATCTTTAGCGGAACAGCAAAAGAACGGGCAGATATTCTTATGGGGTACTATAAAGATTCTTCCATAAAGGCAATTTTTGATGTATCTGGTGGGGATTTGGCAAATGAAATTCTGCCAAATATAGATTTTTCCATAATTAAAAATTCTGATAAACTATTTTGGGGCTATAGTGACCTGACTACTGTTATTAATGCTATTTATAAAAAAACTGGAAAAAGTTCTGTTTTATATCAAGTCCGCAATTTGGTCTATAATCACAGCCAATGGCAGACAAAATATTTTTCTGACACTATTTATGGCAAGGGAAAACCATTATTTTCACCTGAATTTCATTTTATTCGGCAGCCTATAGACAAGGAACAAATAAAAGGTACTTTAATTGGCGGAAATATCCGCTGCCTTCTAAAACTGGCAGGCACACCTTATTTTCCAGATACAAAAAATACCATACTATTTCTGGAAAGCCGCAGTGGACAAGTTCCACAAATGGTTGCTTTTTTCAGCCAGCTACAACAAATGGGAGTTTTAAAGCATATCAAAGCCCTGCTGCTTGGCACTTTTACAGAAATGGAGGTAAAATCCAATTCTCCTTCTATAGAAGAACTGGCACTTTTCTATGTTCCTTCTCAAATTCCTATTGCAAAGACCTCGCAAATTGGTCATGGTACAGACTCCCTTGGACTAATAATGGGAGATGAATTTATTCTGTAACACAAAAGGGATAGCCATAAAATCGTTGATTATAAATCACCAATTTTATGGCTATCCCTTATATTATTTATAATACTGCTATCTTATAGAAAAATACCTATCTAAAACAGCCAAACTATATTTTTTTAATTTCTATTTATTTTGCCCAATCCTCGACAATCTTCTCCACAGTATCCTGCATCTTCTCAGATTCACAAACAATATCATGCAATACTGGTGCTGTACGGATCTCCTCAATTGCATTTGGCACTTTCACTCCTGAAAGTTTGCTAAGCTCATCCACTAATGCAAAATCTGACATGCTGTCATACTTACTGTCAATGGCATTCATAACACTTCTTGTAAATTTATATGGGCTTGCTGTAGAAGCAATTATAGTAGGTGTATTGTCTCCACTATTAGCCTTGTAAGAATTGTATACACCAGCAGCTACTGCAGTATGGGTATCCATAATATATCCTTCTTTGTCATATACAGCTTTAATTGTTTCAGCTGTCTTTGCCTCATCTGAATATCCGCCTGCAAAATCTTCTAATTGCACTTTCATATCTTCTGTAATATCATATTTTCCTGTTGTTGCTAACGCTTTCATTAAATCAGCACATTTTTCACTATCATTACCTGCAATCTTATAAATCAAACGTTCTAAGTTGCTAGAAATCAATATATCCATAGAAGGTGATGTAGTTAAAATAAACTCTCTATTTCTATCGTAAGTTCCTGTCTGGAAAAAGTCAAATAATACCTTGTTGTCGTTAGATGCACATACAAACTTATTTACAGGAAGCCCCATATTCTTTGCATAATATGCAGCTAGAATATTACCAAAATTACCAGTTGGAACTACTACATTTATTTTATCTCCTGCTTTGATTTCTCCATTCTTTACTAATCTTGAATAGGCATATACATAATAAACAATTTGTGGCACCAAACGTCCAATGTTAATGGAATTTGCAGAAGAAAACTGGTATCCTGCTTTGTCCATTTTTTCTGCTAACTCTTTATTATTAAACATAGCTTTTACGCCACTCTGGGCATCATCAAAGTTTCCAGTAATTCCTACTACTTTTGTATTCTTTCCTTTCTGGGTAAGCATTTGTTTTTCTTGGATCGGACTTACTCCATTCTTAGGATAAAATACAATAATACTAGTTCCATCTACATCTGCAAAACCCGCTAATGCAGCTTTTCCTGTATCTCCAGAAGTCGCTGTTAAGATAAGAATATTATTTTTTACTTGATTCTTCTTCGCTGAAGTAGTCAATAAATGTGGCAAAATAGATAATGCCATATCTTTAAACGCAATGGTTGCACCATGAAAAAGTTCTAAGTAATATGTACCATCTACTTTCTTTAATGGTGCAATTTCAGTTGTATCAAACTTGCTGTCATACGCTTTTTCTATACAATTTTTTAGTTCTTCTTCTGTAAAATCTGTAATGTATAACTTCATTACTTCATAAGCTACTTCTTTGTAACTCATCGCCGATAATTCTTCAATACTCTTATCTAGTGCTGGTATTGTCTCTGGCACAAACAGACCACCATCGTCTGCCAATCCTTTTAAAATTGCCTGTGAAGCGGTTACGGTTTCATTTGTACTTCTTGTACTGTTATACATTAGATTCATATTGCTCATCCTTTTCTATAAATAAATTTTAACTGATGCAAATTTCTTGTTTTCCCTTCCACACTGTCAGAATAGTAACAGTTCAGCCATACTTGTTATACTGGGAAAGGCGTGTATAAATTAAAATTTACACACGCTTTTAGTATATCACGTTTTTCACCCTGATACAATATTTTTTTACACCTAATTTTATCTGGCATTATTCACAGTTTTAAGCATAAGTCAAATTCTTATATGGTTATAATAGATTTTAACCATCCATTGACCTAATAAACAGGAATAATCCCGATTAATTTATAAATTCCAGTCCATCAGTAAAATAATGGACTGGAATCGAAATTGTAAACTTCATGTTTTATCGGTAAAACTCATGTTCGCCATAAGCAAATAGCCATGTAAGACTATTGTCAAACCATACTACGTTATCAGGATCTGCATATTTTCTTGCCATAAAATATAAAGCTCCTTGGGATAAATCCTCTCCCCGCAGCACCCTGTCAACTGCCTCTCTTGTTTCTTCTGTGATGTTGACAGACCAATATCTTCCATCCTGAATTGGAGAGAATTGATATACTCCTGTACTATGGTCAAATACCACATTTGTTACACTATTAGGAAATTCATTTTTATTATTCACTCTATTTAACACAACATTGGCTACTAACATTTTTCCCCGGATATCCTCTCCTGTAGCCTCTGCTTCTACAATTCTAAGCAATACATTCTTATCCTGTTCATTTAGATGTATTTTCACTTGATTTTTCTCTTCATTTGCCCGTCTTGCCTCTTCTCTGGCTTCGGCTTTTTTTGCTGCTTCTTCCGCTGCTTTTTCTGCTTCAGCTTCGGCAATCTGTTGTTCTATAATTTCTTTTTGTTTTCTTTTTGCTTCCTCTACATTTCTACTCAAAAATGCATAAGGCTCCAAAAATGGCGTATATTCCTCTAAATGTAATTCTGTCTCTTTTTCATCATCAGATTGTATGTTGATAACTTTCGTTACACTATCTTTCCCGTCTCCAGAATTAAACATGTATGCAATTTTCTCGTATGCTTCTACATATCTTAACTCTCCATTTTCCCGTGCTATGGCTAATGAAAAAATTCCTATTAATGCCAATACTGCTACAGCCCGTCCCATCCTGTTGTAAAAAAATCCTGTTGTGGCTTTCCCGGTTTTCCAAGAAAAATTCCAACGTATGTTTCTCATACATCTACCTCACTTTTCAATCGTAATCATAAATCATGTAGTTTCAAAACACAAAATTTACATTTCATAGTTTTGCATTGTAGCCTACAACACTTTTCAATGTCAAGACAAAATGACTACTTTCGTAGTTTAAAACACAAATCATTTGGGGATTTTTTACAATAATAGTAAAATCAACAAAATTCCCTTTTACTTTTTTCCTTATTTTCATTTACTTTTACCAAAAAGTTTTTGTCATACATTTTTACTACTGTGAACTATTTTTTTCGTTTTTTTTTGCTAATATTCAACAAAAATGTCTGTTTTATTCATTTTTATTTCTATTTTTATCCTATTTTTCCAATTTTCTACTGCAATTTTATACATTTTTTGCATAAACCAGTTTATTATGGAAATAGTTCATTTGTATTGTTCCACCTTTTATTCCATGTTATACTAATATAAAACAATAGTAATTATTCAGGTAGAAACACGAATGTACTACATGTTTCGTAAGAAAAAATAATGTTTGTAATGTTTATGTTTTTGAACAGTTACGAAAAATACTAGAATCCACAGCAAAAGGAGTATATATATATGGAAAAATTACCAGGAGTTTTCCCATCCAAAAAAAAAGACGGAAGTCTTTACTTCCGTTCTTCTATTACTTATAAAAACAAACATATCAGTCTGGGTAGCTTTTCCAGTGCAGAAAATGCCCACAAAGGATACCTTGAGGCCAAAGAACTCCTGACAAATCCAAACTTTCATATAGAAAATCATAATAAAAATTATATATTGTCTTTTAGCAAATGGGTTTCCCTGATTAATTTTCGGGACAATGCTGTATATTGTAAAACACCAATTTATCTAAAGAAAAATTTCTTTCTATATTATTATACTAAAGAATTGCAATACAAATTTGATGTAGATGACTTATTTTATTATTCCAAACACAGTCTGCAAAAACGGGGTGGACACTTATTTGTGGCAGAATATGGCATGCAGATTAATATTCTCTCCCGTTATGGAATTAAAAATTTTGCTGTAGAAAATAGAGACTACCGTTTTGTAAATGGAGACCATACTGATTTGCGCTATAGAAATATAGAAGTAATTAACAAATATTATGGGGTTTGCCAACAATTGGAACGAGGTATATTCCGTTATGTCACAAAAATACATGTCAATGGAGATTATCGGGTTGGTGTATATGCCACTGAAACAGAGGCCGCTGTCGCTTATAACAAAGCGGTTGATTTTTTATTAACACAAGGTATACAAAAAAATTTTCAGAAAAATTATATCCTAGAACTAAACGAGATAGAATATGCTGCCCTATATAATAAGGTTCGTATTTCCAAAAAAATCAAATTTTTTTCCAATAATAAATAATACATAAAATTTTTACATTTTTTTGTCATTTTTTTTTATAAAAAAGGCTTTTCTTTTTACTAAAATATGGTATAATAAATGTATATTTTTCTTCTTCCATTTTCATAAGGAAGAGCCGGCATAACAACCGTATGTTATGTTGGCTCTTTTTTTACTATAAAAGTGTTATTAAATATAATAGTAATCCTACTCTTTTCCTCTTTCTTCTTTCTTTTTCAGTAACATTGCAGCAGTTTGCTCCATTTCCTTTTGTTTATTTTCCTGATTTTTTATCTTCTTTTCCTTGACTGGCTTTTCCTTTTTTGTTTTCTTCACCTTATCCATCTGTTTTTTATCAACCTGTAAAGATTCTCCTTCTGGACGATATGGCTCTGATATAACTTCTGCTTTTCTTTTGTTTATTTTTTTCTCATGTCTTTTGCTTGACACTTTTTGACACCAATTCTCTATAAATGTAAACTGCAGCCTTTTATATGCCACAACAAAGAAAAATATCAAGCAAGCAAATAATAACCATATATTTGTCATATCATAACTTGCCATAACTTTATCAAGCTTTGACTCAAATATTTCTTTTGGCTTTGTGACTAAAGTGCCTCCTACACTACTTACAAATTGATCTAGTGCTTCGCTTTCTTCCATATAACGATATTCTCTGGAATACTGCATAGCAACTGCTGTATTTTTACTGACAACCATATCTTTGCCTTCTTTATGGGTAATATTCAGCATATACAATCCTAATCCAGGAAATGTTATATCTTTCTCAAATTTTCCAGCTCCTGTTGCTTCTAGGTTCAAGGTTTGCTGTTTTCCATCCTCATCTGTATAAATTACACTTACCTTACTATTTTTGCTATAGGTATCCGTTGTATATTTAATATGTGCTGTAGATCCACTTTGTTCTATTTCAACCTTACCATCTTGTTCCTCTTCATCCATAGTGACATATTGAATCATATTTTTCCACATAGTACCATACTTTTCCCATGAGGCATAATTCCCAGTCCACTTATTTTCCCCATCTGAGGTAAAAGCAATGGTTTTTCCCAATCCATACTGCCAAGATGCAAGAATAGGTTCTCCAGTATCTGACTCTAAATGGACTGTAGCAAGGTCTTTTGCAGTTGTTGCAATATAACCTAACAGTTTTGGAATTCCTTCTTCTATTACGCCATTCAATATTTTTCCCTTTTGTTTTAGAACAGGTGTAAACTCCCTGTTATTCAAATAACTTTTTGTAGATAAAAATACTTCTTGTGCAAATATCCTTGGCAAATCATCTCCCGACTTAGAAGTATAATACCGTCCCTCTCCTGCCTCTGCCAGCTTTTCCATTAAAGCATTGTTAGCCCCTGTTCCTAATGCCACTGTAGAAAGAGTAATATTTTCTTCCCCCATAGTCTGCAAAATATCCTGATATTGGGAATATGGAAAATTGTCCTCTCCATCTGATAACAATACAATATGCTTTAATTCACCGTTACTTTTTCTTATTTTCTCATAGGCCGCTCTTACAGCAGGATAAATACTGGTTCCTCCTTCTATGCGGATTCCTTCTATGCCCTCTTCTATTTCATCTACATTGGTAAGTGGCTGTATTGGTACTGCCCATGAATAAGTGTCATCAAATTCCAATACACCAACCTCATCAATCTCACGCATATTTTCAAGAGCAGCAATAGCAGCCTCCTTTGCCAAATCCAATTTGGATTCTCCTTTTCCATCTGATGCCATACTGCCAGAATGATCAATCACATATACAGTACTCATACTAGGAATCTGCTTTTCCCCTTCTAAACTCATGCTAACTGGCAGCACCTTTTCTATAGAAGTATTTTTATATCCTCCCAAAGCGTAACTGTTCTCTCCGCCAATCGCAATGTAACCACCACCATAATCCTTCACATAAGCCTCTAAATTATCTAAAAATCCATCTGCAAAATCCTTTGCAAATACATCTAAAGTTATCATTACCTTATAAGCCATCATTTCATTTAATGCTGTTGGTACTGATTTAGGACTAACTCTGTCATAGTTTATGTTAATGCTGTCCAAAAGTTTAGTAAATTCCTCTGCCTGACCAGTTCGTCCTTCTATTAATAGAACCTTTTCACTTTGCTCTGCCTGAGTAAATGCAGTATATTCATTATTTAGCACTTGATTATCATCCGCAGGTTCAATTACTGCACGATAAGTCTTTAATCCTTCTTCTGTCTGTGTGTCCTGAAATACAAAAGTATTTTTTCCCGTCTGTAATTCTACTGTCTGTTGTTTCTTTAAATTACTTCCCTGATACAAAGACAGCCTTGCAGTAGTCCGTACATTACTTTGAACAGTAACTTCTACATTAAATTTATCTCCAACTTTTACAGTTTCTGATACCTGTACACCATCTACATAGACTTCCTTTCCAATCTCACTTTTTATTTTATGGACTTTTACATCTACCTGATTGCCTGAAAGAGTATAAACCATATTGGATAAATTTCCCTCGTTTTCCTTTCCATCTGAAATAATCACTAAACGTTTTCCTGTATCCTGCCCAAACATAGACATAGCAGCCTGTACTGCCTTTTCTAAATTGGTTGCTGTGGTTACTGGAGTTGTCTGAAATTCCTGAAAGGCTAACTTATTGGATACAAATTGTTCTACCTTTGTATCCTGCCCAAACGCCACAATACCTACTTTTCCATCTTTAGGACAATCTTTTAATGCCTCATTTACAAATTCTACAATTTCTTTTTCTGAGGTTGCCACACTATCTGATGCATCTAATAAAAAAATTGTAGTTTCTACATTACTATTCTTTTGTATATGTATTCCACAAAGTGCCAATACAAGGCTAATAATGACGATCCCATTTAATATTAAAATAACTCTTTTGCGGAATTTATGTTTCATTCGGAACCATCGGCCAGAGACAATCAATATTCCCAATAAAACTGGCAACAATATTAAATAATACGGATGGTCTATGGATATTCCCATTTCTGTCACCTGCTTTCTATCTGTTTCTAAGGTATATCACCCATTCTAAACCAACTAGCACAAGGACTAACCAGATTACCAATGATTTCAAGTCTCTTGTATTATGAATGGTATTTGCAGTAGTTTTTGCTTTAACCGACTCTTTCTGGCTTATTTCCACAGCCTTTGTTAGAGAAGATTCTGTAGCAGCAGGAAAGTTTACAGCTAAAATTTCTTCTACTTTTCCCTCTGCATTTTCTCCCTCTATAGTATATACACCTGCCTGTTCCTTTGTATAACTAACCTGGTTTACCACATATTCTTCGCCAGCTGTAATCTGCGTTTCTTGAAGTATATACCCCTGTAAAATATCTCCCAGAAGCTGATTCATCAAAATAGGAAATTCCATTTGTAATGCAAAATCACTGGCATGGAGGTCAAATCCTAACACTGCTACCTGACGGTTTCCAATCTGTTCCAAAAATCCTACTTTATCCTTATCTGCCTGTAAAAACACCTCTGCTTTTCCTGCTGGTTCAATTTGTTTATACTGATTTACCCCAAAAGTAAAATTTTTATCTATCATTTTTGTATACTTTTGTTCACAAATATTTACAATTGCACCCTTTTTCTGTCCTTCTACTTGAAATAAATCCTTTATTACATTAGAATCTTTTGGATTAATAAACAAAAGGTTTCCATCAGGTATTTCTTCTGGCATAGTGTTGTCAAAAATATACAAATCATAGGTACCCGATCCTTTTGCTTCTTTCATTGAATTAGCTTTATACAAAGAGATATGTTCTAATGTACCAATAGCCTTTTCCAGAAAAACATTTTGTTTAGAAACCAAAAGAACCCTTTGTTCTTCCTTTTCCCGCATTATGGTATAAGCAACATTATCATTTTCCATAGCATCCCTCTGGTTCCATTCTGCTCGAATCACTACAGTTTTGTTTTTTTGATAATCTTTTTTTGTAACTGGTTCAAAATAAACCACAGTACTCTCACCAGGATCAAGTTCGCCACTATTTTCAATCTTTACCATCTTATCATCAAAATACAAATTTACATCACTAGAGATTCTCTCTGTTCCATAATTCGTTACTTTTGCAACAACAGATATGCTTCCATCCTTTTCACGGTCATAACTTACATAATCAACTCCTCCATTAACACCTTCACTGCTGACATCAACCACATTGCCATTTACTTTTCCCATATTTAAACTACTATCTGTAAAAAACAATGCCTCATACCCATCCCACTGTTCTGCCATAGATGCGACCATGCTAACTGCTGGTTCTAAATCGCCTGCTACATCTGTTGGACTAATATTATAAATTGCTTCTTTTATTTTATTGGTATCTGAACATCCAGATAAAATTACTTTTGAGTTCTGATTACAAGAAAGCAGAGTGACATTTACATTTCCATTCCATTTTTCTACATAATCCAAAGCCTGTTCTTTTGCCATTTCCAGTCTGCTCTTTTTGTCTGTATACATAGCGTTCATACTGCCGCTAATGTCAAACACCAGTACCATATTCTTTGAGCCAGTCTGGGAATTGGCTAAATAAGGTCCAGCAAGTGCCAGAATTAAGCCTAAAATTACTGCTATCTGAATATACATTAGCAAATTATGCTTCAACCGTTCCCAAGGACTGGAAACTTCAATATTTTTATAGGTTTCTCTCCATAAATATAGGGATGAAATATCTTTATCCTCAGATTTTTGTTTCAACACATAAAGCAAAATTATTCCAGGAATTAAAATTAACAAACCAAATGGCAATAAATTTACAAACTGCACAATCTCAATCCCCCTTCCTTACTTTTTACAATCGCTCTAATTGTCCACTTCGTATTCCTTCAAATATAAACTTATCTAATGCATCTTCAGTACTTACAAACATGTAATGTGCCTGATACTTTCTGGACAATTCATTAAGCCTGTCGCAAAAGGTATGAAGTGTCTTTTGATACTTTTTTAACACACTTCCACTCATGCTTACGCGAAGATCCTTTTTTGTCTCCATATCAATAAGATTCAAATGTCCCTCCAAATCTGGAGCTATCTCTTCTGCTGCCATAGTATGGATAAGAATAATCTCTTGCTTTTGGTACACAAGATATCGAAGCATTGGCTCTAACTCTTCTTCATTAAAAAAATCAGAAATTAAAATGGTTGTTCCACGACCAGAAATTTTACATTTTTGTATTCCTTCATACAGACTAGAGTTACCATCAAAAGTCATATTTTCCAACGCTAATAAAATCTTTTGAAAAGACTGCCTTCCTGTCATTCCTTTTCCTGACTGTAAGCTCTCACTTCCCAATTTCGTAAGATACACCCTGTCTAGATTATTCAATACAATATAAGAAAGCATTCCTGCAATTCTTCTTGCTAATACAGACTTCTTTTTTTCACCATAATCCATAGACTTACTGCCATCAATGAATATACGGAATATCCCTTCCTTCTCCTCCTGAAATAACTTAATAAACAGCCGATCCATTCTTCCATAAGCATTCCAGTCAATCTTACGGATATCATCTCCCAGTATGTACTCACGAAAATCCGAAAATTCCACACTGTTTCCCTTCATAGAGGATTTACGTCCTCCACTCATTCCTGTGGTCATTTTCATTTTACTGCTCATTCGGAGAGTAGCAAGCTTAGAAAAAAATGCTCCATCAAATAATTTTTCTTCCATAATCTTCACTCTCTCATTTTAATTCAATTAATTGTTTTACTACTTCATCTGCCGAAACACCCTCTGACATGGCATCAAAATTCAAAGCAATTCTGTGACGTAATGCTGGATAAGCCACATATTTCACATCATCAAAAGATACATTATATCTTCCATCCAAAAAAGCTTTCGCTCTTGCCACTGTAAAAATGGCCTGGGCAGCTCTTGGACTGGCTCCTGCAGCAATATACTGTTTGGTGACAGCAGGTGCATCTGCTAACTCGGGATGTGTATTTATTACTAATTGCAGGGCATATTCCTGCACAGGTTCTGCAATGGGAATATCTTTTATAATCTTCCGAATCTCTATAATTTCTTCTCCATTCATTTTAGTTTCCAACTCTACTGTTTGATTTGTTACTGTTATGTTCATAATCTCCTTCAGTTCAGCAATGTTTGGAAACTCTACCTTTAATTTCAACAAAAAACGGTCAAGCTGTGCTTCTGGCAACGGATAAGTTCCCTCTTGTTCAATCGGATTCTGGGTCGCCAGCACCATAAAAGGTTGCGGTAAGGGATACGTTTTCTTTCCTACTGTTACAGTTTTCTCCTGCATTGCCTCTAATAATGCAGACTGCGTCTTTGGTGTTGCACGATTAATCTCATCGGCTAATACCAAATTAGCAAAAACTGGTCCCGCCTCAAACTGAAATCTATTCTTGTCTCCTTCTTTCATAATTAAATTAGTTCCTGTTACATCAGCTGGCATCAAATCTGGTGTAAACTGGATTCTTGAGAAATCCATGTCCATAACCGTTGCAAATGTTTTTACTAACTGGGTCTTTCCAAGTCCTGGTACACCTTCTAACAATACATTACCATTAGACAATATAGCCAACATAACCTGATGTATAATATCTTTCTGACCAATAATTGCTTTACTAATTTCTTCCTCACAAGACTTTACTTTATCAATCATTTCCTGTAACTTCTGTTCTTCCACACTAAATTCCTCTCTTTCATCTCAGAATTAGGTAAATGCAACACTCTTATATACTTAAATTTATTTGAGTTTTGCAATCACCTTATATACAGTAAAACCATTGTAGCATATACTTCTTTTTTTAATCCTTACAAATTACTTACAATGTATTAAAGTTTCATTACAATGAATTTTTTATAACGGAACAAAGTGTGCCAGATACGTGTTGCATGTTTTTTGCAACAACATTCCTTACGCATCTGTGCACATCCCAAGCGGAGCGTTTTTGCTTTATAGGACGAACTTTCCTATAAAGCAAAAAAGAACTGACATACTTAAGTACGTCAGTTCTTTATGTTACTTTATAATCAGACTATTTCTTGTTACTGTTCACACCTGCGGTGCAAACAGTAACAGAATCCAGCCTATTTATGATTCACCTACGGCGAAAGGCTGGATTCTTGGCTATTCTACGTTCTTGGCACATAGCTTGACAGCAAGTGTCAAGCTTGTGATTAAACAGTAACTATTTCTTTACTACTTTAATTACCTTCTTTTTGGTTTTTACTGTCTTTGTTGCATCTTTTACACTTACATAAACTGTATATTTTCCAGTCTTTGTAGGCTTCCAGCTTAACTTCTTTTTAGACTGATATTTTATTCTCTTTACAACTTTACCCTTTGCATCTTTAACAGTAAATGCATATTGGTACTTGGTCTTTCCACCAGCAGCAGTTACAGTAAATGACACACTCTTTTTATTAACAATCTTCTTTTTGCTAATCTTTACTTGGGTAATTGTTAATTTCTTCTTTACTACTACATACTTACAAGCCTTACCTTTAGAAGTAGTGCCAGTCTTTGTATCTTTAATATCTACATAAACTGTATAGGTTCCTGCCTTCTTAGGAGTCCAATTATAAGTATTCTTTTTACTTCCATTGACGTTTGCTACAATATTTCCTTTACTATCTAAAATCTCCAGATTATACAGATAGTTTCCAGAACCACCTTGGGCAGTCATAGTAATCTTTACAGCTTTTTTTACAACCTGGGTTAATCCTGGATTAAATGTAACTTTCTTTACTGCTACTGTATTTGGCACCGCAGTTACAGTTGGTGATTGCTGTGGTTTCACAGTTGCAGTTGGTTTCGGTGTTGCTGTATCAGTTATATCTGTATTCCCACCTGGTGTACTGGTTACAGTTGGTGCGGCTGTAACATCTGGTGCAGTTGTCTCCTCCCCTGGATTCATCGTTTCATCTGGTGTACCTGTGTTGTCAGGTGTACCTGTTTGATTTGGATCTGTTGACTGGATTGGAGTTTCTGTGATAGATGGAGTTTCACTACCCACTGGCACAGTACTTTGTTCTACATTCGGAGTTTGTGTTACTACAGGTGTATTCTCTGGCTCTTCTGTAGTAAGATCTGGTGTGCTGGTTGGTGGTGCTGATACCACTGGTGTTTCTGTTGGTATAATTTCTTGCTCTTCTGCCCCCAATGCTAACATAGCACTACGAAGTTTTCTCGCCTGCTGGTTTACTTCTACCTGTGTTACATCAGTCTTTGCTGCTACTTCTTCTGCCTCTGCAAGGACAACTTTCATAGCTTCAAAACGCTCTGCATCATAATCTGTTGAGTTTAATCCTTTAGCAGCCTGAATTACTGTTTTTAAACTTTCTTTATTTACTTCTCTTTTTCCAGAAGATATTGGTTTGCAATCTGTAGTAGCTTCATAGATAGAATTACCACTTGCATCTTTACTAGCGGAAGTATCTGACATGGTAATCGTAATATCTCCGCTTAACCCTTCCAAATCTTTTGTCTGTTCTTTGCTGGTTGCTCCATTGTTTACAATAATATTGTATGTTCCATCATCTGGAAGTTCAAACACATAATTTCCATTTGCATCTTTATTGCTTAATGCTGTTCCTGGCCACTCTCCCGCAATTTTTGTTGCAGTAGTACCTGTTCCTGTCCAAACATAGATATATGGTGATGTGAAAGAAGTAGATACATGTACCTGTGGAGTAGACAAATTACTTACTACTGCATCTGATGCATCCTGCAAATCTTCCATTGCATAATGATAAGCAGTTTTTGTTCCCTTGTTCTCTAACAACTTCTTTGTCTCTTCCACCACTGCTTTTGCATCTGCAATTGCATCTGCATCATAGTCATCACCAGTAGCTGATCCTATCTTATCTTCTACAGACTTAATTGTACCTTTCAAATCTTCATAAGCACCTTTTTCTGTAAGGGCTGTTTCGTATGCCGTATTCAAATTTTTTACAGCCTCACTGCATTCCGTTTCACTTGGTTCATCTTTTTCTGCCACAGTCTTAGCTGCTGCCAATGCAGTATTTAATGTCTCTAATGTTGCAGTACACAAATTATCTTCACTTAATCCAGCTTTTTCTACTTCTGCAATTAAAGTCCTTAGTGCACTTGCTGGTGAGGTCACACTAAGTTTCATCGTTTTAGTTGCTGTATCTGTTCCATCATTTGCAGTAAAGGTTATCGTATATTCACCCTCTGCTGCACTATCCCAGCTAAATTTACCAGTTTTCGCATCAAACTCTGCTCCCTTTGGCAAATCTTTTGCTGCTAATGTTACATTATCCCCGTCTGCATCTGTAGCAGAAACCGTAAATTCTACTTTCTCTCCTACACTAACGGTCTGGTCTTCTATACCGCTTATAACTGGTGCACTATTTCTTGTCTGATTCTTTCTTAATAGATCAGCTACATTTGGATTCGCATCGAAAGTATCTTTAGGTACAGCTACTACTACAGACTTTCCTGCCGCCTTTACACTGCTCCCCTGTTCTGCAATCTTGGTCAAACCTGCTGTATTTCCATCTGCAATTATCACCCAATTATTAGATCCAGATAATTGTACGGTTTGCTCTGTGGTTGCATTATTAATAATGACTGCAAGTTTATTCCATTCACCAGAGACAGTATTTGTTAATGTAAATGCAGTTACTCCTTTTTCATCCTTGCTAATCCAATTCAAGTTACATCCCGTTGGATTCCAGTTATCATTAGATCTTGTCCATTCTGTGCGGAATCCTGAGAACACCTGACGAATCTCTAACATTCCCTCATAGTATTTCTGAATATTACTATATTTACTTACTCTTGTCCAATCAATCTTATTAGCACTGTCTGGAGAAGAATAACTATTATCATCACCATTTTTTGTTCTTGCAAATTCTTCTCCTGCCTGCATAAAGTAACCACCATGACTTACCATAGTTACTGCTCCTGCCATTTTATTCATGCGAAGCATTTTATCATCTGTAGAATTAAAGTTCTTGCCAAATCCTTCAGCTAACTTATCCCATAATGTTAAGTTATCATGAGCAGAACAGTAAGCAACTACTGAATTGGAAGATTTAGACCAGAATGGTCTCCACATTCCCCATTGTCCAGATGTCAAACCTACAGACCCCATAATTCCACCAAATACATTATTGGGCCATTTTTCACCAACTTCCAAATAAGTTCCTGATGTATAATTAGTCTGCACAAGACCAATTGTTCCATCAAACTTATGTTCACCTTTAATAGCGTCACGGATCTGGTCATTAAAATATCCAATATCTGGTGCTAATTTACTTTCATTTGCTTTATGAGCGCTGTTACTGTCATAGGCACCATCTCCAGTCCAGCCTTCTCCATAAAGAATAATGGTATCTTCCCCAAAATTTTTATCCATATCAGAACGGATATCATTCATAGTGTTATAATCATGAATGCCCATAAGGTCAAAACGGAATCCATCTAAATTGTATTCGGATGCCCAATATTTTAGAGAATCTCTCATAAACTTGTTATACATAGCTCCTTCACTTCTGGTAGCATTTCCACAACCAGACTGATTATTATAAGTCATATTAGCATTTACTTTATAATAGTAATCTGGCATAATTTTATTAAAGTTGGAATCTGCTGTATCATAAGTATGATTGTATACCACATCCATGATTACCTTTATTCCTGCATCATGAAGTGCCTGAATCATTTCTTTCAATTCACGGATACGGACATTGCCATCATAAGGGTTTGTAGAATAAGAACCTTCTGGTGCATTGTAATTCTCTGGATCATAACCCCAGTTGTAATTAGAACCAAGGCTTGTGGTTACTTTTGTCTCATCTACTGATGCATAATCATACATTGGAAGAATCTGTACATGAGTTACCCCTAGTTGTTTTAAATAGTCCACACAAGTAGATACTCTTCCTTCTCCATTTATGGTAGTACCCTTTTCTGTAAATGCCTTATATTTTCCTCTATTTTTTTCAGATACACCAGAACTAACATCAATGGAAAAATCTCTTACATGAATCTCCCATACACTGATATCGCTAAGTTTCATTGCTTCTCTTTGATAATTCGTATCCCAATTATCTGGATCGGTACTGTCTAAGTCCACAACCATAGCACGGTCTCCATTTACCCCTACAGCCTTTGCATAGATATCTACTGCCTCATTGGTCTTTCCATTAGCAGTTACCTTATATGTATAATAAGTGTTAACAATATCGCCCTCTACTGTACAGGACCAAACACCTTTCTCTCCTTTTGTCATCTCTACCGTCCCAAGGTCTTTTGCTCCTGCTTCTCCATCACTTCCTGTTGCAAATCTGCAAAGAACTACAGATGTTGCGATTGGTGACCATACCTTAAACGTAGTCTTCTCTTTTGTATAGGTACATCCTAAATCATTTCCATTGTAAGCATTCTGACTGTCAAAATTAGTGTCTCCATCAAAACGTCTTACAGCAGTAGGACTCGCTTCTCCTTTTTCTGCCATTACAGGAAATGCCTGCATAGAGGTAGTTACCAAAGAAGCAGCTAACATTACACTTAATGCCTTCATTTTTACTGAGCTTTTTCTCATGTCATTCTTCCTTTCTGTGTCAATTTAAAAAACATCTCATTGTTCTTATGGCATGATGGTTCAGACAGAAACTAAACGGTTATCTAATGATAACCATATATGTCAACTTAACTGACACATCTGCCAACTTTTCGTAATTATATCAGATAAAATTACCTTATTTGATATAATTCCCAATTTTTTTAATTAGTTACAGTCCTCTATTATTATTATAGACGAAAGTCCTCTTGTATTCAACGAATTTTCTCAGAAAAATTTCACAAAAATATAGTTAAAAACACGCAAAAAGACTATAGCATATTAATATAATACCATAGTCCTTTTGTGCAAATTATATCTAAGTCGTTATCTTAATTTTTATTGTTCCTTTTACCTTTGGATTACTTACGGAAGTTGCAGTAATTGTCACTGTCTTACCTTTTCCAGCTTTTTTTGCTTTCACTACTCCTTTACTATTTACTGTTGCATATTTATTCTTGCTTGATTTCCAAGTTACTTTTTTATTACTTGCATCAGTTGGTGTTATCTTAGCAGTCAGCTTCAAAGTTTTACCTGCTTTTATAGTCTTCTTATTTGCAGTAACCTGAATCTTAGAAACTGGTACTTTACTTCCTACACGAACAGTACAATAGGCATAAACCTTTCCCCTGTCCATTGCAGTTACTCTAATTGTTGCTGTTTCTCCAGCTGCACCTTTCTTTGCTGTAATTTTACCGTTCTGGTCTACTGTCACTACACTTGTATCACTAGATGACCATTTTAAGTTCTTATTATTAGAATCCATTGGGAATACATTTGCTGTTAGTGTTTTAGAAGAACCTTCCAGTACATTTACAGCATCAGGTAAGTCAATCATAGTAACATATCTTCCAAATGTAGCTGTTACCCTCATATTGTCTAATTTCTCAGTAGCTTTTACTGTATATCCATTCTTCACCTTTTTTCCATTTACATACAGATTCTTCACATAGTATCCATCCTGCGAAATTGCTGTCAGCTTAATTACATCACCAATTTCATATCTGCCGACACCGTTTATATAACCCTCGTTATAATCTTTAGTCTGTATCACATTAATGGTATTATGTTTCACATTTTCCGTTGAAATATAAAGCAACTGATCCATGTTTTCAAAGCCATAACCTATGCTTTCCTGCTGCACATTTTTTGCCCATTTATTAGTTTTTGATAAGGTAAAATCATCAAAATCATCTATCTCTGTTGAAGTAATTGAACCACTTAATACAAAAAACTTTTTACCAAGAGTCCCTCCCCATACCAAATCGTCTTTATTATTGGTGGTAAGCATCTTTCCTATAGAATTATATGCATTCTTACTTACATTATAGACAAAGGTATTACCCAATTTTTCTGCACGAATACCAGAATAAATCACTCCGTCATCCGTAGTTCCTACTGCAGCATGATAATATGGAATCAAACGTATAGCCAATTCAAAAAGAGGAATGACAATTACTCCTTCTTCTGGCTCCATACCTTCCTTATAAGGCACAGGTACTGCAACCTTCAAAGTATCTAAAACACCCTCTAGTTTTGCTCCAACTGTCCAGTTCTTTCCATCAAATATATAATTTTCACTGCTAGCCTCTTTCCCATTACTTCCAAGTGTGACCACTAATTTCCCATTGGTTTGTATTGCTTTGCTAAGGAATCTTCCCTCTGGCATATCCGCTACTTTTGCCCATGTATTCTTTATTGTATCATAGCAGTAAACAGTAGATAATGCTTTCTGTGTCTCTGAATTGTATCCACCAATCAGATAAATTTTGCCTGCATAAGATGCCATAGTAACTCCCTGTGCATCATAAAAATCTTTTGGTATATCTGTTACTTTTACCCACTCAGATTCCGCCATATCATATCTAGCAAGAACATCTGCCTGCTTATAACCAAGATCAAGACGGAGTGCAGAATAAAATTCCTTACTGTGTGACACATCATCTGCAAATTTATAAATATCATAAGAAGTAAGATTCTTTACCTCATCTTCAAATAATTTTTTTCCATCATATTCCCCTGCTAACATAACAGAAGATAGTACTGGTAATTTCCCTTTTTCATACCCTGCTTCTTCTGCATCCATATAAGCACTTCCATTGTCTACATCATAAACATTAATACAGCCTGTATCATCTATATAATACAACTTATCTCCATCTGAAATTAAATCTTCAGAACCATAAAAATTCTCAGCAACACCTTTTTTCTTTATTTCTTTACCATCTATAAAGAAGAATTTCTTAATGGTCTTTACATCTCCTTTAGAAATTTCCACATTCAATGTTGTATTTGCTTCTGCCTGAAAAGTGACTTTACCATTATCGCTGCTTAGTGGTGTCTTTTCAATGCCATTTACAACCAAAGACGGATTCTCACCAAAATACGCACCTTCTACCGTTACAACACCCTTGGTATCAATACTTCCCCCTGATATAACTGGATTAGGATTACTTACTTTTGATAAATCCAACACACCTTCTGTAGCAACCTTATCCTTTAAGGCTTCTTTTGGTGTAGTACTTCCAATCAACCGCATACGGGTTTCCATTGCACTTTCCTTTGGATACAATGATTTAAGCAATGCCACTGCACCTGTTACATAAGGCGTTGCCATAGATGTACCATTATAGAAATCATATTGTCCAAATTCTGTAGATGCTACGTTTTCTTTACTAATGCCATAATCATCAAAGTTTAAAGAATAATCTCCATCTTTCATTATATTAAGCTTGAACACATGCATACGTTCTCCAGCTTTTTTTATCTTATCTGCAGATTCATAAACCACGTGATTCCAATAATTCTCTTTACCATATACATAAACTCCGCCAATATAGCTAGCTGCAAAGATACCTGCATTCTCAATTTCTTCTTCCACATCAAATGCAGCACCAGAAGTCACAGAAAAATCATAGATCTCCATAGTCGAAGCCTCAATATCGGAAGTTTCCATATCTGGTGCATTTTCTTGTAACATATAACTATGATAAATTGGTGTGTCAGACTTTTCTAAACGATATGGAATACACATATAATAAGTTTCTCCCATCTTTGCATCCTTTATATTCCACTGCATAGAAGAAGAATTTGTATTCTTAATTCCGAAGAAATTCTCTTTGTCTGCTTTTACACTAACCTCTCCACTACCATTATTTAATACACTATAACTAAATGCTCCACCTGTTGCAATCGTCCCAACTTCTCCTGGCTGGTTCTCTGCAAAACCACTTTCAAAATCTGAAAAATAACTGCACACATCTTCTTTTTCATCATAAATAGTTGGATTGAATACATCATAAGCTACCGAAGATAAAATATTACTTCCTGGTGCTGCAAGATCTACATTCTCATCTCCATAACAAGAAAATTCGGTTAATTCACCATCTTCCTGAGCAGCTGCTACAGATACTATGTAATCACTATCAAAACTTGCTGGGACGGTAATACTCTCATCAATATCCAGAGTTTCGTTACCTGCTGCACATATAGAAAGAGCTCCGTTTTCTCCCACTAATTCCATTACTTCCTGAAGAATAGCATCTTCCCCATAAATGCCATCTACATATCCTCCCCAGGAGTTATTTATTGCCACAACATTTACTCCAAGCTGCTGCATTTGATAAACATAATTATACGCATTGATTACATCATAGGTTGCACCATATCCTTCACTATCCAACCATTTTAATGCCATAATTTTGGTATTGCTTCCTGCTGCCACACCACTAATTCCTATTCCATTTTCTGCATCACCTGCAACAATTCCTGCACAGTGAGTACCATGTCCAGCATCATCCATTGGATCATCATCCATATTTACAAAATCATATCCATACTTACCTTTAATCTGGTCAGTATATGGATTGTTCCACATAATATTTTTTAAATCCTCATGTTCATAATTTACACCAGTATCTGCAATAGCAATTACCTTTTCTTCGGATGACATTTCTTTATCTTTCAAAGAATCTTTCTTTAAATCCTCTCCCTTTGTACCACCATTCTGTTCTTGATTGTCCAATGCCCATAAGTACTTACTGTAATCACCTGTTCCAGTTGCTTTCATGACATAATTGGGTTCTGCTTTTAATACATTCTTGTCTTTATTCAATTTAGCAAGAAGTTCTTTGGTTGATAGTTTGTCTGATTTAACCAAAGATACTGTAAATTTGTTCTTTGCCGAATTTACACTCTTTGCACTTACTGTTCCTGATTTTGTCTCATTACTGGAAAAATCGCAGGAACTTTCTATGGTAATGTCTCCTCCAAAGACATTTTTCTTAGAAAACGCCTTCACATTTGCTTTTGTATTACGATACAATACAATAGCTTCTCCCTCTTTGTAATTTTTCTTCTTATTTTTATTTACATCTTTTGTTACATTTGTTACAAACTTACTGTCTGCTTTCTTTTTTGAAGCTGCACTTGCTGTTTGTGCACCCTCTCCCCATACTGGCAATCCTGTTACACACATACTTGCTGCCATTGTAACAGATAATGCCTTCTTCCATAACTTCATAATATCCTTCTCCTTTCATTTTTCTAGTATTAGAAATTACGAAACTTTATGTAAATCCTCCGCAAAAATGCAAATCAAGTTTTGTAATTGGCTATACATTTAATACAACTGTACCACAATTATAATTAGGTTGCAATTTGATATTTCTTACATTTTCCTTACAGAATTTAAAATATCCACCACCCTTCTTATCAAAAATTTTTCTCTCTTAACTACTTTATATTATCAAGTGATTATCTTATAAAATATACAAAACTGTACTTTCATAACACATCTCTAACAACCATATTATAATATAACACACTAAAACTGTAATAACAAAATTTTGTGACGAAATGTACATATCCTGTGACAAACTATTTTTTCTACAATAGTTATCTACATTTCCATTTTCTTTCCCAAACGAAAACGCCACCACAAAATGTATAAAAATACAAGAATCATCACGAAACCTGCCAAATAGATACCGATTTTAACCCTTAAAGTATTTCTAAGCATAAGATCATAGCTTGCCGAAAGTACTATAAAACCACTAAGCCATCCAATAAACAAAACTGGATATTCTATTACACGAAGAAGTTTTCTTTTATAAGACATAACAGGTCTCTTTTTCTTATTGAATTTATTTGCAAAGTTGAAAGCTGGGTATTTTCTTGTAGACTCAAAAACCATAATCAAACGTACAACGAAAAAGAGTGCTACATTTACCAAGAATAATTCCCATACTGGACACTGGTGATACTGGTTTATCAATTCTTTAGATGTATCTTCTGTATAGATTTTTACATACTCTGAATAAAAAAGCACCTGTAAAGCAGTTCGGAATATGCCCCCAATAATAAATGCCCGTATTCCTTCTCCCAATATACAAAAAGCAAACTGTTTTTTTCTGCAATAGCAAAACGTCTGGAACTCTTGCACTTCCTTTAATGGACATATTTCTACTACCATTATTAGTACCCATATCATATCTTCTATCACCATATAATCTTGGTTTCCTGTAATTATTTCACCCCCTATCCAAATAATGAGATATATTACTAAAGTTAAAACAGCATTCCTGCTGACCTTTCCTGCCCGATACCACATTATATTCATTCTTGTCACCTTCCCTCCAAAATTCATTAGAAAAAAACGTAACTGTTCAGAACCATGAACAGTTATGTTTAAACCCATAAGATTTCGCCTGCGGCGAAGGAGCTTAAACACTGTAAAATTTTTTTTCTTATAAAACACGCAGTAAATGCGTGTCTCTACCTGAATAGTTACACAAAATCAGCCTTTCTCCATAGTTTTAAATGGAGTACCCACATACAAAGATGAACAACAAGCAAAGCCTTTGCAATTTGTATCAAGTATAAATTACTTTGTAGATTACTACAAAAAATATAGATAAATAAAGCTGACATCAAAATTACACTTAGTATTATTACTATTATTGCACCATCTCTAAATATTGGAATATAACCATGACAAATTAAACCTGCTAATAATACCATCCATACAATTACCAATAAGCCTGAAATACCCATAGGTTCTAACAATCCGCCCATCTCCAATGCTTTATAAATGAAGCCCAGAAATCCACTTACACACATTGTCTCTACTCCTATATGCTGATACACCTCATATAAATTTTTTCTCTTGTTATAGGAGAACACCCTATGAAGATACAAGTAATTTCCCACTCCAAAGAACCAATGCACCAAAAGAAACCCGATTACACTTGTAATAAATACAGAATTCTGAACAATTATCATATCATTTCTCCTCTTTTTTTGTTTCTGTTGTTGATGCAATAAATAATTCCTGCAAACTCATATTTTGTAAAGTGACTCCTTGGTCTATTAATTGTTGTTTTTCCTTCATAGAAATCGTATCATAAATATAATACTCTGCCATGGCTCCCATTTCTTTCTTTGTGAGAATATTCTTTTCAAGGAGTATTCCTTCTTCTCTAACTCTCGCTGTTGCCCGAAAAGATTTCTCTTCCAGATGTTCCATTTCTTCCTGTAAAAGAATCTTTCCTTTATCCAAAATAACTACCTCATCAAAAAGCATCGTCATCTCTTCAATCAAATGTGTGGATAACACAAATGTTCTGGGGTTTTTCTCCTGTTCCTCTAGTAAAAGTTCATAAAACTGCTGTCTTGCCACTGCATCCAGACCAGAATAAATTTCATCAAACAATACTATCTGGCATCCGCAACAAAGACCAATAATTAAACTTAATGCTGTCTTTCTTCCTTTTGATAAGAAAGTATAATTTTCTTTGGGGCTGATTTCATAACATTCCAAAAGGTGATTCATCAATCCTTCATTCCATCTTGGATAAAAATGGCTGGCATATTTTAAGACAGCTTTCACTTTGTAATTATCAAAAGCATCCAGTCTATCGCTCATAAAGCAGATCTCAGATAATACTTTTTCATTCTCATAAGCCTTTTCTTCCAGCAAATACACATCTCCTTTACTTGGTATGTATTTGGTACACATGCAGTTTAACAAAGTAGTTTTTCCTGCCCCATTTCTTCCAAGCAAAGCATATATCTTCCCTTCCTCTAAAGAAAGGCTTAAATTGTCTAACACTATTTTTTCTCTAAAGTTTTTGGATACATTTCTACATTCTATTGCTTTCATAAATTCCTCCAATATGATTTTATTATGAAAGTTCTGACAAACGACTGCACTTCTTGCAACTCCCAAAGAAGTAGGCGCTTCAGACTGACAACCTTAAAAAAATACAGACATCTGGCTGGCTAAACTGTATAAGTACGAAGAACAGCCTCTCCAAATACGAATACAATTAGCGATTGCGGAATACAAAGCATATAGCAATCAACTTTCATTTATAATAGTGCCTCAATTATGAAGCGTAATTTTTTAATTATCAAATTCCATAAATAACTTAACTATATCTTCCTTGGTCAAGCCCAATTTTTTAGCTTCCTGCCAAACTTGTTTCAAAGTTTCTTTCATAAACCGTTCTTTGGCTTTTTCCTGAATCTTTTCTTTGGCTCCTACTGCTACAAACATTCCAATTCCCCTTTTCTTATACAAAATTCCCTCTTCTACTAACAATCCAAAACCCTTTCGGGCAGTTGCCGGATTGATAGAATAAATGGCTGCAAACTGATTTGTAGATGGTACTTGTTCCTCTTCTTGAATGTTTCCTTGAAGAATTTCTTCCTCTAACCACTCTGCCACTTGTATAAAAATAGGAACTAAGGAAGTTTCATCTATTTTCATATTTTACCTCCTTGTCTCTTTATTGGTTAGTTACTCATGTAATCAACTAATAAAGTAAGTATATCTTAACAAAATAACTTTGTCAATATATTCTTCTATCTTTTATCACTATGGTTACAGTTCAACTATATAAGAATATGTATATAAAAAAACACTAAGGAATGTAGTTAAACTATAATAAATCATAAAAAACAAAAACTAATAGGGCTGCCCAACTCAAAAAAGTTCAATAAGATATTATGCGAAAAATAATATCCTACACACTTCTACTTGGCTGGACAGCCCTATTCAAAAAACTTTTATCACTCCCAAAATGCATTTTATACTTTTTGAAAGTTTAATAAACACAATGGAATTCTTGTTATAATGCCTGCTTTAGAGTTTCCAAATTCTCCTCCATAGTACTTATATAAGTTCTTCCTTGATCTATTTCTTCTTTTGTAATTGATTGAAGAGAATTTACTTCCAGAATCTTCTGATCTTTTGTATCAGTATTGGCAATAATTGCTTCTGCTATCTTCCTGTCGGAATTCTCCAGTACAAGAACAGAAGATAAATGATATTCCTTTATCTTCTCTGCTAAAAATGTAACTGTCTCAAAACTAGCTTCTGTTTCTGTACTACATCCATCAAATGCTGCATAATAAGAAATTCCATAATCTTCTACCAGATAACGGAACGGGAAACGATCTCCAAAAAGCAATACCCTGTTATCTGACTGGTCGACAGTTTCCTTATAGCGATTACTTAAATCCTCTAATTGATTACAATATTTTTCTGCATTTTTATGATACTGTTCTGCATTATTATCATCCATTGCTGCAATTACAGCTGAAATTTCTTTTACTATAATCTGTGCATTAGAAAGAGAAAGCCAGATATGTTCATCATACTCTATTTCTTCATGCACCTCCTTATGTTCATCCTCCATTCCTTCCACATGCTCTTCTTCCTTTAATTTTTCCCCCAATAGATCCATTAATTTTAAGAATTTTTGATTTTTATTTATACTTCCCTTTACTGCATCTTCTACCCATGCATCTGATTCTCCGCCAACCGAAATAAACAAGTCACAATCTGAAATCTGAATCATATCGCCTGTGGTAGGCTGGTAATTATGCAAATCGCCTCCATCTTCTCCCAAAAGATGTAATGAAAAATTCTCGTTATCTTCACCTAAAATTTCTCTTACCCAATCATATTGAGGAAAAGTGGTGCAAATAATTTCCTTTTTATCTTTCTTTCCTTCTGCATCTGGTTCTTTTGTATTACTACAACTGGTTAAAGCAAAAATTCCAACTAACAAAATAATCTGCAGACCACATTTTACACACATTTTTAAACTCTTATAATTTTTCATAATGCCTCCTAAATCCAATCTTATTCAAGAACGCTATCAAATTTGCATATCATTTGCATTTTGTATTATAGCTTGTTAGAAGGCTTTTGTCAATAATACCATTTACTTACAAATTACAATACTATCCATACATTTCTCTATTTCTTTCTCCAATTCCCCAGAAACATCTGTAAAACTGATTAAATAAGTATTTTCTCCATTTAACATATATTGGTATTCTACAATATCCATACTATCTTTTGAGCAAGTATATTTCATATAAATAGCTTCTAAGTTCCCCACTTTTGTTTGCTTAAACTCCTCAAATTCTAAGTTATCAAACAATTTATTATAGGCTTCTTCAAAATCTTTCTGCTTATAATTCTTAAACTTTTGATCTTTCTCTGTCACATGAATGATTACACAATCTTTTGAATCTTCTTTTCCAGCAACTAAAATAGTAGCATCTTCTTTACTTACATTCCATGTATCTGGAACTGTCATTTGCAAAGCTCCTTGTGTAGCTGTATAAATACCATTTTTTATAGTGCCATAGCTATCTTGGGGAAGATCCTTCTTTTCCACAATATTTTTTTCTGTTTCTTTCTTTAATGAATTTGTATTATTAAATGTTTCTAAATCTTTGTTTTCTCTCTTGTTATTTCCGCAGCCTGCCATCCCTATAATAAATATAGCCACAAAAATTACAATATTCATCCTTGCTGTTTTATTATTCATTACCCTGTTCCTTTCTTTTTTTAATAATTTTACATATACTATTTCAGTTAACTTAGGCATATCTGCTTATTATTTTACCACATACCCCCTTAATTGCAAAGAAAAAGTAAATATGGAAATATCTTGTCACTTCAATTTATTTCATATACTATAAAATGAGGAAATATGATATACTATGGGTATATTTATTTTGATATTTCGTTATTTTATTATAGGGGGCTATTATGAAAAGAATAAAAGATTTTATTCAAATTATTCAGGATTTTTTGTACAAACTAAAAAAAGACTCCGTTTCTGCTTATGCAGCACAGGCAGCTTTTTTTATTATACTTTCCGTCTTTCCTTTTTTTATGTTTTTATTAACCCTGATCCAATATCTTCCTCTAACCGAATTGGATTTAATTAATGCAGTTCTCGAAGTTGTACCAACTTCAATTGCACCTTTCATCAATAATATTATTGATGAAATATATACCTCATCAACTGCCACTTTATTATCCATTACAGGTATCACTGCAATCTGGGGTGCGTCTAAAGCATTTTATTCACTTATTCATGGATTAAATGCAGTCTATGGAATTTTGGAAACCAGAAATTATATATTACTTCGCCTAATTGCTACTTTATATACTCTGGTATTTGGTATATTACTCTTAATTACCCTTAGTATTCTTGGTTTTGGTAACAGCATCGCTCTTGCCGTTCAAGCACGTTTTCCTGCATTAAGCGATCTTGCACTATTAGTCATTAGTATTCGTGCTACAACAGCTCTATGTGTGTTAATTCTATATTTTTTAACACTTTACATTGTAATACCCAATCGTAAATCCAACATCTTACAAGAATTACCAGGATCTGTTATAACAGCTGGCGGCTGGATTGGATTTACCTATCTATATTCTTTCTATATCGATCACATGTCGAACTTTACAAATACTTATGGCAGTCTTACCGCAATCGTCCTGTTAATGCTCTGGCTCTATGCCTGTATGTATATGTTACTGATAGGCGGAGAAGTCAACGAATGGATTCAATATCGAAAAAAAGAGATGTCACAAAGATAACCACTTGTGACATCTCTCTTTTATTTATATCCCTAACTGCAAACTAACTCCTGGATAATAATGAGTTAAAATTTCTTCATAAGTATATCCCTTTTCCGCCATTACTTTCGCTCCATTTTGACTCATTCCAACACCATGTCCATAGCCTCCTCCATACAAATGATAGGATTTTTTATTGTCTTCTTTTATGATAAAAAAGCCACTTGGAAGCATAGACATTCCTTCTATCTTACTTTTGTCTGCCCGGTAAATAGTAGATGAGGATGGTGTTAATAAAAGCCTTACATTATATTCAGACAACACTTTTATAGTTGCTTTGGTTCCTTTTATTTCCAATGCTTTTATTACACCTCCTGTACCTCTTTCCAGTACCCGTATGCTTTCTACATCACCGACTGTGGAAATCGCCTTACTTTTATAAGTACCATCTTTTCGTTTGGTTAAAATCAAGTCCTTATTTCTTTGATATCTTTCAGAGAGATTTTTGTTTACAGAAGTCGTAATCTGCTCCTTAGTCAAAGTTACCTCCCATCGATACCATGAAAATTCCTTATCAAAACTATTAAAATTTTTATTTAATATAAATTTTTCAAAATTTTCTTCTTTTTCCAGATGCATACTTTTTCCGCTATTGTTTTGTACTCTTCCTTCTAAGTACTCTCCTTGTATACCTCCCTGCCATACATCATTTGCAGATGCTGTATGACCACAGGAAGTAGAAAAATAATAGGCCGAAATAATTTCACCTTCACATGCCATAACCATTCCCTTTGTTTCGTCCACAGCCTGTATAGTTTCTTTACATTCTGGTGTATTGTTATATACCTGATAAGAAACACTATCATCCACATGTGCCCCTAAACTGCCACAATCATTGTAAGCAAACTGTCTGTATGCATAACTTCTTGCACAAATTGCCTGAACTTTTAATGCCTCCTGTCCGTAAGAAACAGGCATTTCACTTCCAATCACACCATATAAATATTTTTCTAGTTCTAATTCATTGATTACCACAAGCCCTTTTGACTTCTTACGAATTTCTATACTTCCTCTATACCCTGGATTTTTTCCATTTCTCTTAACAGAGAGGATACTTACTTTCCCTCCCTTACCTGGCATTATTGTTAAATTTTTGTTTTTTTGAAATATATCACTACTGGTATTTATAGTTACTTTTTTTCCTTTTTTATATTTTTTTTCTGACTTACCATATTGAACTGTAAAATCCTTATCTGCAGTAAATTCCACCTGTTCATGATACTCACTGGAATAATCCGTATTTTTAATTAATACCCGTATATTTTTTATTTCTACTGGTTCTAAAATTAATCCTGCACAAATTTTCCCATCTGCAACAACAAATGCTGTATTATCATATCCTATTAAAATCTTTTCTTTCTCTACCAATTCTACTTCATCATAAGAAGCCGTAATTGTTTTAGAAGATTCTCCTTTGTCATCTCCTGCTCCCTTTTTTTTCTTCTCTGTATATGTCTTATACACTTTGAACCCTCTTCCTATAGGAATCTCCCCATATTGTTCTACCTCTATGGTATCTTCTGACACAGACAGGACTTTCCCCTCAATGGTATCCTCTTTTATGGTAATCTTCTCAACTACGCCATCCTTTAACTTTAAGTCTGCTACAACACCACTTAACTCCATAGTTGTTTTTTGTTTTAGTGGAAATGTACAAAGAGTTCCATCTACTAATGCAATAATTTCTTTTTCTTTTCCCTCCACCAGCCAAATGTTGTATAGTGTTCCATTTTGATTAGCCGATTCTATTTCACCATACTCTACAATATCCTTCTGGTTGCTCTCATCCAAGTATACATTCAACATTAGTATTGCTCCAAACAGTACAATACATGCCAAGATAATCATACTTCTTTCTTTTGCTGTCATGAATACTTCCGTCCTTTCTCATCGTTGTTGTATGCTGTAAACCACAACTTATTATCCTATGTTTATGCTGACAAACTTTCTTTCATGTCCAATTTATAGTAACTTTAACCGAGATTAACCATAACCTTAATCATGATAATTGAAATGTAACTGTAACTATTGCCTCTAACTTTAAATATAGTAACAATTTTTTCTATTTTTTGCAATATTCTCCATACTATTTACAAAATTCTATTATATTTTTTGTAACAAAATAAAAATTTTTTAATATTACATTCTCTTTTCGTAAAGGTAAATATTCAGCATGTGAAATTTGTGTGTTTTTTTCCCTTTTATATAGACAAATACCATAAAATCTGCTATTATAATATTGTATTTTTGAATAAACTTTTTTCATATTTTATTTTCTCCTCTATTTTTGTTTATAGTAATATATAGAGAAAAAGAACCAGATTAGCATACTTATAACTAATCTGGTTCTTTTATATATTGGAATTAAAAATTGCAATATATAATAAACTGTTACTATACCTCTCAAAATAAGGCTATCGCAAAATACGATAGCCTTTATGTATTATCTTCTATACAAATATTCTCCGCTGCATTTTGGTACTGCAACTCTTAAATCTGCATTCTTTTTCTTTACTTTATTCTTAGGAATAGTTACAGTAATGGTCTTGTTACTTCCTGAGTAAATAAATATACTCTTCTTTCCAATTTTCTGACTTCCAATAACAGCTCCATTCTTATCCCGCACAGTAATGTTAAAATTCCTTAATTCTTCTATATTATATGTAGAATTGTTAACAATCTGAATCTTACATACTAGCTGGCCTTTCTTATTATAAGAAATCTTTGTTGTATTAAACCATCCACCATATCCAACTTGACTGTTACTAACAGAAGAAGCACTGTATTCATTCTTCTTTACTGTAACATTACAAGTCAATTTACATCCATCTACACTTGCTGTAATTGTTGCTTTTCCTGCTTTCTTTGCAGTTACTACACCTTTGCTTGATACAGTTGCTACAGACTTCTTGTTTGTCTTCCAAGTAACCTTACCTGCTTTGCCAGTTACCTTCAATGTTCTCTTCTGTCCTGCTGTAATAGTAAATGCCTTTGTACTAATAACTGGTTTCTTTACTGTTACATCACAAGTTAATGTTACACTGCCTACCTTTGCAGTAATTGTTGCTTTTCCAGCTTTCTTTGCAGTTACTTTACCATTACTGTTTACAGTTGCCACAGAAGTATTATTAGAAGACCATTGTACAGTTTCTGTAGTTCCTGTAACAGCTAAAGTCTTTGACTGACCTGCTGAAAGAGAAACGGAAGTAGCACTTAAGCTAATAGAATCTTCTAACCATCCAAATGCCATATAATTTCCTGCATTTGGGGATGAAATCTTAACTTGATAGCTTCCCGCTGGCAAACCCTTTAAACAAAGAGAATCCCAATAAAGGGAAGGATACTCCTGATCCTGTCGCCAATCACTACTACTAATTTTACCATCTGAATAACTACCATCTTTTAGTGATGTAATTACCACATCAACAGAAACACTAGGATCAACAACATCAATTTCAACCCAGAAATCTTTTGTTGCTGTAGTAGTAAAAGTATAAACATCTCCCGTACTACTAAGTGTTCCCTCCTTTTCCACAAAAACATCTTGTTGCTCTGCTGCTTGCACTGTCATAGTACTTAGTGAACATGTTACACATACCACCATAACCAGACAAAATGCTAAAACTTTGTTGATAAACTTCTTCATTGTTTTTACTTCCTTTCTGTACCTTTCTTTCTATAATAAATAATTATCTATTACTTTTTTATTGTAACATAGATTATTTTTTCTTACAATAATATTTTTCATTTTTGTGTAATAATTAATAACTATTCAGATATACAAAAATTTATGTAAAAAATGCATAGTATTTATCTCTATTAGAAATTTTCCAAAAGAAAACTTTTGTATATTTTAAATAAAATAAAGGTGTATTTTTACAATTTTCTATTTTTTTGACACCAAAATAAAAAACAATATACAAAATAATTTTCAATTATGTATATTGTTTTTTTTAATATTAAATAACCATTCTTATCTATATAATATTATAAGAATAAATGTTAGTGATTATTCTTTAAATAATGGAGTAGAATAATAACGGTCCCCACTATCTGGAAGTAATGCTACAATTGTCTTTCCTTTATTTTCTGGTCTCTTTGCCAATTCAATTGCAGCTTTAAGAGCCGCACCTGATGAAATTCCAACTAAAACCCCTTCTTTCTTTGCAAGAAATTTTGCAGCTTCAAACGCTTCTTCATTCTCTATAGTTATAATTTCATCATATATCCCAGTATTAAGTACTGAAGGAACAAATCCAGCACCAATTCCCTGAATTCCATGTTTTCCAGACTGACCACCAGAAAGAACAGGAGAAGCAGCTGGTTCCATGGCCACAATTTTAATATCTTTTTTCTTCTCTCTTAAATATTCACCAACTCCTGTAAGAGTTCCTCCAGTTCCTACACCAGCTACAAAAATATCTACATTTCCATCTGTATCTTCCCAAATTTCTGGTCCAGTTGTCTTCTTATGCATAGCAGGATTCGCTGGATTATCAAATTGTCCAGGAATAAAACTATTGGGAATCTCTTTTGCAAGTTGTTCTGCTTTTGCAATAGCACCTTTCATCCCTTTCACACCTTCTGTCAAAACAATCTCTGCCCCATAAGCTTTCAGAATATTTCTTCTTTCCACACTCATAGTTTCTGGCATAGTAAGAATAACCCGATATCCTTTCACTGCTGCAATAGAAGCCAGACCAATACCAGTATTTCCTGATGTTGGTTCAATAATGACAGAACCTTCTTGTAATAATCCCTTCTCTTCCGCATCTTCTACCATTGCTTTTGCAATACGGTCTTTCACACTTCCTGCTGGATTCAGATATTCAAGCTTTACCAAAATTTTGGCTTCTAATCCTAATTCTTTTTCTACATTTGCAATCTCCACTAATGGTGTTTTACCAATTAAATCTAATGTTCCCTTATAAGTCTGTCCCATACTGTCATCTCACCTTTCTATTATTTACTATGAAAGTCCTGACAAACGGGTGCATTTCGTGCAAGTTTACTTGCAAAAAAATGAATGCACAGCACGCAACAATCAACTTTCATTTATAGTGATGCCTCGCTTACGAGGCATAGTTATTTAAAACTCTATCACTTTTGTATGCATTCCTATATGCTTACTATGAATTAAATATTAGGCATATTATAGTCTTTTTCCTTTTCTTTGTCAAGATAGTTAATTGTAAAAAAACTATTGACAAGATGGTTTACTGATGATAAACTTAATTTATGGTTTATTCATAATAAACCAACTCTAACTCGGAAATAGTACACCACACGAAAGGAGGGTAATATATGGCTATATATAAGATGGGAGCGGTAGAAGCAAAGTTTGCGGATTTAATCTGGGAATTAGAGCCTGTTGGTTCTGGAGTTCTTGTACAAGCCGCTCTAAAAGAACTAGGATGGAAAAAATCCACAACCTACACGGTTCTCCGTAAGCTTTGTGAAAAACAGATTTTCCATAACGAAAAAAGTGTAGTGACTTCCCTAATGACAAGAGATCAATACTATGGAAAACAATGTAAGCAGTTTGTAGCAGAAACCTTTGATGGCTCTCTTCCTAAATTCTTAGCAGCATTTACGGCAGAGGAAAAAATGACCAAAAAGGAACTTGATGCCCTGAAAGATTTTCTAAAGAACTTTGAAAGTTAAAGGAGGCCGAAAATGAAAGTATTATTTCAAGAAATACTAGAATTAAGTGTTACAGGTGGAATTGTTATCCTAATAACCCTTTTTATAAGATCTCTTTTGCTACATGTTCCTAAATTTTTTTCTTACATTTTGTGGAGTATTCCTGCAATACGGCTTTTAGTTCCTATTACATTTACAGGAATATGGACACTAATTCCAGACATACCCACAAAAAACAGTCACACTCTTCAAGGTATGGCAACACAGCAGGGTATTTTACAAAGGACTGCCACAGTAACACCATATCTTATAGGAAATACTCAAAAACTTCCAGAAGGAACCACCTCACAGGGAATATTAGATTGGCTGCCATTTATATGGATAGCAGGTGTTTTATTTTTACTATGTTATGGAATTATTTCTTTTGTCCGCCTGCAACACAGACTGAAAATTTCCATACAAATAGAAAAAGATATCTATCTGGTAGATTTTCTACCAACTGGTTTTGTAATAGGAATTATTCATCCGAAGATTTATCTCCCTTCTAATCTGTCTGAAGAGGAACAAAAGTATATCATATTACACGAAAAAGTACATATAAAAAGATTTGATTACCTGTCTATGCTTGTGGCATATATTACATTGTGTATACATTGGTTTAATCCCTTAGTATGGTTGGGTTTTAGAATGTTTGTACAAGATATGGAGATGTCATGTGATGAAAAGGTAATTAGAGAATGTGGCACAAAGCATAAAAAACGATATGCCAGTGTTATGGCAGGGATAGTGATAAAAAAAGCACATCCAGAGATGTTTGCAATGTTTTGTGGGAGTAATATAAAAAGGAGGATTCAAAATATTATGGTTAAAAAGAACACATCAAAAAAGATAAAGATAATATCAGTAATGACTGTATTGCTAATGGCAATATTATTTGTACCAAATTTTACGAAAGGAAAAAGCAAAGCACAAACTTCTAAAACTGAAGTTGTAACAGGTTTTGTATTAGCAAAAGATAAAATCCTAGTGAGTGATGGAATAACTCATAAACATTCTGGATATCCCTGCTACTACAAAATCCAAAATCCAGAAGATACCAAATACTCTCTCGAAGAAATGGAAACACTGTTTACAATGGTAATGGATAAGTGGACAGAAGATGCTCCATTTGCTGCATTGCCTGAAGCTTTGTATTTTAATCAAGAACTGTCCGATAAACTTGCAAAAGAAAATTCTTGTGATTTAGTGGTTCAAATGGATTTTGAAATACCTGAAAATTCCGAACATTGCAGATTTGAACCTAAACATTATAATAAATATAACTGGTATTTGTCCAAAGATAACACAGGCAATTGGATAGTACGATAATCATAACGTCAAGAATAGCTATATTTCCAGAGAGCTGTCGCACTAAGAATTAGTGTACAGCTCCTTGATTGAAAATTTTTCTTTTATCATACTTATTATTTAATTACTAGTTTGATACTCTAAAATCTTTTTATTATCATCACCACTAACAGAAAATACACATTCCTTAGAATAATCAATACATAAATATTTATCAAAAGTTCCAAAATTAATGGAATACCCCAAAGAATCCGAAGAACCATAAATACTACATACAATAGTATTATCTTTAAGGAAGAGTAAATATGTATTTCCTTCATCAGACATATTATTTACGATTACATCTGATTCAAGACCAAGTATTTGTTCTATTTCTTCTTTAGAAGTATAAGCAGAAAAGGTATACATTTTATCCCATTCAAAGTCCGTCAATTTATGTAAGTTCACTTCTCCATTTTGTAGACTATTAATGTTATTGTTAAAAGAAGTCTTATATTTATCTATTGTACTGTTTCCACATGCCGAGAAAAAAATCCCAAAAATACATATACAACAGATGATATGCAATTTTTTCATTATATTTTATTCTTCCTTATCATATTATTTGTGTAACCAATATATACCAGTACTCTTTTTATTGGTTAACTTTTTTTCAATCCTATTTTGCACTTCTTTATCTGATACATTAAAAGAAGTGTCATACCATTTAATTACGCTTCTACCCACCTCATTATTATGCAAATCCATTTTTTGATGATACTTTTCTTTTTTGCCATCCTGTGCCTTTTTTTCTAACTCTGCACTTGATTTACCACTTTCATGTGCTGTTGCATAAGACTTTGCCCATGATCTTCCAAGGTCTCTTGTCATCAAGGCATTCCATACTCCATGTCTAAATCCATCTGATTTATCTCCCAAACCATTATATCCAAATTTATTCTTTGTGTATGTATAAGCATCATCAGTAAGATATTTTGTATATAATGCCTTTTTAGGATCTAGTGCAATAAGTACTTTCTCCTCTGTAGTCAAAGTTGTCCATGTAGAATATGCCACTGTATATAAACTAGAAGCCTTCACCTTAGTACCGCAAATGCCAAAACTGCTATTTGTGGATAATTGTTCTGCTTGTTCATTTATTTCCTTAACTAATTTAGTAAGAGAAACTTCATTATTGTTTTCTTTCTGTTTTTCTACTGTTTTATACATAATATAAGTTGTTTCATCTACATCATGTTTTGTCTTCTCAAGATATAATTTTACATCTTCTACTGTTGTTAATTCTTCTCCTGTATATGAATTTATCAATGGCTGTTTTTCAAAATCCTCTATTGAATTTATATCTAGTTCTTGTTCTAAAAGTTCTGCAACTTCTTCGCAAGACTCAATACTCTCTAATACCTCCACAACCTTTTCAGATGCTTCATCAGAATCCAATTTTGAAACTGTATCTTCTATATTTGCTACTTCTTTTTGTTCTTCTAAACTTAAAACACTATTCCAATAATCTGAAGTACTTAATTCATCAAGAATTTCCTCAATTATCTCTTCTTTTTCTTCTGCAATCCCCACATCAAGAGCATTCTTTGCATCATTAATCTCTTTTTCTGTTTCTGTTAAATTCATCTTATTTGTCTTGCAATTAACATTCATCCTCCCTACTTCACCTAAAATAAACATTATTATAATACCTACACAAATTCTTCTCTTCTTTATTATGTCTCCTTTTCAATTTAATTATATAGTACAGAGATAATATAAAAACTCGATCCTAAAAACAAATCTTTTTGAGTTTTTACAAACAGCTTTCTCTGTCTAGGCTGGATTTTATCATACTCCATATTGATTTACAACCCACTTTACGAAAATAACCACTTTTATTTATTTAATGTTTCTTTCATTCGATTTTTTTATTAAATATATTAATAAGATTATAATTTGTTTATTTCATAAGTGTTTTAATTTTTAAATTTATTTATATTTGATAAGTAAATATATTCTTTTTTGAATTACAGTTTGCATAAACTCAACAGTTAGTATTATATAATTCAAAATCTCTTTTATATTTTTATTAAATCAGTAATAACTTCAGAAGCTATAATTAGTCCTGCCACAGAGGGAACAAAAGCCGTAGAGCCTGGTGTTGCTTTTCGCCTTCCATTCTCTTCTTTATTACCTGTATTATCGCTATCTTCTCCCATCAGACAAGAATTCGGCTTTTGTATCTCTTCCTTGGAATATACCACTTTAAGTTTTGCTATTCCTCTTTTTTTCAACTCTCTCCGCATTACTTTTGCTAACGGGCAAATTGAAGTTTCATAAATATCTGCCACCTCAAATTTCGTTGGATCTAATTTATTGCCTGCACCCATACAGGAAATAATTGGAACCCCCGCCTCCTTTGCCTGCTCTACTAATTGCAGCTTTGCTGTTACAGTATCTACTGCATCTACCACATAATCATAATTAGAAAAATCAAACTCATCTTTTGTTTCAGGCAAATAAAAACATTTATACTCTCTTACCCTGCATTCTGGGTTTATATCTTGTATCCGCTCTTTCATAACATCCACTTTATATCTTCCTATAGAGGATCTTGTGGCAATAATCTGACGATTCAGATTTGTTATGTCTACTGTATCTTTGTCCACAATATCCAATGCTCCTACACCACTTCGTACCAAACCTTCCACCACATATCCGCCTACACCACCAATGCCAAATACTGCAATTCTGGCATCTGCCAGTTTTTTCATTCCCTCTTGTCCCAATAACATTGCTGTTCTTTGAAAAATCTGCTCCATTTTAATGCCTCCTAATATAAATCCCATAAACTTACATACCTGTAATTCAGGCTTCTCTAAAAATGAAATTAAGGCTGTCACACAAAGCATCCTTTTTGCGACAGCCTTCATTATTCACATACTATATTGCAACTAAAATCCGCTTATTATGCTTCTGCTATAACATCACGCATATCATAAAGTCCTGCTGGTTTACCAGCAAGAAATTTAGCTGCGGATACAGAACCTTTTGCAAATACCGCTTTAGAATATGCAGTATGTTTAAACTCTATTACCTCATCAATTCCAGCGAAAATTACTTCATGCTCTCCAACTATAGTTCCTCCTCTTACAGCGGATAAACCTAACTCTTTTTTACCACGTTTTTCACGTTTTTGGGAGCGGTCATAGATGTACTCATACTGGTTATTCATTGCTTCATTTATAGAATCTGCCAGTGCAAGAGCAGTTCCAGAAGGTGCATCTAACTTCTGATTATGATGTTTTTCCACAATCTCTACATCATATCCCGCAGTTGCGAGGACTTTAGCAGCATCTTGCAATAACTTAAATAAAGTATTAATACCAAGAGACATATTTGCTGATTTTAATACTGCAACAGACTTACTAAGTTTCTTGATTCTTTGTAATTGCTCCTCGGACAATCCCGTGGTACAAACTACAACAGGCATTTTCTTTTCTTCGCAAAAATCTAACAAAGCATCCATTGCTTTTGCCGAACAAAAATCAATAATCACATCTGCTTCCACATTACAATCTTTAATATTGGTAAAAACCGGATATACGTTGTCACGATTGTCAACAATATCTATTCCAGCTACAATTTCTACATCTTCATCATCTTTGGCAATCTTGGTAATTGTCTGCCCCATTGCCCCGTTACATCCATGCATAATCACTTTTGTCATTGGTCATTCTCCTTCTTCTTTCATTTTATAGCAAATCAACCTTTTTCATCTGGGTTTCTAAGATAGCAGTATTTGCTTCGCTCATGTCTGTAAGCGGCATACGAAGACTTCCCACTTTCTTACCCATAAGATTTAATGCTTTCTTTACTGGAATTGGATTTACTTCTTTGAACAATGCATCAATCACAGATAAATATTTCAGTTGTAATTCCAAACTTCCCTTTGTATCACCATCTAAGTACTTAGCCACAATATCATGTGTCTCTTTAGGAGCAATATTGGAAAGTACAGAAATCACACCAATTCCACCAAGTGACATTACTGGTACAATCTGATCATCATTACCAGAATACAAATCCACCTGTCCATCTGCTAATTCCATAAGTTTTGCTACTTGTGAAATATTGCCGCTGGCTTCCTTCACTCCTACAATATTATCTACATTTTTTACTAATTTTACTATAGTTTCAGGTAAAATATTGCATCCTGTTCTACTAGGTACATTGTATAATAGAATAGGTAATTTTACACTATTTGCTACAGCAGTAAAGTGTTTTACTAAACCTTCCTGTGTCGCTTTATTATAATATGGAGAAACGACCAATAATCCATCTGCACCATATTCTTCTGCCTTTTTTGATAAGTAGATTGCTGTTTCTGTACAATTTGAACCTGTTCCTGCAACAACAGGAATTCTCTTCTTGGTATACTCTACACATGCTTTAATCACATCCAAATGTTCCTCATGAGACAATGTTGCAGCCTCTCCAGTTGTACCACAGATAATAATTGCATCAGTTCCATTCTCTACATGGAAATTCACTAATTCCTCTAATTTCTCATAATCTACGGATAAATCTTCCTTCATTGGTGTTACTAATGCTACACCTGCACCCTTAAAAATTGCCATATTTGTTCCTCCTTTGATTGTTATAATGTATTATATCCAAAATATCGAAATATGACACAGAATTCCATATCTTCCATGCCAACATATCTGTGCAGCAATTGTTCCAAATACAAAATAGTAAAGATATCTAAACGGATACATAATACATCCGATTTCTGCAGCTTCTTCCAACCGAATCTATATGTATCCTTGCAAGGTATTTTTGCTTTTTGTGCAAGTACACATAATTATTTTATATCCTAGGGAATACAAAACACTTTCCTATAATATAAAAAACCGACATACAGAGTATGCCGGTTCAAAAATCGTATTCAAAAAACACTTTCCTTGTAGCACTCCATCAAAACCTTTGATGACAGTCGCATGCCTCTTAAACATACGCCCAGAGATAAAATTTACAGGAAATCTTTCTCTTCGGCATATTTTCCTTTCTTCTGCATTCTCCTGCACCTGCTGCATCCTGCAAAATACTGATAAAATATGCACCTCTACCAAAATATATTGTATTTAATAATTTTATGGTAACACGCTGTTTGCTTTTTGTCAACTACAGTCTTTAATTATTTTCCCCCTAAAATCTCTACATTAATATTTTCAATCTCCTCATAATTCTCCAAATAATTCTCATAAATTGCAGAATCTTTGTAACAGACAATTACCAGATTTCCCACACCCTTTAGCTTATTATTATCATCCACATAGTAATCATAACTTCCTATTGCTTCTTTTTGCATTTTTGTTTTCTTTCCCAAAAAAGTCATTTTCTCTAATTGGGTACAATTTCCAAATGCAGAAGTTTCTATGCTTATAACCTTATCCGATATTACAATTTGCTTTAATTTTTCACAATTAAAAAAAGTCTCACCATATATTTTTTTTATTGCCTGTGGCAATGTAATTTCAGCAAGTTCCACACAAGATTTGAAAGCACCTTCTTCTATTGTAGTTACTGTCTCTGGTATTTCTATAGTCTTTAAGTTAACACAATAAGAAAATGCATGTTTCCCAATTCTTGTAACTCCATTAGGAATCACTACCTTGTCTAAAGAACGACATTCATAAAACATACTCTCTGAAATTTTTGCTTTTGAATTATTAGGTAATTTTACACTATTTAGAGAGCCACAGCCATAAAATACACCTTTTCCAACTGTAGTTACACTATCTGGTATCTGAATACTTTCGATTCTGGTCTCTGAGAAAGCGTATCCATTAATTTTTTGCAATCCATTTCTTAGAGTCACAAGTCTCAACAACTCACAACTATCAAAGGCTCCTGTTCCAATTGTCCTTAATGACTTAGGAAGATTTACACTTTTTAATCTACTACAATTTCCGAACGCATGGTTTCCAATTTCTCCCAATCCATTTTGAAATGTTACTGTTTTTAATCTTCTACATCCGTAAAATGCATAAGTATTAATTGTTTTCAATTTTTGTGGCAATTTCACATTTTCTAATGAAACACAATATTGAAAAGCAGATTTCCCAATCTCTGTAATCTTATCAGATAATTGAATTTTTTTCAGGTTAGAGCAATTATAAAATGCTTTGTCACCTATAGAAGTAATTTTTCCTTGGAAAGTAAGAGATTTTAGTTGTTTATTATTTTTAAAAGCTTCACTTCCAATCATTTTTACTCTCTTTGGCACTACAACATTTTTACGGGTTCCATAATATTTCAATAACATCCCATTCTCTGTAACAGCAAACTTTGATTCTGTAGCATCTTCTATCCATTTTGTCTTACCAAAACTGTTAAACTTTATATTCAAGGTTGTTGGAATATGTATCTTTTCCAATTTTGAACACATAAAAAATGCTTTGTTCTCAATCTTCTTTACATTCTTTGGTATAATAAGTTTCTTTAAATTAACACAATTTGCAAAACATTGATATGGTATTTTATCTAATCCTTTTGATAGGCTTAATTTCTTTAAACTATAACATCTTTCAAAAGCACTTTCCCCAATATTTTTTATACTTTTTGGCATAATCACTTCTGTAAGACTTGAACATTCTCTAAATGCTTTATAATCAATCCGCTTAACTCTGCTGCCAAATTTAAATTTCTTTAAATGTATACATTCTTCAAAAGCATTGCTTCCAATAGAAATCAGATTCTTTCCACCTTTTACTGTAGATAACTTTTTACATTTATAAAAAGCACCTCTTGAAATTCTATCTACATTAGAAGGTATTGTAATAGTTCTTAACGCAGTTTCTGAAAAGGCATAAGCTCCAATATGGTCAATATTTTTTAAAGAAGATATAGATTTTAAATTGGTACACCCTTTAAACATTCCACTTGCAATCATGGTTACACTTTTTGACAAAGTTACTTTTTGTAATTTTGTACAATCCCCAAAAATATTTGAACCAAACTCCTTGTCACCTTTTATGGTTACATGCGTTAATTTCTCACATTTTGTAAAAGCTCTTCCTCCTAAAATCTCTAAAGATTTTGGCAATGTTACGCTCTTTAATCCACTATGATAAAATGCACCATATTGTATTTCTTTAATTTTTTCTGGCAATTTGATATTTTCTAATTTTTTACAATTTTTAAAAGTACTATATTCAATTACCTTTAATTTCTTTGGTAAAGTCACTTTCGATAGATTTATACAATTTTCAAACGCATTATGACCAATCTTTCTTACTTTATCTTTCATAGATACTGTTCTTAAATTCTTGCAGTTATAAAAAGTTCCAGATTCAATTTCAGTAATGCCACTTGGTAGAATAATACTAGTCAATCCCGAATTTTCAAAAGCATTTTTTTCTATAGAATTTAGGCTTTTTGAAAAACTTACTTTTTCCAAACTATCACAATTCGCAAATGCTCGTTCTTTAATTGTAGTAACTTTTCCGCCCATCTTCACAGAATATAAGTTCTTACAACCCTCAAATGCTGTTTCGTTAATTTGTGATACTTTTGCTGGAATCGTTATAGTTCTTAATGATTTACAATTCCGAAAAACATCTTTTCGTATAAAGGGAAGTCTATTATTTCCATTAAAGGTAACTGAGTACAAACTATGACAGGATTGAAATGCTCCGACTCCTAAATAACGCAAATTTTTTGGCAGACTTGCATAACCAAGAGTACGGCAATCGTAAAATGCCCTATTCCCTATTTTTTCCAATGTTGATGAAAAATGTATGGAAGTTAATGCTACACAACCTGAAAATGCTTTGACTTCAATAGTTTTTATCTTATCCTTGCATGATACTGTTCGGAGTTTGGTACAATCTTTAAATGCTTGTGCTCCAATCTCCGTTAAATTGTTTGGTAAGCTCACATAAGTAACTGTTGTATTTCCTTCAAATGCACTAGCCCCTATCTTTTTCACACTGCTTGGTACAGTTACACTGGATGAATTACCAGTATACTCTACTAAAGTTCCATTACTAATTACAAAATCACTTGCCGCCTTTATCTGTCTACCTTGTATAATCCCTAAACACATACAAAGAGATAGCAGAGTAAAACATAATATCCCCCATTTTCTCCAATTTTTTTTCATAGCTTTTTGTCTCCTTTCTTTTTGGCTTTTTTTGCCACTCATTAGTAATATAGATTGGAGAATAAAAAAGCTACAAAAAAAATAATTTTGTTTGGTATGTTTTCATCCCAAACATCTCTCAATCTTTTTGGCTATTCGTTTCGGAAGTTCTTTTTTATTCTTTGCGTTTGCACAAACAATTTTCCCTATTGGTTTCATACCTGCTGTCTTAAAAAATTCGTCCATATTGTGGATTGCTCCTCTACTCTGTCCAAATATCCACGAAAAGGGAGCAGGAGTGTTGCAGGAAGTCAAAAGCATATATCTCTTGCCTTGCAGACGTGGTTTAGGAAATGTGTTAGTTTCTTCCATAGCTGTTCCCAATAATCGGTCAAATAAATTTTTGACGGGTGCTGGAACATTTGCCCAATAGACAGGGGCTGCGAGAATAACTAACGAGCATTTACGTAACAAAGCTACAATTTCTTGTATATCATCTTTTTGAACACAAATTTGTGTATCCATACAAACTCGGCAACCAGTACAAAAAGAAAGTTCCTTTTCGTATAAATTAATTTTTGTTACAGTATGACCTGCTTTTTCAGCTTTATGAATTGCCAAATTCAGCATTGTCGCTGTCGTTCCATTCACATGAGGACTGCCTAGAATGGCAAGCACATTTTTTTTACTCATAATCATCTCTCCTTATTTTCAATTGAACAGTATAACATTTGAAATCCATATTCCAAAAACTCGTTTTTAGATAATCCCATTACACTTTTAATGTATTCTTCTTTATTTGTGGCAAGCTGAATTATTCCAGACAGCATACCCCAAAAATTAAATATGGTAGGCATAATTTTCAGATTATCACGCAAATCACCTTTTTCTATACCAGATATTAGAAAGTCTTTTATCTTTTCATTTATTTCTTCCCCAACTTGATAGGTTTCTTTTTCTTCGGGCAGATAGTTATGGTTTTCAAAGTCAATGTTGATTTTATCCAACACCATTTTAAAATAAAAAGGAAACTCCTCTTGGTACTGCACCAGCCCGTGGCAGATGAAATCATATCTTGCCTTTGTGGTTTCCTGCTGTACAAGTGCAGAAACTATATAACCGTAAAGTTTTTTCATGCTATCTAACACTAAAATACCAATAATTTCCTCTTTGTTCTCAAAATACACATATAGAGTTGCTTTACTATATCCCGCTGCTTTTGCAATATCGTCCATAGAAGTCGCAGCAATTCCTTTTTCCATAAACAATGTTGATGCTGCAGAGGCTATATTTTCCCGATGTACACTTTTAGGTTCTTTTTTTCTTCGTCCCATAGGTTCCTCCTTGTAATAATTAAACTTTAGGTTTAATTATATGAAAGATGTAATTCTATGTCAAGTTTTAGTACAAATTAAATTGATCACCATAGATAACTTAAAAACAGAAAAGACGGCACAGCCCCTGTAATTGGAACTATACCGCCTTGAAAATACTCCCTTATAACTGAAAACATAAATGTTTAATAGCTTTTTAAATAATACCTCTTTTTTTGAACTAGTACACATATTACCTTTTCATTGTTTTCATACAAATTCTCCACTTTTTTCAATTTCTGTATCTATTAGTAATATTCTTAAACTCTTTCTACTTATCCTTATCCCGCTGCCCCATTCCAAAACAGCAAGCTATTTTTCTGCATTTATCCTTACACTTACATTTCAAACTTTCCTTCATCACTCTGAAAATTCCCCACATACCGGATTCTACATCCCATTTCAAACTGCCTGAACGGTATAAATAATCTCCTGGACAGGAGGCACCGTCTTCCAGTTCCATATCAAATTTATTCCCTATACTGACAGCTCCTTGTATTGGAATTTTTCTGGAATAAAAGTCCTCTGGCTGTTGTTTCCATTCATGACCATGAATTGCAAAACTTACATTTCTTGGTTTATCCGCGGGCATCGCTGTTCTAAAAATAACTCGTTCCCCAGCATATGCCTTGAAAACAGGTGTAGCCGGATCTCCATGAACCTTACTGCTAAATACCTGTGAAATATTAGAATTTTCCTTTAATCTATTAGCAAACCGTTCTGAACGATAATTATATCCTTTCTCTCCAGTATCTTCTGCATCTGGTTCCTCATCTGTTTCCACTACAGTTGTTTTAATTAATTCTCCTTCTTTATCAAGCATCCGAATACCATTTTGTATCAATATTACAAATTCTCGGAAGGTTTCTATCCCTGGTGCTTCAATCACCGCCTGTTCTTCATGGGCGTTTTGTTTCATCCAAGTATCTCCATACCATTTTGCTTCAACAGGTTCTATGATAATAACTCCGAACAGACCATGATATCTGTGATTTCTCATATCACCAAAGGACTGCAGATTACAGACTCCATATTCTTTATCTGCATGCCACAGATACTTCTTACTTTCCCCTGGACCTACTGTCTGCTCCCTATTATTATATCCTACATTAATTCCCGAATCCCATAAATTATCATACTGCAGGAATTGAGGATTTAAAGAAACCCTGTCCGAAGGCTGATATTCCATATCCAAAGGTACAGTAGGATAATCAAAATACGGTATTGGTTCTTTTTTAGAAAACATGTTGTGAAGTGTAACTTCTATCCAATCCCCTGCATTTGCACGCAAAATAAGTGGTTTTGGATTTTTCTTTCCTTCAAGGACCAAATCTACATCTTTTATCGGTACAAATACCAGACCATTTGGATCATGATCACCATACTTATTATATTGAATCTTGGTTTGAATTGCTGCAATCTCATATTTCCGAATGACTGCACCCCTGCCTGGACATGGAGGCAAAGGGAAAATCTGATTTTTAGGTTTACATAATGGCTTTAAATTCTTGCACACCTTATCATAAACCCTGATAATTCCCCACAACCCAAGCCATACATCATCAATCCCACCAAAATAATATAAATAATCTCCTGGACCATAGCCTTTCAAAATCCTTATATTAAAGGCTTCTGAAATTCCTAGCGTTTGTGATGCTGTCATTGGTGAATGAATGTCATCAATCTCTTTTTGCCATGACATGCCTGTAATATTAAAGCAATGCTGTTCTTCATGAGCACCATCCAAAAGACGTATGATGATTTCATCTTCTGGATAAGTTTCTAAAATCGGAGTTGCGGGATCTCCATGAACAATAGAACTAAACACATAAGCAGCATCCTTGTGGCACTTTAACCTTTCCCGCATAGGTTCGGACCGATAATTAATTCCCATCACCCCTGGGTCATCATGGGAGCCTGGAACCTCTGGCGGATTTAAAGGATTTCCGTTCTTGTCAAATAAAAGAGCAAAGTCATGCACAAATAAGGCAAATTCTCGGAAGGAAGTTCCATTTCTTCTGCGAATGACTGCTTGTGTGCCAAATTTAAGTTCTTCACCTGTCCTGATATCATGAAAAGTTGCTCCTGCTTCTTCTATAATCAACCCGCCAAAAACTCCATGTTGCTGATGAGAGTTAGCAAACAAATGGTCATGGAAAAATACAGTGTTTAATTGTGTGTTGGCGAAAAAACGTTCTACTAAGGTTTCGTATTGTCTGGCACCTGCAATATTATTCCAGCCATTGGCGGCACCATCTGATACGATAGTATCAAATTTCACAAGATGAATATGGTATCCTGCCATATCTGTTAATGTCATATTCTGGAAAGGACTTTCCTCAATATATTCTGGCAATAGATTGGTTAATCTAATTTCAATACAGTCCCCATCATTTGCCCTGATTACTAAAGGTTCTGCTTTTATCTTGCCACACTCTACCTTACTTATATAATTATCCAATCCCCCATGTTTTTCCAATTCCTCTTTTAACACGAAAAACCTGCCCTGAGGATCATGCCATCCAAAACGATTGTAAGTAACTTTTGCCTGTATCAGTGCCAGTTCAAAAACTTTTACATTACTCGTCTTGTCACACTCATCACAACAAGAACAATTTTCCTCATTTTGCACATCCTCTTCTGTTTGACAGGAACCACCATCCGTATGACAAGGGCAGGTATCCGTATATAACGCACCTCTTTCCGGATTTTGTACAAAATTGCTTTCTTCTAATGGTGTAGGATCTATTTTATTACTGTCATCTGGATTTAATATTCCAAGAGGCGGCTGAAGTGGCCGTTCGCCAAAAGTTCCGTTGATAAAATTAGGGTATCCTGGATGCATTTTATCTTTATAAGGAGGTCTTGGTCTATCCTTTAAAGGTTGTAATTTCGGTATAGGCGTCCCATCTGGCAGTTTTCCAGTCCCATCCTCCAACCGGTCATAAATTCTCCACAATGTCCACATACCTTCATGAAAATGAGGATATAAATGACAGTGAAAAATTACGTCTCCAATGGTTCCATTTAAACTTCCTGCACCATGAAGAATGTCAAGTGTATAACATTCCTGCGGACTAATAGAAATAGAATCAATAATGGTGGAATTTTGATTTTCTTCTTCCAGTCTCCATTGGTGATTATGCAAATGGAATACATGTGTCTCTTTGACTCCTCCATGAACTAACCGAATCTTAGCTGGATCACCTACATAAGCTTTTAAAATAGGAGGTGCCGGATCTCCATATACCCAGGAACTCATGGAAATATCTTCCCCCGAATCGGCATGATTTTCTGTCAAAGGCATACGGTTTCTCATAGGCTCTGACCGATAACTGATGCCAGTTGTGGAGGAAGGCAGACCTGTGTGAGGATCTACAGGCTGCTCCCCATCTTTTGTTTTGATTTCAAGTTCATCATGAAAAAACACTGCATACTCCCGAAATGCCTGATTGACAGGATGGTAAATATCAGCAAATAATCCACTTTCCAGCTCTTCACCTGTTTCAGGATCTAACCATATAGATGCTGGTGGTTCGATGATAATTGCTCCGAACAGTCCATGTATATTTGTGCCTTCTTCACCACTTCTGGTGTCCCCCATGTCACTAAATAAAAAGACGCCTTCATGATCTGCATACCAGCAATAGGTAATCTGCTTTTCTGTTGTGCTGTCAGGATTCCTGCCTACATAAGTGCCATCGGAAGTTGCCACATCATACTTAAGCCCCTGTACATGAATAGAAAGGTTTCTTTTTAAAGAATGGCAAAAATGTATTTTTATGATATCCCCCAAATTTGCCCTAATCACTAAAGGCTTTACTTCTTCATAAGGCATTGGAATTTCCTTATTAAAATTTTCTATTGCTCCCTTTCTTATTCTTTCTGCATCTTGCTGTAATACATACAAAAGTCCGTCTGGGTCATGGTCCCCATATTTGTTATAAACAATTGGTATCTGAATTGCTTCAATATAAAACTCCCTTATCTTTCCACTTTTTGGATACTCGCATAATTCCATCATACTAAAACCTGCCTCCTCTTATTCCTCCAGCAATCTCAAATAATGGTTTGCTTCTCTTAATACATGGTCTGCAAGTAATGGCAAAATAATAGATGAAATTTCGCAGTTGCTGATACCTTTTGTTCCTGCAGTCTTAAATTCCCGATACTTCCATGTCAACTCTTTTGTTTTTAATAACAACCCATTCAGAGTACAATCATTTTTCTTTTTGGTCTCTTCTAACAGTTCTGCATAATCTTTAGCAAATCCATCTGCCGTTTCAATTAATGCATTTTCTTCTGGATCAAGCAGCCCTCGGATAAATAAGGCATGTTCCATCATAATCTGATCCCAGAACAAATATTTTTCTTTTCTGTCTTCCACACATATAGTGCCTTTAGTTTCCAACTCTATTAAATATTCCCTGTATAATTTTGCTTCCCGTATAATGTGTTTCAAAAGCAAAGGATAACTTGCTGTGTACATATGACAGCACTCTACTTCTTTTAAAATCTTTTCTTTAAATCCAATAAAGCCATCCAAGAGTTTTATTGCCTGTTTATTAAGGCTCTGCACCCACATTCTTAATTCTTTTTCATAACATTTTTTACTCCAGCATAATTTTTGTTCCTGTAAGGTAATGTTTCGATTAATAGGAATTCCTGTAAGGTTCTGCGTTTTTTCTTCTGTTTTTAAAGTATAAGGGGTTACAATTTCTTCAGACTCTATTACCTCTCTGCTGACAACTCTGTCCCCTATTCTTACCACATCAAATAGCATTTTCTCAAATTCTCTTTTGTATGCATCTGCTGTCCGTATAAAGGAACCATCTTTTTGCTGGAATGCGGCTTCCATAAATATTGCATGTTCCTTCATGATTCGCAAGAAGAACAGGTGCAGATCCACCGACAGAGTAACATACTGTTCCATAATATTCATTATCTCCTAATAAATTCTAGTTTAATATATGCCACAAATGTTCTAAAGTGCCAAAAGATAAAAAAACGGCTAGATTCCAGTACCTTACCTTCATCTGCATAAAGAAAAAAGCAGTCATGTTCTTGACTGCTCTGACTTTTGTTTAAGATATCCAAAGGTTTTCTTTAAATTTTTTCATTACCAACAAGATACCATAACAATTATCCAGATACATAATGGATTTTATCACAACTATTTTTTTATTTCTCAAATGTCTTACTATTGCAAGCACTTAAGGAAAACACACGCAGCACTACTCCTAACACCTGTTAAAAGCATTTTACTTACTACCATAAATAATATCGCTATTACAATTAAGCACAATATAACAATCAGTATATTTCTAAATTTCATAGGCGCTCCTTTTTCTCTCATAGACATAACTCAAAACTATTGACACTAAAAATACAATTAAAAGGGAACTCATACTTATAAAACTATTCAAATTCCTTTGTATCCTTCACTAAGTACAAAACCTCTTTTGTCACTATCCTTTTTAATCCAATTTTCAAAATAAATATTCTTAATATGAACAATATCGCAATTACTCCTGCAAACATAGTTGGAATTATTTTCCATTTATTATCTATATCTATTGCCACTCCCAAAATTAATAAGTACAATGACAATGTCAAAAAGCAGAACAAAAATATATAATCAATATTCTTTTTATAAATATTATACAACCGCTTTTCTGAGAAACCATAAAATTTTAAAATTCCTATATCCTTTTGCTGCATCCTCAAATATGAATGAAACGCCAAAAAGACGTTTATTTGTGATGTCAATAATAAAAGTACAATTAAAATAGTAAAGAATATAGAAGATTGTTTTAAAGAATTACTTAATGAGTCAAAGGATTTAAATGTATAATCTAAATAATAACCTTGACCAAGTAGTGCTTTTGCACATTCATCTACATGATATACATCCTCTACATAAATATATATTTCACTTATGCTTACATTATTTTTTTCCACATCATCTGTAATATGGTCTACTTGAGGTTCTACCATTTTAACCCTCTTTAAAATATCAAGTAAAGTATTTTGTGTTACAAAAACTTCTTGAATATGATCGATTGTGTCACGCATTCCCAGCACTGCGGATTCACTTTCTGACTGCATTGCATTTCTTAGTTCATATTCTATCGTAATATCATCTTCACTTATTAAATTGCCGTCTTTATCTGATTGAACAACTGGAAGGTTTAAACTTAATTTTCTCCCTTCAATAGGTTCTGCAGTGTAGTATACCCCATCCTCCATCTGCTGTTGACAAATATAGTCTGAATACTTAGAATCTACACCTATCAATATAATGGGTTCATCTGTATCTGAATTTATTGCTCCTACAAATTGATAAAATACAATCTCTGCAACTGCATCTTTTTTGATAACCTCCATTTTTTTTATGTTATTATAATCTGTATTGTTTAATTGACTATATTCATTATCTGCCGTTTTTCCAGAAATCTGGATTACATGCACATTATCATTTTCCATAAAATTTTTATTGTTTTCCTGTATAAATTTCCCAAAAAATAAAACTCCATATAATAAAGATGCAATGGTTAGTAAAAATATCATAATTGAATTTTTTAAATATGTACTTGTTTTCTTTAATATTAATTTACCTGTATCCTTATCACTTCTTTTCATATAATCTCCCATCTTTCATTTCCAACAAAGTAAATGAATTATCTCTCTCTTGAATAAACTGATGACTGACAATAAAAACAACTTTATTTTTTAATCCAAACAGATATTGTATGATTATATTGCTATTGTCCATGTCTAAGTTTGCAATTGGCTCATCCAGTAACCATACATCACAATCATCCATTGCCAGCATCACCATTTGTACACGCTTTTTTTCTCCACCTGACAAACTGCTGACTCTACAATCTAATTTATTTGTAATTTTAAATTGCTTACAATATTTATCGATTATTTTTTCTCTATTCCCTTCCTCTAACTCCATTGCATTACACTTTATATTAAAATTCTCCCTGACCGTAAGATTATGAAATAACATATCTTCTTGAAACATATACCCGATTTTTAACTTTGTTTTTTTCTTTATCTTTCCTTTATCTGGTTTTAAATATCCACATAATAAATTCAGCAATGTTGTTTTTCCAATACCACTTTCACCTTGTAAAATATATACACCACATGCAAAGTGATATGTAATATTTTCCAGAATTTTTTTTTCTTTGATTCTATAAGATACATTCTCTAAATAAATCATAATTCACCTCTAATAGGCTACAATAGCTCCTATTTTCCTTTTTTCAAATTAATATTTTGTATTCCGTCATCACAAAATAATGATAACGTTATTCCATCAATTTCATAACCTATAAAATTCTCAGCTTTCACTAATATTTTACCATTCTCGGCGTGTATAACATCACACACCAATGCATTCTTTTTGTTGGGATATACACAGAAAAACAATTTATACTCCGAATTGTAATCCACATCTGATTCTTCTTCCACCTTACACCATACTTTTCCCTTCCTATCCAGAATATTTCCTTGCCCATCATTCCAAACAAGATTTCCGTTCAAGTTATATAAAGAGTCTGTAGGCAGGTCTTTTAAAATCAACTGTACATCTGCATTTTTCAAATTATATTGATACAATTCATAATAATCTTTGTCCTTTTGATAAGATGCATAATAAATATTATCTTTTACAACAACAGCAGACGCCACTAATTGAGAATCTAAGTCCAACACATCTGTCAACTTTTTATTATTATACTTCACAATTTTTCTTTGAATCTTGCCACCTAAGTCATCTATATTGTAAATAAAATAATATTCATCCTTATACTCCCCAAATGGCATAATGGAATCCTTTTCATCAATATCCAAAATTTTGTATAACCCACTTTCTGCGTTTTTCATAATACTAAAATGATTATACGAAGTGTTTCCAACTGTGTAAATATCACTTCTTCCATTTATTTTATAAGCAAACTCTTCCTCCTCTTCATATAAAACATGCCAGCTATAATCCTGTTTATTGTATATTCCTAACTTCTCTTTATAAATATTATAAACAATTTTCTCATTCTCTTTTATACTCACTTCATCACAATAGTCAACATCTTGAATTTTTTCTTTTTCTTGTACCTTTTCCATTGCATCTTTATTTTCACCACATCCTGTTAACAATATGGAAAACAAAAATAACACACATATAAATTTTGTCCTTGAAAATATCATAAATAAACTCCTAATTCTCATTTTTTATTTTAAAATGTTATACATAATCTCCCTAACCAATGAATATCTGTTACATTTTCCCTCTCTTAGAAATCCATTTTAATACAATAAACATATTGGTTTTCTTTAAAAGAACACTATAAAAGAAAAACGCAGTCATTAAAATGAAATACTCCTAATGACTGCATATTTTCTTGGGATATTAGGTTGAACTTGTAATACTTGAAGTTTTAGCATATCCTTTTAATTTTACAGTGGCTGTAGTATTTACCCAAAAATCAATGTTATGCAAATCACTATCTGGTGAAATTACAAAATTTGAATCTTCATAGGATACCTTAGTCCCTGATGTATGTAACCAATATTTCTCCACAGTTGTTACATTCTGCCACTTTGAACTTTCAGTTGCTTGGGCAGAATAAGTATTGCCTGTAATTCCTACAACTACTGTTGTAGTAGCTTCACTTCGCAATTTTGCACCTATCTTCCACTGACACTTAATACTATTTACTTTTGTATTTCCTTCATACTTTGCATACACATAAAATTTAACCTTACGTGATTTGCCAGATATTGTACCAAATTTTTGATTCTCTGTATGACTATATAACTTTTTGCCATCTGGTGTAGTAATTTTCTCGGTATCAGAAACATAACGATTCGTGTTTGAATTTGCTAAAACCGTTATGTTTCCTAGTATAAGATTTATCCCCAATATTATCGCTGCTAACATAGCAATTTTTTTACTTTTTCTCAATTGTTCTTTCCTCTCTTTCTTTTTTAATCTTCATTTTGCAATTTTTTGCATTTCAACTTTTTTCTAAAAATATTTCTTGATTCACTTCAACACGCACAAACATAACAATAAACCAGTCATTAAAAGTATAAAAACAATTTATTCCTATATTTTACACATGGTTGAATGTCTCTAAATTCCCATTGAACCGTTTTAAATATCATAAAAAAATAAGTTGTTGATTTCTCTTTTTCTCTCTGATTTTTAACTATTCAGTAACTTTTAAATACCTTCTTTATTTCTACTACACTTAATTGATATGATTGTATGGCAAACCCTCTCCTTATGTATAGTAGCAATTTTATTTTATGCTTTTGCTGACTTTGCAATATGCATATCTTCCACCACCTTTCAACCTAAAAATCCCATTCTAATTTTTCCATACATTTGACTACACATGCTTCAGAATACCCTCTAAAAAATAATAAACTCAACTTTTCCAGCATAAATTAACAAACATTCCTTAGATAAATCCAGCCTGTGATGTAATCCAATTGGTCACTTAATTTTTAATCATTTCTGTGATTTGTACAGAGAATGTTTTTGTTATATTTACAAACAGAGCCATCAAACTCGGTAATGCAGCTGTAACTTTAGCTGCAAGAAGAGATAAAAACTGAAATACTTCAAATGCAGGAACACCACAATTCTTAGAAATGTTAGATTGATAAAGCAGTTTTCCAATTTTTAATTCTTTAATTACACAAAAAAATTTATTTGGGGTATTTTCATTTTGGTTCATTTGGTTTATCATAAAATCAACACCTTTCGTATGTTGGTTTATATGTTGTGGTGACTTTATTACACCAAAGAAATGGTGCTTTTTTAATGCCAATGCACCAATTTATTAAATTGAATTGCTTGAACTATCAAGCAATTACACCTTGTTTACAGGTAAGAAAGCTGAGTAATTATTATTTAGTTAGAATTTTGTCAATTTTTGTTCGGAACAAATTGGATTCTAACACACCTCAATTCCACTTACAACCCACTTTGCGAAAATAACCACTTACTCATCGAAAATAACCACTTTTCAATCATTTAGTGCTTTCATTTTCTTTATAGTAATTATGTAAAAAATTTCCTAACCCTTTCTTTATAAGAACGGCTAATTGGTAATTTCTGTTCATCCAACAGTGTTACACCATTGTAACAACTTTTCTTGACATAATACGTATTAACTATATAAGATTTATGAATCCGCACAAAATTTTCTGGCAACTGCCTTTCAACATCATCTAGTTTTCCATAAAAATCGTTCGTTCCATCCTTTGTATATACCAATAATTTAGGTGATGCACTTTGAAAATATATAATTTTATTATAATGCACTGCCTCTTGAATTTTCCCTTGTGAGAATTGAAAAAAATACTCTGCTTTCTTATTCATTGTCAAAAATCGTTCCATCATACTCTGCAGCTTTTCCTCTGAAACTGGTTTTAATAAAAAATCAAATGCCATAGTTTCAAATAACTTCATTGCATGCTCTGGTTTCTCTGAAACATAAACAATAGGCGTGTCAAAGTCATATAATTTCTCACGTATATATTTCCCTAATTCAAAACCCAAACTCTTTTCTAATTCTATTCCCAAAAAAAGCAAATCCATTTGTTCCATTTTTCTAAACATGTCCTTTACCTGCTCTGCTTTCTCACATTGTATTATACAACATTCCATGCAAAATTTCTTTGTTACCTTCTCAAGCTGTTGGTAAAAATTCTCTCTAAATACATTATCCTTATCACAAATAACAATCTGGTACATTTGTCAACCTCTTTTCTTTTGTAAAACTACATATTCTTATAAAACCTAACTATTATATACCACCTACAAAAAATTTTATATTGGTACATGGTATGGGTTTTTTGTTGGTTTTTGTGGGTTTTTGTTGGTATTACAAATGTATATTTATTATTTCATTTGTTTATTCTATGAAATATATTTAATTTTATTATATATAATTATAACAACAAACCGTTTTTGCCCAAAGACAAACGCTCCCTTGTCTTTCCATACTAACAAAATACCATAAATTGTATTGTTGTGTCGACATTTGTACAAATCTATATATACTTTTGTATAAATTTACAGTTTTTAATTCCTTTTAATGTAAAATACAATTATCAGACTTACGGATAAAAAACATATTTATAATCTCATCAACCACTTTATCAAAAGGGTTGTTTCCCATTATACCATATTATTTTACTCATAAATCATTTTTATCGCAAATAGCAGTTTTTTGTCATAAGTGATTTTTTTATATACGTTTAAACCCATAATATCTCGCCTTTGGTGAGGGGCTTAAACATTACCAAATTTTCTTACAAAACACACGGTAAATGTGTGCCTCTACCTGAATAGTTACTTCTGAATCTACTATAAAAGGCAAAAAAGAGACTACAGAAAACTGTAATCTCTTTCTTTCTAACTATGATATTTTTCACCTAATTCCAAACGCAGCAATGCTTTACGAAGTGCCATCTCTGCACGGGCTTCATTTATCTCGCCCTCTGAACCTTTCAATCTTCGTTCTGCACGGTTCTTCGCCTCTCTGGCACGGTTCATATCAATTTCATCGGGCCATTCACAAGATTCCGCAAGTATCATGACACGGTCTGGAAGAATTTCTAAAAAGCCATCGTGTAAAGCAGCTTCTTTTGGTTCTCCATTTATAATAAACCGAACTACACCTGGTGCAATAATGGAGGTCAACGGAATATGCCCTGGCAACACTCCAATTTCACCTTCTGTAGTCTTTATTTCCAGCATCTCGATATCCTCTTCAAAAAAGACTCTATCTGGTGATACCACTTGAACATGAAATAAATTATTATCAGCCATAAGCTACCTCCTTATTTCACTCTTTCAAGTACATCCTCAATACTACCCGCATTTAAGAAATAACTTTCTGGAACATCATCATGTTTTCCTTCTAGGATTTCCTTAAAGCTTCGGATGGTTTCCGATACTGGAACATATTTTCCTGAAAGACCAGTAAACTGTTCTGCTACGAAGAATGGCTGGGACAAGAATTTCTGAATCTTTCTTGCTCTGTTAACCAATACTTTATCGTCCTCAGACAATTCGTCCATACCAAGCATGGCAATAATATCCTGCAATTCTTTGTAACGCTGCAGAATTTCCTGCACACCACGGGCTACTTGATAATGTTCTTCACCAACTACTCTTGGATCCAAAATACGAGAAGTCGACTCTAACGGGTCAACCGCTGGATAAATACCAAGTTCCACAATAGAACGGGATAATACTGTCGTTGCATCCAAGTGGGCAAATGTAGTAGCTGGAGCAGGGTCTGTTAAGTCATCGGCTGGCACATATACTGCTTGTACCGATGTGATAGAACCATTCTTTGTAGATGTGATTCTCTCCTGCAAAGCACCCATCTCGGTCTGCAAAGTTGGCTGGTAACCTACGGCTGAAGGCATACGTCCAAGCAACGCAGAAACCTCCGAACCTGCCTGAGTAAAACGGAAAATATTATCAATAAACAATAGCACATCCTTTCCACCTTCATCACGGAAGTTCTCTGCCATAGTAAGTCCTGTTAAACCTACACGCATACGGGCTCCAGGCGGCTCATTCATCTGACCAAATACCATAGTGGTTTTATCTATAACTCCAGATTCAATCATTTCATAATAAAGGTCATTTCCTTCACGGGTTCTTTCACCAACACCAGTAAATACAGAGTATCCACCATGCTCTGTAGCAATATTGGTAATCAATTCCTGAATTAATACGGTTTTACCTACACCAGCACCGCCGAACAAACCAATCTTTCCACCTTTTTGGTATGGACAGAGCAAATCTACGACTTTGATACCAGTCTCTAAAATCTCTGTAGAAGTAGATTGTTCTTCAAAAGCTGGTGCTTTTCTATGAATAGGTTTCTTCTTAACACCTTCTGGTGCAGGTTTATTATCAATTGGATTACCTAGTACGTTAAACATACGTCCCAAGGTTTTCTCACCAACTGGTACAGAAATCGGTGCTCCGGTAGCTTCTGCTTCCATGCCGCGAACCAAACCATCTGTTGGTCCCATGGCAATACATCTTACTGTATCATCTCCAAGATGCTGTGCTACTTCTACCACTAGGTTATTTCCTTCGTTTGTTTTGATATTAATTGCTTCATATATTTCAGGAAGCTTTCCTTCTACAAATTTAATATCCAATACCGCACCGATAATCTGAGTGATTTTTCCAACATTCATTTCTGCCATTTTTATTCCTCACTCTCCTAATCAAGCCTACTCTATTGCAGATGTTCCTGCAACAATTTCGGTAAGCTCTTGTGTAATACTTGCCTGTCTTGCACGGTTGTACTTCAAGGCAAGATCTGAAATCATCTCCTCTGCGTTATTCGATGCCGAATCCATAGCCTGCATTCTGGCACCATTTTCACTTGCAACCGCTTCGGTCAATGCTCCATAGATAAGACTGTTAATATACTTTGGAATAATCATATCCAAAGCTTCTTCTGCTTCTGGCTCATAATTCATAATTGCCAAATCTGCATCCGATTTCTCTGCCTCATCTTCTTTTATTTCCACAGGCAATAATCTCATCAAAGTAGGAATCTGAGTAATTGTATTTTTAAACACCGTATAAGCTATATAAATCTCACTTACTTCCTGATTAGTGAATGCTTCCAAAACAGCACGTCCAATCTGGGCTGCATCACTAAACATAGGTCCATTCATTACTTCAGAATAATCCTCTTTTATCTCATAACCATAACGTCTCAGGGTATCTCTACCCTTTCTTCCCACTGCATACACCAAAACATCTTCCTTCGGAATATTTCCCTGGGTAAGCAGTTTTACTACATTGTTATTATATCCACCTGCAAGTCCACGATTCGAGGTTACCACAATAAATGCTTTTTTCCCTCCCTCTGCAGCCTGCAAATAAGGATGTGAAATATTGCCGGATTTTGCCAATATAGAATTGACTGCATCATACATGTGACTAAAATAAGGCTTTGAAGATTCTACTTTGCCTTTTGCCCTCTGCAATTTTGCTGTAGAAACTAATTTCATTGCCTGCGTAATCTGACCTGTACTTTCAATGGTCGCCTTACGTCTTTTAATCTCTCTCATGGAGGCCATATTCTCACACCTCCTTATTCATTTGCGAATCTTTGTTTGTATTCTTCAATGGCTTTCTTCAGCAACTCTTCTGCCTTGTCATTGATTACCTGTTCTTCTTTAATGCTCTTTGGAAGTTCAGGATACTTTGTATCAATATATTCAAATAAGCCTTTTTCAAATGCCAAAATATCCTCTACTGGAATATCCAGTAAGTATTTCTGTGTAGCAGCATAAATAATTATAACCTGATACTCTACTGGCATTGGCTGATACTGTGGCTGTTTTAAAATTTCCTTAATACGTTCACCTTGTTCCAGCTTTTCCTTTGTATCTGCATCCAAATCAGAACCAAACTGTGCAAAGGATGCAAGTTCACGATACTGAGCAAGTTCTGTACGAATCGGTCCTGCAATTTTCTTCATAGCTTTAATCTGTGCAGCACCACCTACTCGTGATACAGACAAACCTGCATTAACCGCTGGACGGAAACCTGCATTAAACATTTCTGTTTCCAAATAAATCTGACCATCTGTAATGGAAATTACGTTGGTAGGAATGTAAGCAGAAACGTCACCAGCTTGTGTTTCAATAATTGGAAGTGCTGTCAGGGAACCTCCACCAAGTTCATCAGACAAACGGGCAGCACGTTCCAGCAATCTGGAATGTAAGTAGAATACATCACCAGGATATGCCTCACGTCCAGGTGGACGCTTTAACAATAAGGAAAGTGTACGGTAAGCAGTCGCATGTTTACTCAAATCATCATAAATAATCAATACGTCTTCTCCGTTTTCCATCCATTCTTCACCAATGGCACATCCCGAATATGGAGCAATATACTGTAATGGAGCAAGTTCACTTGCAGTAGCTGCTACAATAGTGGTATAATCCATAGCACCATATTCTTCCAATGTTTTTACAATAGTTGCAACGGTAGATGCTTTCTGTCCAATTGCAACGTAAATACATTTTACATTCTGTCCCTTCTGGTTAATAATTGTATCAATTGCGATAGCTGTCTTACCAGTCTGTCTATCCCCGATAATAAGCTCACGCTGTCCTCTACCGATTGGCACCATGGAATCAATCGCCTTAATACCAGTCTGTAATGGGGTATCTACTGATTTTCTTGAGATAACACCAGATGCAACTCTTTCTATCTGGCGGTATTTATTACTTTCAATTGGTCCTTTTCCGTCAATTGCCTGTCCCAATGCATTTACAACACGTCCAAGCATCACATCACCAACAGGCACTTCCACCACACGACCTGTTGTCTTTACGGTGTCACCTTCATTAATATTCTTAGCGTCACCAAGTAAAACGGCACCAACATTGTCTTCCTCTAAGTTAAGAACCATACCAAAAATTTCATTTGGGAACTCCAAAAGTTCTCCAGACATTGCATTCTCCAATCCATGAATACGTGCAATACCATCAGCAACCTGGATAACTGTTCCAACGTCAGAGACTTCTAACTTCGTACTGTAATTCTTAATTTGTTCTTTGATTACAGAACTGATTTCCTCTGGTCTTAAATTCATGATACGTGTGCACCTTCTTTCTCTACTATTGTCAACTGCAAAAGCACTTATGCCTCTGCATTACCCAAGGAAATATTATACAGTTCCTTAGATAAATGATTGATACGTGATCGGATGCTGCTGTCCACAACCCTGTCACCTACACGGATAATTAGCCCTCCAATCAGGCTCTTATCTTCATTATATATCATCTCAAACTCTGTATACTTTGTTGTATGCAAAAGCTTCTGGCGAATCTGTTCCCTTTGTGTATCCTCAAGAGGAACTGCAGAAGTAACATAAGCCACGCCTATATTCTTCTCCTCACGCACTTTATCCAGAAAATACTGGATAATTGCCTCTAATTCATTGTATCTGTCTTTTTCTACAATTAGAGTTAAGAATCCTACCATGTGATCTGATGCACGTCCTTTGAAAATATTCTCTACAACGCTTATCTTCTCTTCTTTCACAATCTTAGGATGATTCAGGAGCTTCGATAATTCTGGATTCTCACAAAAAGCCTCTAAAACTACTTTTGCTTCTTCTGCCAAAGCATCTAATGCATGCTCCTCCACAGCCAGGTCAAATAACGCTTCTCCATACGTCTTTGAAACTAACTTTGCCATGTGCTATCACCCATTTCTTTCAAAGTCTCTTCAATCAGATCTGACTGCTGCTCTTTGCTGATGGAAGTCTCAATAATCTTACCAGCCATAGCAGAAGCAATTGCAACCATTTCCTGCTTTACTTCGTCCTTGACTTTATTCTTTTCTAATTCTATATCTTTATCTGCTCTCACACGAATGCGATGTGCTTCCGCTTTTGCCTCGTCTACAATTTCTTTCTCCTGTGCCAAAGCTTTCTTACGGGATTCACTAAGAATTCCTTCTGCTTCTTTCTGCACATCTTTTAACTTGCTTTCGTACTCTTCTTTTATCTGAATGCTATCTTCTTTTGCCTGCTCGGCCGCATCCAAATCCTCAGTAATCTTTGCCTGACGTTTTTCAAGCAATTCCCTGACTGGATTAAATAACAGCTTAGATAAAAGAACAAACAGCACAAATATTGAAATTGCTGGTATTACAGCATCCACCAACAATTGTGTATCTAAACCAAACAAACGGCTATAAGCTTCTCCATCAGCAGCTAAAAATGCGGTTGATATCAAATTCATTCCACTCAATGTACGGCCTCCTTTCCCATATTCTTAAAGATATGATTGGTTTTGCTGCACATATTAAAGCTTTCCAAGAAGTGGATTTGCAAATAACAGAATCAAAGCAATTACCAAACCGTAAAGACCTGTTGTCTCAGCAACCGCTTGTCCCAAAAGCATGGTAGACATAACTGTACCTCTTGCTCCAGGATTACGTCCTACAGCAGCAGCACCATGTCCTGCTGCAACACCCTGTCCAATACCAGGACCTACACCGGCGATCATTGCTAAACCTGCACCAATTGCTGAACAAGCTAATATTAAACCTTCGTTTGTAATATTCATAATAATTTCCTCCTAATCTCTACTAAATCTTTTAAGTTTGTACTATTCTTCCCCAATAGCATCTGATACAAATACCATGGTAAGCATACAGAATACAAATGTCTGAATCGCACCTGAGAACATATCTAAATATGCATGCAGTGCTGCTGGCCAGACTAATGTAGCCAGTTTTGGTAACAATCCATATACCAGTCCTAACATAACAGAACCAGACAAAATATTACCAAACAAACGTAACGACATGGAAATTGGTGTTGCCAATTCTCCAATGAGGTTTATTGGGAAGAACAAGAAAATTGGTTCAAATAAACCCTTGATTTTCCCCATTTTCTGGTGTTTAAAACCATTGTACTGAATCATTACAAATGTAATAAGTGCTAATGGTAAAGTTACCCCATAATCTGCAGTCGGTGCCCTAAGCCCAAACAAACCAGACAAGTTGGATAACAAAACAAATATTGCCAAAGTACCAATATAATTAGCAAACTTTGGACCATGCTTCTTCCCCATATTGGAAACTACCAGATTGTCAAGTGACTGCACTGATAATTCCAAAATGTTCAAGAACACCCCTGGTGCCTTGTAGGGATCTGCTTTCTTGACTACGCGGTTTGCAATAATTGCAAAAATTATCAGTGTAACACACACAATCAAAATAGATACATGCGTGGTAGTCAGGTATAAATCCTGCCCAAACAACTGGTATTTGTAATATCCGCTTGCACCAAGTTCCACATTACTGTCTGCCCGTATAAAATTCATAGCTGGCAAACCTCTGGATATTAAAGCCATTCCACTACTCAAACTCTCACCTTCCTTTTATTATAGTAGTTTCTTCATTTATGACCAATCTTAGTCAGTATCTGAAGAAAAATAGTTATGAAATAATGGTTGCATGTACGCAGACACCTTTAACGCAAATGCCCCCAGTACCACACCTAACGGATGAAATACCTGCGAAAAAAATAATCCGCTTCCAATCACCACAATCATAATTACCATACGAATCATAGCCTGCATACGTTCTCTCTTTACTGCAGAGTCCTCATCTAAATCCAGGCTCTTTTGCAAACTAAAATACAAATGAATCGTTACCGCAGCTGCTCCCAGCCCACTCCAAATTGTTCCAAGAACAAACTGCCATTTATTATTTGTCAGAATCACGCCAACTATAGTAATTAATACTATATAAACTATAATTCCAACCAATAACCCTGTCAATGTTTTCTTTTCTTTACTCATAACTTTACCAAATCCTTCAAGCCTTTTCAAGTGGTTCTATCTAAGATTCCTCTTTATTCTTATCTTTCTTATTCTGTTCTCTTTGTTTCTTCATACTCTCAAAGTATTCCAATTCCTTATTTTCCTGTTTTAAATCTTTCTCATAAAATTGTCGCATCAGGTAAAAGAAATTCCGAAATCCTGTAATTATTCCTAAAAACATCATAATTACAAAAGCAATATCTGTATGGAACTTTTCATTAAGCCAAAGTCCAATCCAGCCACAAACCAACAGTGGTGCCAACATAGTACATGCAACTTGTGTTACCATAACTAGTGCTTTTATTATTCCTTTATTTTCTTTCACTATAATAACACCTCCTGGATAAATTAACACATAGCCTATTAATTCATGTTCCATATCGCAGTTCTTTGTTAGTGCAGTTAAAAATTTGTACTATATCTACTATCTGCTTTTCATCCATTGACTTATTAAGCATGAATATTCTCAGCATAATACCATTATACTCATTTTTGAAAAAAAGTCTATAAACCATTTAATTTTTTCTTTTTTCCTTCTCGTTCCTATGCTATAATCATAAAAAACAGATTTACTGCGGGAGGAGTATTTATGACAAGCACGAAAGTAAAACTATATCGAAAAAGAATGATACCAGAGGAAATCATTCATTTAAAGGATGATATTATCCTGCATAATGATGCAAATATCATTATTACTAAATGGCATTCCCTAAAACCTAGGAAAGATTTTTCTAATGGTATTTCTGCTTATTTTTTAGAAGAAGGTTTCAAAGTTAGCAAGATTTTTGACAAACATCAAAAATTAGTATACTGGTACTGTGACATTATAGAATACGAATACAAAGAATCTGAACGGGCTTATGTTTTTACAGATTTATTAGTAGACGTGGTTGTATATCCTGATAACTCCTTACGTGTTTTAGATTTAGACGAGATTGGAGATGCTTTGGAAACCCGTCTTATTAACAAAGAAAAAGCATGTAAAGCATTACGGCTTTGTAACCAATTGCTAGAACATATTTATGCAGGAGAATTTAAAAAATACCAGAATTTGATTAATCACTATGAAACTTTGTAGGCATCCCCTTAGATATTACTATGAAAGTGATGTCAGTAAACATAAAACTTGGTTTGTTCTTACACCAAAAACAAGTTATATGTTTATTGACAATTAGCCTTTTTAGCCAAATTAATTTTCTACCAGTAGTGTCATTGACAAATATCCAAAATGAATTATAATGTATATATTAAATTTTGCGGGGTGTGGCTCAGCTTGGTAGAGTGCTTGGTTCGGGACTAAGAGACCGCAGGTTCAAATCCTGTCACCCCGACATCAGAAAGAGGTGTTCCTTTTAGCACCTCTTTTGTAACAGTTCAGACAGGGTCTGACCTATTACAAAGAATTGGGCAAGCTCCGCATTATAAGTTGCCCAATTCTAATCCTGTTTTAGTTTTTCTTACGGTCTTGCACAGCAAAGTGTGCAAGACCTACCTGAACTGTTACCCTCTTTCTTTATTAACTATACAGGAGGTATCATTATGAATTTAGAAATGTTGCAAAAAGATATGATTGCTGCTATGAAAGCAAAAGAAAAACTAAAAAAAGAAACTATTTCGTCTTTAATTTCCGCAGTAAAGAAAGCTGGAATTGATAATGGAGACAGAGAAAACATCCCAGAAGAATTAGTAAACCAGACTATTCTAAAAGAAGTAAAAACTTTGCAAGAACAGGTAGATACTTGTCCTGCCGAGCGTACTGACTTAAAAGAAGAGTATAATGCCCGTCTGGAGATTGCAAAAAGCTATGCCCCATCTTTAATGTCAGCAGATGAAATAAAAGAACTAATTATGAAAGATTTTTCAGAAGTTCTTGCAACAAAAAATAAAGGTCAGATTATGAAAGAAATTATGCCTTCTCTTAAAGGGAAAGCAGATGGCAAGGTAATTAATCAAGTTGTGGGAGAATTGTGTAAATAAAAGAAGGAAACCATATCATACAGTATTAACTGACTTATTATTGAAAAGCAAACATAAGGAACGAAATTGATTTATCTGCAGATAAACAACTGCTGTACGATTGAATCAACTCGTTCCTTTTTTATACAAAGTTCATAGCATTTTTATATATTGTAACTTTTTAATTTTCAATCTGGCTAATTCTACGAATATGTCTCTCATCTTCCGAAAATGGAGTATTTAAAAAGATATCCACAATTTTTACTGCCAGACCAGGTCCCACAATTCTTCCACCCATAGCAAGAACATTAGCATCATTATGTTCTCTGGTTGCCTGGGCACTAAAGCAGTCATGGCAAAGAGCCGCACGGATTCCTTTTACTTTATTGGCTGCAATAGAAATTCCAATTCCTGTTCCGCAAATTAAAATTCCCTTTTCGGCCTCTCCAGAAACAACTGCATTAGCTACCTTTTTTGCATATTCTGGATAATCCACAGAAGCAGTATCATAACATCCATAATCCTTATAGGTGAGGTTCTGTTCCTCCAAATATTTTATAATCTCCTGTTTTAACTCAAATCCACCATGATCACATCCAATTGCTATCATCTTTATTCTTCCTTTCTGTATGTAAATTTATAAGTAAAACTATTCATAATTGTGAACAGTTATATTTAAAAGCTTTATCTATTGTTTTTTAACAAAAGCAAAAATATTTATTCCTGCAATCCATAAATTTTTCTTAGTCTTAATACTATTTTTTTTATATCTCTGGATAATTCCACAAAACATTCTTCATACTCCACTAAAGTTCCACCATAAGGATCCATAACATCTCCATCTTCCTCAATAAACTCCTTAATTGTATACAAATTTGTGTTCACATCATAGTCTCTGCAAATTCTTTCCTTTTGTTCCCTACTTATGGCAAAAACTAAAGTTTCCTCCTCTATATCCTCTTGTACTAATTGCTTTGCCTGATGACCCTCTATAGAAATTCCATGATTAATTAAAACCACTTCTGCCTTCGGATTCACTGGCTCTGGAAATAACACTACCAGACCACGAGAGGCAATCTCTATTGTATCATCTGAAACCATATTTTTACATATCGCTTCAGCCATCTGACTTCTAGCTGTGTTTTCCGTACATACAAATAATAATTTGTTAAATCTTCTCATACCAGTGCCTCCTTAATGTATTCCCCTATACTTCCAATATGGAATACCCTGCTGCTTTTTGCAGACGATTCATAATTGCCTCACCCATACTATCTTCTACAAAACTTTCTGCATAAATACAATCCACCTGTAGATGGTCAAATTCCCGAAGGACTTTATAAAGACCTCTAGCTATTGTTCCAGTCTCCTCTTTGCTGCCTATACATTGTACCACACCACCTATATACATTTGCTGGTTCTCTATAGTCGTAATTACACCAGTTTTTAAACCTTTCTCTAAATTGTCTGTAATTAGTTTATTTATCGTCTGCTGTACCCTTCCTGCTTCTCCTGTAACAATTGTGAGTTCTGCTTTTGGAGCATAATGCTTGTACTTCATTCCTGGTGCTTTAGGAGGTAAATGTTTATCCTGATTTTGGGGCAATATCGCCTGATCTGTTACAACCTCACCTAACACCTCCTCAAGCATTTCCTTCGTAATACAGCCTGGCCGAAGAATCACTGGCACTTCTTCTGTCAAATCCAACACGGTTGATTCAATCCCTACCTTTACCATTCCACCATCAAGAATCATATCAATCCGGCCTTCAAAATCTTCTATTACATGTTCTGCCATAGTTCCACTTGGTCTTCCCGAAATATTAGCACTAGGAGCTGCTACATAAATTCCTGACTCCTGAATAAGACGAAGTGCTACTGGATGATTAGGCATTCTCACTGCAACAGTTTCCAAACCTCCTGTAGTTCCATAAGGAACTCTTTTGCTTTTGGGTAATATCATGGTAAGAGGTCCTGGCCAAAAATGTTCTGCCAGAACCCATGCACGCTTTGGCACATATTCAGCCAAAATGGATAATGCTTCTTTCTTGGCAATGTGAACAATTAGCGGATTATCTGATGGTCTGCCTTTCGCTGCATAAATTTTCTTTGCTGCTTCTTCATCCAATGCATTGCCTCCAAGCCCGTATACGGTTTCGGTAGGGAAAGCGACTAATCCTCCCTGCTGCAAAATCCTTGCTGCTTCTTGAAAACTCTCTTCACTATCTGCCTTTCTTACTTTAGTCTCCATGATATTCCTCACTTTTCTATGTGTAATAGTTATTTGCGAAACTCTCATAATTTTGTGCAGATTTACATATTAAAGCTACTGCTATCAAAACCGCCAGTTCTTAGATACTGTCTTTTAGTACCTTGCATTGATATGTGGACATTGCACAAATATTCACTGTTTTTCTACATCTATGCCTCTTTTTTTCAAACGGCTATTTACTGTCTCTCCTAATATAGTATAACAAACTGAACAAATTGGGATAAATATCAGCATTCCTATAATTCCCATCATATTACCGCCTAATGTAATTGCTACCAGAACCCAGATAGCTGGTAAACCAATGGAATTTCCAACTACTCTTGGATAGATTATATTTCCCTCAATCTGCTGAAGTACTAAGAACAAAATAACAAATACTACTGCTTTCATTGGGCTTACCATAACTATCAATAAAGCACCAAAAACACATCCAATAAATGCTCCTACAATTGGAATTAATGCACTAACAACGATTACCACACTAACTACAATTGCGTATGGTAATTTGAAAATACTCATTGTCACAAAAAACATCAAACCTAAGATACAAGCCTCTACAAACTGTCCTGTTACAAAGTTTGAGAAGGTCTTATTAGAAAGACGCATAATTCTTAAAATCCAATCTGCCCTTTCTCTCTTCACATAGGCATATAAAAGTTTTTTACCTTGTCTGCTCAGTTTTTCCTTTTGTGTTAATACATATATGGCGAAGATCAGTGCTAGGACAATGTTTACAACCACACTCACTACAGTTGTTGCCACACTTACTGTAGATTTTACAACACTGCCTGCTCCTACTGACAAGAAAGAAACCACATTTTGACTAATGCTTACCCAGTTAATGTCTATATTCCTAATTAGTTCTTCCAAATTTGGATAATCTGCTGCAAGCCGCATTGCTTGTTCTTTCCACTCCTCCAAAAATGGCTGGATATTATTCATACAGATTACTGCTGTCTTTCCAAGTTCCGGAATAATTAACATAAATACTGCCCAGATAAAGAAAACTACCAGAATTAATGTAAGGACAATACTAGGTATACGATAATTCTTTTTTAAAAAGCCAAGACTTTTCTTTTCTCCAAGATTTCTAACATTTCTTTCTATTACACGCATAGGTGCATTCAATACAAATGCCATAGCGGCACCAATAACAAAGGGAGATACCAATCCAAATAAATAACTGATTACACCCAAAAATACCAAACCATTATTAATTCCCCAAGACAATAATATTGCAAAAGTAATTAATAAACAGATTTTTTTCATATTGTTCTTGTCTAAATTCATTATTCCTCCTCCATATCGCATTCCTAACACCATACATAACTGTTCAGTCTCTAAACAGTTACCTCTTCATTATGTCTATACCTATCATTATACCTAAAACATTTTTCTTATTCAACAAGGAATTGCATTAACAGGTCAGCCCACACGCTGAGCTGTTATAAATTGCAAAATTCCCTCTGTAATTCCTTGTGCCATTTTCTCCTGATAATCCTCTTCCCCTAATAATGCCTCTTCCTCTGAATTAGATAAAAAACCACATTCTACAATAACAATAGGACAATTTACTTTTCTAAGTACATAATAGTCACTATTCGCTTTTTCCATTCTTCGATTATTATCTCCAACCTTTTCCCTTATTGTATTCTGTATAATTTTAGCTAACTGTTCCCCCTCCTTGGAACCACTATAATAAAAAACCTGAGCTCCTTTTGAACTATTATCAGTAAAACTATTTTGATGGATACTTACTGCAATTGCTGCATTGCTTGCGTTTATGATTTCCACTCTGTTCCGCATATCTGTCATCTTTTTATTACTATCCTCGGAATTACAAATGGCATCATCTGTAGTTCTTGTCATTACCACATTTATTCCCTTTTTTTCCAGTTGCTTTCTTACCTTAAAAGAAATAGAAAGATTGATTTCCTTTTCCAGACTTCCTGAGACACCCACCTTTCCTGGGTCAAATCCCCCATGTCCTGGGTCAATTGCAACTATCCACTGCTCCTTTGTTTGTTTCAGAGTTTCTCTGCTTTCTACACAAAAAACACCTACCATTAATAAACTAACTACCATGATACATGTTACCATTTTCTTTTTCATTCTATCAGCTCCGTCTGTACCTATGCAAAGCAGTTTCTAAATATTTCATTTAATATATTCTGCATTGCAATACACGCAGTCCTTATCTATACACTCTATGCCCCTTTACTGTAAATATTCCTAAACCAGACTTCATTCCCTGTCATAAATGTTAAAAAAGTTTTTACGTAAGCTATCGTATTATCAACATTAAAACATAATATACTCAATAATAAATTTCTTATTTGATATATTCTATAAAATGCTAAAATACAAAACTTCCAAACTATAATCTTAAGAGCATCATCTCTCAAATAATATAATAAAATTTTTAAAAAACAAAATAAATTTAGATATAGAACTGAACAAATTGGACAATCCCACATCACTACTCTTAATGCTTCAAAATTGAGGGGATTGCATATAAAAAAGCATTCCTAAATACTTCTAAGAATGCTTTTCTATCATTAATTGACATATTTTAGAATAACGTTCCAGATATCTGGTTTCTCCAAGCCCAATTTCCATGCTGCCACACCAGCAATCTTTCCCTGTTTGTGTTCTGCAAAAATCACTTTTAATTTCTCTTCTATCGACTTTTCTTCCTCAAGCCAGATTTTATACAAATCTTTACCCACATTATACTCTGCATAATACTGTCCAGTTTCTTTATCCCATTTTGACTTTGCCCCATTTTGAGATAAAATATTACTTGCCTGGCTCATACTGTGAGCAGAAGATGTTACTTTAGTTTCTCCATCAACAATAGACTCTTTCCATAGTCTGGTATAAAATGGCATACCAATAATGACTTGGCTAGGATCTACCATCTCTACAATATTATTTACAGCTTCTTTCACAAAACCAATAGATGCCACAGAACCACTTTCTTGAGAGCCTCCATAATGCTCATCGTATGCCATAACAACCACATAATCTGCTATTTTTCCCTGCTCTTCTCTATCATAAAATGATGTATATTCTGTTGGCACATAACTGTCTACAGATAATACAATACCATTATTACGACATTTAACAGAAAGTTCACGCAAAAATTGTAAGTAAGCATCCGCTGTTTTTGCACTTATATGTTCAAAATCAATATTAATTCCATCTAAATTATATTGAATTGCACTTGCAATCAATGCATTCGTCAGTTTGTCCCTATTGGTAGTATTCCCTAATACAGTTGCAAGATCGATTTCATCTGTTGCCGCCTTAAAATCATCACACAAAGCCCATACTTCTACCCCAGAATTGTGTGCCCGCTTCACATAATTCTCACTGGCAAGAGAACTAATAGTTCCTTCATTGCTTGCAATAGAATACCAAGTTGGAGAAATACAATTCACACCTTTTGCACTTGCAAGATCATTTAAAATACTATTGTTTGCAACAGCATTAGTTACCTGATGCCATACCATGTTAATTGTCTTTTCTTTAGAAATATGTGGGTAAGCTTCATCCTTTACTCCGCCTTTTAGTTTCTCTTTATAAACCTTTGACAAATATTTAACAGGCACATAACCCATTACCCCGTCCTTTGTCATAACCTTGCTGTAACCTTCTAACAATTCCTCACCATCTGATATCACCCGAAGTACATCTTTTTCCTCCAATGATGCCAAAATATCACTCTTCTTACTTTGTGCAAAACGAAGTTTTGTGGCCTTATTCACTGTACAATATGAATAGTTCTTTCCCCAATTACTTTCTATAACAATACGATTTGGTTGCTTAAAAAATTCATATTTTATGTCAGCAAACTGCTCTACAAAACTAAGTGCAAGATATACATTCTCTCCTTCTGTCCGCACAATTGGATAACCCAAAGACGTCTTGCTTCGATTTACATTATAGTTAGTACTGCCTACTTCTGTGCGGATTATCTCTGTAGCTGTCGCAAAAGATAACATATTCTCACTACTATCAAAATAAAATCGTTTACTTATATTATCTGTAACTACTTCATAAGGAAGATATATTTGTTTATCTTCATATAAACCTTGTTGTTCTGTAATTGTATCATGAAGTACAATCATAACTTTATCATTTGACACTTTATAATATTCATTCAGATCCATAACTGTATTACTGGAAGAACATTTCTTCACTAATACAGAAACAATTACAATAAAAATAACTAACAATACCACAAAAACTGCAATTTTACTTTTTGATATGCCTTGGGACTTCTCCCTTTGTTTCCTTAAAGACCGTTCCCGAAAAGATTCTCTGATTTCATTAGAACCTTCTTCATTCTCCCTTTTATATTTCATGAGAATATCTCCTCCTATGCTATTCTCCCTATTTGGGTCATTCTTCTGTTTTAAGCGGATATCAAAACCTGTTATTGTTTGTTATGTTATTCATATTTTATTCAGAATATACATGATTATAACCCCATTCCGCTTTGCTCCATGCAACAGCTCAGTCCATAGACTAACTGCTTCATACCATGTTCTCTTTCCTTAGCCTAGGCTAAATTTGTCGAATAAAGTCCATAGTCAATTCTATTATAATAGGAAATATGGCAAATGTCAAAATAAGAATCAAGTTTCTATAATAATAAATCACTGCAATTGCTACACCCTTAGTTGTTCCCTTTTTTATAAAAATACCTCCATAATCTTTGTTTACTTATATCTATTAGTACCTAAACAGACACTTTTTTACTTTTGTATTATTATTTTTCATACAAAACATTTACATTTATCTTATCATAATATATTTTTCTATGTAAGGAAAAAAGACTATCTTCCAATATTACATCATCCTTCTAAACATGGAAAATAGTCCTCTTTTAATATAATCTGACTCTTTCCTGTTTATAAAACAGACATAATAATTTTGTCAGAATTCACAAATATAGAGGGTGTAAATTTTTGTAGTGAGCTTTGCTCTCTTTGTTTGTAAGTTACATAAACCGCCTGCTGTCCCCTTCCTCTTATGGCAGATGCAATTTTTTATCATCCTATAATGGCTCATGAATATTTGTACTGGTTCTATCTTCCTGCCAAAATCCATAGATTTCTGACACAGCAGACTATTTGTATTGGATATCTATTTTTAGATATCTATAATCCATAAATTATAAGTTGGTTAAACTTCACTCCTTTCTATTTAGTTTTCAAAAAAGCTATACTTCCATGAAACTTTTATTTTATATAGTAGCAACTGTTGTCACACAAGTCATGGAATTTTTCATAGTATCCCGCTGTAACATTAAAGATATCTAAGCTGTTTACATCTTGTCTTAATATTCTATGATGCATATTCCTTTTTTTGTCTGCTAGTACATCTTCTTTTTCTTGGAAATGTCACGATAATTGTGAGAAATGTTTGACTAACAAGATATATTTTTGCATATCCTGCAATTAGAAATAAATAATGAACTCTTGACCACAAAATTCTGTAAATCTCATCTACATTCTTTCATCTTCTTTAGTGAATAACAGTACACTAGTGGTTTAGACAAAATTAGACTGTGTGTTTGACACATCGCTCATTATATCTGCATTTCTATTTTCCTGCAATATGCAAAGTTAATAAAATTATTTTTATATTTTCTAAAAATTTCACATGTCACACATTATCTTAGGAACTATTTCACAAGTATTCCCAGATTTTAAACAGGTTTTTTCTGATATTTTTCCCATGAATCTCCATGCGAAGAACTAGCATTTTAGTTGACTTTACATGACATATAAACTATACTTAAGCTAAGAAGGAGGGAGGCGATTTATATGAAGATAGAACGTATTAGTGAAAATCAAATCCGTTGTACTTTGAACAAAAATGACTTAGTGGACAGAGAATTACGTATAAGTGAACTTGCTTATGGAACTGATAAAGCAAAGGCTTTGTTTCGTGATATGATGCAGCAGGCTTCCTACGAATTAGGGTTTGAAGCAGATGACATTCCGTTAATGATAGAAGCGATTCCCGTTTCTACAGAATGTTTGGTTCTTGTAGTAACAAAAGTAGAAGATCCAGATGAACTAGATACTCGTTTTTCTAGATTCTCTTCTGATGACAATATGGAAAACTTTGATTATGACGAAGATTATGAAGAGGCCTTTACAGAGGAATTTCTTGATACTATGACTGACTTTGATGATGATTATTACACCAAAACAGATTCTTCTACACAAACAGCAGATTTTATACCATTATCTGATGCGGTAAATCCTAAGAATGTCTTAGATGATATCAAACCTCAGGACGGAAAGACTTATCCACCAACACCAACCTGTAAGATTTTTTCTTTTTCTCATCTGGATGCTGTGGTTGACTTAGCAAAACAACTATATTCTATATATCATGGAACAAATACTTTATACAAGGATGAAGATCATAGTAACTATTACTTGATTCTTAATAAAGATGAGTACTCATTAGCTGAATTTCACAAGTTCTGTAATATAGCTTTGGAATATGGTAAGATGGAGCGTACTACATACACAACTTTAGCCTATATTGACGAACATTATACACAGATGATCAAAGCAAAAGCAATTCAGGTATTAACCGAATTATAAAAAGTCCTAACGATTGCATAACGGAGCAATCGTTAGGACTTTTGCTTTTTATTATAATTTATTTATGAATGTTGTACATCCTAAACCCCGATTATTCATGATTTATATTTCTGCCCACTGCTATATTTTACATTTGTGCATTAAACAGGTTCTTTAACTGATATACCACATCATCCGAATCAGCGTTTATAGTTGCCGCCTCATTCACAGAAGATACCTCATTTAACTCATCCAAATCACAGTCTTCTCCGTACGCAATGGAATATACTGGGATTTGATAAGTCTCTAAAATAGATTTCACATCACTTAAATCATAACCATCGTTTTTTCTTCCATCACTTAATAGGAATAATACCAATTTAGTATCTGGATTGGCCTCTTTTGCTTTTACCAACATATCTGCACCCACGGTAATTCCATCATAGGTAGCTGTACCTCCCAATGCATTTAGATTACTTACAGCTCCGTTAAAGTAAGCTCTTTGATTCAGGTCAAATTGTGCAATAGGTAAATCCACATACACTTTATTATTGAAACTTACTAACCCAATACTATTCTCATCATTAATATACTGACCAGCATTAATTAAAGAATTTTTTAACTCATTAATAGGTTCTCCACTCATGCTTCCTGAAATATCAGCTACAAATACAGCTGTAATACTGTTTCCCCCATCTTTGTTTTCTTTCCACAAATCTTGTGCTTCTACGATAGTTTCTCCTTTTATTTCAGGCAAAGAACTTACATAATCTGCATTCTCATTGAACCCATATTTCGATGCAAGTTTCTGTGACTCCTCATTTAAACAGTAATCACGAAACATTGTCAGGACTTTCTTCTTATCTTGTCCAAGTTTACTTGTAGCATACAAAGGACTATCATGACGTACTCCAAACGGAATAAATATGTAATCTCTTAATTCTTTCGTATTTACATATATCTGGTATTCCATTACCATACCATCTAAAGTTCCTTTCGATGCCGCATTTCTCATTTGCAAAGTTGTATATGCCACAAATGGTATATTCTTCTGGAATTTTGTAAACTCTTCTACCGCCCCATCACTTAACATATTTTTACTGTCATAAGTATATAAAGTCTCAAGCAGGAAATTCAGTCCTGTAGAACTAGTAAATGGATTTGTGTATCCCATGGTAATTTCATTATCTACCGTTGCCTGTACTACTGTTTCTAACGTTACTTCTTTATATTTCTCTGCAATCTTCTTTTGTGTTTTTGAGGAAAGAAGAATTCCTGCCACATTTCCTACCAGACGCTTTTCTATAAGTTCCAATTTAGCACCCTTGCTTTGTATCATTTCACCCCATAGTTCATTGGAAGGGGTAAACGCTTCTGGTACATGTTTCCCTGATATAATGTAATCAGCGGCTGTTCCAGATGAAATAGAACGGATAGATACAGATACTGTCTTTCCTCCTATTTTAATATTTTCCTGATTAAATCTCTTAGCCACTTCTAAAAGCCACCCATCATAATTATCTCCTGCTTTTTCTGGAGAAGACATAATTTCAATATTAATATTTCCCTTTCCCTCCAATGCCAAAGGGTATTTTGATATTTCAGGCAATTCTGCTGCCAAATCACTTTCATTAAACTCAACTGTACCTTTTACTAGTTCCTGTTCGGTAGCACCAATCCGATCTACCATACGGCTTAATTTCTTCCCTGCATTCCCTGTGCCATCTTTATTTTCTGTAATTTTTAGCACACCAAAAACTCCTGCAAACAATATGATTGCTATAATTATAAATGCAATAACTCCATTTTTCTTCATGTATCCTTCTCCTTTGCTAAACTGTTATATTACATGGTTCTTTGATATTTTTGTTCTAAACTTTCCATTTCTCCTTCTTCATCATTATGAAGCTGTTTCATGCCATTAATTACATCCCTGATACCATTCATGGTCTCCTCATCTGCCATTTCTTTATCACCTATTTTGGAAACTTCCATTAAAAGCCGGTCAAATTCCAGCAGTATTGCTTCGTTTTTCTCTAATTGTTGTTTTATATATGCAAAATGTTCTGCAAATATTTGACGTTTTGCTTCTAAAGCATTGATACTTACATGTAATCTCCCTTGCTGCAGGATTTCATACTCCCGTTGGTCAAAAATAGCCATACGGCTAAGCATCCGCTTTACATTCTCATATGTCATCATTTCACAATCTTCTATAACCTTCTGAAATCCTAAAAGTTCTCCTTGCTGTGCCTGACATTTCTGAAATAATATTTCCTTTAGGGATGCCATCTTTCTTACCAGACGATTAACCTGATCTTTTGCAGTATCCACATCTCTTACAAATACTGACTGCTGATAACAGGACAATGCCTCTAAACATTCTTCTGGTGTATCTATCTCCTCTAAAACATAACCATACGCATTCTTAGCCTCCCGAAGCTCTTTTGTTGATTCATCCTCATGACTTAATATCTTATAATTTCCCCATGCAAATATCAATGCACTCATAATGATAAGTGTAATCCCCACTGCTCTTTGAAATATTGTTCCATAAGCCAGAGACACATCAAACACTGCTTCAGAAAATGTAAGAATATTAGCAAGAGCAATCCCTCCATTTAACAAAATAAGCTGTATCACTTTCTTCATTCTTTTCTTCTCACCTCTTTCATTTCAAGAACGCCTCGGCATCCTTGTGACAACATGTGAGTCAGCTTGGCTGACATAATTCTATTACACACGCCTGTCATCCGCCAGCGGCTCCACCAGATGGTGTACAATCCCCCATCTGGAATACATGGAAGAGAACGGCTCATTCTGTCATTTTACCTAAATCATCTTCCTTCTTTTATTTTACTTGCTTTCTGTTGCCTCGTCAATAAATTTAGCAGACATTACATAAAATATGCTCTTATCCTATAAGTATAAAAATCTTTCTTTATTATTCTTGATAAGTTTTGTCATCTAGCATCTTCTCTCCTAAATTCCCATTAATCCTCCAACATTCTATTTCTTGCATATTCTGCATTAAAATCCCCTATTGTGCAAGTAATTCCTTTCCATGTTATACTAGTTTGACTATTGCATCCAAAGAATGTCTCAAAGGGTGCCGTCCCTACTCCTCCTTCCAATTCTACTATGCTATCAGGGAGCTTTATACTGGTCAACTTGCTGGAACAGTCAGCAAATGCGCCTTTTCTTATACCTCTTATGCCTTCCTTAATAATTATTTCCCCACAAGTATCAGGTCTTACACAGACTACTATCTTATCTTTTACACATATCCCTCCGTCATCACTATCTATAATATTTGCACCCCAATAATGGTTTTGGGATTCCTTTAGCAAACTGCTATTTTTAAAATTTTTTTTGGTAAAAAAACAATTCTTAAATGCATCTTTTCCAATCTTTGTTACACTTTCTGAAATTTCAAACTTTTTCAAGCTCCTGCAACCTGCAAATGCTTCTTCACCAATTTTTCTTACATTATCTGGGATGGTTATATCTGTTAAACTTTTACATCCCCTAAATGCACCTTCCTCAATTGAAGGCACTCCTTCGGGTATTTCAAACACTTCCAAGCTCTTGCAATTCTCAAATGCCTTTATTCCAATCCAAACCAGATTATTGGGAATTGTTATATCAGCCAATTTCTCACAATCTCTAAATGCACCATAATCAATGACAGTTACACTCTCTGGAATAGTCACACTTGTCAAACTTATACAATCTTCAAAACTCCCATCAAGACTATCCACATTACAACCAATCGAGGTTACTCCTTCTGGTATTACTGCGTAAGTTACGAATGTTCTGTCCCTTACACCAATCACACTTTTTTTGTCATCACTAAAAAAAAGTTCTGCCTCTTTTGTATCTTTCTTTTCATTCTTTGTTTCATTTTTTCTTAAAGCATTATTGCATCCCATACTCTGTAATAACAACAAAAAAATAAAAAAGGATACTATAAGTTTTCTTTTTTTCACTTTCCTCTCTCCTTTATTTAATCATAGTTTTTCTTTTCATTATATAATAAGGAAAAATCCAAAAACAGATTTACATTGTAATCTTAATGAAATTTTAAGAATTTGTTGTGCTTTTCTTAAAATTCATATTGTATAGTATTAACTGTGGAATAAAGCTAGCAAAAAATGATCATTTACTATTTGCATTCTTATGATAATAAAGTGTATCATTACTGTATACAGTTATCTTAGAATGTTATAAATCCACAATAGAAAGAGGTAAGAAATATGTATCGAATTTTAGTATGTGAAGATGAAAAATCTATTGCAGATGCATTAGAAATCTATTTAGCTAATGAAGGGTATGAGGTTCTACGGGCAGAAAATGGAATAGAGGCACTGGAAATTACAAAAAAAGAAGAACTTCACTTAATTCTTATGGATATTATGATGCCAAAGATGGATGGTATTAAGGCAACTATGCGTATCCGTGAGGAAAAGAACATTCCTATTATTATTTTGTCTGCAAAAGGAGAAGATTATGATAAGGTTTTGGGATTAAATATAGGTGCAGATGATTATGTAACAAAACCCTTTAATCCCTTGGAACTGATAGCAAGAGTAAAAAGCCAGCTACGCCGTTACACCAACCTTGGAGGGATAGCAGAAAAGGCAACTGACAATATGGTGCGTACTGGTGGCTTGGAAATTGATTTATCTACCCATGAAGTATTTGTAGATGGAGAGCAAAAAAAGCTGACTCCTGTAGAATTTGGAATCCTGTCTTTTCTTGCACAAAATGCGGGAAGAGTATATTCCATTCACCAGATTTATGAAGCTGTTTGGAATGAACCTTCTGTTAATACAGAGAATACTGTATCTGTACATATCCGAAGAATTCGAGAAAAAATTGAAATTAATGCAAAAGAACCAAAATATGTAAAGGTGGTGTGGGGCGTTGGATACAAAGTGGAAAAAATTTAGTAGAAGCCTGTCTGTAAGAATTATTTTAAATTGTTTGGTAATTGTCTGTCTGATAATAGAAATTGTATTATGTACAAAAATTTATGATACTGAAAAAAAGTACAATACTGCTTATACTTATAAAAGTGCAGATGATTTCTATGGCAACACAGCTCTTCAAGAGGATATTATAAATGCCTGGAGAGGATTGTTTGATTACATTATTGCAAGCAATGTCCAAAAAAAGGATGCTGACCAAGCCAAGAATCTGGAAAAAAATTTAGAAAATTCTGCAGGTAATTTTCAGTATCAATTAATTATGAAAGGTAGCGACGGAAAAGACAAGACTATTTCAAATTGTGCAAACAATTCCAACAATTTGAATGCATTTCCTATTTACAATCTTTATAAAGGTTATCTTAATGGAGATACTTATATTACAGATTGGACGAATTATTATGTAGATGATTATACAGAAAAGTATGAAAAAAATAAAGGATATGCCTATATGGATGAGGATGTTACCAATTTCAGATGGTTAGAAATCAACTCCATAATTAGCGGACTATGCGAAGGAAATCAAGAATATTCCCAGTATATTGCTAAAAATATTGTAGAAAATATTCAAGTTTATAAGGATGCAGTAAAAAAATGTTTATATTATTTTTATCAGAGTAATCCAAATTCTAATAATGAAGCAATAACAAATAATATACTAAAGAAACTATATAGTACAAGGGATAAAATTTCTATAAATAATTTTATAGATAAAATCTCTGAAGAATATGGTGAAGATGAAGAATACTTAACTTATGATGAAACTACAGGATTAGTCTATAGTGAGGATTCTGGTTGCTATTACTATATGTCTCAGAATAATACAATAGAATGCCATGATGAAATTAGTACAAAGCTCTATAACCGTCTTATAGGGGAAATGAATGAGCAAAAAAAAGAAGCAGAAAAACAGGAAGCTTTAACCAAAGAAGAAAAGAATACTCTTACAGAGACAATCTCTAAGGCAATTTATATTGGTGATAACGGTTTGGATTCTTATGCACAAATTATAATTCCAATTGCGGCTGTTCTTGGAACACCAGAAGAATACACTATGTATGTTGGTGTAGATAAAACATTATACCAAGCCACACAATCTGTGTATATGGATCAGTATTCCGTCATTAAGGAAAAAGCTGATATTATAGAAAAACAGGAACGCACATATATTTATGGAATAATCGGCACTTTGGTTTTCTTAGGATTTGTTGTTTTGGCATTGTTATATGTTTGCGGCCGAAAAGAAGGAACCGAAGAAATACAATTTCTTGCAATAGATGCATGGTATACAGAAATACAAGTAATATTTATGACACTGGGAATTATACTTGGCATTGCATGCATGGCTGCTGGAGTTGATTCACTCAATCTTGACTTATTTTCTAAAGAAGAATTATATATATCCTTAATAACGCTTGCAGTAACTGCATTAATATTGATAGAATTATTATGTTCCATTGTGCGGAAAATAAAAGGCGGCATACTTTTCCGTCAGTCTATTCTTGGAAAAATATTCAACATAGGACAGGAAAAACTATACTATGGAAAAACAAGCAAACATATTATGCTCTTTTATCTTGTTGTATGTGGTATCTGGCTATTCTTTGAATATGTTGGAATGTGCCTTTCTGTTTATGATAATGAACATTGGCTTCTTATCTTTATGCAGTTAATACTTGTATTTCTTTTATCTGCTACAGCAATTTTCTTACGCCGTTACTTATATCAATGGGAACAAATACGGCATGGTGTAAAACGTGTAAAATCTGGAGATATTAACTACCAGATTCCAACCAATGATAGTAAAGAACTTTTAAATCTGTTTGCAAAAGACATCAATTCCTTATCGGAAGGTTTAGAAAATGCAGTAGATGAAATGTTAAAGTCAGAGAAATTAAAAACGGAATTGATTTCCAATGTATCCCATGACATTAAAACACCTTTAACATCCATTATCACTTATGTGGATTTGATAAAAAAGGAAGATGTACAACCAGAAAATGTGAAGGAATACATTGAAGTATTAGACCAAAAATCTCAAAGATTAAAGACTTTGACTGATGATTTGTTTGAAGCTGCCAAAGCAACCAGCGGCGTAATGAAAATGGATGCAACACAAATTGATTTGGGTTCTCTGGTTAATCAAGCAATTGGTGAATTTTCTGAAAAACTGGAGAAACTGGATTTAGACATACGAAATAATATAGAAGGAGATACCTTATATGTTATGGCAGATGGTAAATTGACATGGCGTATTATGGAAAATCTTCTAGGAAATGTTTCTAAGTATGCTTTAACTGGAAGCCGTGTATATATAGATGCCAAAGATATGGGCAATACCATTTTGCTTACAGTAAAAAATATTTCTAATACAGAACTAAATATTAGTGCTGATGTGTTAATGGAACGCTTTACCAGAGGTGACCAGTCGAGAAACACAGAAGGAAGCGGTCTTGGTCTTAATATTGCACAAAGTCTGGCTAATCTTCAAGGCGGCAATTTTCATGTAGAAATTGATGGAGACTTATTTAAAGCAATACTGGAATTACCAAAGGCTAAGATATAAATACAATAATGTTAAATGCGTGTTTCAACCTGAATAGCTATAAATAATGTATCATACTATTAGGGCAACGAGGCATAATAGCCTCGTTGCCTATTTTTCTTTTTTCCATTCCTCTATGATACATGTATGCTTTTTATTTTCTTTTTCATAATTCACACCAACCAACAAAATCTTTCCCGTATAACTTTCAATGGTCTTTGGATAATTTTTATCTTTTATTTGTTCCACAGCTCCCTTAGCTGTCTTATCATATTTTAATTCCACCACAAGGGCAGGTTTGCCTGATTCCTTTCTTGGCAGAAATACTAAATCAGCATAACCTTTTCCGCTTGGAAACTCCCTGATAATTTCATAATCCCTTTTAGCACTATAGTAGGCAATGGAAATAGCACAACTTAAGGAATTCTCATTATTATAAGTAAGTATAGATGTGGTTTCTTCATGAACTTTATCAATGGCTTTTGCAACCTCTGCTTCTTTCTTTTGCAAAGTTGCTTCCAAAAGCATATCAGAATCCTTAATTGCATCTATAACTTTACTCCATTTTTTATCACGCATTGCCCGTATATATTCTGCACAAATCTCATTATTAGGAATAAATACTTCTCTTGTCTCTCCATTATATGCCAGATATCCTAAATGCACCAATAACGACATTACATCCTCTTTACTTTCAAAGGTTGTCATATCATTTTGGAAACTTTCTGTATCAACCTCACATGTACCTCCACCAATCATAGTCACTACTGCTTCTTTTAGCCCATCCATATTTATATCAATATATATTTTTAATGCTTCATAGGTTTCAGTGCTTACCCAATAATTATCAAATTTATTATTTAAAACAGAATCCACCACCGACTTAGGATTATAAATATGTCTCCCTTCTAACAAATAACCATCATACCACCGTTTCGTTTTATCAAAATCCCTATGATACTTTTTACAAAGTTCTTCTACTTCTTCTTTGGTAAAGCCCATATACTTTGCTAATTTCCCTGGTCTTGTCATAGAAATTTCTTCAAACATATTTAATGCAGAGTGTGTACCATACTTTTTTATAGGAAGTATTCCTGTCATATATGCCAAGCCTACATATGATCTGTCTTTCAATAAATTACGAAGAAAATCCAGGTAAATTTTCTGCCCTTCCCAGTCCTTCTGATTTTCTCGGAAAATACAGTCCCACTCATCAATAATAAAAATAAAAGGAATCTTATTCTCCATATAAATTTCCTGTAGAATCAATACTAAATTTGTATTATCCATAAAATCTATATCTGGATAATTTCTTAACAATTCTATTCGGAGGTATTTCTGTAGCATATCCAGCATAACATCCACTTGTTTTGCCAAACTATAAAACTCTACCATATTAAGAGCAATCACTAAGTATTTATTTATGTGTCTCTCAAAAGAATCATCTTTTGCAATAGAATAAGATTTAAACAACTCTCTGGCATCTTCCCCTTGCCCATAATATGCTGCCAGCATTTCTGCTGTCATGGATTTCCCAAAACGTCTTGGACGGCTGACACACAAATATCGGTTTCTCTTTCCAATTCTATGGTTTGTATATGTTATAATACCTGTTTTATCCACATAAATGTCATCCTGAATGGCTAATGTAAAGTCATCTTTCCCTGGATTCAAATAAATTCCCATATTTTCCTCACCCCTTGCTAATCTTCTGATACAAATGATAATCCTTTTATTGAATGTAACACCCCTTAGACCCTGATAAACCTTTACAATTCTCAAAAAATATGCCATATTTAACTTAAAGAAGCAACCGTCACAAAGTGGTTAACCAATTAAAGTATTTTACCTACCCTTCACTCACCAAAGTAGCAGGGTAGGTATTTTTTATTTCCACTTGTCTATGTATGCAAGCAGTACAATGATAAATGTCGCAAATGTAAGCATTAAATAAATACTTTCAACGGTTGCTATTTTCATATATTAGCACATATTTGAAGTCTTTTCAACACAGTCTAATATTCTTTCTGCTAATCCTTTTTTAGTCTTTCCTACGCTCTTGCACAGCAGAGTGTGTAAGACCTGTCTAAACTATTTACCATTCAACACAATTAAATTTTCTCAGATAACCATGTTGTCTATATGTTGGACCAACTTACCTATAGTGACAGACTATTTATGATATTTCATTTTAGAATCCCGAAGAAGGTATATAGTTAAAAACAAGTGTAACTGTTCAGCAAAAAGCTGACTGATACACAAAATCGTAAGAAAAATGTAAGAGAAAAATATATTTTTCTACAAAGAAAACAAAGACATAACCTCTTCTGCTTTGATATGATATTTCTAAATCATAATAGCGCTTCTAGAATATCAAAACCTATAGTTTTTAATTTTCCTTTAGAAAATTGTAATAACATGTAAACCTTTTAGAAAAAAAGTCATAATTATTCTACTTTTCGTAAGGACTTACAAAAAGCAATTATGCTAAGATGTAACAGTTAAATGCTATAGGCATTAGCATACATAAAAGGAGGATAATGATAAATGAACAATTTTACCAATACTATAAAGGACACAACAAAGGAAACTATTAAAAATACAAAAGATACATCCTATTCACAAAAGACAATCGCTGTTTTCTTTGGCGGCTGTTCCACAGAATATGAAGTTTCCTTACAATCTGCAAGCTCTATTATTCCATGTATAGACACAAAACTATATAATCCAATTCTAATTGGCATTGACCGTCATTCTGGCAAATGGTTTTGGTTTCGTGGAACACTTGAACTAATAGAAAAAGACTGTTGGCAGTCTGAACAAAACTGTATTCCTGTTTTTCCTTCTGTTGATAAAACAGTTCACGGACTATGCTATATGGATAACAATAGTTTAAAAACAATCTCTTTAGATGCTGCTTTTCCTATCTTACATGGAAAAAATGGTGAAGATGGCACCATACAAGGACTTTTCGAGTTAATGAATGTTCCCGTAATTGGATGTGGCATGTTATCTTCTGCCTTATGTATGGACAAGGATTTAGCTCACAATATTGTCAAAATGTATGGAATTAAAGTACCTAAATCGATTACTATTCAAAAAGGATATACAAATTCCATAACCAAAAGAGCAGTTTCTGAACTTGGCTTTCCGCTCTTTGTAAAGCCAGTCCGTTCTGGTTCTTCCTTTGGTATCACACAAGTATCCAAAGAACAAGATTTGATTCCTGCAATTGAGAATGCGTTTCAACATGATTCTACCGTTATTCTTGAAGAAATGATTCAAGGATTTGAAGTAGGATGTGCAGTCCTTGGAACAAATGACCTATTAATAGGTGAAGTTGATGAGATTGAATTATCGGAAGGATTTTTTAACTATACAGAAAAATATACATTAAAAACTTCAAAGATACATGTACCTGCACGAATTTCCCCTGAAAAATCAGAAGAAATTAAGCAAATTGCCCTTACGATTTATAAACTATTAAATTGTTCCTTTTTTGCAAGAGTAGACATGTTTCTAACTCCTACAGGAGAAATTTATTTTAATGAAGTAAATACCATTCCTGGTTTTACTTCACACAGCCGCTATCCTAATATGTTAAAAGAAATTGGTCTGACATTTGAAGATATTATTAATCGTTTATTGGAGTTGGAGGAATAATTATGGCACAAATTGAATTAACAAAAGACAATACATATAAAGGCAATTTGATTCTCGTAACACCAGAGCTTCCTCTTATGCAATTTTCCAATGCTAATACTATGATACCTGCTCTAGAAAAACAGCCAGAAGTAAGGATAGCCAAGGAAGCTGCTCATTCTTTACGATTATTGCTATCAGACATTCATTGTGATAGTCAAATTATAGCAGTCAGTGGTTTTCGTACACAGCAGGAGCAGGAAGAAATATGGAACGATTCCATCATGGAAAACGGATTAAAATTTACCCAAAAATTTGTTGCTGTCCCAGGACATAGTGAACATCAAACAGGCCTTGCCATAGATCTTGCAGAGGAAAAAGAAAATATTGACTTTATATGTCCCAACTTTCCTTATACAGGCATTTTTCAAGATTTTCGGAAAATGGCACCTCATTTTGGTTTTATAGAACGGTATTTATCTGATAAAGAATCCATTACAGGTATTGGTGCGGAACCTTGGCATTTTCGTTATGTCGGATACCCTCACTCTATAATCATGGCAGAACAAAATATGGTTTTAGAAGAATATATACATTTTTTAAAGGAATCTACAGATTTTTGGCATCCTTATACATATCACACTATGGAAAAGAATATTGAAATCTCCTATATCTCCCTAGATGCTAATAACCCTGTAACACTTGATGTTCCTGATAATTCTTCCTATTGTATTTCAGGAACAAATGAGGGTGGTATGATTTTTAGCCTTTGGAGGAAACATAATGAATACTAAAAAATTTGCTGGAATTGACTATTTTCGGTTTGTAGCTGCTTTTATGGTAATAGCAATTCATATATCACCCTTTGCAATCTGGAATAAAGATGTAGATTATTTGCTTACATACTGCCTAGGTCGTATTGCTGTTCCTTTCTTTCTTATGACTACAGGATATTTCGTGTTAGCACCATTTGTTAAGACTAATTTCCAAAAAAAGCACTCTATACACAAATACATCACAAAAAATACAATATTATATTTGTCCGCAACCTTATTTTATATACCACTTGCTCTTTATTCAGGAAATCTGCCACATAGTATAGGAGAATTTCTCAAACAGCTATTTTTTGATGGAACCTTTTATCATCTATGGTATTTTCCTGCTGCAATTATTGGTTGTATTTTACTTATTTTTTTGCTAAAGAAGTCAATTGGGACAGCAGTTATCTTTTCTGTAATTGCTTATGTAATTGGACTGTTTGGTGATTCTTATTATGGAATTGTAAAAGATGTTCCTTTCCTTAGCTCTTTGTATGATGGGATTTTTCACATTAGCAGCTATACAAGAAATGGAATTTTTTTTGCACCAATATTCATCTTACTAGGTGTGGTACTTGCTAATCCACAATTCCACTGTCAAACACATATATGCAAAATAGGATTTGTATTATCTTTACTGCTTATGTTCTTAGAAGGATTTCTTACTTACAGTCTGGGACTGCAAAAGCATAATAGTATGTACTTTCTCTTAATACCAACTATGTACTTTATGTTTCAATTGTTGTTGTACTTTCCACAACAACAAGTACCTATTTGGCTTCGGAATGGTTCTATGCTGCTTTATATTATACATCCTGCGGTAATTGTAGTTGTCCGTGGAATAGCGAAAATAACAAAATCTACAAAATTACTGATAGACAATACTTTTATTCAGTATCTCACCGTTTGTGTGTTATCTCTGATTATTGTATTTTCTATACAGTTTTTCTTGGGAAGGAGACGAGGAAGATGTATCAAAAAGGAAGAGCATGGATTGAATTAAATATGGATAATCTAGCTTATAATGTGGAACAATTTCAACAACTTCTTTCCCCTAACTGCGAGATTATGCCTGCAATTAAAGCAAACGCTTATGGACATGGAGCCAAGTTAATCGGAAAAGCATTACAGGATATGGGAATCCAAGACTTTTGTGTAGCTTCCATAGATGAAGGAATTGAACTGCGAAAAACAGGTATTACAGGACAAATCCTAATATTAGGATATACCTCACCTTATCGTTTTCCAGATTTATCACGTTACCATTTTACACAAACTATAGTTGATTATGCATACGCTAAGGAACTAAACGACTATGGACAACCTATATATGCTCATATCGGAATTGATACAGGTATGCATCGTCTGGGAGAACGAAGTGACTCCCTGGAAAACATTAGGGAAATTTGGAAACTTAGCAATTTGAATATTACAGGAGTTTATTCACACTTGTGTGTATCCGATGGCACTTCTGATGCAGACAGACAATTTACATTGAACCAAATTGCAGAGTTTCGGTCTGTAATAGATGCTTTACATAAACAAGGAATAGATGGTTTTAAAACTCATATACAAGGCAGTTATGGTGTTTTGAATTATCCTTATCTAAATTTTGATTATGCCCGTTTGGGAATCGCTCTTTATGGTGTACTCAGCAGCCCTTATGATAAAACTGTTTCCGATATTAAACTAAAACCAGTATTATCTTTAAAGGCAAGAGTGCAATGTGTGAAACCATTACATTCAGGTGAATCCATTGGCTATGGTTTAACCTATACTGCTGCAAAAGAAATGAAAATTGCCGCTGTATCTATTGGATATGCAGACGGCATTCCCCGTGAGTTATCCAATAAAGGACATGCTTTGATAAACGGACATAAAGTTCCTATCATTGGACGTGTATGTATGGATCAACTGTTAGTTGATGTGTCAGACCTTTCAGAAGTATCTGCAGGAGATGAAGTTGTTTTTATCGGACAAAGTGGAGAAGAAAAAATTCTCGCCAGTGAATTTGCAAATAACGCAAATACTATTTCAAATGAAATTTTAAGCCGTTTGGGAAATCGTTTGGAAAGAATAATAGTGAAAGAATAAATTAAAATTACAACACCATTATTTCCTGCTGCTTTACATATATGTATTTGACTGTGCGGAAGCAGACGGATAAGCCGATTGGCTTATTCAGGCAACAATTGGACTATCTGAAGCAACTCCACAGGGTTACATACACCAATCTTCTCACAAGCGGTAAACTAAATACATACCTTGCCTACATTGACAGGCAGGTGCAGGGTATTTACGGAACAACCAAAAGCTGAAAATGCCTTAGAATGGGTTGGACAAATGAATAACATATGGGCGTGTACGATGAGAGTGTGAACGAGGAAATCATTTTCGCATAACAGACTGGCGACAGAAGGTAAAAGCTCTGTCGCTTTGTTTTTGTTAAAATCCTCTGGAAACTTGACTTTTAAACCTTACATATGTATAATAGTAATGTTACTAATAGTAATATACGGAGGTAAACGATGGACAATATTATTCTTGGGCTTTTACTTATGTGCAATAGAACAATATATCAACTAAGGGAAAGAATTGACAAAGGAATAAATTTGATGTATAGCAGTAGCATGGGAAGCATACAGGCAGCTATACGAAAATTGCTGAATTGTAAGTTTATCAGCTATAAGGAGATCGTTGATAACGGAAAGTATAAAAAAATCTATTGCATAACCGAAAGTGGAATACAGCATTTTTTCGACTGGATAAACGCACCCATAGAAGATCAAATCCCTAAATGCCCAGAGTTAACAAAGGTTTATTTTATGGGATTTTCGGATAAAAAGAACCGTGAAACAAGCATACAACAGCATTTAATGTTTTTGAACGAACAATATAATGTGTTGATGGCAATATGTGAAGAAGCAGATAATATCAAAGTTTCAGAGGAAAATCAAGATATACTTAACTATCAGTTTGCTTCCGCTCTTTACGGAAAGGAGCTAATTAAATTCAATATCGACTGGTTTGAAAGTTTGTTAAGAAAGATGAGGAACGGTGAAATATGAAACAATACCATTTAGATGAATCGCCTATTGTTTATTATATCAGCAGAAAGGAAAAAGCTGAGTGGATACTTTTTATACACGCTGCTTTTGTAAATCACAATATGTTTCAAACACAAATTGACTATTTTCAAGATAAATACAATATTCTTACTCGTGATATTAGTGGTCATGGTACATCAACGAAAGCACAAAAAGGTGATAGTATAGATAAGATGTCGGCATGGATAAATGAGATCCTAAAAACAGAAAAAATTGAAAAGATACATATTGTCGGGATTTCATTGGGGGCTGTATTAGCTCAAGACTTTGCTAACCAGTATCCAGAAGCCGTGCAATCACTTGCTTGTTTCGGCGGTTATGATATAAACAATTTTGATGTCAAAATGCAGAGGGAAAATGGTGCCTCACAGATGCTTATGATGCTTAAAGCTATATTTTCAGTCAAATGGTTTGCGAAGTCGAATAAAAAAATATCTGCTTATACTTTACAGGCTCAAAAGGATTTTTACAAGATGAATATTCAATTTCCTAAAAAGTCATTTATGTATTTAGCTTCTTTGAATAACATGATAAATGTCCGACAAGCGAAACCGAGGAAATATCCTTTACTGATTGGTTGCGGAAAGTACGATATTCCGATGGAACTATCAGCCATAGAAATGTGGAAGAAAAATGAACCCGAATGTGATGTGATTATTTTTGAGGGTGCAGGACATTGCGTGAATATGGACACACCGAATAAATTTAATGCAGCTATGGAGGAATTTTGGTTAAGTAGAAACTGCAAAGTTTGATTGACGCAAAAGATTTACTATTTCTATCGCAAAGGGAAAGATAAATGCACAGATGAAAAAATATCTCTCCCCTTAATGGATTGATAATGCTCTTGTATCTTCGGATATGGAGCATTTCTTTGATATGTTCTCTAATGAAATTTGGCAGATATATAATTCTGACACAACAGACTTTTAATAATAACATTTAAAAATTTATATGTTGTCAAAACATATAATAGAAATACAATTATTGAATTTTTAGAAATCTTCTTTTAACACACCTTTGAGTCTATCTCCCCTCCTCCTCTAACTATTATAGTAGATGCATCTACTAATGTATTTATAGTTATATTACAAATAATTTATAGTTATTATATATTACTTTTAATAAAGTGTAAATCTAATCTTATGTTTTATTCAAAAAATAATAATCACTATATACTTAATTATCAAATATTATATGTTATAATATATATAACTACAATGAGTAACTATAAATATTTAAAAAGCTGCAGACTATTTATCTACAGCTTACTTCATTTATCACTTTTCCCCTATTCTCATTCTTTTTTAATAGCAGCTTTCCCTATACAAAATATCAAAATTGCCAAAAGTACCAAGCTTCCCCAAACTCCTGTCTGTATGGTAGACGAAATATCAAACCAGTCTGCTACATTTACCACTGCAAATATGGCAAGTAAAATTCCAACCAATCCTTCACCAGCAATCAATCCAGAGCAAAACAGCACACCACTACTAGATTCCTCATTTTTATCGCTGCCCTTTTTATCTGCCCAAAGGCGAATTAACCCGCCAATCATAATTGCTGTACTTAATTCTAATGGTAAATAAAGCCCAATGGCAACAGGCAATACTGGAATACCCAATATTTCTATAGAAATAGCAATAAAAATCCCTATAAATATCAATGCCCACGGTAAGTTGTTATTCATAACACCTTCTACAATCATTTTCATTAATGTTGCCTGTGGTGCTGATAATTCCGTAGATCCAAACCCCCATGCAGAGTTAAATAAAAGCATTACACTACCAATTGTAAAGGAAGATATCACTACACCAATTAACTCTCCTATCTGTTGCCTTTTCGGTGTTGCTCCCAGCAAGAATCCTGTTTTTAAATCTTGAGACACATCTCCTGCCATAGCAGCAACAATACAAATTACGGAACTAATTGCAATAGCACCTATCATTCCATGTATGCCGACATCTCCCACTGTCTTCAGACAAAGGGCAGCAAATAATAATGTGGCAATTGTCATACCAGAAATTGGATTATTACTGCTTCCTACCAACCCCACCATGCGGGAAGATACTGTAGCAAAAAAGAAGCCAAAAACTACAACCAGTAAAGCCCCTAAAAGAGAAACTGGAAGTTGTGGAAGCAGCCAGATAGAAAGCACCATAATTAAAACACCTAATAATATAGTACGTATAGACAAATCTCTTTCTGTCCGTATGGTGCCTTCTGTCTTTTCTGATTTCATTCCTTTTAAGGCTTCTACAAAAGTTGTAACAATAAGAGGCAAAGATTTTATGAGACTAATCAGACCTCCTGCTGCTACTGCTCCAGCACCAATATAGCGGATATAATTGCTCCAAAGAGCATTTGCACCCTTTGCTTCATATATTTGGGTGATAGTATCCGTTCCAGGATATAATATCGTTTCTGCCCCAAATACCGCAATTGCTGGTATCAGAACAAACCATCCAATTACTCCACCAGCCAGCATATAAGAAGCAATCTTTGGTCCACAGATATATCCTACACCAAGCAGGGCAGGATAAACTTCTGTAGACAACTCCGTTTTTAATGCACGAATTGGTATGGAAATCGTCCCCACTGCTACTTTTAATCCGTCCACAATAAATTTAAAAATTGCAGCAATTCCCATTCCCACAAAAACAGTATTGGCACTTCCCCCTTTTTCCTCACCAGCCAGCAATACATCCGCACATGCAGTCCCCTCTGGATATGGCAAAACTCCATGTTCTTTTACAATTAAAGCACGACGGAGGGGTACCATAAACAAAATCCCCAGAATCCCTCCACACAAGGCAATTAATGTTATAGTCAGCATATTGGGTAAATTCATTTTTCCTTCGTTTGCCCAGAAAAACAACACTGGTATAGTAAAAATTGCTCCTGCCGCAAGAGATTCTCCTGCCGAACCAATAGTCTGTACCATATTACTCTCTAATATAGAATCCCTTTTTAACAACACCCGTATTACACCCATAGAAATAACAGCAGCAGGGATAGATGCAGATACTGTCATTCCTACTCTCAATCCTAAATATGCATTTGCTGCCCCGAAAATTACTGCCAATAAGGCTCCCATAACAACAGAAGTTAAAGTAAATTCCGGAATATCTTTATTTGCTGGCACATAGGGTTTATGCTCTTTTTTATTCATTTACAAACACACTCCTTTTTTCATCCGCTTCATGGTAGTATTTGTAAATTTTAAAAAAATATTCACATATTCCTATGAATCAGGAAATTGCAACAGTATATTTCTTGAAAAATGTGTTTATGTTCATTATTTGTTACATTTATATTCGTTAAATTCACATTGATTGCTTAATAAATATATGTTAAAGTATATTATATAAGCATTTTAGGAGGGTGCAAATAAACATTTACAAAAGATGCAAATAACTTTTTAAATGCTAAATATTGATTTTGGCAGGAGGCTATCTTATGAAAAAATTAATGATATTTATAACTACCGCATTGCTTATTACCTTAGCTGGTTGTTCTGCTTCAAACAGCAGTAAAGATAACAATACGAATATAACAAAAGACCTTACCAAGTTAGATACGGACAGTGGAAATATTTCCATTACTAAGGAACCAGAATATAGCAATAATGATGTTGCAAGGGTTATTTCATCTGAAACTTCTTGGGCATTCGATATTTCAGACCCGTCAGTTGTTTTGGAGAATTCAGATTATTTTTTAAAAGTCCGAGTGAAAACAAAGGAAAAGACAGAATATTTTGTAAAAAATACAATTATGCCTTCCAGTACATACAATTTAGAAGTGTTGGATGTTCTTAAAAATGATGATGGAACCGTGCCAAATAATATAAAGCTGGCGGTGGAAGGTGGAATAGTATCCATGCAGGACTATGTCAATACCATGGATGAAGACACAAAGAAAAAAACCAAATCTGATAAACTTTCAAAAAAAGAATTAAAAGAAAATGTAATGATAAATGATGAATCCTATTATGAATTAAAGCAAGGACAGGAATATTATATCCTAGTTTGTGATTTAACAAATGATGAGAATTATAAAGGATATTATGGAATACGTGAAGGTGGATATGATGTATTTCAAGAAAAAAACGGTGAATACGTTAATGTATTGACCAACCATATATTAGATATTCAAAAATAGTGACAGTTATATTTTCATTTAGGAATTTCTCATGAAAAACTTAGGGGATGTATATTCAAAATATGCCTCCCTTACTTTTTAATGCCCCTAATTCAGACTAGTAACAATTTGTTTTATTCACCATTGTAACTGTTCAGAACCATGAACAATTACGTTTAAACCCATAATAATTCGCCTTCGGCAAAGGGGCTTAAACATTACAAAATATACTTTTTCTTAGGTCATACGCAAAGTAAATGCGTGTTTCTACCTGAATAGTTACTCGCCATTAACAATTACAAAACAAAATTATTATAATTCTCTCATCATTAAAAAAAATACAACAAATAGAAATACATCTGCAATCCAAATTGTATGTATCCCAAATTGGATTGAAAGTATTCCACCAACTCCTGCACCTATAGCAAACACAAAAATAATGCCGAAATAATATAAAAACTTCCGAAGCTGTTCTTTTTCATGATTTCTTACATAAGCAAACAATGCTTCTGTCCCACTGCGAAGATTTCCAATACACATGGTACTGGCATAGCCATAACCATTTACTTTGCGAAAAGTCTGGACCTGCATGGAACAGGAAAAAGATACCAGCATGGTTGCAATCATATTGTATTCATAAGATAAAACCCCTACTACAGATAAAGTTATAATTTCTAATAATACTATCAATTGTCTCCAATGAAATTTATCAGATTCTTTATATTTTACTTGTATTTGTTCCGCAACGATTATTCCAGCCATAAAAGCAAGGAGTGGTACAAGATAGTATAATCCCCTTTTCCATTCCCCTGACATAATATGCTGGCTCATCAACACCACATTTCCTGTCTGGGCATTAGAAAAAACCCCATCTCTTGTATTGTAAGTATAGGCATCTTGAAATCCGCCAGATAAAGCAAGAATACCACTTAAAAGAAATGATTCTGACATCTGCTTATTTTTTTTCATGTTGTCCTCTTCCTTTGTATTAAATCTCTAAAATTTCCCGTTGTCCTTTTGTTCCAATAGCTATCTTTATTTTTCCAATTGTCCTTGCAATATATCCTACTAAAATAGCTGCAATTAAAGTTCCTTCCCTAATGCCATTTAACTGTTGTGCAAATGCAAAGGATAAGATAGCTGCAATAACCGACATAGATACATCAAAAACAATTTTCGTAATTCCAAATTCAAATTTCCATGTAACACAAACTGCTCTCACAAAAGATTCTCCTGGCAGCATAGCCACATCTGCCAATACTTCTAAGTATACACCAAATCCTAAAATAAAACATCCTACAAGAAGTACAAATATCTTCATTCCATAAAATTGTGGATTTATATCCTTTAGCAGTACCATTGTAAGATCAATAAAATATCCAAAGGCTATGGAAATAGGAATTTGCAGAATATGTTCTAATTTAAAGTTTTTCCGCAAAATAAGTAATTGCAGTAAAATTAACAGCACACTAAAAAATATAGTAAAGTTACCTAGTGTAAATGGGAAATTTAAACTTAACACATAAGGAATAGAGGAAATTGGTGAAGTGCCAAGATTTGCTTTTGTTACAAAGCTAACACCTAAAGAATTGACAAAAAGTCCAATTGCAAAAACAAGATAACGCTTTAATTTGTCCATGATTTTACTCCTCCATACCATCCATATTTTCTTTGATTTTCTGAAATAATTCTAGAAAGGCTTCTTGTTCTGTCTTGGAAATTCCAGAAAATGCCTGTTCTTCAATATGCAAAAAAGCCTGTTCCACAGATTTTGCCAGTTCCTTACCATAAGATGTCAAAAAAACATAGAGAGAACGTCTATTTCCATCCTTCATTCTACGTTCTACCATCTTTTTTTCTTCCATACGGTTTAAAAGAACTGTAAGAGAACCGGGTTCAATATAACAGGCTTTGGCAATTTCTTTCTGGCTTACTCCATCATGTTCTCTTAAGTAATCCAGAATCTTTGGCTGTCCTATAGTCAGTTCTGTATCCTTCAACTCTGCCAATAAAGATTTCTGCACTATCGCCTGATTCGCCATTAGTAAATAGTGAAACGATTGCTTCATTTATGTATGCCTCCTTTGTTATAATTCGAACTGTTATAATTCTAACAAATATTTTAGGCATACTATATGGAAATGTCAATTGCTTTTTTAGTTTTACATAGAATCACTTTTGTGCCTTCAAAATAGAAACAATTTCCTTTGTATACAATTGTCTTCCATAATACACTCCAATAAGTAGCAGCACACCAACCATATAACCTCCTGTCAAAAATAGTGCCTTTACTATCATTTCCCAATTTATAGTCATCTTATAATCGAATAACAGTTGGTATTTTTGAAATATACCTAACAATAGAACTATTGAAAAATATCCTCCTATTATTATTGCTACTATTCCCAGCATTAGCACCTGCAACAAATATATCCCACATATCTGTATGTTTCTCAACCCTATAGCTCTAAGCATCATAAAATATGCCTGATTTTTCCTAAGCCATAATAGAATCATACAAAACAGATACATTGTTACAGCCAGAACATAACCAAAACCTATAATTTTTAATATATAATTTACTATCTGAATTTGACTGTCCATTATCTGAAACATTTCTGCCCGAGAGGATCTTCTCAAAATATTTTCATCATAATTACCATCCTCAATACTTTGGTTTAACTTCTCATAACTATCAAAATAATAATATAAACAACTGCCTGTAACACGAACTTTACTATAATCGGCAGGTCGATAATGAATCAATATTTGTTCTAAGTGCAATGACTCTATATTTGTTTCTCTTATATCTAAAATTCTGCTGTCAAAAATACCACTTAATATGTAATCTTGACAATAGGCTTCATTATCACTATCTTTTGTATAAATCGTAATACTTTTGCCAATCATTTTCTCCTGATCATCTGTAGCAATTCCAAATCTTTCAAGCATATAATCACTTATAAAAGCTTCTCCTTGATTTTGAGGCAGACTTCCTATATAACAGCTTTCTTTTCCTGTTTCTTTTTTATATTTTTCCATTACGCTACTTGGGAAAATAGAATATTCCTTATTATATAATCCCACAAGAAAGTCTTCTTCTTCCATTCCCTTAGTATCTTTATTACTGCTGCTCCATGACGGTTTACCCGTATACTCCATATCCCCTATTTTCATAGCCATGTTTCTGATTCTATCTGTTTCTTCTTTTCTATTCACTCTGGCAAATACGCCCATTTCATCAGCATGCAATTCTTCTTTTCTGCCACTTTCTTCATCAAGGATTTTCAAAAAATTTTTTATAGAATATCCTTCATTATATTCTGTAAAAAGATAACACTCTGCTTTGTGGTCAAAATTATAACTTTCCATTTCATTCTGAAAAGATGATAAATATAAATACAGACTTATTATCATCGCTATGCTCATAGTCAAACCAGCCAATATTTTTATTGTAATCTTTTTTTGTGCCATTAAATTATGGATTGCCAGCCATATATTGTCCCGTATAAACATCTTATTTCACCCTTTATTCTTCCATGCTTGTCTAAAACTTCTCTTCATCAGCACCACACTTATTATGAATATGATACCAGCAAGATAGATAAGTTTGTTTTCGCTGATATACATTCCTTGTATTCTGCTTTCTAAGAAAAAATTAATATAATATATCACACCATGTGCTATAACCATTGCCATTATGATTGCTGCTAAAGTACACATAATATAGATACCATGATAAATTTCTTTTATTGTTTTCTTTGGCAAGCCAACTACATATAACATTTGCGTATATTTTTTTCTCTTTTCCAGCCGTATGCTATACAGACTGTTTATTGCACTGATTAATAAAAACAGCCCTATTACAGACAGTCCTATAAAAATACTTTTTGCAATAAAAATAAAGGAGAAATACTCCTCTAAATCTCCTGCTTTTAAGATTTTTCCTTTAAACCGCATTTTGTATTTCAATAAATCATAATTTTTAATAGTTTTCATATCAGCAGACATACTATATTGATAATTACGCATACCTATTTCCTCGTTATTAGACAAGAAAGAAAAGGATATATAAATTGTACTCTCATCACATTTTTTCAATATACCTTTTATTATTCCCTCTATTGCTTCTCCATCTTTATCTCTTAATTGCAGTTTCTCACCAATATGAAATTTATTACTTTTAAGCAAGTCATTAGATAACCATAAGTCACATTCTTTGTTATTTGACCGATATGACTTATCCCCCTTCACGACCTCATATTTGTTAAGTTCCTCCTCTCCACTAAGTATATCTACAGCAATATCCTTTTGCACTTTATTGTTATAAATGAGTTTTGCTTCACTAATATTTTCACAATATATATAAATATTATAAAATCCTGCTTTTTGCAATTCTTTTATATCTTTTTCCTCTACATTGTCCATAGTTGCATAATATACTTCCGGCATACTTTTCTTTAAATAACGGTCAAACATGCTGTCTAAATCAGCCGTAATCACAACCAGTATTAAAATAATAGAATATAACAACATCTTTACAAATATAGTTATAAGCACATCTTCTTTATCCTGTTTTATTTCCTTATATATTAAGTTTATTTTATCAAATATTTTCATCTTTTATCACAATTCCATCCCTTAATTCAATCATTCGGTTTGTCTTTTTTGCATCCTCTAAATTATGTGTAACTAATACAACTAATTTTCCTTCCTTTGATAAATCCTCCAGCAGCTTCATAACGATATCACCATGATAGGAATCTAAATTTCCGCATGGTTCATCTGCCAATATAACAGAATTCCCATTTATTAATGCTCTTGCAATACAAACCCGTTGTTTCTCTCCACCTGACAACTTTCCCACATTTACATTACATTTTTCCAACATTCCTACTTTTTCCAGCAAAGAATGTATTTTTTCTTTTCTTTTATTTCTTGGATATTTTGTCACCATTAATGCTATTTCCACATTTTGGTAAACCGTAAATGTATTTTCTAAATAAAATTCTTGAAATATATATCCAATATTTTCACTTCTATACTTTGCCAATTCCTTATCTGTTTTTTGATATATATTTTCGTGGTTATAAATTATGGCACCTTCTGTTGGTTTCGCTAATCCTCCCATAGCATTTAATAATGTTGACTTCCCACTTCCGGAACGACCCACTATACTAACAAAGCCACTATCCAGAAACGTAAGTTGAATATCCTTTAGAGCAAGGAAAGCCTGATCGCCTTCCTGATACCTTACACTTAGATTCTTAACTTCTATCATAATATTTTCCCTTTCTATATACAAGCTTAATTCGTATATATAAAAAATGTAATAATTTGTTACTGTTCAACCATGTCATTTATATTTTGCCAGAATTTAAGCTATGACTCAACTGTTACAAAAAAATACAATCCGGAAAATCCAGACTGTATTTTTTTAGTTCTGTTATTTTTGTTTCACATAAGTATCATTATAATACTCAATGGTAAATTGTTTTTTGCTAGATCCCTCTTTTAAATCCACTGAATACTCCATACCACCACAAATAAATTCTATTCTATCATCGCTTAAAGTAGTAATCTGAGCCACCGTACCATCTTTAAATACTTTATTTTTTCCATTGACCTCATTATGCACCCGAACACCATTATAAAATGTTGCTTCATGTCTTAGAGCATCAATTTTAATTATTTTTTTCTTATTTTTATAAGTTGAATTACTACATCCTGCTGTACCAAACACCAAGCCAATACATACAATAAACACAATTATTCTCTTTACTTTTTTCATGTCTTTCTCCTTCACCTATTAACCTTTTTTAAATTCTAAAGCTACCTGTTCTTCAAGTTGTATGGTTATCTTTATTTTCCTTGCATCATATAAAAATCCCATATAGTTGACTGGCGAAATTCTTCCAAAAGAATAGGCATACACATCTTTCTCTACCTCCAAAAACACACTCTTATCAATCTCTGTCTCTTTTTCACAAAACAGAGCATTCAAGTCTACACTTTCAGATAATTCCTTCTTTTCCTCTTCTGTCATCTCGCCATTATGTAAATTTTCATAGGCAGTATAGTTATCTACAACCCACTCCTTATAGTAAAAATTCAAATCCACTTGAAAAAACTGTGCCTTTCCATCCTTTACTTCAATATAAGCATCCGGATATTCCTTTGAATTCTGTACATAATATCTGCCATCTGCGACTGTAGAATCATAAGAAAAAAATACCAGCCAAATCACGGGAAGAACTACAACTATACAACACAACAACAATATAATTATATTTCTTTTTTTCTTTGTCATTTTCTATATCCCTTTCTCATTATTTATGTAATTTTGTTACACAACTCTTGTAGTATATATTAGCAAAACAAATTTGTCAACAAATTATTTTATATTATAAAATAACGAAAGTTGTAGTAATAGTATCTATTCTCTAATTTTCCAAAACCAAACCGCAATTACAAATAACTTTTCCATGATTTCTTCCTTATATGTATTTTAATGTTATTCCTTCCAATTTCAACAACTCTACCTTTTTCTCCAGCCCTCCTGCATATCCTGTGAGCTTGCCATTTGTACCCACCACTCTATGGCATGGCACAATAATAGAAATGGGATTATGCCCTACTGCACCTCCAACTGCTTGTGCTGACATTCTATTTATACCTCGTTTTTTCGCAATCTGCTTTGCAATCTCTCCATAAGTAGTTACTTCACCATAAGGTATTTCCATTAAAATCTTCCATACTTCACTACGAAACTCAGTTCCCTTTAGGGAAATAACAGGTGTAAAGTCTGGCTCACTTCCACTAAAGTAAATGTCAAGCCATCTGGCGGTTTCATCAAAAATTGGCAAATATTTTTCTATGCAATCTTTTGGAACTTCCGTTTCATAGTATTTTTGTCTATCAAATACTAAGCTGGTTAAAGCTGTTCCATCACTTACCATTATCATTTTCCCAATAGGAGCATCATAGCATTTCTGATAATACATGCTTCCACCTCTTTTCTCTATCCAATTAGCACTGTGTTTCCCTCAAAAGCAAAACCGTAACAATGTATCTTTTCTTTTGGAATGCCTTTTGCAATTAAATCTGTGGCATAGCCTTTTTCTTCAATCTGTGTTAAGGCAGCATTTACTGTATCTTCCAAGGTAGTTTCTCTCTTTGGTTTGTGTACCTTAAATTCCAATATAATGGCATCCAGTCCGCTTTCCAGTGGTTCTAAGATTACATCATATCGTCCGAAACCACTTTCCCGATTGGAAGTCAGCAGGTAATGGTCACGAAGATCCACCAGCAATCCTAATACAAATCCGTGATATAAACGTTCTGGCTGCTGCTTTTGGGAAGGGTGTATTCCTGTGTCAAAACTGCTGAAAATTTGTGCTGCCACATCATTCATATATTCGTTCATGGCATCTAAATCACCCTGTAGTAATGCTTTAATAAAGTTATTATAGGAAGTTTTAGATGCCTTTGCGAACCAGCCTTTTATCATATTCCGAAACATAAGATAAACTTCTTTATTTGTAATCTGTAGCTCGTATGAACAGATTCCTGAATCTAAATCCTGATCCACATTTTGCACTTTCAAATATCCGCTGGCAACCAAAAGGCTCCAGATAGCATCCTCTTCTTCATCTAAGGCGTTAAACACAATCTGTTCATCCACCTCTGTAACAAAAGTATTGCCTTTTAGCAAATCCTCCATAACCATCTTTACATCCTGACTGCCATTTCGGATCAATTTTCCAACCAGGCTGTTGGAACTGGTATTCGCCCAGTAAGCGGCAAACTTCTTTTTATCCAGAAAGTTAATAATAGACCATGGATTATAAATGTCTGTTATACTGCCAAAAGTAAAACCATCATACCATTTTTTCACATCATCTTTCTTATCCGATAAGCCATACTGTTCCAAGGATTTGAATACCTCTTGCTCTGTAAAACCAAAACAGTTTGCATACTTTTCAGAAGTAGTGGTAACTACTTCGAGATTATTCAAGTCAGAAAAAATGGATTCTTTGCTCACTCTAGTAATTCCAGTCATAATGGCACGCTCCAGATAGGGGTTGGTCTTAAAAGCGGAGTGAAACAAGATCCGTGTAAAAGAAACCAATTCCTCCCAATAGCCATGTATATATGCCTCCTGCATAGGAGTGTCATATTCATCTAAAAGAATAATGGCTTTTTTCCCGTAATGTTTAAAAAAATACTGGGATAACCGATTCAGGGACATACAGGCAAGTTCGTCATCCATCTTCTCTTTTTTTTCTATAGTTTCCTTGATATAAGATTTTTCATTTTCTGAAATCTTTCCACTGTCAAGCAGACTGTTATAAGAATCGTACAAGTCTGCAATCATTCTGCAGATTCTTCTTCTTGTATCTGCAAAATTTTCTTCCTTTATATTGGCAAAAGAAATACTAATTACAGGATAAGTTCCCTGTAATTCTCTATATTTTTCATCTTTCCAGATAGACAGTCCTTCAAATAACTCTCCCCTTCCTTCATGATGGACAGAAAAAAATTGTTCCATCATGCTCATGTTCAATGTTTTCCCAAAACGGCGTGGACGTGTAATTAAAGTGACTATATCCCCAGCTTCCCACCATTCTTTTATAAAATTGGTTTTATCTATATAGAAATAATCTTTTGCTCGAAGTTCCTCAAAATTCTGTGCACCTATGGCAACTGTTTTTGGTATGCTGCCCACCTCCCATTTTTCATATTTTCTTTTTATTCTATCAAATCCCCCCAAATGAAACAAGGGATATTTGGTTCTTTTGTAACAGACCAGCCCCTAGTTAAACTACTATGAAACCTTGCATAACATCAATTCTGTTCTTTGATATGCATTTGACATTTCCACAAATAACCTTTATAATTTTATTACAATTGTAAGATTTTTCTACTATAAGCACCACAGCTGTAAACAGTAACAAGTTTTAAGGAGGAAACTATGAAGGTTTTACCACAAATTTCTGAAGCTGAATATGAAATTATGAAAGTTGTATGGAAATATGCACCTATAAATACTAATGAAATAACAGAAAAATTAACCCAGACTACAACTTGGCGTCCTAAAACCATACAAACTTTAATAAAACGACTTGTAACAAAAGGTGCTATTTCTTATGAAAAACAGGGCAGAGTATTTGTATATACCCCTTTGGTTAAAGAAAATGACTATATTAGTCAAGAAAGTAATTCTTTTTTGAAGCGCTTTTATAATGGAAATATTACAACTATGTTATCTGCATACATAGAAAATGATAAACTGTCTGAAACCGAAATAGACACACTTCGTTCTCTTCTTTCTAAAAAAAACAAAAAAGGAGGCAATTAATATGACTGGTTTTGTAGTGCATTTTTTGATATGTAATCTTTTTATCAGTTTTATTGTCATAATCCTTTTAATAACCAAACGGATATTCAAAAATAGTCTGTCCGCCCGGATACAGTATAACTTATGGTTTTTATTCCTTGGACTGTTAGCCGTTCCTTTTATACCTCTACGTCTAATTAGTGTTTCTCAAATATTTTCTTTTCTTGAAATCCTAAAAAACTTCTCCACATCACATACGGAAACTGTTATAGAAACATCATCCAATGGAAACTTAATTGAAGCAGCAAACTGGATGAATGACTTCACTCTTTCTGTCAGCATAAAAGCACCTTCCAGAATTGGAATTATATTAGCTGGAATATGGATTATAGGTATTTTTATAATGCTCATAGTATTGATTAAAAAATCTCTTCACCTACGCATTTTAAAAAATTCTGCCCTCCCCCTCCAAAATTTGGAAATTCGCAGGCTATACAATAATTGTTTAGATGAAATGAATATAAAAAACAGTATTTCGATTTACAGTACTGCTTTTTTGAAATCTCCTATTATTATGGGATTTTTCAAACCATGTATTTATCTGCCAATCCATCTAATATCAGACTATAATACCACAGACCTGCGGTATATGTTACTTCACGAACTACAACATTACAAACACAAGGATATTCTGGCAGGTTATATCATGAATCTTGCAGGCATGTTTTATTGGTTTAACCCTTTTGTCTGGTATGCACTAAAAGAAATGAGCAGCGACAGGGAAATTGCTTGTGACACTGCTGTTTTAAATATGCTTGAAGAGACTTCTTATGAAGATTATGGTAATACACTTATTAATTTTGCAGAAAAATTGTCTCTCTTTCCCTTTATTTCCAAAATAAGTGGAAACATGAAACAGATAAACCGCCGCATTATCAATATTGCCTCTTATGAAAAACCATCTTTTGAAAAAAAGTTAAAGAGTATTTTTTTATTTGGAATAATTACGATTGTGTTTTTAAGCCTTACCCCGATATTATCCTCTTATGCCACAGATAGAAACCATTACCAATGGACTTTTGAATCTAAGAATATTTCCATAATGGACTTTTCAAGATTTTTTCATGGATATGAGGGCAGTTTTGTTCTATATAATTTAGAAAACAATACATGGAACATATATAATATGGAATATGCTACTTTAAGGACATCACCAAATTCTACATACAAAATTTATAATGCACTATTTGGATTGGAAGAAGGTGTTATCACCCCTGAAAACTCAATAATAGCTTGGGATAAAACAAACTATCCCATTGAAGCATGGAACACAGACCAGAACCTAGATTCTGCCATGCAGTCCTCCGTCAATTGGTATTTTCAGTCAATTGACAAACAGCTTGGTAAATCTGTGGTAAAACACTACATACAAAAAATCGGATATGGTAATGAGAACATGCATGCAGATTCTTCTTATTGGATGCAGTCCTCCTTAAAAATCTCCCCAATAGAACAAGTGGAACTTTTAAAAAAATTATTTACAAATGGTTTAGATTTTACACCACATAATATTGACACAGTAAAAAATTCTATTCATATATTATCTACGGAACATGGAGACTTTTATGGAAAAACGGGAACAGGTCAAGTAAATGAAAAAAATGTAAATGGGTGGTTTGTTGGATGTATTAAAAACAATGATAATACATATTTCTTTTCCACTAATATTCAATCATCTGATAATGCTACAGGAAGCAAGGCATCGGAAATTTCCTTGTCTATCTTATCTGATATGAATATATGGAAATAAAAATCTTTTTATCCTATGTTATGTATCCTTGTTCCTTTCTTTTCATACTCTTTAATCACCTTTGGTGTTACTGGAATAATACATAAGCGGACACTTTCACCGAATGCAAAGTATGGATACACACCTATTTGGTTATGATAATATAAATCACTGGGAGGATTATTGCTATGTCTTCACCCTCTGCTGTATAAATTGTAATTGTTGGAAGAGTCCATACTTTTTTATCTGTTTTAAATTCAGAATGAATGTCACCCTTATGTTTTCCGAAACTCTGCACAGACGAATTCCATTCTGAATATGGTTGTAAATAATGAACACCTTTATCATTCCAATAATATTTATTGTAACAACTAATAAAATCGTCTATGGAGATAGAAAATTTTAGATAATTATTTTTATTATCCTGTGCTTTAATCTTTCGTGCAGGATTTTCCAAAATCTTATTTCCTAAATACTTAAACCCTCCATCTTTATTAAACTTAATAATAAGTTCATGGGTTATAGCTGCATCATCACATAAAACCATTTCACATACAGCATCTACAGTTAATGTGACTGTGCCATTCTTATTTTCTTTTATTTTCGTAACCTCAGGTACAGAAGTTCCAATAAAAGATGGTATATAGTTAAAACTTCCTGCTTCTCCCCATGTATAAATCTGCTTTTTCTTATCAAATGTTACATATTCTTGTAGCTGCTTTGCTGTTACTGGAAGATATTCCATAATCACACACTCAAATTCATCTTTGGGTATTCCTTCTGGATAACTCTCATCAGAAAATTCCTTCTGATATTTCATTTCATACAAATATCTATACATTCCTTTGTAATCTAATTCCTCCATATGTTTATCATCCCAATTTGAATTAAAAAGATTATGCCCCTGATATCCCAATCCTTTTACACATTTTATTGACATCTCACGATATTGTTCGTTCATTGGTTTTACTCTCACTAAATAGCTCCCGTCAACTGTTTCACTAACTTCTGGCAGTTCTGGCACACACAATTCATAGCAGAACCAGCCTTTTTTTGTATATCTCCACTCCTTTATTTTAGTATAAGAACTATAAGTAATCTTTGCCTTATTTTCCTTGTTCCACATTGCACTTGTGCCTAAAACATACATATCTACTCCATTAAAAATATATTTCATTCTATTTATCCCGCCATCAGAACGAATCTCATAAACTACTTTTTTGCTGCTTTTCTTTTCTTGGCATTTCTTTAGAAAGTCTTCCATATCCTTATAATTTTCCATATTTGAGTATATCACTGCTGCAGTAATAGGACATCTTGTTTCTTTCAGCTTATCCTGCATCTTTAGAACGGTCTCTTCCGAAAGAACAACATTAGAAGAGTCTCCTTTTTCTGCATACTTATAAATATCAGAAATAAGCTCCATCACTTTTATACAATCTCTTTCTGCTTCTTTCCTTTCATTATCATCAATTGGGAGATCATATCCTTTTTCTAATTGCTCTCGTTCTTCATTTAAGTTATTCTGTTTTAAAGACGAATCCTCACTATTATTTTTTTGATAGGAATCTTTTGACTTAGTGATATTACTACACCCTGCAATTCCAAATAAACCAAGCATACATATCACATACAAGTATCTTCCTAAATTTCTACTAATTATTACGGAACCATTCTTCCAAAACCTGTTTATACTTTTCAACAACATAACCACTGCCTCCTCTCCCTTTCACATCTTCTACCATACTAACAATCAAAATTGGATATTTCATCGCTTTCTCAGTCGTAAAAATAGAAAACCAGCCTAATTCTGTACCAGAAGTATCCTCCTTCGATGCTTTTATCTCTGCTGTTCCTGTTTTGCCTGCCAAAGCTATATCCTCCCGATGAGCTGCATATCCTGTTCCATTGGGATCATTCACAACCTTTTTCATTCCTTTTAATACCCTATCCGCTACATCACCTGAAAATACAGCTGGAATCCAATACTCAGCTGCAGTTTTCTTCTGATAAGTTAAATAAGGTTTGATAACTTTTCCCTTGTTACAGAAAGCTGAATAAATGCATGCTAAATGTAATGGATTAATCAAAATCTGACCCTGTCCATAACCGCTATCTGCTAACTGTATTTCTGTTTCTATTTTTTCTGTATTGGAATACTTTGATTCTGCCATTCTGATTTCAAATGGCAGTTCTTCACAGAATCCCAGCCTAGTTAAAAAATTCTGCATCTGTTCTATTCCTATTTTCAATGCAGCTTTTGCAAAATAAATATTATCAGAATAAATCAATGCGTTTTCTAAATTAACTGGCTCATAAGCATGAAGTGTTGTCACATGGTATGCTCCCCATGATGTATCCTTTTGCCATCTCAAACCTACATTTCCAAAATCTTCGGCTGGGTCAATCTTCCCTGCTTCCAATCCAATCGCAGCAATAATAGGTTTAAATGTAGAACCAGGACACCAAACCTGTCGGAAACGGTTATACATGGGTTGATTCTCATCCTCATTTATGATTTTCCATTGTTTATTAGATAATCCCATGATAAAATCATTAGTATTATAAGATGGTGTGCTGACAAGAGCCAGCACTTCTCCTGTATAAGGATTTATGGCTGCCGAGCAGCTTTTGTCCTCTTTAAACTTTTCATATAATATGTTCTGAAGCTCTGCATCTATAGTCAATTTTATATCCTTGCCATGTTGTACTGTTACACTTGCCAATTCCTTTTTCTCAATACCATCAGCATCTACAATATAAATTCTACATCCATTCTGCCCTTTTAGTTCTTTTTCAAATAAACCCTCCATTCCACTGCTGCCAATTACACTATTGGCAGTATAACCTTCTCCCTTGTGTTCTTCCAAATCCTCTGCTGTAACATTCTTTACATATCCTATCAAATGTGCTGCCGCATCTCTCAAAGGATACTCCCGCACTTTGGTATCCGTTATCATCACTCCCGGAATTTCCAGCATTTTTTCTTGTCTTTCCTTTTCCTTTAACACTTCTTTATCTGGATTTATAGATAACAACTCTATCTCTTCTACTTTGGGAATTGTTTTAATTGGTACAAAAGAATCTTCCTTTATCCATTTCGCTGCCAATTTTTTCTCAATTGTTTGAGGTTCGATCTCCAATAATTTACCTAACTGCCGAATTGCTATCTTTGTATCTTCCAATTCTCCTGGGATAATTCCCACGGAAGATGCAATACCTTTTCCTGCAAGAACACGCCCTTTTCTGTCCAGAATTTCACCACGTCTTGCCTCTATGACAGACACTCTAACCTTATCCGCAGAACATAGTTCTGGAAAAATTAAAGAATCCCCCCAAACTAATTTATAGCCATCTTCACCTTCTAAAAAAAATGCTTCATTTTCAAAACTAATATTTCCTGCAACCGTATCAAAAGAAGTCTTATATGTTACAGCTTTTTTCTCTTGGTTATACTCAAGAATGTCAATTGTCATATTTTTTATTTCTATGCCTTCATAAATAGCTGAATTACGTTTTATAAAATCTTCTTCATTAATATTTCCTAATGCTTCTTTTGCTAACATAGCATACATCTTTTCATAGTTCTGTTCGGGAATGTAATTCATATATGCAATCAGAAGTTCTTCAGGTGTTCTTCTAGTCTCTTTTTTATCTAAAAAAGCAACTTTACTTATAAAAACACTTGTCACTATTATCCCGAAAATAGCCACTGTAATACATAGATATTTTATTCTTTTTTTCAAATTCCACATTCCTTTCCTTTTGATATTACATTTGTAAGATTTTTATACAAAAAAATAGTCTTATAAACTTTATATAAATATTACACCTGTAGGACATGAAAGTCAAGCTACTTATAATCTGCTAATTATAATACTTTTGCGTTTCTGTTCAAATAAAAAAAAATATATACTCTATATTTTTACAATTTCATGTTAATATAGTCAAAATATAACGTAAAATGTACTAAATATGCAGATAGAAAAATTCTTATGAAGGATGGAATGAACATAGAAAATGAAGAGAAATATATTAGTTAGTCTGGGGGAAATGCGAACTTTTCAGTATTTTTTTTGTTAAATGTAGTGATTTCTTCGATTCTTGCTGGAGTTGCAATTTTAGTAATGAGTTTGGCAATAAAGCTGCCTGACAACATTTATAAGGAAGTAAAGAATAGTGAGCTGGGAAGTATCAATATTTCCAATATCTGTTTATCTGATATAGATTATCTGATTCGTCAAAATTACATCATTGATTCCTATAGCTATGATATGCTGATGGAAAATTATATTACCAGCTTCACAGACCATCAAAAGGGAATAATTGCAACAAAAACTTTAGATAGTGGAATGCAATTCGAGTTTTACCGACAGGGAAAAAATAGTGAAACATTAAAAGAAATCAATGAACAGATTATAAAGGGAACGGTATGGAAAGAAAAGGATAACACAGTTACAGAGATATGTCCTATCTGGTTAGAAGATACCTTAGCATCTAAACTAAATATAGATGTAGGGGCTACTCTTATTATGCAAACCAATGGCGATAATCTCCAATTAAAGGTTCGGGGAATTTATAGTGATGCAAAGGATGATTTACCATCCTCTTATCTTCCTGTATGGGTATATCAGCAAATTGGCAAGGATAATGAACTAAATATATGGGCACATTGCGATAGCGGCTTATCCGAATTTCTGAAGATAATTGGAAAATTAAAATCAGAATATTTTATTGTGGATTCTTTTGATGATACCATACATTCTATGGAATTCCTTATATATATTTTATATGTATGTACTGCTATTTTATTTGTCTTAGCATTGCAGGTAATTACAAACTTCTTCACTAATCAAAATAAAATAATTCTTCAAATTTCTTATCTAATGCAATACACAAAATTAATGCCAGTTTTGCTGTAGGATTAAATTGTCCTGTCTCTATGGAACTAATGGTATTTCTTGATACACCTACTATTTCTGCAAGCTGAGCCTGGGATAAGCTCTTTTCTTTTCTTGCATCTTTTAAACGATTTTTTAATACTAAGCTATCTTCCATATTCTAGTGTCCTCCTAAGAATCGGATAACTGCAAATATACCTACAAGCAATGTAATTACTGCCATTATCAGACACCATTTATCTTTTGTTTTTATAAAACGATAGAATTGTCCTACACAAACGGAAGAACATATCGTTACACATAAATCCATCATAGGAAGTCCTTGCTCGGCACGTATCCACGCAAAAATCGCTGCAACAACAACCAATGTAATATATGTCCATTTCATGGATTTGTCCCGTATCTGTATCTGAAATTCATCACATCTTTCATTTTCTTTTCGGCTTTTTGCTAAAATTTCTTCTTTATTCATAAATTTCACCTTTCTTTTTACAGACACAAAATGAAAACGATATGTGTCTATTTAATTTGTAATTAAATAGTAACATTCTAGATATCCAAACTATTACATTAACTTTTGCTTTCATATACATTATACCATGCCAAGTTTACTTGTCAATACTTTTGCAAAGTTTTCTTTGCTAAAAAATAGAGAGTAATAACAGTGTAGTTACCTAAACTGTTATCACTCTCTAATATTACCTACTATATTATGTATATGCTTTTCTTGCTATAGCAACTCTCTTTTACTTCTCAACCATTGCAATCTTAAGCATTTCATTGGATATATTCAATGCATGGTCGCCAATACGTTCAAAATCTGTCAGCATTTCAGAAAACAAAATGCTGCTCTCATCCGAACATTTACCTAACTGGATTCTTCCATACATATTTTCCCTATACTGTACTGTCATATCATCCATTTTCTGTTCCAGACATGCCACTTTTTCATGCCATTCTATCATATCAATTGGTCTATCTAACAACAATGCAAACAGTTCTTCACAAGTACTCCGCATCTTAGCAAGTTCCTGATTCCCCTGCTCTGAAAATGAAATATTTTTATCCGCAATCATATTGGAATATCCTGCTATATTCATGGCATGGTCACTAATTCTTTCAATGTTGCTTGTAATAGAAAACAAAGAATTAAAGATCTGGCTGCCTACAGTGGTACTTTCGTATGATACAGCAGAAGTAATATATTTTGATATTTCTTTATTAAGAAAATCTACATAATCCTCTCTGTTTTCTATTACAGAATATATATCCTTCTTACTATTTGTTACAACGTCAAATGCTTCAAAAACATTGTTTTTTGCCATCTCCATCATCCGCAGTAATTCTTTTTTAATACCTTCCATACAGATAATAGATGGACCTAACTTTTCTGTATTTATGTGCTTGATATCCAACAAATACAATACCCGCATGTCATCGGTTTCTTTTTCACCCTTATCTTTAAGAATTACTTTTGCAACTTTTGTCATCCAAGTGCCAACTGGCAATAATAGAAGGGTGGTTATTATATTAAACATGGTATGTAAATTTGCTATTTGTGCTGTTGCATTATCCGGTGTCCAGCCTTGTACCATAGAAATAATTGGCGTTGCTAAACATAATATGGTAAACACAATTGTTCCAAATACATTAAACATAATATGAATTAAAGTTGTCCTCTTTGCGTTTCTACTTGTTCCAACGGAAGCCAATAAAGCAGTTATACAAGTACCAATATTTTGCCCAAATAATACAAATGCTGCACTTTTTAACCCAATGACACCACTGCCTGCCAATGCTTGCAGGATACCAACAGATGCAGATGATGATTGAATCAATGCGGTAAATACCGTTCCTGCCAAAATTCCAAGTATCGGATTCTCAAATTTCGTTAGTAAATTTACAAAACTTTCGGAGTCTGCTAATGGCTTCATTGCCAAACTCATCATGTCCATACCAATAAAAAGAACACCTAAACCTGCCATAATCCCGCCAATATGTTTTACTTTTTCGTTCTTAAAAAATACAATGGCTGCTACTCCTATAAATGCTACTAATGGTGCAAGTTCTCCTACATCTAACGCAATTAACTGTCCTGTTATGGTAGTACCTATGTTTGCCCCCATGATAATCCATACTGCCTGATTGAGTGTCATCATTCCTGAATTTACAAATCCAACAGCCATGACTGTTGTAGCCGATGAAGACTGAATTACTGCTGTTATAAGTGCACCTACTAATATACCCATAAATCTATTTGCTGTCAGCTTTTCTAATATCAGTTTCATTCTATTACCAGCTGCTGCCTCTAATCCGGTACTCATCATCTGCATTCCATAAAGAAACAAAGCTAAACCACCAAATAATCCCATTAAATCTGAAAAGGTCATTGTTCTAAATCCTTTCTGTTTTGATCCTCTTTCTTATCTTTAGAAGATGAGTTTCCATTTTCTATCCACCAGCCCCAGATACCTGCTGCTACTACAATTATAAACATGATTCCTACAAAAATATTTTCAATCATAACTATTCCTCCATAAAAGGCATACAGAAATAAGCATACGTTTTGTAACAGTTCATCCCATAGGCTAAACTGTAATTACGATTTCTGCATGCTTCACAAACTTTCGTTGACATCTTTAATTTTATGTACTCAAATAAACCTATGGTCACATAGGCAATAGGGGAATTTTTAGATTCGTTTTTTTCCATCCGATTTATGAATATAATTTGCAACAAGTTCCTCTTGGCATTGATTATAAACTTGTGTTGCCTCAGAACTTATAAAGAATTTTTTTATCCTTTCACTGAGAGAAAAGATATCTAAAAATAAGAAATTGTAAGATATTCTATTTTGCCTTTTTTGATTAAGATATTGGCTTGCCAGCCGTTGTATACCAGCATTATTCCGCACACCCAGCATTTCACTAGTGCAAGGATGTGTATCACTAATTTCAGTTTCATCTGATATAAAATTGAAACTATTATCTTCCATAGATACGTATGCAAAGTAAGAATCTGCTTTTGTATCTTCAAAACACATTCCAGATAAAGCTACAAATATTACCAATAAAAGGCTTATTATTCTGTAATTTTTCATACGCATACTACTCACTTCTTTCTCCTATCTTCATGTTATCAAATTTATATGATAAATTCAATTTATTCTATAAACTTTTTTGTTACTAAATTTCCTTTAATCCTATTTCCCTTATTTTGCGAATCAATTGTATGATAATGGTTGGTACACAAGCTAATCCAAACATGCAGGCAATCTGTGTGGTAGATAAAGCAGATACCATAAACAATTTATGCATATATGGAACAAATAAAACAAAGGAGATTAGCAAAATACCTATTGCAAAAGCCGCTACACTCCACTTATTACTGCGAAGTCCTATTTTAAAAATGGAATAATCACTTCTGCAATTAAATCCATGAAATAACCTTGCCACTGTCAAAGTCGCAAATGCCATTGTACTTGCAGTCATTGGATTTAATTTTAACCCTTGATAATATGCTGTTAATGTTACCACTGCAATCAATAAGCCATATCCAAATAATCTTAATGAAAATTTCTTTGTTAACATACCTGCTTTTGAATTTCTTGGCTTATTCTTTAATAACATCTTATCAGAAGGCTCCATGCCAATTGCCAAAGCGGGCAGAGAATCCGTTAATAGATTAATAAATAATAAATGTACTGGTTCAAAAGGTGTATCTAGTGCCATCAAGGAACAAAATAGTACAACAAATATTGCTGCCATATTCCCTGATAATAAAAATTGTATTGCATTCATAATGTTTCTATATACATTACGTCCATTCAACACTGCTTTTATTATAGTAGCAAAATTGTCATCTGCTAATATCATTGCAGATGCATCCTTAGAAACTTCTGTCCCTGTTATTCCCATAGCAACACCAATATCTGCTTTCTTCAAAGCTGGTGCATCATTTACGCCATCACCTGTCATAGCCACTATCTTACCATTTTTCTGCCAAGCATCCACAATTCTGATTTTGTTTTCTGGTGACACTCTGGCATATACTGAAATCTTCTCCAAAACAGTATCCAGCTCTTCATCTGTCATTTTATCCAGTTCCTGACCTGTAACTGCCATATCCCCTTCCTGATATATTCCAATCTGCTTTGCTATTGCTGTTGCGGTTACTTTATGGTCTCCTGTAATCATAACAGTTTTTATTCCTGCACCAATGGCATCCTCAACTGCTTTTATGGATTCTTCTCTAGGCGGGTCAATCATAGATACCAGTCCCACAAAGGTGTAACCATATTCATTTTCAACAGATAAATTTTCCTCTTCTGCACATTCTTTATATGCAAATGCTAATACTCTTAACCCGTTCTCCGAAAAATATTGATTCTGTTTTTCTATTTTCATCTTATCTTCTTTTGTAATTGGCCGTACCCCAGTGCTTGTAGCGATATTATCTATTCTATCCAACAATACATCTACCGCACCTTTTGTAAATACAGTTGGCTCACCGTGTACAAGATATTTCGTACTCATTAACTTTCTGTCCGAGTCAAATGGTATCTCTTCCATTCTTGGCATCAGACTTCTAATATCTTCTTCTGTGGTTCCTATATCAAGCAGTCCAGCTTTTCTAGCCATACTTAATAAACAGGTTTCTGTAGGGTCTCCAATATCATTTCCATCATGAATTGCAGAATCATTATTTAAAATGGCAATATATAAAAGATATCTATGTAATTGTATACTTATATCCACTTCCTCTGGCAAAATACACTTTTCATCTATATAGATTTCTTTTACTGTCATTTTATTCTGGGTTAATGTTCCTGTCTTATCAGAGCAGATAACAGATACACTGCCCAAACTCTCCACTGCTTTTAAATCCTTTATAATAGCGTTATCTGCTGCCATTTTTCTAGTTCCCATTGCCTGCACAATTGTAACGATGGAACTTAGTGCCTCTGGAATAGCTGCTACTGCCAATGCAACTGCAAACATTAAGGAATCTAAAACCGGTTCCTTCTGCCAAAGACGCAATCCAAAAACAATGAAACTAATTATCATGATTATAATAGCAAGTTTCTTACTAAAATCATCCAGGCTTACTTGTAATGGTGTTTTTTTGTTTTTTGTGTTATTCATTAAGGCTGCTATTTTCCCCATCTCCGTATTCATGCCAGTAGCTGTTACGAGTACTTCCGCCCTTCCATAAGTAACTAAACTTCCAGAGAATACCATATTGCATCTGTCACCAAGTGCTGTCTCTTTAGATAATTCTTCATCTTTTTTATCCACATTTGTAGATTCTCCAGTTAGTGAACTCTCATTTACCTGCAAGGAATAATTGGCAATGATTCTTCCATCTGCGGCAATCATGTCTCCCGCTTCCAGCAGCAACACATCACCTGGAACAATTTCTTTTGATGCAATCTCCTTCTTTATCCCATCCCTTAACACTTTTGCCTTAGGGGCAGATAATTCTTTTAGGGAATCTAAGGATTTTTCCGCCTTCACATACTGTATCGTTCCCAAGATAGCATTTAGAACAATCACTGTAAAGATAACTATGGTACTTTCTACATTCCCTGACAACATGGAAATAATAGCTGCTATAATCAATATTACAACCAGCAAATCTGCAAACTGCTCCACAAAAACAGCTGCCATGCTTTTCTTTCCTTGTTCTTCTAAGGAATTTTCCCCATGTCTTTGCAATAATTCCTCTGCCTGTTTTCCACTTAGTCCGCTTTTGCTGCCAAACTTTTCAAACAATTCTTCCTTTGTCCATTGATAAATTTCTTTCATCCTATCATCCTTTCGTATATTTTTTTGCAAAAGAAAAAGACCTTTTGTGTACATTAAGCGTACACAAAAAGTCTTGTTTAACGGTCTGTCACCTAGCCTCCGGTCTTCAATAAGACGTACTGACGAAAACTAGGACATGCATAACATGCAACTACTCCCTTCTTGCTGTTTTTAATTTATCATAGATTGATAAGAATGTCAATGCACTTTTTAACGTGACCATCCAAGCATTTTCAAAAACTTATCATTTGTTGTTTTCTCATATTCGTAATACTTATCTTCTGCTGTTCGATAAACAGAACAATCGTCTAATGCTGGATATAACATTCCAGAAGTTCCATCTTCTCTTAAAAGATATATAGGATTATAAAATGGGCATGCCGATTTGCCTTTTATTTCTTCTATTGGATTAGCGAAATGTTGTTCCAACCATTTTAAATCTTTGGCATTGGTTATTTTGTACTCTTTTCCTTCTATATACATAACAGCTTCTTTTAAATCATGTATATCTTCTGGATTAAATACTTTTGTATTTTTATAAGGTGATTTTGTAAAAATAGGTATTACTGGTTCATCATTTTCCCAATATCCCAAATCACCAATAGAGCCAAAACAGCACACCAAGGCTATCTCTTTTTTCTTACCTTTACTTGTGTATGTAATTGTACCTTTCCCATCATTTACCTTTCCCTGATAAAGAGCGATGTTTTTCAAGTCATAAGGTTTTTTACCTAATTTATTCTCATTTATATCATATACATACATTTCATCTTTTTTTACACAATGAAGATATACGGTTTCTCCATCTTCTGATATGAGAATCTCACAAGCGTTATCACCTTGGGTCATATTACATTCTATTGGTTGTAAATCTACAGCTCGGAAAATCTCCTCTTTCGTTCTGTCATAAACAAACAACCCAAAATACCCTGCAAAAATTAGTTTTTTATCATCTGCATAATATAGTCTGACACCATCTGCACCAGTTGTACCTGTCATATCTAATACAGGTTCTGAAACGGTAATCTGATTTGTTTTCTTTGTTGTTTTTTCTTTTGTTTGATCTCCCGCAGATATGGTTGATGCAGCATCAGCTTCACCAATTATCCTCTCTGTTGCCTTTTCTTTTACTCCACAACCAGTAAAGGTAGCTATTGTTCCAACTCCCAAAGCAAATGCCAACAATAGAAACTTTCTTTTTTGATAATTCTTTTTCATTCTTATTTCCTCCATTCTTTTTTTCATTTCCTTTTTTCCATTATGTACTGCGGTTACTGGGCAAAGCATGGAAACTCTTTTACTATACATGGCTACATGCAGTAACATTTCTCCATAAGCAATCCGGGCATGATAACTTTTCTTTTCCAATACTCCTTCATCACAGGCAAATTCTGCATCTTGTTTGGACATCTTTGCTGCCAGCCAGACTAAAGGATCAAACCAATAAAGACTGACAATGATGCATCGCAAAAGCGACCAAATATGGTCCAAATGCTTATAATGCATTTGTTCATGTTCTAATATCTGTTGTATATCTAATGGGGAAAGGTTCTCTATAATATTATTTGGAATATAAATGGCTGGCTTACACACGCCAAACAAACATGGTGTAGATACTTTATTTGTTTGATATACAATCAGTTTTCCCTTCTGATACTCTGCTACAGATTTGCGGTTACTTTTAAGTGTTTGATAAAATCTTAGATTAGAAAATATAAAAACTGTAAAACATAGAAGTACTCCCAAAATCCAACTTCGTACCACCCATATCAAACTAGATGTTTTCTTAGTTTGTGTATCTTTTACTGCTACACTTTCCGTTTTTTCTGACTTTTTATTTATGATATTATCCTGCTTCGCTTTCTGCTTTTCAATTTTCTCATCTACTTTTATATTATCTACTAACTGTTCCTCCGTTCTATTTTCTTTTTTATTTTCTTCAATATTTTCTCTTCTTTCCAGTGTTGAAATCTCTTGCAATTGGCGGAAACCATTCATAATACTAAAAGAAGAACTTACAAAGTTTAGCGGAAAACAAAATCGCAGGAAAACAATTAACCACAAGCCATAAATAAATTTATGTTTTACCTTTCCTCTAAAATACTTCCGAATTGCTATAATAAACAAAATTAAGATAGAAGATGTAATGAAAAATTCTATTATTTTGTCCATAAACTCTCCCTCCTATTTTTTCTTTGCCTGATGTAAAATTTTCTCTAATTCCTCAATATCATTATCACTAAGACTTCCTTGCTCCATTAACGTACTCATCATCATGCCCACACTACCATCAAAAATTCTCTTTAAGAAATTTTTTGTTTCTGGAACAATGACTTCTTCTTTTTTAATAAGGGTATAAAAATGTTTTGTTTTACCTTGCAGCTTATAACTTATCAGTTCTTTCTCTGTCATACGACGCACCATAGTGGCACAAGTGCTTTTACTCCAGCCAACTCTTTCCTTCAACTCACCTACTAAATCCATAAGAGATTGTGGTTCCTTTTCCCATAACGCTTTCATCACATACCATTCTTTATTAGTTATTTGAATACTTTCTTTTGATTTCATAAGTTTCACTCCTTTTTGGTTTATTTTGTAAACCTATAGTAGCATATTAGGTTTAAATTGTCAACCACAAAAGAAGAGAATCCAATAAATTTGGATTCTCCTGTAAACTATAAATTCAACTTGACTGCTATCTTAGCTCATCCGCATTCTGTAAAATACATTCTGCCAATTCTTCTGCCAATATCTTTTGATAATCATTATTTACTAAATTTTCTCTCTCTTCCCTATTAGAAATAAACCCCAACTCTATTAAAACAGCAGGCATCTTCGTATATCTTAGTACACGATAATCTTCCGATTTTGCATTTCTTGTTGTTACATTTCCTCTCTTTTTTAATATTTCTATAATACTTTTTGCATAACTCTCCCCATCTATTGATTTTTCTGGATAATAGCATTCCAAACCTTTAATTGATGTATCCTGTGGATAATCATTACAATGGATACTAATAAATAGATCTGCTTCTATTTGATTTGCTATATCAACACGTTCGTCCAGACTTATAAATTCATCTGTTGCTCTTGTCAACACCACAGTAAACCCATTTTGTTCTAAAATCTCCTTCAATTTCTCTACTACCGCAAGATTAATATCTTTTTCTTTCTCTTCTTCATAACTGGTACCATTATCTTTTCCTCCATGTCCAGCATCAAGAACAATCTTTATATTTTTCTGTGTTATAGCTGGTAGTTCTGTAGAATTATATTTATTTATATCAATATTGTTCAATCCAAAAACAGATTGTTTCTTATTTTCTTCAAAAAAAACAGATAAATGCAGACAACCATATATCATAAGATAACATATATCTACAACTATAAAAAAAGTTATTATTCTTAGGGTATAAACAATAAGATTTCTTTTTTTCGTTCGTTTCATCTTCATTTATATTATCATCTCCTGTTATTTTATCTAGGCTATTCTTTTGTTGTACCCATTCTATTTTCAAAATGTATCATTTTTGCATCAACTATCAGTATAAAAGTCTATCTGCATTTTAGTCTTATATCAATCCCAGCTCCTTTTTATTCTTCTCTTAATAACTGAAATATATCTTTACTTTTAAGCATAACATTCCAACTGTAACTACTATTAAGTTTAATAGCACGCAACTTCTCAAACAATTTTAAAGTGAGTAATCCCTCTTATATTGTAATCATTGACACTATAGCAAGTTCAAAGTAAAATAATAGTGGACTACTTAGGTTACAAAAACAGAAAGGTGATAGATTTATGCAGATTTCAAGTCGTTTTACATTGGCAATTCATATTTTTGCCTGTATAGATACTTTTGGAAATGAATATAAGGTAACAAGTGATTTTCTTGCAGGAAGTACCAATGTGAATCCTGTCATTATAAGAAAAATATTAGGTCAGCTAAAAGGAGCAGGTTTGATTGAAGTAGCACGGGGAACTGGTGGTACTACTATTGCAAAACCATTAAAAGAGATTACTTTTTTAGATATATACCGTGCTGTGGAATGTATTGAAAATGGAAATTTATTTCACTTTCACGAAAATCCAAATACAAACTGTCCTGTTGGAAAAAATATCCATCACGTTTTAGATGATAAGCTTCTTCAAGTTCAGTCTTCTATGGAGAAAGAACTTGATTCTATTACATTGGAAAACTTAAAACAGGATATGAAAAAATATTTGCAAGATGGAATTTAGGAAAAATCAAGGTATGGAAGATATCTATCTAAAATACCTTGATTTTTAATAACCGTTCAGCTCATAGGCTAAACTGTGCAACAATTAGCCTGTTACTAAACCGTTATGAAAATTTTTTTATTTTTTGTTGTAACCATTGACATTACATCAAAATAGTGATATATTAAAAGTACAAGATGTAACAACAATCATTACAACAAAAAATCTTAGGAGGTAATAATTATGAAATTAGCAGTAATATGTGCAAATGGTAAAGCAGGAAAACTTATAACAAAAGAGGCAGTAGAAAGAGGACTTAACGTAACAGCTATCGTAAGAGGAGATAACTATTCCTCTGCTCCACAGTCCATCTATAAGGATATTCTTGATATTAAAGCAGAAGATTTGGCAGGTTTCGATGTTGTCGTTGATGCATTTGGTGCATGGACAGAGGATGTACTTCCACTTCATAGTACCTCTCTCAAAGTATTGTGCGATGCCCTGTCTGGTACAGATATAAGATTAATAGTGGTCGGAGGTGCTGGAAGTCTTTATGTAAATCCAGAACACACTGCATGTGTAGCGGATGGTCCTGATTTTCCTGATGTATTTAAACCACTTGCATCAGCAATGGCGAAAGCACTGGGAGAACTTCGTAATAGAACAGACGTAAAATGGACTTATATTAGTCCTGCAGGTGACTTTCAAGCAGAAGGAGAACGTACTGGTGAATACATTCTTGCAGGAGAAGAACTCACTTTAAATGATAAAGGTGAAAGTATTATTAGCTATGCTGATTATGCAATTGCTTTAGTGGATGAAATTACAAAAGGTAATCACATTCAAGAAAGAATTTCTGTAGTTAGAAAGTAAACTATTATAATGCCTTCGGTAGAAATACCATAAATGAAAGTGTTGGTTGCTACGCACAACCTGTTCTTGTAACCACCTGATATGTATGAGCAAACAGTATAAAAATAAGATTGCACATACATATCAGGTAATGTTATCTTTTTAAAAAGGTACTGTGTTATATACACAATACCTTTTAAAAAACATTCTTAATAATGATACTTTCCCCTCTTGCCAAACAAAAACAAAGCTGTTACGATTGCAGCCATCAATTCAGCAGCAACAATAGAAAACCAAATTCCATTAATTCCCCAAACTAGTGGAAAAATTATTACTGCTGCAACTTGAAATACCAAAGTCCGCAAAAAGGCAATTAATGCTGACACTAAGCCGTTGTTAAGAGCAGTAAAAAATGAGGATCCAAAAATAGCAAATCCTGCAAAAAGAAAAGCGAAAGAAAATATTACAAAACCATGTAAAGTCAGTTCCAAAAGTTTCTGGTCATATCCAACAAATACTGTGGCAAGTGGTTTTGCCAGACACTCAGCAGCAATCAGCATCACTACTGAAAATATAGCAATAATGACAAGGCTCTTCTTTAACAAACTTTTCAGTTCATTATGATTCTCTGCTCCATAGTGATATCCTATAACAGGTGCTGTCCCCACCGAATAACCAATAAAAGCAGCAAGAAAAACCAAATTGACATACATCAATACGCCATAAGCTGCAACACCATCTTGCCCTGCATATCTCATCAACTGACCATTATAGAGCATACTAACTACAGACATGGAAATATTTGACATTAGTTCTGATGAACCATTTGTACAGGCTTTTAGTAAAGCTTTGCCTTCAAATTTTGTTTTTGTCAGCCGTAACAAACTTGAATTACGGCTACAAAAATAAATGAATGGAATAATTCCACCTACACACTGACTGATAGCAGTTGCTGCAGCTGCACCTGGAAGTCCAAGAGAGAATACCGCAACCAAAAGAGCATCCAACAACATGTTAGTCACACCAGCAGCAACAGTAACCATTAGTCCCATTTGTGGTTTTCCTGCGGTTACAAAAAAACTCTGAAATTCATACTGCAATATAAACGCAGGAAGTGCAAGAAGAATAATCCTTCCATAAGTAACACAATCCTCCAGCATTGTACCTTCTGCCCCTAGGAAAGCAGCAACAGGACGAACAAAAATTATACCTAAGACAGCAATAACAGTTCCCAAAACCGCTGACACATACACAAACAAAGAAAATAATCTCTTTGCCTTATCGTCATTCCCTTCGCCCATTGTTTTAGAAATTAATGCACTGCCACCTGTACCGAACATAAATCCGACAGCACCAAGAATCATCAAAAAGGGCATAATGAAGTTGACTGCAGCAAAAGGTGTTTTTCCCACATAATTTGAAACAAAATATCCATCCACTACACCATAGATAGAAGTAAAAATCATCATGATAATAGATGGTAATGTAAAACGAAGCAATTTTTTATATGTGAACTGGTCGGATAACTGAATATTCATTTTTTCTCTCCTCTCCCATACCACCGTTTTATAAAATCTGCAATAGCTGGTGCCAATTCCTTCATATTCCAATTGGTTGTGTTGACAGCAAGCTGATAGCTGCCAAGTTCCCCCCATTTACTATTGGTAATTAACTCACGTGTATTTGCACGGTTTTTATCAATACGGCGGATGTTTTGTATAATCTCTTTTTTAGATAGCTTTTCATCTGTAGAGGCACGTTCCATACACCGCTGGATTTTAGCTTCCATATCTGCACAAACAAAAATATGAAAAGGCTGCTCATTTTTCAAAATAACATCTGCATTACGTCCAACAATAACACAGTCTCTTTTTGCTTTTGCAATATTCTCAATAACATGTTTCTGCTCTAAAAGCAGATTGGTCTGTGTAGCTTGCAGTATAGCAGAACTGGAAAATGAACGGCGAAAGGTCAATGGAACACTCCGCCAAACACGACTGTCCAATGTCTTTTCTACATACCCTTCATTAAGCCCCTGCTTTTGTGCTATGGCAGTAATGATCTCTTTATCATAATAGTCAAAACCAAGTTCATCAGCAAGACGTTTTCCAAGTTCTCTGCCACCACTTCCAAACTCACGGCTAATTGTAATTATCTTCATTGTCATAACTCCTTTATTTTATTTTTGAAAGAAGAAAGATATCTTTCTGTAAGTGCAATATAACTCCTTCGCTCCTCTTTTGTCCAAGAATCAAATATATCATTTTCAATTTTTATCAGCTGATAGACTGTTTCTTTTACTAATAGCCTGCCCTTTTCTGTAAGACATATCCTCTTCTTCTTTCCAGAAAATTTCTCCAAATACACAATCTCTTCACCCTCCAGCTTACGGAGTGCAGAGTTTAAAGTCTGTTTACTGATTCCTGACAATTTGGTAATATCACTTAGGAGACATTCCTCCCCATTATTACATATAGTATAAAGAATCAACATTGCACTATCTGATAACCCAAGTTTCAATGCGGCTTCGTGATAAGCAGCATCAATTTCATTGGTTAAATAATTAAATCGCTTCAGTTCATCTTCTATATATTCTGCCATAAGTCACCCCCATAAGTACGAAATCATACCAAGATTATAGTACGGTTTCATACTTATGTCAAGTTATAATTGAATAAAATAACAAAATATCTTATAATACTACCACTATATATAAAGGAAAAAATCAACATGAAAAAACAGAAGAATTTTTAGAATTTTATAATTATAATTTTAAGTCAGCGATTATCCAAGTACATCTAACCAAACCAGCAATATTATATTTCAAAGAACTACCAATACCAAAAGTCTGGCTGAAAAAGTAGAAGAAATCTATATGAATGGTGGAAATGAAATCTTTCTAAATATTATTCCACAATAGAATGAAGAAGATGTTCTTCGATTTAACCGATGTATCAGAAATGGAATTGGCTCAGTTCCCTAACTTAAAGAAGGCCGTTATCATAAATAGTGAGTGTGAATAAAAGTAGAGGAATTATAAGCTAATAAGAGGCTGTCACAATAAGAAAACATATAAGATATAGTAGAATATAATGGAACATTAATACTATATCCTATATGTTACATACACAGTGTGACACCTCTTTTTATATCACTACTTAAAAGCTGAATTTGTAAAATGCCAAACTCTGGAATACCTCAAGATTTTTGCAACAATATAAGGTTCATGTCTCATTTGATATACACATTAATCTAAAAATTTATAAATCTCTATAGGCAAGGCTGCAAAATTTTCTGCTCCCTGTTTCATTAAATACGCCCTGTCACGGAATCCCCATTCCACACATATCATCTTAATTCCAGCATTTTTTGCGGTCTTGATATCTACCTCGGAATCTCCCACATACACTGCATTTTCCTTGTTAATTTGCAGTTTATCAAGAACTTCCAGAACACTATCAGGGTATGGCTTTCTCCGAATCCCTTTCCGTTCTCCCACTACATATTCAAACTTCCCCTGAAAATATGTTTCACATAACTCCTGCACTGCAAAGTCTGCCTTATTGGATACCACTGCCAGATGATATTTTTTACTATGTAGTTCACTAAGCAGTTCTAAAATCCCCTCATAAGGTCTTGTTTTATCTGCACAATGCTCTTTATAATGTTTCCCAAAATCGGCAAATACTTTATCTACTTTGATATCTTCACAACCTTCTGGTACAGCACGTTCTATTAATTTTCTAATGCCATTGCCCACAAAATTTCTAATTTCCTCCATTGTCCTCTCTGGAAGCTGGTTGGCAGCAAGAGCATAATTCGTACTGTCTGCAAGATCTTCTAAAGTATTTAATATTGTTCCATCCAAATCAAATATAATTAGTTCCGTTTTCATCTTAATCTAGCAATCCTTTCACTTGTTTTCTTATTTGTTTGCTTAATTCTTTTTTATCATCATTGTTGACAAATTTTCTGCGAAGACTTAAAAATGTTCCAGTATCCAGCTAATGACCTTTATTAGCTCCTCTCATATACTTCTCGGGAATCTTCCAAATCATTCTTCTCTCCGTAACACAATAAAGACAGATTATGGCCAAACAAACATACTTTTAAATTCATAACCAAAGCCTAGATACTTAAGTAATGTTGGCATAGTTTAACATAAATGTATCCACTGCACCACCACGAATGAAGGTTGATGGTTACATTTCTTTGCAAGTAAACTTGCACGAAATGCAACCCTTTGGCTAAACTTTCATAGTAAATTAGAAAATACAGTTGCACCAATTACAGTCAATATACCTGCTACAGCTATTGATAAACTGCTCATTGCACCTTCAACTTCTCCCATCTCCATAGCTTTGGCAGTTCCTATAGCATGGGAAGAAGAGCCAATTGCGACTCCCTTTGCAATAGGTTCTGTTATACGAAACAGTTTACATACAGGTTCCGCCAAAATATTTCCTAGCACTCCTGTAATTACAATTACTGCAACAGTGATAGTAACATATCCGCCAAGTTCTTCTGATACTCCCATACCAATTGCTGTTGTAATAGATTTGGGAAGCAGTGTAACATACTCTTTATGAGACAGTCCCATAAGAAGAGATAATATTAAAACTGTTAGTAAACTTGTTAATACTCCTGTTGTAATTCCAATGATTACTGCTTTTAAATTCTTTTTTAAAAGTGTAAGCTGTTCATATAATGGAATTGCAAGACATACCGTAGCGGGAGTCAAAAACCAGCTTAAATACTTTGCCCCCTCATAATAAATATCATAATCTACTTTACCTGCCACAAGTACAATAATTGTTACAACAACAGAAATCAGCAAAGGATTTAAAATTGCAAGAGAAAACTTTTTCTTCAAATACAATCCTAAAACATAAGCAAGCAAACTAATGACAACCCCTGCATATATGGATGTCGAAAAAAAATCATTCATTTTCACTATCCTCCTTAGTGCTATTACTATGTTTTATAACAATCTGGGTTACTCTGCCTCCACCTGCCATAACCAGAACCGTTGAAGCTATTGTAATTATGCTAACTGGTATTAGCACAGGCTTTAGTATTCCCCAAGAAGACATCAACCCTACACCTGCTGGTATAAACATAACTGGCATAATCTCAATCAAAAACTTTCCTGCATCCTTTATATCCTCTAACTTTAGTATACCTGTATGCAATAAAACAAATACTAAAACCATTCCATAAATACTAGCCGGAATCGGTAATGGCAAAAGAATATTTAAAATCTCTCCAACGCAAGAAATCAACAATATAATAAAAAATTGTTTTAAAACTTTCACAGTTAAGTCACCTCTTTCAAGTTTATCACTTATAACAGTTTATATAATTTCCTTTGTAATTTCAAGTGCTATAAAATCCGTCTTCCCTTACTGGATTAGTTATTATTATAGCAGTATTAAAACAAATCGGGCAAACACACATCAACTGTTACAGAGATTGTACACTTTATGTACCAAGTACAAATGGGAAACAATATTTACCTCTGGTGCAAGTGCATGTAAAAAACTATTGCCAAAAGCATCATCTCATATATATAATATGAGTTATTGTACCCTTATACAAACCTCAATTATTCATATTATCTATACATAATTCTGTATCACAACATTAATCATGTACTTACACACAATATTATACCAAGTATATTACAAAGTGATATCTTTTAACAGAGCAGTTTCACATGAAGCTCTGTATGAATATAAAGAAAAATACATAAGAATTGTTCTAATTAATGTTGAAGGAATTACTAAATACAAAATCTTTTTTATATAAGATTTTTTGAAAAACTAATGGTCAGATTTGTTTTCCACTTACACAATGAACCATCGATTATAACAGTTCCATAAAAGAGGAAATGTTAAATGAATTAATTATAAAATGTATACAAAACTTCTATGAAGATATACATTTATTAACAGATGACAAAAAGCTATATTCAGCAAAATATCCTGTCACAGACACAGAAAGTTATGATTTAGAAAACGTATTTCGTGATTCTGACATCCTGTATTATAGGTAACATACAAAAAAACAGTGGTTTTCATAAAAATCTGAAATCCACTGTTTTTCTTTATAATCCAATCACTCTATGCTATATTGTAACTATTTACCCCATTAGCTAGATGGTTACAATATATTCACTTATTCATTTAAATAATCTTGTAATAAGCCAATAAGTTCTTTTATGTCAAGTGGCTTCGCAATATGTGCATTCATGCCACAATCCAAGCAAACTTGCACATCATCACTAAAAGCATCCGCAGTCATTGCAATAATAGGAAGGTTACTATCTGGACGTTCTAGCTTACGAATATTTTTCGTAGCATCATATCCTGTCATCACAGGCATGCGAATATCCATTAAGATGGTATCATAAAAACCAATCTCTGATTTTTCAAATATCTCTACACATTCTTTACCATTTATGGCACGAGTAATCTCCAGTCCAAATGATGTTAGAATTTCATTCGCAATTTCCCAATTCAGATCAATGTCTTCTGCTAACAAAATACGTTTTCCAGTAAAATCTGTGACTTGAGTTTCTTTCTCTTCTGGTACAACAATTGCTTCACCTGTATACTGTCTCAAACGTGTATATAAAGTTGACTTAAATAAAGGTTTGGAAATAAAACCTTCAATATCTGCATCGCCAATTTCATCCTCAATATCTCCCCAATCATAAGCAGAGATAAGAAAAACAGGAATTTCTTTTCCTACTCTTTGCCTAATTTCACGAATAGTCTGTAACCCATCCATATTAGGCATCTTCCAGTCAATCAGTACAAAACGGTAATCTTCATTTCTCTTATGCCGTTCTTCTATCATTTGTATAGCCTCAAGACCATCTTGTGTCCATTCAGCATGAACCCCAAGTTCCTCTAAATTAGCAACTGCACTAGTACATAACTGTTCATTATCATCTACTACAAGTATATTCCATTCTGGCAACTCCATTTGTTCATTCTTTGTTCCTCTTTCCAGGTCTAATGTAATATGGAATTTACTTCCTTTGTCTATCTCACTATGTAACTCAATTTCACCATTCATAAGGTCAACAATTGCTTTTGTAATTGCCATTCCAAGACCAGTTCCTGTAATGTTTTGTACTCTTTCTGTATTCTCTCTTGAGAAACTGTCAAAGATTTTTTTCTGGAATTCTTCTGTCATTCCAATCCCACTGTCCTCAACTAAAAAATGTGTACGTACATATTCTTCACCTAATGGTGATGTTTCTTGATATAAATGTACATCAATTCTGCCCTCCTCAGGTGTAAACTTAATTGCATTTGATAATAAATTTAACAACACCTGATTCAAACGCAAACCATCACAATATACGTCCTCTGACTCAATATCCCGAATAAAAATATCAAAATATTTGTTTCCAGACCTTACCTGTGGTTGTATAATATTTACAATATCATCCATTGTCTCTCTAAGAGATATCTGGTTAATATTCAAATTCATCTTTCCACTCTCAATCTTGGACATATCCAATACATCATTGATAAGGCCCAGCAAATGTTTTCCAGATAATTGGACTTTCCGCAGACAATCTTCTAACCGAGTTGGATCTTTAATGTTTTTCAAAGCAATTTCTGTCATTCCTAATATTGCATTCATTGGAGTACGAATATCATGACTCATACTAGATAAAAATTCACTTTTTGCATTATTGGCGTGAAGCGCCTCTCTCCTTGATTCATTTAACTCTCTCAATTGCTGTTGTGACAATCTAAAATACAAGATAAATATGGTCAATATAATAGCTAATATAATAGCTAATGCCATCAAAATACCTGATGTACGCACTGTTTCCAATTTCATAACAGTATCTTTCAAAACACCACTTCCCATAACGGTTACAAGATACCATGTGGTATTTTCAGAAATAGGCGAACAATATAAATATTTATCTTCTCCATCTGTACGAAACGGTGCATTATAAACCTGTTTAGAAGCAATTGCTTCTTTCAGCCCTTCTACATAAACATCAAGCTCTTTTCCATCATCTATTTCAAATTCATCTTTTATACGTTCAAAGAAATTATTTTTGTATACTCCCCCATTTCTAATAAGAAATTGACCATCTTCACTAATAATATGGGAATATACTCTTGAATTACGATTTTCCAAGAAAAGAGAACTATTAAGATACTCCATAGAAACACCAGCTACCAAAGCTATACTTTTTTGGTTATCTCCCATCTCATATTGAGAGGCTTTACCTAACAGAAGAATCTTTTCCCCTTTTTCATCAATAGCTTGTTCCACAATGTTTCCATCATTATCCAAGGATGATAAAATATTGTCATCACTGTTGGAAATATGCTTCAATTTCTCTCCATAAATGGTCTCTATATTTCCTTCCTTTGTGCAAAACCCTAAATAAGAAAAGTTCCTAATCTTAGTACTTGTTATTAACTCATCCAACATCTCATCTGTATAGCGAAAAGAATTGGCAGGAGTACGTTGTATAATTCCTTCCACTTGTTCCAAGCGCAATCCAATAATAGAAGTAAATTTTTCTTGTAACTGTACATTGATTTCGGCCATATAGATTTTGCTAACATCATTAATTGTACTTTCTGTTTTGTTCTTCATAAATATCATTAACCAACTAAATACAATTACACATACTATCGCCCCGCCAACAAAACTGCACCATAAAATCCGTTTTATTTTCTTATCCATTGTCACTTTCACTTATCCTTTTCATTATAAATCTATCATTAAAATCTACTCTTTACTTACAAAAGATATTACACCATTTAATACATGATTTACAGCCTATAAGCTTCAGAATATATCCATCACCATTCCTTTATCTTATGTTAATTCACTTATAATGGGATTACAATTTTTTATTTTTTAATTTTATTGGAAACAGCCGTAAATACCTCAAGTATTTTCGGATTAAAGGCTCCACACTCTCCATCCAGTATCATTTGCACAGCAGTATCATGACTAAATGCCTTCTTATAACATCTCTCCGATGTAAGTGCGTCATATACATCGGCAACGGAAACCACCTGTGCCCAAATAGATATCTCATTGCCACTCAATCCATCTGGATAGCCCTTACCATCCCAACGCTCATGATGATGTCTGCAAATATCATAACTATACTTATAAATACCTTCATCCATAATATCTGGTATAGTTTGAAGAATCTCACATCCCTTTGTTGTATGCTGCTTCATAATCTCAAATTCTTCTTTAGTAAGCCTGCCTGGTTTATTCAGGATACTATCTGGTATAGAAATCTTTCCAACATCATGAAGTGTAGAAGACCTAGATATTTTATCAATCTCATCTTCTGGTAAATGATATTCCGAATATGTATCACTTACTTCTTTCATCAAAATTCTTGTAAGACCAGAAATACGTTTTACATGTTCTCCAGACTCACCATCTCTAAATTCTATAACTGCCGCAAGTGTTTCTATCATCGACTGATTTAACCGGTCAAGACGTTCCACCTGTTCTTTTACAATACTTTCTAATTTATTTCTATGTGTATATAATTCAACAACATTATTAATTCTACATTTAAGAAAGTGCGGCATAAATGGTTTTCTAATTACATCAATCGCTCCTAAATTATATCCCTCTGTTAATTTCTTCTCGCTATCTGCAGCAGTTATCAGAAATACTGGAATCCTGTTTATTTTCTTGCTTTTATTCATTTCTTTTAGTACTTGCAGCCCATCCATTTCAGGCATAAGTAAATCAAGCAGCACTGCAGAAACTTCTGTATCACTATCAATAATCTCCATTGCCTGCACCCCATTGCAAGCCTCCATTATCTCATATTCATCCTTAAAAATCTCTGCCAAAATCGCCCGATTGATTTCTATATCATCCACAATCAATATCGTTTTTTTCTTATTCATCTGAACTTTCATGATAATGACTCCTCCAAAAATTGCACTAAGTATTGTATGCAATAGATGCTTTATTTATGGTATTTTTTTATGCACTCTATAATATCATTTTGAACAGGTATAATCTTCTCAAGAACAAGTTTAGCCTGTTCTGGCTGCTGTGCACGTAACAAGTTTACAATCTCTGTATATGCCTCATAAATCGGGTTAATTGACAAATTTCCTGCTGCCCCCTTAATTGCATGGGTTTTTTCTATAATATCACTATATTCATTACAATCAAAACTAGTGTCAACTGCCATATCATTCATTAAATCTAAAAATTTCATTAACATTTTCTCATATAGAGAAGCATTCCCTAAAAAACGTTCAATTGCCTCTTCTACATTTACATCTTTCGTCTTCAATTCTTCTAATAAATCCATGAATAACATCCCCCTTTATTTATTTTTTAAAATTTTTATTATAACAAAAAAGCATTGCCCTTAACAACATAAAATGGCTGTAGAATCGCTATTTTGAACAACACCTTTATAAACGTAAAACTTATACTTTATCTTAATATATATCCACCTATTTGTCAACAAACTAGTTACAATACAATATAATATCAACAATATATAATTTCATCACAAATTGCACATCCATTCTATCACTTTAACTATCTGCCCTTGCAATTAACTAATATGTATTTGGTATCTAAGTATGTTTCCTAATTAATGTTAATTCTATATCGTCACTTTACACAATACAATATACCCTTTTATAGTAAAACAACCCAATAAATAAGATTATTTTTTTTTAACATGGAATATTTTTTCTGATTGTGGTATTATGTATACAAGAAGCACAATAATTTTTCATTTAAATGCTAAGGGGGCATACATATGACACAAACAAATGCACAATTAACTGAACAACACAAGTATAGTGTAGAACAGAACCGCATCGGAAAAGTAAATCAGGCAGCACTGATAAGTGTAACACTTATTGAACTATTTCTGATCATGGCCTTATCTTTCCAAGCCTTTGCAGAAGAAACCAGTTTCGGTAAATTAGGCGTAGTTCCTTTACTGATTTTAATAATTGGTACGATTGTAAATTGGGTTATATATATAAAAGATAAAAGCAATAATAAATTAAAATATTATATGCTCATTAGTTTCTTTATAAGCTGGTTTTATCTTATGGTAATAGGTGTCAATCCTCTCGTTAATCTTTATATTTATCCAATACTTATCAGCGTTATTATTTATCATGATAATAAGTTTGAAAAATTGGTCTTTTTCTCCATTTTAGCTACTTGTATTTTGCGTTTTTTTATATGGACATATAATGGTACCTTAATGAAAGATCAATCCAATTTTACTATTACTATAGTTAATCTTGAAATTATTATTGTTATACATATCATTGCAGTTCTTGCCGAAAAATTTAATCGTGATATGATGTACTCAGCAAAGGATAAACAGGAACTTCAAGACACTATGATAAAAGATATTCTTCACATTTCCGAAAATGTACAACAAGGTGTATCCGACATAAATGATATCATAGAAAATTTAAAGAATGCCTCTAATATTGTACACGATTCTATTGAGGAAATTTCTACAAAAACACAAGAAACGGTAGAAAATGTGCATGAACAGACTAACATGACAAAACGTATTAACAATGATATTGAGGAAACTGCAGAAAATGCAAAAATTATGGTTGATGCAGCAACTATCTCCGCAAAACTTCTAAAAGAAAATATGGCTGTTATTTCCTCTATCAGAAATGACGCAGAAACTATTAACAATACAAATTCCCATGTAGCAACATCTATGGAGGAATTACAGAAAAAGGCTCAGGAAGTACAACAAATTACTGAGGTTATCTTTTCTATTTCCAGTCAGACCAATTTACTTGCCTTAAACGCTTCTATTGAAAGTGCCAGAGCAGGGGAAGCAGGAAAAGGATTTGCCGTAGTGGCTGACCAGATTCGGAATTTGGCAGAGGAAACCAGACAATCCACCGAACAAATTGCAAGCATTGTACAAGAATTAAATGAGAATGCACAAGTAGCTACGAATATTGTACAAAAATCAATTGATGCCATGCAGGAACAAAATGAAAAAGTAGAAAAGGCTTCTGATGGCTTTAGCGAAATACAAAATAATATCACTACTTTAACACAAGGCGTGGAAGATATTGATGAAAAGATTAAAAATTTAGTATATTCCAATAATGCTATTATTGAAAGTATTAGTCAATTATCTGATAGTAGCGATATTGTTTCTGAAAGTGCAAAAAATGCAGAAATTCAAAGCCACCAGAACCAAACAGAAACGGAACAAGCGAAAAAGCTACTTAATGAAGTACAGGAACTTGTACAGCAATTTGAAAAATATCAGAATAAATCAAATGAATTGTAATACAAAGTCAAGTTTATTTAAGCGGCAATCTAACATCATGATATAAAAGTGGAGCTGTTACACATTTGTGTACCAGCTCCATTTTTTATAAAAACTCAAAATTATATTTAGTCAATCTTTTGTTTAATAAAAATATTAATAATATCATTATGTATACTGGGTATATTCTCTAAAGGTGCAGGATATGTTACTTTTTCATCTTCTATTCATTATGTTTATCTAATATCTTTTTAAAAGTAATTGCGCATCTACTACAGTTTCCTACACATTCTCCACACTGAATACACTCTGCATCCCCCACCTTTTTTGTATCCATTTTACAAAGAGATATACAAGCATTACAGTTATTGCACTTTTCCTGATTGACTTCTATTCTTAACCATGCAATCTTATGAAACAATCCATAAAATGCCCCAAGCGGGCAAATAAACCTACAAAAACTGCGGAAAACAAAAATTGCGGAGATTAAAACCACAATTAACACCATTATCTTCCATGAAAATAAGCCTCCAATCAATCCTCGCAACCTTCTATCCAAGGCTGTCAAAATCACCCCGCCTTCCAAAGTTCCTGCAGGACAGATATATTTACAAAATCCTGGCACTGCTAATACCAGTGGAATCCCAACAACAAATACCGCTAAAATAATATATTTTAAATAAGACAGCCTTCTGGTCCACACATTCTTTTTCAATTTTGGTGTTGAAATTTTATATAGTAGTTCTTGAAAAAAACCAAAAGGACACAAAAATCCACAGACTACCCTTCCCAAGAATACTCCCAATAACAATAACATTCCCAGAATATAATAGGGAAATTTGTATTTACTAGAAATTAATGCTGTCTGCAAACTGCCAAGAGGACAAGAAGCAATTGCACCTGGACACGAATAACAGTTAAGCCCCGGAACACAAAGCCCTTTCAAATCTCCCTTATAAATTTCGCCCTTTGCAAAACCAATAAAATTACAATTGTATAAAATAGCACAAATTACCTGAATCCATCTCCGTTTTTTCATTATCCTATTCCAATACACTCATAACAGATTCGTATTGCTTTATTTTTCATATCATGGAATCCATTTTGGCTCAATCCAATCAAAATAAACACAATAGCTGTAATGATTAGTCCCTTTCTAATATACTTTCCCATAAAATCCTCCTATTTTATGTGAATCATTCACCTAGTACTGCATCAATCGCTTTCTTATACTCCATGTATTGTGCATCTGCATCATCTGCTCCTAAATAAGTCTCTTTTACTTTGCCATCTTTTCCAATAATCAAAGTATATGGTATGCCAGATGTGGGATACTTCGCACTAATGGAACCTTCTGTATCATAAGCAACTGGAAAAGTATAACCATTATCTGAAACAAACTGTTTGACAGTGTCCTTATCCTCTGCACAATCTACTGCAAGAATTACTATCTTTTCCCCGTATTCACTATAAAGTTTCTCAAATGCAGGCATCTCCCCAACACATGGTCCACACCAAGTTGCCCAGAAATTCAGCAGCACCACTTTACCTTTCTGTTCTGCCAAAACAATAGTCTTGCCATCAACAGTCTCTGCTGTAAAGTCTGGAGCTAAATCTTCTTCTGATAATTCTTGAAAAGTATCTGAGTTATCCTTATCTCCTTTATTCCCACAACCAGAAACCATCATAAAAACCGCTGTTAATAATATAAAAATTATTCTATTTTTCTTTTTCATTGTATCTGCTTTCCTTTCTCATTGTCGTTTCTTTCATCTACATCCTCGTATTATATACAGTATAAAATAAAAAATAAATTTTGTATACCTCGAATGCCTATATAAACAACAATTTTAGTTACTGTTCACACCTGCGGTGCAAACACTAACGGAATTCAACCTATTTACAATTCGCCTGCGGCGAAAGGCTGGATTCTTGGCTATTCTACATCTTGGCACATAGCTTGACAACAAGTGTCAAGCTTGTGAGTGAACAGTAACCAATTTTATACGATTCGATGCATTTAAAATTGGCAATAAAAAATCGAACTAATTTTTACGAAACAAATCCGACTTTTTCTAGATATATTCAATTTTTAAAAGCCTTGAAAATTCAAGGAATCCTATAAATACATGCCTTTTAGCCCTCCTCTTTCATCTTTGCCAGCTTTGCTGCCTGGTCTGGTGCTATATGCATATGTGTCTTTTCCCTAGCATGTGTACATACATTGCTTTGTGTAAGATCTATATACATATATAACAATAATTTTGTAGTGCATATACATGAAAAAAACATTTTCAAGGCAAATACATAGGTATCTGTACCAATCAGATTTTCTTTGAATAATTAATACAAGAAAAAATGAACTATAGAATAACTACGGGCTAAAACCTTGTTGCTACTGAATTCCATTCTAATATACCACACCTCCCATTTTAAAGTGTGTGGTATATTAACATAGACTTTCTTAAATATCAAATCATTTTCCTAATGTACTCTTTATTTCCTCGGCTATTATTCTTGCCAACTCTACTGGCACTGCATTTCCAATCATCTTATACCCATCATTCAAACCATTATAATAAAATATAAAATCATCTGGAAATCCTTGCACTCTTGCAGCTTCTCTAACCGTCAATCTCCTATACAAATTCTCTTTCCCTTCTACAAATCTACAATCATCCTTTCCAACTTTCACCATTTTAGGTGCTTGTGGGTGTAATTGAGATTGTCTTCCACTAGCCTGTACTGTAAATGCCTGCTCATTCCAATTTCTCACTCGATTACGACTCATAAAAATCGGACTATATGCCCCCATAAAATACTCATGATTTGGTACCATCAATATACCATTCGTTTTATTTTTTTCTCTACTTGGAATTGCATCATTCTTTAAATCCCAAATAATATCTTTAAAGGTTAATTTATTTTTGTTTTCAGGGGTTGTTGGTCTGGGAAAATGAAAATCAACATGTAAATCCTTTCTAAATCCAATATAAAATACTCTTTTCCTATCTTGAGCAACCCCATAATCAGATGCATTAACCAAATTAATCGTTACATCATAACCACAATTTTCAAATGCCTCTACTATATCCTTTACAGCCTGACTATGTCGATTCGCCATCATCCCTTTTACATTTTCTGCAAGAAAAAATTTAGGTTGCTTGTATTTCAAAATCCTTATATATTCATAAAACAATTTTCCTCTAGGATCATCAATTCCTTTTAATGCACCTGCTTCACTCCATGATTGGCAAGGAGGTCCACCAATAATCCCATCAATTTCGCCTTCAAAAACATCATCTGGAATTTGTCTGATATCACCTTTTATCAACTTTGTATTCACATGATTTTTTTCATAAGTTTCCCAAATTGATTTATCGTACTCATTTGCATATGGAATCTCAAATCCCGCTTTTTCAAACCCTAAATCCAAACCCCCAGCTCCAGCAAAAAGCGATATAACTCTCATCATTCACACCTACCTACTAAATTTTATAAGTTTTGCATTTACTAATTTTGCTGGATTATCAGGATTTTTTATTTCTACATCTACGATTTCTAAATTTACAGTCTTTAAAGATAAGTCTATTAATTCATGAATATTATCCAAAGAATTCCATTTTTCATAATCAATAATACACATAAAATTAAATTCCTTCGAATTATCTCTTTCATAAATATAATTAAATACTTTAAATGGATTCTCAATACCCCACATACCTCTAACTCTCATGTATGTAATACCTAGTGGGTCTACTTTATTAATATGACCCAATTCTTTTGTTTCAGCAAACTGAACCCCTGATATCGCTTCTACACCATTTTTTATTGTAGCCTTTATTCTGCTATAAACCTCATCTGAAGCACAATAATCTGTTCCATAAACAAAACATAAACTCTTTAATATATTCTTATTTTTTTCTACAACACCAACTGCATATATCATGTCTTTTTCTGCCCAACATTCTGCTTGTCTACATGCTTTGGAAATCATCGAACTATTACTATATAATTTATGCTTTGGATAACTACTATTCAACGCTAATGCTGAATTTGGACTTTCAATTTTCTTTACCTCTATTGCATCTCCGTTCTTGAGCATAGCATCTGGCGGATTACTATTATTTCCAAGATACGAAAATACTTCACTTAATCTTCTATTTCTCTCTACTTCATTCAATTCAAAAGAATTTGCAAATAAATCCTTTACATATTCTTCCAGAGCATCCCCCATATTATTTGCCCTATTTCTTGTCTTATAATAATTTACAAGTTGTGTAACTGGATTATTTACCAAATTAATAATTGCATTAATTATGTTCATTTTTTTAATCCTTTCATTGTATTTTTCATTTATCCTTAATTTTCAATATCATAAACATTTTATTATGTATTAAAAACTTTACTCCTCATTTTTAATATGTAACCTTCTTTCATGATATATTTCTTAAATAGTAACACATAATTTTATAACAAATCATAAGTAGCAATTCCTCGAATTCTGCTATTAATATCCCTATTCAATATACGGATGTAGTCATCTTTTTCTCCACTCTTTTGCTTGAATAAACGTTCTTCACAGTCATTAATAATTGCATCTTCCATTCCTGTTAGGTATTTAATATTTAATTTACTAAACCCAACTTCAATCATATTCATTATTGCATATTTTGCCATCCCTGTAGCTGTTAATCTTTTAAGATTTTCATTTTCAGATTTAATAGCACTCAAATAAGTATCCAAAAACGTAGATGTAATAATTTTTCCATTCATATTTAAAAAAACTAATTGATTTTGAGGAATATCCCCTAATATTGAAAAATATTTTTGAATCTCATATGCTAAATCCTTTGGTAATTCTAACTGAACAAACCAATCGTCCATCTTTAAATGAATATTAAGGAAAAATCCATCTTCAGAAAAATTAGATTTTTCAAAATAACGTACTTTTTCCAGCTTAAATCCATAAAGTAAAATTAACTTTGATATAATACTTCCTGCCCTACTTGCTATAGATTTTCTACAAGACGCAAAATAATTTAAGACTGCATTAACTTCCTCATTTCCTATTGGTTCAATTGTTTCTTTTTCTTTTAATACCTCGTTTTTTAATTTATCCTTCACTAAAGGCTTTAATTGCCCAAAAGGAATTATCACATATAAATTCCTATTATCATATCCATTAGGTATCATATACTGATTATAAAATTTTGTAATTGCGTTCAAATATTTTTCTATTGCAGTAACACTATTTGCCTTAGAACTATTTCTAATATACCATACGCATGAATCAATAACATTCTCTCTTGAAAAATCATACTTCAAAAAATCTTCAACTGTTGTATTTTTTTCTTTATATTCATTTTGCAAAAACTGATATAGTGAATTATATAGTGCCACATAATCAGCAAATTTATCTTTAATTTCATTTGAAAACTCACTTATAACTTGTTCCAATCCATGAATCATGCCCTTCCTCCTTATGAATATTTAATTTTATTGTACTTATTATCTTTAATTTTGTCAACCAAAACTCAATATCTCAAAATTTTTTAGCTATTTTCGCTCCCTCCACATAACAATCTCCAAAAAATTCTCCACATAACATAAAAGTACCCTATATCAGCCACTTAGACTGATATAGAGCACCTCATTTTTACATCCCATTATCTAATTTTCAATCTCACACCAATACTCGGGCTATCTCCTCTAAATATCCTGCATCTTCGCCAACTTTGCACTTTGGTCAGCTGCGATTAAATTATCCAAAATCTCTTGAATATCACCATTCAGCACTTCCTGCAAACGATGGGAAGTAAATTTAATGCGATGGTCTGTGACACGTCCTTGAGGGAAATTGTAAGTACGAATCTTCTCAGAACGGTCACCTGTTCCTACCTGGCTTCTTCTTGCTTCTGCTTCTGCATCCTGTGCTTCTTGCAGCTTCAAGTCATACAAACGAGAACGAAGAACCTTAAGAGCCTTGTCCTTATTCTTTAGCTGGGATTTTTCATCTTGACAAGAGATTACAATTCCCGTAGGAATATGGGTCAAACGTACTGCGGAGTCTGTTGTATTGACACACTGTCCACCATTACCAGATGCACGGAACACATCAAACTTACAATCATTCATGTCAATTTCCACATCAACCTCTTCTGCTTCTGGCATAATTGCCACAGTTGCTGTAGAAGTATGAATACGTCCACCAGATTCTGTCACTGGGATACGCTGTACACGATGCACTCCACTTTCATATTTTAACTTAGAATATGCACCATTTCCATTTATCATAAAGACTACTTCCTTAAAACCACCGATTCCATTCTCATTTAAACTAATCATCTCTGGTTTCCAACGGTTTTCTTCTGCAAAATGCACATACATTCTATACAATTCAGCCGCAAATAATGCTGCCTCGTCGCCACCTGCTCCTGCACGGATTTCTACTACAACATTCTTCTCATCATTTGGATCCTTAGGTAGGAGAAGAATCCGAAGAGCATCTTCAATACTGCCCAAACGCTCTTTACAATCATTCAATTCCTCTTTTGCAAGTTCACGCATCTCCTCATCACTTTCTGTTTCCAAAAGTGCAAGACTGTCTTCAATGCCTTCCTTTGCCTGTTTATATTCTGTATATTTTTCTACAATTGGAGTAAGTTCTGCCTGTTCTTTCATCAGCTTGCGGTACAAATTCTGGTCATTTGCCACACCTGGCTCCCCAAGCTGGTTAAGAATCTCCTCCAACCGTTTTACCAAATCTTCTAACTTGTCAAACATGGTAATAACTTCCTTTCCTTATTCTCTATTATTTAATCAACTGCCCAATAACAACTCTATCCAATCCTGCCAGATCTTTTACTATCTGGCATTCCAGAAACCCAGCCTTCTCCATTAACGAATAAACAACTTCACCTTGGTTGTATCCTATTTCAAAACAAAGATATCCTCCTAATTCCAAATGCTCTCTGGACTCTATAATAATCCTTCGATAAAAATCTAATCCATCTTCACCGCCATCTAAAGCCATCTCTGGTTCATGGCAACGGACTTCCTCCATAAGAATTGGAATCTCATCTCTTTCAATATAAGGGGGATTGGATACTATCACATCAAACTTTTCAGAAACTTTATCGAATAAGTCACTTTGAAGCCAATTTACTTTACTGCCCAAACGCTTGCCATTCTCTCTTGCAACAGCTAAAGCATCTATAGATATATCCACACCCATAGCATATTGTGGTTTACACAATTGTTCCATGCTCAAAATAATACATCCTGAACCAGTACACATATCTAGTATCCGCCTACCCTTTGCAAGTTTGGCTGCCTCTTCTACCAAAATCTCTGTATCCTGTCTTGGAATCAGTACATGTTCATTTACCAAAAAAGAAAATCCCATAAACTCTTGTTCACCAGTAATGTGCTGCAAGGGTACTCTGTTCTTTCTTATAGAAATTGCAGAAAAAAAAGCTTCTTCCTCTTCTTTTGTTACTGCTCTTTGCTTATTTAATAGATATTCCATCCGGTTAATATGCAAGGTATATTCTAACAAGTACATAACATTAATCTGTGCTTCTGGTACATCAGCAGATTCTAATGCTTTGATTCCCTTTGTTACTAACTCTTCTATTGTCATAAAATTTTCCTCATTCAAAAATGCCATTAGCATTCTTGTGTGGTATGCAGTTCATCTTTACTAACAAAATGTAACAGTTTAGCCAAAGGCTGCTCTGTTACGAAAAATTGAGCAAGCATTGCATTATAAATTGCCCAATTCTAATCTTGTAATAATCTTTCTTACAGTCTTGCAAAGTGGAGTGTGCAAGACCTGACTGAACTGTTACAACAAGATACAAACCCACACATTTACAGTTCCACTAAAAATCATATCATTCAACATATAATAGTGAGTTCATGTTTTTTTTAATAAAAAACTAAATTTTTTATATTTTAAATAACATAATATCATTAATCAATTTTTAAATGTTTATAACTATTCAAAAAATTTATCCAATGCACTAAGAATTTCGTCTTCAACATCTTCCTTTTCTGCATCCTCAAGGATACTATCCCGACGAAGTTCTTCTACAGGCTGCCTTGGACGTCTTACTTTGTCAGCCTTCTTTACAGCAGCTACTCTGCTATGTATATTTTTTCTTTTAGATTCTTTTTTCTTTTTTTCTTCTTTTTCCTGAATAATCTCTTCCATGGTGGTTTCTGCATCTGATTTCTCTTTTACAGGCTTTGGAGTATCTCGGAAAAATGCACCTCTTCTTGTTGTTGCATCTGCTCTTTTTAGTGGTGCTACCTTAGCAACCGCTACTGGATCAGACTTTGAAGCAGATTTCTTCTTATTTTGTTTCTTATTCTCTTTCTCTTCTTCTATAGTTACTTTGGGAGCTAACTGACGATTACTCTTTTTCTCTTCTTTTTCTCTTTCCACCTCTGCAATATATGACTTCCAATCAAATACTGCTTCTACAGAACAAATAGCAATCTCTATCATATCAATTCCTGGTTCTCTTGTAGTAAGTGCCTGCATCCACATGCCAGGACGGCTTATAATCTTAGTAAATAAATTGTCATATTTTCCAGTAAAACGTATAAATTCATAAGAAACTCCTGCAATCACAGGCACAAGTAAAATACGGAATAAAATACGAAGTGCAGGGTTATCCACACGAATAAACATAAAGAATATAATACTTATAATCATTACATAAAGCATAAAACTGGTTCCACAACGACGATGTTCTTTTGATTGTTTACTTACATTCTCTATAGTAAGTTCCAATCCGTTCTCCACACAATTTATTGTTTTATGCTCTGCTCCATGATACATATAAACTCTGCGGATATCTTTTGTTAGGGAAATACAAAAAACGTATAAAATAAAGATACCAAGACGTAAACCGCCTTCTACTAATGCCTGCATCCATGATTCCTTAACTATTACTGCTAATTTCTCTGTTAAAAACCAAGGCAATACCATAAAAATACCAATTGCCAGTAAAACTGCAACTATTACTGTAATTCCCATAGCAACAGATTCTGCCTTATCTTTAAACAAGGCAGAAGTTGCTTTTTCAAGCTTGTCTTGTTTTTCGGCTTCATCTTCTTCATAGAATCCTGCTGAAAAAGTCAATGTCTTCATTCCTAAACTTAAAGACTCCACAAAGGCTACTATACCTCTGAGAATAGGTAGTTTTAAAAATGTATATTTTTCTGAAATACTGTGATATTCCTGCTTATCTATAACAACTTCATTATTGGGCTTTCTCACTGCAACTGCATATTGTTCCTTGTTCTTCATCATAACGCCTTCAATAACAGCCTGTCCGCCAATTCCTGAACTCCTCAAATGTATCTCACCACTTTCTATTGGTTAGTATCATTACAGAAAAAGGTCACAAAATCCAGTCTCAAATCTACTGAGTTTCGTGACCTTTCCCTACATATCACATAGCTACAATCAAGTACACTTTAATGAAAAATGCATACTTGTTATAACATACGGGGTTTTATTGAAACTAAACCTTATACTATTTGTTTAAACCATATCTACGATTGAACTTATCAATAGCTCCACGTGCCTGGATAGCTTTCTGTTGTCCTGTGTAGAACGAATGACACTTAGAACAAATTTCTACATGTACATTCTCCTTTGTAGATCCTGTTACAAATGTGTTGCCACAGTTACAAGTTACTGTAGCCTGATAATAGTCTGGATGTATTCCTTCTCTCATGTTTTCACCTCTTCTATCGGTCCCAACCGATTGTATTTCTAAATTATAAACAGCTTTTTCATTATAGCATAGCCTTACAACTATTGCAATAGATTTTTTACAATTACTCGTTACTCTCCTCCAAGCTTCAAAGCTCCAAAGATGCCCACTATTAAAACTAACAAACCCGTTAATATAGATACTACACCAAAATTAGCCACAAAACTATCCCAATTCATAAGTACAATGGCAACTGGCGATGCCACAATCAATCCAATAATACAACTATATGCTACAGTTGGTGCTTTTTCAAATAGTAATTCTACAAGTTTTGCAATAGCGAAAATACCAATAATTGCACCAACTGCAACAGGAATAAGTACACCACATCCAGTTAAAATCCCTGGTATGTCAAAATGAATCAGCGCTTTTACCATATCATTGATAGTCTCAATAATGACTTGGTAATACCCCATAATCATAAGCATCATAGAACCACTAACCCCTGGTATAACCATAGTTGCTGCTGCCACAATTCCCACACCAAATAGTTTTATACAGTTCACAAAACCAAATGTCACATCTGCAGCCTGCCCTTCTGTTTCCCCAAGAGCAGCAAGCCCTACAACCAATACAAAAAATATAATAAATCCCAAAATGGCACCTATTCCTAATTTCTTTCCTTTTATCTGGTTCATCATCATCGGAAGTCCTCCTACAATTAAACCAATAAAAAGCAGATTCGTCTGAATTGGAATAAATGTAAACATCTTCTCAATTACAGCAGATAAAAGCACTACTCCCAAAGCTGCCCCCAGAATAATCGGTGCTACAAACTTAACACTTTTCTTAAATTCTTTAAATAAATGAGTCAAACAATGTATTAACTTATCATAAATACCCATAGAAACCATCATGGTTCCTCCACTTACCCCTGGAATCGCATTGGCAATTCCAATAACCATACCTTTTAAAATACTTTTTACTAATTCCATAAAAACCTCCATTCTCTATAACTGTTCAAAACCACGAACAGCTACCACTCTTTTTAGTAAAACGAAGTGCCGCCTTTGGCTGCAATATCATGATTGAAAGTCATTTGGTTACATTTTATTTCAATCTATAACAGCTCAAAGCTCCTAGTTCTTTCAGACTTACATAAAATGTAACCATATAATAGGACTTTCCTTATAAATTTGTCATAAGATATGCAAAGTACCCTGTATAACAAAGCAACATCAAAACTCCTACTGGTCTTTTTAACATTCTTGTACGAAGAACACCAAGCAGTAATAAAACTCCTGCTCCAATCATAACAAAACCATCCACAAAGAAACTCTTTAATACATATTCTACAGGTGTAATCATAGCTGTAATGCCAGTTACAAATAAAATATTAAATATATTACTTCCTACAATATTACCAATTGCAATATCTGCCTTTCCTTTTCTTGCAGCGGTTATGGAAGTTACCAGCTCTGGAAGGGAAGTTCCGAATGCCACAATGGTAAGTCCGATAAAGCTCTTGCTCATGCCAAATACTGTTGCAATAGCTGATGCAGCATCTACAACAAAATCACTTCCTACTACAATCAATGCTGCTCCACCAATCGTTGCAACAACCAATAACCATATTGGTTTCTCTTTGTGTTCCTCTTGTACCTCTTCCTTTCCTTTTTTTGCCATGTATAACAAATAAGCCATATAAATACAAAAAAAACTTCCTAAAATTACTCCCTCTGTACGTGTAATCACTTCTCCAGTATATCCAAGAATCACCATTAACACAGAAATACCAATCATAAATGGTAATTCAATTTGTAAAGTAGATTTTTGAATTGCTACTGAGACAATAACAGCTGTTATACCCAGAATCACAAGAATATTCATAATATTGCTTCCCATTACATTTCCTACTGTTAAATCTGCACTGCCTCCTAATGCTGCTGTGATACTTACAGCAGCTTCTGGCGCACTGGTTCCCATTGCTACAATAGTAAGTCCAATCACCAATTGTGGAATCCCAAATTTGCCCGCTATTCCGGCTGCACCCTCCACAAAAAAGTCTGCACCCTTTACTAACATCACAAAACCTATAACTAATAAAACAGCCTGTATCAGTATCTCCATAATTCAATTACCTCCTTTACCTTTTCTTCATATTATTCCATTGGATCTATTGTCATTTCTACTGTAGGACTGGGATTAGGCACATCTTCTACCTCTGTATTTTGGTTCTTCCAAATCATAAAAGTTACAATTCCAATCATTATAAAAAAACAAATCACAGCCATAGCACGGTTCCATCGTTTCTCTTCGTCTTCCATATCAGTTTTCCTCCTTTATCTGGAAAGTCTAAATAAACAACTTTCATTTATCCTAAATTATTTACAACTTATATTGCAAACATGTAGATTTTATAAATACATCCACTTATCCATAGGTTATCCACATATTTTCCACAAAATGTGGATATAATCCACTGGGTTATGCACATTATCCACATTTATAGGTAAAGTTTTCCACAAAAGTGGACATTTTTTTCACTTTTTATCCTATATCATATAGGTGAATGCCTGTTTCCTCTTTTCTATCTCTAATCTATCCTTCTACATATAAATAAATAGGCTCCTTCTTTTCTGGAAATCTCAAATTCCTCCAAAATAGTATACCACTCTTTGTGAAATGTCTGCTTAAAAATGTCCCTATCATAAGTAAACAATATTAAAATACTATTTATTTTCAAATGTTCTTTTGCTTTTTTCCAGAACTGTTTATAAATATAAGTAATTTCTTTCTTATCCTTCTGCCCCATAAACCGTGGCATATTGGTAATTAATTCATCAAAAAGATAGTCATGGGTAAAATCAAAAAAATCACGGTTGATATAATTCACCCTCATATTTGCAAGAATGGTATTCTCCCTTGCAGCTTCAATTCCCTTTCCATATATGTCAATACCATATAAATCTCCTGTTGGCTTAAATTTTCCGCGTTCTATCAACATAGTGCCAACTCCACAAAATGGATCTAAGACCTGTGCCCCTTCTGTAAGGTAATCTTTTGCCAATTCCATAACAAGTGCTGCATTAACAGGACGAATACTAGTAGCAATTGCATTTCTACGATAAGAAAAACGCTCATCAGGTATAGTAAATAACTTAATCAAAAAATTATAATTGCCTTCTTTGTTTGGAATAAGTCTTAATTCTACCTCATAATGGGAAGTAGAGTTTACAAGCGCTCCTTTTGTTCTTTCTTCTAGCAATTGTGCTATAGTTTTGGTAAGAATACTTTTTTCTTTCCTATCCATAGCCCTTTTACATTCTATTCGGAACGAAAAAGGAGCATTCCCCTTGTGTCTTTCTTTTAAAAATACCAATAATGAACTTTCTATAATTTGATTTGCAATCTCTATTGCCTGTTCCTTTACCTTCTCTGCATGTACCTCTAAAACACTTTTATCATCTAAGACAAACAACAACTGTGTATAAGTACGAATGGGAATAATTTCCTTTAATTCAGAAGTTCTTGCCATAACTCCAGCACCAAATATTTTTGCACGATGGCTCTTCATCTGTTCATAAGTTATATTCTGATAATTACGGTTTGTCAATAATATTATCTTTGTCACTTTATCATATCCGATAAAAGTATGACTCTTTATCCCTTCAATCGCAATTACCAATTCTCTCAACAACTTAATTTCTTGATTGACATGTTTCTTCTCTTCTTCTCTGGCTTCATAAGACTGAAGCCTATCCAGTCTTTCCTTAAACTTCTCCAAATATTTCCGGTAATCTAATTCCTTCATTGCTGTTAGATAACTGCCTCTAACAAAAAGCTTATCCTCACGCTCGTATGCCTGATATAAATAATCCAAACTTTCCTTGACACCTATTTTTCCAAGAATTTGAGCCGTATTCTTCCGTATCTTAGGATCTTCTGCCTCCAAAAGTTTATAAAATATATCAAGTTCATTTCCTAAAGCATACAGCAATGCATGTTTTTTAGTCCTGTCAGCTATTGCAGCTTTCAAATCTATTAGATTTTTTCTTACCTCTATATTTTCCTTTATTTTTTCTAAATATTCACGAACCAAGGTATTCCTTCCCTTCTACTATTTTTCATCATTATATTCCACTTTATATAAAAACAAACCAGAACTGCCCGCTGTTACACCTGCATATTTCCGTTTGGGATTATCTAACGCAAAACGAACTTGTTCCAAAGTCCGTTCTCCCCTTCCTACTTCCAAAAGAGTTCCTACCAAAATACGTACCATATTGTATAAAAATCCATCTCCAGTTATAGAAATTGCTAAAAGGTGTTTTTCTCTCTTAAAAGTAATATTATAAATTCTGCGAATGGTATCTTTCTTCATATCCTTCTCTGATGAAAAACCTCGAAAATCATGCTTTCCAATAAATAAACTGCTACATTCCTTCATTGCCTCCACATCAAGTTTATTTCCCACCCATAACGAGTATTTTCGTGAAAATACACAAGGTACCTCTCTTGTATCCAGATAATAAATATATGTCTTTCTAGTTGCACTATAACGGCTGTGAAAGTTATCCGCTACCTCTTCTATAGACAAAATCTGAATATCATCTGGTAACTTGTGGTTGCAATCCTTTTTTAATCTTTGTAAAGAAAATCTATCAGTTAAAAAAGAAGATGGCACATAAAAATTTGCCACCTGTCCTTTTGCATGGACTCCAGCATCCGTCCTTCCAGATCCTGCTATCTTTATGTCCATGTTTAAAATCTCTTGCAAAACTATTTCTAAACAACTTTGAATGGATTTCTTTTTCTGCATTCCTCCAAGGCGCTGCCAGCCTAAATAACCAGCACCATCAAAAGAAACCACCATTTTAAGATTCTTTCTGCCTGCCATCATCAAAAATCATCCGATATTGGTGCTGCATTTACAGTCTGAATATTAAAATGTAACTCTACATCTGACTGGTAGTGATGTAATTCGTTATATTTTTCCATAATCCGGTTTGCAACCATTAAACCATCATCCATAGAAGAATCCATTAAGATTACCACGAACTGGGTGCTGCTGTAATTGGTTGCAACATCCCCCCGACGAATGGATTCATGTACTGCATTTTTAAGGTTATCCATAGCAAACGTCAGCTCTGTCACTGCAGGTATACTGCCATTTTCTTTTGTAAGGGTAAAAAGCAAAGTCTGTACATCTTGACCTGTTCTTCCTATACATCTTGCAACAAAACGGTAAATTTTCTTAAACCCGTCATATTCAACCTGATAGGCACCCTTCTTATATCCCATTTCCTGAATAAACGACTTTAAATGTTCTAAATCTACTTGTGTACTCTTCTTCTTGACAATTCCAGTATCATGAGTTCCCTCTTCACTATAGAAATGATACGAACCCTTTCCATTTTGTTTTACATAATATAATGCACAATCTGCGTTTTGATAAAGCTGGTTAAAACTTCGTCCGTCTATTGGTGCCAATGCCACACCAGCAGAAACCCGGATATGCTCTTTATCCTCTGGTAAACTTATCCTTTTCTCCAAAGTGATTATCATCTGTTCTACCTTCTCCGAAACAACAGATTGATATGCAATATCTTTTAGAAAAACAACAAACTCATCGCCACCCAGACGGCATACAATATCATTTTCTCTTGTAAGAGCATTCAATGTATTGGCAAATTCTTTTAATATCTCATCTCCCACTATATGTCCGTATGTGTCATTAATTCCCTTAAAATCATCTAGGTCTATCATAATTAATGCACCACTGTGCCTTCGTTCTTGTAAATATTCATTAATACTCTCTTCTGTATGTACTCTGTTCCAAAGTTTTGTAAGTGGGTCTCTTCTTGCTAACTCCCGGATTTCAGCCACTTCTGCATTTTTTAAATTTATTTCTCTTCTAATCTGGCTTTTTAGTCTCTCCACTTCCAGCACTCGTCTAGTCCGGGATAAAATACCAATCTTACTACAAGGACGAAAGATAAAATCATTGACTCCCATTTCCATGCAATTACGTTCAATGTTTTCATCTTCTCCGTCCGAAATTACAATTATGGGAAGTTTCCTCAATTCATCATTCCGCTTAATATTTTCTATCATTTCCAATACTGGAAAATACTCTTCATCATATTCCAAAATAAGTATATTAGGAATTTTATGTTCCAAAATTTTATTCATTTCTTCTCTATTTGTACAAATTTGCACCTTATATTCTTCTTCGAGAGCTTCCTGCATCTGTCTCTGTTTCTCTATATCCCTCACAACAAGTAGAATGTTCTTCATATTATTCCTCCTTTCTGTTCTAATAACTAATTAGTTAACTAATCAGCTTCATTTCGTGCCGCCAGCTTAAATACCACCTTTGGTTCTCCAATCACTACCACATGATCTCCTGTTTCAAACGTATACTTTCCACCAGGGAGAGCATTTAAACGTCCACCTTTTTTAATTGCAATAATGTTAATCTGATATCTGGTACGAATACTTAAATCCATTATATTCTTCCCTATCCATTCTGGCAAAATAGCAATTTCAAAAATAGCATGAGTAGAAGTAAGCTCTACATAATCAAAAATATTTTTAGAATTATAACGTACAGCAAGCTTTTCTGCTATTTCCTTTTCTGGGTAAAAGACCTCGTCTGCCCCTATTTTCTTTAAAAATTCTGCCTGCCTTTCTTTATGTGCATTCACCACAACACATTTTGCTCCTAATTCCTTTAACATACTGGTAATCTCAAGAGAGTCATAAGATTCTTCACCAATAGAAACAAAACAATAATCAAAATTATTCACCCCAAGGGAACGCAACACACCTTCATTGGTACAATCTCCTACGAAACAGTCTTTAAATTGAGGAGATAACTTTTGAATAAGTTTTTCATCTTTATCTACAATCATAACTTCATTTCCCAGTTCCTGCATTCGGACTGCCAAATGTCTTCCTAAAGTTCCAACTCCAATAATCAATACTGTCTTCATCACAATTTCCTTTCTATACTACTATTCAATTAGTAATTGCGAAACTCTCATAAACTTAAACTATTTTGTGTAAATTTACATGTCATAAACAAGGTGCTGTCGAAACCGTCAGTACTTAGGTGCTGTATTTTAGCACCTTACGTACTGTTACGGTTGAGAGCAGTGCAAATGTGCCTTGTGTTGATATGTGAACTTTGCACAAAATTCTATGACTAAATTAAGTTTCGCAAATACCTATTACTATCCAATCATAACCCGTTCTGCTGGTCTTTTTAGTGGTGCTTCTGTTTTTTTCTCCGCAAATACCAATAGCAGAGAAAGACCTCCAATACGTCCACCATACATAAGAATAATTAATATTATCTTTGTTGCTGATTTTGCCATGCCGCTCAAACCTTGGGATAATCCAGCTGTTCCAAGAGCTGAACTAGTTTCAAATAATACTCCAGATACTTCAATTCCTTCAATTGCACAAATTACCAAAGTTGCTCCAAGAACAGCTACTATATATACAAATACGATAACCGCTGCATGTTTAATCAAGTCTTTATTCAGTCTGCGTTTTGCCACTGTAATATCTGTATTTCCTTTTGCCATTCCCCATACAGAAAGAACCATAACAGCAACAGTGGTTGTCTTCATTCCTCCTGCAGTTGATCCTGGACTTCCTCCAATTAACATTAAAATGTCTGTAAGCAAACTTCCTGAGGGAGATAATGTTTGTAAATTCATTGCATTAAAGCCAGCAGTTCTCGTAGTTACTGACATAAAGAATGCTGCCAGCCATTTTTGGGGCATGGTAAGAATAGCTAGATTCCCTTCATATTCAAATATAAAATATCCCAATGTGCCTACTGTGATAAGCACTAATGTTGTACTCAGTACCAAAAGAGAATGCAAGGAGTATCGCTTTATTCTCCACCTGTGTTCCAACACATCAGTCCAAATAGTAAATCCAATACCTCCTATAATAATTAACATTGCTATTATTATTAAAACATAGGGATTTGTGCCATAACGGCATAATGACCCTCCACCATCTGGATATCTGCCCATCAAATCAAATCCAGCATTACAAAATGCAGAAATGGAGTGAAAGACTGCATTATATATACCTCTTGTCCAACCCAATTCTGGTATAAATTGAAAACAAAGAAGAATCGCACCAATTCCCTCACACAAAAAAGTAATGGCTGCGATAAGACGTATAAGCTGAATCATTCCACTAATACGCATATTTCCAGACGAAACCATAAGAATTTTTCGTTCATGCAAACCAATTCTTTTCTTCATAAATATGGCAAATAAGCTAATAATTGTCATAAATCCAAGACCGCCAATTTGTATTAGTCCTAAAATGACTAGTTGTCCAAAAAGATTCCAATGTGTGAATGTATCATAAGCCACAAGTCCTGTTACACAAGTTGCACTTGTTGCTGTAAATAATGCATCAATTGGTGCCGTCCAGCTTCCATCTCTAGTTGAACATGGCAGGCAGAGCAAAATCGTACCCACTAAAATTACACCGAAAAAACTTAATGCAATTAGCCTTGTATTACTAATATTTTTTAACATCTTAACCACAATGAGATGCCTCCATATCTGTTTGTTTTCCCAATTTGCTCCTTGACTATTCATGCCTTATATTGCAGACAATTAGTATCCACTTACAATATCACCTGTCTGCAAATATCTTTAGTTGACCTATATAACTTTCCTATAGTATAAAAAAAATTATGAAAGATTGCAAGCATTTGTACATTCTGGAAGAATAATATTGTTACAACAGTTTAGCTGTACCATTAATATTTTGTCAAGTTATATAAAGTTACTAAAAAAATTGTGAATTAACTTGCAATATATTTATAACTCCTTCTTCATTTTGGAATATATATCTTAATTCCTGAAGTAAATTATTATTTGCTTTTGTAAGATACTCTAAAACTTCCACTGGCAAAGTTACTGTATGTTGATTAAGCCAAATAACTGCCCTGCACCAATTTTCTGGTATAACAGACTCCAGCCATTCTCTTGCTAACTCTTTATCTGGTGCATTCTCTAAAATTTCCTTCCTATTTTCTTTTATGAAATCCCGCAGCTGCAACGCTTCTCCTTTTGTCATCACAGCACGTACTACTGTTTCATGATTCTCTGCGGGAATATAAGAACGTTTCTTCTTATCAATAATAGATTGAAGCAAATAATATTGCATTTGCTGCTCCTTACCCACACACAACTTAGGTGTATCTGCCACTATGCATACTCCCTGTGCACTGGTTACAACATAATCTTTTTTCTGAAACATCTTCAGCACTTCCTTATATCTATATAAATTAGTAACTGTTCAGAACCATGAACAGTTACGTTTAAGCCCATAATAATTCGCCTTCGGAGAAGGGGCTTAAACATTACAGAATTTACTTTTTCTTACAAAACACGCAATAAATGTGTGTTTCTACCTGAATAGTTACATAGATTAGTACAAATCAAAAGATATTTGTTCCAGTAACGTGGAACTTACTACTGTTTTATACTCTTTCTTCCATGTCTGATATGCCTTTGAAAAGGCTTGGGTTTCTCTTTCCCGGATTACTTTTTCTTTGTATTCTATTGTCTTTGCCTCATCATAAGGAGCTAAGCAGCAGAGAATATAAAAACCTTCCTCTGTTTCAATCACATCACTGACCTGATTTTGCTCCATAGAAAAGGCAATATCTATAAACTTTTCTGGTCCATTGTTATGACTAAAAGTCATCTCCACAGTCTCATCATCTGAATTGCCTTGGGCAAATGTCACAAAATCCTTCTGTTTTTCTGCCTGTTTCTGTAAAGTAACTGCCCGTTTTTTTGCATTTTTTATCTGTTCTTCATTAAGATTTACCTCATTACCGTTTTTATCTACACCAGAAGTTCTTACTAAAATATATCCTATACTTACCTGTTTTGCTTCTTCATCAGAAATATTGGTATCTACTGTTCCAGCTACCACATCATACATCTTTTTTGCAAGAGCATGTTCTAAATAAATCTTTTCCACTAAAGATTCTGTAAGATGATATTCTGCTGCATCTTTAGGAAGTGCATCCACATACGTTTTTGCTTTTACCTTTGCTTCATTGCTTTCTTCTTCTGTAAGTTCACACTTCTCTTTTTTTGCCTGCTGACATATAACTTTTATCTGTGCAATTTCCTTCAAAATCTCCTCTTTGGCATAACTTTCAATCGATTCCTCGCCATTCCATTTAAAATTCCATACATCAGTAGTCAGACTTCCATCATAGGCAGACTTTATCTGATACATATAAAATAAAAGCTCATTTAATGTAACTTCCTCTTCTCCTACTGCCATTATATTTGTGCCTAATTTCATGTTCTTTGTTTCATAAACTGAAGTTGCCTTCTGTTTATCTTCCTGATTATTTTTTATCTTACTGCACCCAGATAATGCCAACAATGCCAATAATACCAGTATCCTCCATTTTATTTTCTTCATTCAAATGTCCTCCTTTTATTTGCTGACCTTAACTGTTCCAAAGCATGAACTGTTACTCTTTTTTTTCTAAAAGAGCGGCTTTCATATCCATTAATAGTTTTTTTGTTTCCTCCAACATCTCAGATGGATCTATCTTTTGATTTCCCTTTGCCTTTCTCCATTGAAAGGAAAAAACTGGTGGATGCTGCGGTGTAAATTTTAATCTGCCCCCATAATTTGACATAAGATCTAAGATTCCATTTACTTGGACATCTGCCTTTTCATACATAGTAAATTCCAAAAAATTTGTCTGCTTTTGCTTTACTTGTGTCACATATACATCATGAGCAAGTGCCTTGACCAAGACAATACCAAGCAAATTTTCTACTGCTTTTGGCAGCTCGCCAAAACGGTCTACTAATTCCTCTTGCATATCCATCCATTCTTCTTCTTTTTCAATATCTGCAATCCGCTTGTACATTTCCAATTTCTGAAATTCACTACGAATATAGGTTGCTGGAATATATGCATCTATATTTATGTCCACAGAAGTGTCAAAGGATTCTTCTACTTTCTCTCCCTTACATTCCAAAACTGCCTCATTTAACATCTTGCAATACAAATCGTAACCAATCGCTTCCATGTGTCCATGCTGCTTCTCTCCAAGAAGACTTCCTGCACCACGAAGTTCCAAATCTGTCATTGCTATCTTAAAACCTGCACCCAACTCTGTAAACTCCCGCATTGCCTGCAAACGTTTTTCTGCCACTTCTTTTAATACCTTATCCCTCCGATACATCAAAAAAGCATAGGCAGTACGATTAGAGCGCCCTACCCTACCCCGAAGCTGATATAGCTGGGATAATCCCATTTTATCTGCATCATGTATAATCATTGTATTAACGTTAGAAATATCCAAACCCGTTTCTACAATTGTAGTAGAAACCAGTACATCAATTTCTCCATTCATAAACTGATACATAACCTTTTCTAGTTCTCTTGCACTCATTTGTCCATGAGCAAAAGAAATATTTGCCTCAGGTACAAGATTTGCCACATGGTTTGTGACTTCTTCAATCTGGTTTACTCTGTTGAAAACATAGAAAACCTGTCCATCCCTTGCTAATTCTCTATGAATAGCCTCTCTTATCACTTCATCATTTTCTTCCATTACAAATGTCTGAATAGGAAGTCTGTCTATAGGCGGTTCTTCCAACACACTCATATCACGTATTCCTATTAAACTCATATGAAGTGTCCTTGGAATTGGTGTAGCTGAAAGAGTAAGTACATCCACATTTTCCCGAAGAAGTTTAATCTTTTCTTTATGAGTTACACCAAAACGCTGTTCCTCGTCTACAATCAACAAACCCAAATTCTTATAGGTGACATCCTTTGACAACAAACGATGGGTACCAATCACAATATCCAACTGTCCTTTCCGCAAACATTCCAAATCTTTCTTTTGCTGGGCAGGTGTGCGGAATCTGGATAACATACCGATTTGTATAGGAAATTCTTTCATCCGCTGAATAAAAGTATTATAATGCTGCTGTGCTAAAATAGTAGTTGGCACTAAAAATGCCACCTGTTTTCCATCCGATACGGCCTTAAATGCTGCACGAATGGCAATCTCTGTCTTACCAAACCCTACATCACCACAAATCAGACGATCCATAATTTTGCTGCTTTCCATGTCTTTTTTGGTTGCTTCAATTGCTGATAACTGGTCATCTGTTTCTTCATAAGGAAACATTTCTTCAAATTCCTTTTGCCAAATGGTATCTTTGCCAAATTGGTAACCGGCTTGTGCCTGTCTTTTTGCATAAAGCTCTACTAATTCCTTTGCAACTTCTCTAGCATTGCTTTTAGCTTTTTGCTTAGCTTTTTTCCACTCTGGCGAAGCAAGTTTGTTTATTTTTACAGATTTACCTTCGGAATTAGAATATTTCTGCAATACCTCAAGTCCAGTAGCCAGCACATACAAATTACCACCATCTGCATATTCAAGCTTTACATAATCCTTAGTGGTTCTATCTACTTTAATCTTTTCAATTCCTTTATAAATTCCTACTCCGTGATTTTCGTGAATTACATAATCTCCTACATTTAATTCCATAAAATTCTGTATGGATTTTCCTTCATAGGCAGACTTTTTCTTCTTTCTCTTCTTAGCTTTTTTCTCCCCAAAAATATCACTTTCTGACACTACAGCAAGTTGTAATAGAGGATACGCAAATCCGCGATGCAAGTTACCATAGGCAACCATAATTTCCCCTGGATTTAAAACCCGCTCCATATCCTCACCTAAAAATGCTGGCAGGTCATACCCCCTTAAATCTTCACTCAAACGCTTAGCCCGGCTCTTGGAACTGGAAAATACAATTGTCTTATATCCTTTCTTTTTCCATGTCTCTAAATCTTTAATAAGCATTTCAAAACTTTGACGGTAAGAAGCAATAGATGTAACCATCCAGTCAGATTTTCCTTTGGGACTCCAGCTTTTCAATTTGGTATCTAAACCACTTAATAACACCACATTTTGCTGGGAAGATAACCTTGCAATTAAGTTCTTATAGGAATATATTACATCTGCTTGAGAAGGAAGTATATACCCCTTCTCCAAACGATGGGACATACTTTCCCTAAATTCCAGCTCTACTGCTTCTGCACGTTCTTCTACCCGTACTGGTTCGTCAACGAAAAACAAGGTGTCCTCTTTTGAAAAGTAATCAAAAAAGCTCACCATATCTGTAAAGAAAAAATGCATATAACTTTCAATTCCTGCACTCTGTCCACTATATTCTAAACGTTCTAAAAATTCTTCTGTATTTGTTTTTAACCGATGAGCTTCCTCTGTTTGAAACTCACCACGAAGCTTCTCTACTTGCTCCTTCATTTCTTCTGTAATAGCATTCTCCCCAGCAAACTTCTGTTCCTCACTAAGAACCACTTCACTTGCTGGATAAAGGATGATTTCATGTACATTTTCAATGGAACGCTGGCTCTCTGCATCAAAGGAACGAATGGTGTCTACCTCTTCATCCCACATTTCAATCCGGTATGGGCTTTCCTCTGTAAGAGGATACAAGTCAATAATTCCTCCACGTATAGCAAACTGACCGCTTCCCTCTACCTGTCCTACTCTCTCATAACCAAGCCTGATAAGACATGTTTTTAACTTCTCAATTGGAAGTATATCTCCCTCTCTAATAGTAAATACCTGGTTTGCCATGTATTCTAATGGCAGAAGTTTATCCATACCGCCATCCATAGTAGTTATAATACATGTAGGTTTTCGCTCAATTAACCGCTTGAGTACTGCTAAACGTTCTCTGACTATCGTATTCCCCCTCGCATCTGCACTATAGAAAATAGCATCTTTTGCAGGATATAAATATACTTGTTTATCATATAATTTATAATCTTCGTAAATTTCTCTCGCCTTTAATTCATTGGCTGCCAAAATCACCTTAAAAGGGTATCCCTGCCCTAATCCAGCTATCAAATGGCATTTCTGGGAATCCATACACCCTGTTACCTGTATTGGCGTTTTATTTCTTTGTATGTTTAATTGAATTTCCTGGAACTCTTTCAAGTCCTTAAATGGTTCTAATAAAGCCCGCATCTGAAAAACCTCCATTTATGCCTATTCTATTTATTATACCCAATAAAATCCAATTTCACAAGAAAAACTTGAATGAATTGGCAATAAATTGGTAACTGTTCAGTAGTTCTTTATTTTTCCCAACATTGATATCCAACATTAAAGTTTCCACTTCCAAACATCCTTTTGTACCTTTGCTGCCCACATAGGCATCACTGAGTTTCAATTTTTTTGCTCTGGAATTTTTCGGTCTTCATTATAAAATACTATAAATTATGGAATGGAAATAGGTATTAGTGTGGACTTATAAAGATTATATTTATTATCTGTTATATATTTCTGTAACAAATCAGAAAAGCAAAACAGTCCTCGCAGAGGCATATGGGGATTAAAAGTAATTTGCTGTTCATACGAACACAACTCTGAATTCAGCAAGAATGAAATATCATTCTTCATGCTATATAGATAAAATCATATTGTAAACGTCTATTGTTTCATTGGAATTCTTCGTAAGAACATACGAGTGAATCTTAGATATGTTAGCAGCTCTGCCAACATTTGATGATTATAACACATAGAATAATTAATTGCACTGTTTTATAATGTACTGTTTTCTGCATGCTTCTCATTCTTTATTTCCCAATGAATAAGGAAAGTCAAGGCTGCACGAACCGCTATAATAGCCGCAACAAGAGCTACCTCCGTAAATTCCCTTACAACAACTGTACGAAGAATCTCACTTCCCAACTTAAATTCTAACCCAAGTGCCATTCCCTGTGCCAACTGCAAACGTACATCCGACTCCCTTTTTATATATTTTATAACACCCTTTATTCCAGCTACAATTATAATAAACACACCAACCAGCTCAAATCCATGAATTGCAAGTCCAACACAGGTATATAAAAAATGTTCCAAATACATCTCTATATGTTCCATTCTAAATCCTCCATTCATTCTTATTATTCTTATGTGATTGCAAAACCCAATAATCCTATTCCAAAAATAGTGCAACTATAAATCCATCTAAATTTGTTGAGTATATAACAACAGTTTGACCATATCCCAACTGATATAATCATACAAGCAGCAATATCACCTCAATTATACAACGTATCATAAAAATAGTATATATTACAACTAATTTATTTGCAATTAAAAACTTAGAAGTATAATTTACAGTATTATGTAATAAATTGAAATACTATTATATCTTTTGGAGAGTTCACTAAGAATACTTTAAATTAGAAAATTTAAAAATAATTACAAGCTGTTGATATCATTTAATATCAACAGCTTGTATCTTAATTTTTTTTCATATAGTAATCAAGTAGAAAACATACTACATTATATTCTACTGATTATTCATCATATTTAATGTTTTTTCATTATATTTTTTATTATGATCATCTAACATTTCCTGAAAGGCTGTAATAAACTCGAAAACTGAAATAAAATCTGCATTACTTGCAGAAGTTGTACTGCTTATGCTAGTACTTTTATCTGCTGGTATAGCCTCAAGATAATAGCCAAGTATTTGCGGCGATGTAAAACGAACCGTTACACTATCTGCTGTTGAGGTTGCACAGGAATTGGTTTCTGAGGAACTGGATGATGAAGACTTACTTCCACCAAATATAAAGAAACCGCCCCCTCTTGACGAATGCTCTTCCACACTTTTAGCAAAAGATGATGACATTGCCTTTGAATTTGTGAATTTAATTGTAACATCTCTTGCTATAACAAAAGACGTCGGAAAACATGGGAATACACATTTATTCATTTCACTCAATCGTTCATTGTTAAATTCTGTATAATCTTTTGCTGGTGAGATATGTTCACTGGATGTATTATACATATCAGCAGATAGCAAAAATACTGCAGGATTGAACCACTCTCTTTCAATCTGAACTTTGGCAACTGACATACCAATCTGTATATTCATATCTGAACTTTCATTGAAAGCACTACTAACAGCCTCTTGATGAGATGAACTACTGGAATACCCTCCAAAGAAAAATGATACACCACAACTGGAAGAAGAGGCAGAGGATTCCATTGACGACTGGTTACTCGCTTGTTTCATACTGGACTCAATGATTAATTGTGTAAATCTATCAGGAGTATGGTTTGGTGCTACTGCACTACTATCTGTATTCTTATTCTCTTCCTTCTGCATAGTTGCAGCAAGTTTTATCTTACCTTTTAATTCATCTATTTCTCTATTTGTATCTTCAAGCTGCTGTTTTAGAGGTTCTATCATAGCCTTAAGCTGCAATTGATTTTTTTCTTGAAAATATTTTACCGCTGCATCAGTAGCCTTCTGTGCAGCTAAAACCATTTTATTTTGCTTGTCCATACAACCTGTCATACTGTCATCCAATTTTCCTAGAATATTCTTAACATCTTTTACATCCACTCCAAAAATTCTGCCCGCTGTAGATTCTAATACTTCACTAGCCTTTTTGTTTGAATTTGCTGTCATAACATCTGCCAGAGTTTTCAGCATATCAACCGTAGCATGTATGTTTTCTTTTTGCAGTGCGTCCAAAGCCATATTAAAAGACTCTGTACATTTGTCGTATGCATCTTTTAAATTGTTCACGGCAGACTCCTCTGGTATCATCGCTAAGATTTTATTAATGTTAGTAGTTAGATTACTTCTTTGCATCACTAATACAGAAAGCTGCTGAGATAATGCAGCAGGACTCTCAAGCAAATCTATTGGTGTAAAAGAATTATCAAGTAAAGTAAACCAATTTTCTGGATATAGTGTTACAGGATAGATATATCCTCCGTTAGGATTCATTTCCTCAACATTTGTAAGTGCATTCCGTGCTTCTGTTATCTCACGTCCCACACCACTATCCAATATTCCTGTTATAATCTCCATATCTCCTGGCGAAAAAACACTTAATACTTTTCCCATTTTCTCTTCAACTACCAATTCTTCCGCTTCTGCAACTATTCCATACCAATCTAGAAATTCATCGTCCCTCTTCTCATAATCTTCGTTTGTCTCCTGTGGATATTTTTCTGCAAGTTCATTTTTCTTAACAATCTGCTTTTGAGCCCATTCTCGTTTTGCTTCCACATAATCATTGTAAAGCCTGTAAAAAACTTGTTCAAGAGTAAGTACCTCTTTATTGCCATCCTCAAAATTATAGGGATATGGTGTCATAAGAACTCTTCGCAACTGGGTCTTGGCTTCAAAAAGTTTTCCATTTAACTTTGGTGTAAGCATATTTAATGCGGTTCTATATTGTGCCTGCAGATGCCGTCCATTATCAGAAGATGACATAAAACAAGCATCAAACAATTTATTTACAAGCTTTGATTCATTTGCTTTAACATGTGCCGGCTTTGGCTGGTTTTTTTCCACCTCGTATGAATATTGAGATGGCTCAATTAAAGTCCCTGGAAGTCCCATACAAAAAAATTGGTTTGGATTGTCACCTCCTATGACTGATGTAATTTTTTCATAGAGAACATCTGCCATACTTTTATCATCCTTTGATGTATCTGCATTCTTTTTTCCATCAGCTAACTTTGTATCATTTCCCATTTCTAATTCCGCCATATTAATATCCCCTTTTGTATATTTTTTCAAATTTATATCCACACTTATATTGAGATCAAAACCTATACTGCTTTCATAATGCAGAAATCTTTCTTTTCCCCATCTACCTAAAACCTTACAATTTCCTAATTCATTAATTGCCAGAAGAACATTGGCAAAAATTTCATAAGAGTATATGGCAATCTGACCAATATTTTTTATAACCTTATTACTATTGCTCAAAAAAATAACTCCTGAAAATTGTAATTCATTCAACTCATGTGCCAGTTCATCATAAGACATTGGTGTATTAATATCTGATATATTCCTATATAACAAAGCAAGTGCAGCCTTATATATATCATTTGTAATAAAATCTTTATTTCGTGATGAAGAACTGCTATCTGAAGCACCTGCATGAATAAAATATACTTTATCCTCCCTCTTCAAGACAGCCACACCACATCCGGTTAACCTGCCACTAGAAACAAAATATCTATGTCCCGTGTCAAATTGTACTCCCAACGCACCAGCCTTAAATGGATTATTTACCCAATAGCAGGAAACTGGTAATTCTGTATCCTCATATTTATACCCATCTAAAGATTGAATATCTATATCACTTAATACCCGATTTCCCTTTTTTAGCAGAATATTTTCAAATTCTTGTGATTCTTGCTCCACTACTACACTTTCTCTACTCACATACACATGATAATTATTTTGAGAGAGTTCATCCGTATTTCCTCTTAATATGAAGTCACTTTCATAACCCTCAATATAATCCAAACGAGCCTCTCTTAATACTTTAGAGATATCTATCATATAATCCTCCTTTGCTGACTTTATACCTTATGGTATATTTCTCATAATTTACAGTATCCTTTGTTTACTTTATTTATCACCTTTCTTGATTTCGAATATAATTTTTAGTTATTTTATTAACTAGGTATTATTATATAATAATATCTTTATCTTTATAATATATCGTCAATAATAAATAAACATTTATACTTTAACCAAAATTATACATGGTATAAAATAATATTTATTTAATAATTTTATTATTACTTAATTTTTTCACTTTTTAAAAACCTTTTTTTCTTTTATTGGTATAGTTTCTTTTACTAAGAAAAGCTCAATACAGACAAGAAAGGATTTTCAATAAATGGCTAATTTTAATAATTTTTTCTGTTTTCTACCTGCATTTGATCATAATAAATAGTGTTTATTTATACTATTGAAGTTTTATTATAATAAAACTTAGTATTTTATATTATAAATATAAAATTATTTAAAATACTTTACAATATATAGGTACACGTGATAAAACTAATATAGATATATTTTTCCGTATGATAAATTTATCTATTTCATGGTAAAAGAAATGGTATAATAGTGATTTCACAAACAAAAACCTATAGATATACAAAAAACCTATGAATATAAGATCTTTATAAAATTATTAATAAATAACAAAAAACCTGGAACATACAACTTTTATTCTTAATCATGTAATAGAACATACAAAACTTTAGAATAAAAAGAATGTATTTGAGGAGGGAAAATATGCTTGAAACAACAAAAAAGTATATAGAACAAGGACTATTTAAAAATTATTCTAATGAACATATTTTTGCACAATATTTGCAGGGTAAAACTCACCCATTCTCAATAAACAATAGTACAAACTTTTCAAATGGAACTTATATATCTTTTATGTTTAATTTTGAGAGAAATTTACATTACATTGGAACAAATCTTGATAATATATGCCTTAAAACCATATTTGGCGAATACTTAGCATGTAAGGAAAATTACACCGATGAGAAATTTTATATACGCTATAACAATGTTATAATATTCTGCGGATTGTTTTCTATCTTAAATAAACCCAATTTTTCCTGGCATGTAGACATAGAAGATGATAACTTATCTTTTGCCTGTGAAGATAGAGAGGGAAATATAACCCTCTTTACTACTATGTTATGGAAAAGTCGGGATATAAATTGTATTACAGATTATGTTTCTCTATATTTTGGATTAAAAAAAGAAACTCAGCAAAAAATTAAAAAATTATTTAAAGAAGAAAATGTGCAGTTTTATTCTCTATCTCTAAAACAACTGATCGAAAATACAAAAAGTCGATTTAATCAACAAGATACTCAATACATATCAATTATACAAGCAGAGAATTGGGAAGCTTTTTATGAAATAGAAGGAGGACTATTAAACGAATACACAGGATTATATATTACAGACCAACTTCATACAGAGTATGACTGCGAAGATTTATGCAAGTACATAGAAGGAACATTAGTATACAAACCAAACTTGGAGTATATTTTATTAGGAGATTATAGATTCTTATTTAGTGAAAGAAATTCTTATTTCCTGTATAATCGCTTTCAAAAAAGGAAAAATTTTGAACAAATCAAAAAAATTATATATCCCTTTCCTGTCAAATTTAAAAAAGAAAAATGTACATATAGAATTAATGTCTCTGATGAAAAAAAAGAATTCATTACAAATATTCTAAATTTTTATATGACTAAAAGCATAAACAAAATGAAATATTCAAATACCTTTAAAGGACAAATAATAAAAAGCATAATTGAAAATTACTTAAATAAATATCCTGAATTACTTTACTGTTTTCAATTAGATAAAAAGAACACCATTGAAAAAATTTATAATGAATATTTAGGGATGTTGTCTGTATTTTCTAAAAAATACCCCCAGGGACATGTACTCTGCAAAGATACTATTATTATGGATGCAGTTGGATTCACTTTAGCATACTGTATGTATGTTGTGCCACATTTTTTACATAATAAATATATGATGAAGGATTTGCTTGAGAAAAAATTAGTATGCAAAAAAAAGAGTGGTGAATTTGACTTAAAGTTATATAACGAGGCATATAGCGAAATGGAAATATTTTTGTATCTGTTTTTTGGTATTTTCATTAAAAGTGATTTACATAAAAATTTTGTAAGACTTGAGTATGAACCAGATGGAAATGCCAATAAGAAGTTTGAATATTCTTTTGTATTTTCTGATTTTAAGATAAACATCGAGGTAAAAGCTCTGGAATGTGCACCAGAATTAACAGATAATATTGATCTGTTTAAAATAAAACATGGTGAATTATTTTATAAATATTATTTTCCTGGAAATGAGGAAAATAATATACCTAAAGACATTCTGAAACAAGGTACAGAGTTAAAGTCAAACTACAGACAATTAAATAAAAATATTAAGCGTATTAAGAGGAAATGCCAAGGAAAAGTTAGCGAAATTAATCTTGGATTTATTATGATAAATTATGGAACTTCACGAGAAGAATTTATATCCTATCTTATGCATCCCCAATATGGTTACATGAGAAAAAACAAATTAGATAATGTGGATGCAATTATATTGTTTTCTATGTGTACAATTACAGATTTATATATGGATAATATACTAGATTACGAACATATTATAGTTCTTGTAAATCAAGATAAGAATAATAAAAAGCTATTTCAAAAGCTAAGATTAAATA
>JAAVZU010000043.1 GCA_022791815.1 Lachnospiraceae bacterium
AGGTATTATTTTTTCTGTCTGTCATAATTCTCTCCTTTTCTTAATTATATCATATTGTGAGGAAAATAGTCTAGAAAAATGGAGTCACTTTTGACTTTTTGTAGTATCTATGAAATTGTCAAGGTTCTTTCTTTTCCAGTTTATTTATTAGATGTTTTTACATCTTCCTATACACAAAAAAGTGTAGCTTCTATGTTACATACATTTCATAGATACTACACTTTTTCTTTATATTTATTAAGTTGTAATTCTTACTTTGCCATACCTTTATTTTTAGTTTTCTTAGGTTTTTCCAGCTCTTTTAACTTTCCTTCCCTTATCAATTTTTCTTTAATATTTTGCACTTTCTCTTCTGGCATCTTGGACACCTTTACAATAAAGGAAATCTTTGTATTCTCTAACAACATATTTTGTACCAGTTCCTCTTTACCTTCTTCTATGCCTTGTTCTATGCCTTGTTCTATGCCTTGTTCTATGCCTTCATTTCGAATTCTTTTTGCCTCATAATCCAAAACTTGTCCTCCCATAACATCCTTCACTCCTTCCTTTACATTCTCATACTTTTTTGCAAGATTTTCCAGCACATTGTTTGACATTTCCTCAATGGTGCTTTTGGTATACTCTGTAATTTCCTGATTGATACACAATTCTTCCAGCTGTCTTTTTATCTGTCCATACTCTTCTTTCAATATCTCCAGTTCTTCCTTATCACTATTGTATTCTGCAAACCTATTTTCATGTGTAAAAATATAAAAGGGTATCAGAAACAGCAGCTTTTTATCAAAAATACTTTTTAAAGAATAATCTTTCACTTTCATTACTGGAATATCCTGATATAAACTTTCTTCTCCTACACATATTTTTATCTGCATTTTATCTGGTGTGGATGCATTCGATCGCAAAAACAGTATGGCCGAGTTTGGAAATTTCACTTCCAGTATGTTATTTTTTATTTCTCCCTGATCCAGAGCAATCTGTGTATCGTATTCAAACATCCTAACCAACATACTGTTGTCGCTATTGGTCTGGCATTCCAAATGGTAAGTTTTAGGGGTATCACCGTATATCACAAAAGATGTATCTGTTATACGTTCCTGCAGGTTGCCATCCTGTTTATTAAGAAAATGTTCGTTTGGATCAAACTCTATCTTCTCACTCCCAACATAATGCTCATGGAACACTTCATTTACAAGTGGGATAATCAGGCTGGTACAGTCATTTAGCAGGGTTCGGAACACATCATCATATGGTGTGCCAGATGAGGTATTATTTTTTCTGTCTGTCATAATTCTCTCCTTTTCTTAATTATATCATATTGTGAGGAAAATAGTCTAGAAAAATGGAGTCACTTTTGACTTTTTGTAGTATCTATGAAATTGTCAAGGTTCTTTCGTTTCTAATCTTCCATTCCATTATTTGTCATTATTTGTTAAATGTTTTTACAACTTCCACAGGTCTCTCTTCAGAAACATACAATAAGGGTTTTTGCACAAATCCTTTACATGTCCTTTTCACACGTTCTGTAAAATTCATGCCATTCCTGTTATCAAACCCATTTAAGCAAATTGGGGCAACAACCGGAATAGACAAATAACAACTTGCTGTTAATCCTATCTTGCCCTCTAAAAGTACAACTGTCCCAATACATATCCCAGCGGATATTACAACAGTAGCACATTGTTTCAGGCTCAGCCCTATAAAAAAATTGCCATGATACTCTTCTAAATCTCTATTTATTTCTACGGATAACATTTTTCTTTCCTCCTATTCTAGTAAGCACCCATCATTCGTTCGGTAATGTGTTCTGCTTCTTTCACACAGGCAACCATGACAGATGCCTGTAACATTTTTCCAAGCATAATTCCTATAATTGATGTGAAACTCTTACTTACCCATTTTGGCAAATACAATTTAATCGGTACACACATCATAAGTTTAATACCAAAAATCAACGCCACGGCAATCACAATTGAAGAAATGGCATTTGCCAAAAATGCTTTCACATAACTGCTGCTAATTCTGCTCACTTCTCCTCCTGATGGTCCTGCCATGGTTGCAAATGCCAAGGCACCAAATGGTATCATTAGGCACACCTTTAAAAATCTTGTATAAACTGTCCAAACTACAGAGAAACCAAGAAAAATTATAAGTCCTCCAATAATCACTACCACAATCAATACAAGAATGCTTTCTACAAAACCTAAAGCTTCAATAGCTTTTTTTCATCCGCTGATATGTGTAGTTTCGCATCTTTTAAATTTAAAAATTTTTTTAATTGTTTGCAAAATGCCTTACAAACCTTTAAAATTTGTATTAAAATCTCTTTGCTATGTATCGTAAAATATTCTGCTACAATCAATCGAACCAGATACCTTGCAATCGTATCAAATCGCATTTCTTCTCTTACATTTGTCGTTTCTGAACAGAATCCTATCAAAAAAAACAATACTAATAAACTTGTTGCTACTGCCACAAATATGCTGTTAATAGAATTTAAAGCGTAATTCACATCTGATAAATCTATATCATCAGTTTTACTAGTGGGCAACAGCAATAAAATTCTGTAAGTTTCATTTATCAAACCGTTCCATAACGCATAAACGAATTTTAGCCATGCTTTAATTGGTCCAGAAAAATTTATTTTTAACAGAAATGCTATATTATAAAAGTACAATCTCTTCTCTCCTTTCCTAAAATGTGGATTTATGGATAACTGCCATTTCATTATGGATATGCCTATGCATAAGTTATGGACATCCTTTCAGGAAGCCCACAACTTACACACATCCTTACCCACAATTCCATACACAGCAGTTACCCACAAGCTCCACATTACGGCTATTATGATAACAATTACATCTATTATTTTTTCAGAAAAGCAATAATTATATCTATAAATATCATCATAAGAGCACCAAGAATACCCTTTACAGCGGCATTTGTTCCTGATGAATCTGATGATTGATATGCAGAAGCAAATTCAAACACACTTTTTGCTAAATAAATAACTCCTGCAGCTCCTATAATTCCAAGTACTAGATCTTCTAAATTTACGAATTTATCTGTAATTTTTTTTGCAGCTTTATCTCCCTCAGATTGAGAAGCATAGCAAACTGCACTATTCATCTCCACAATTGCACACATCCTGGCACACATCAGCCATCTTTTTGCTGTTACTGCCTTCTCTGCCAATTTCTTTCCCATTTCTACTACCTTGTTCATCATAAATTTAATCCTCCTAATTTACATTCTTTCTTTGTTTTAATTGTTCTAATACAAGACGGATTTGTTCCATCTTATTTGCCTCATAATCCTGTCTAAAATAAGTTAATATCTCCTCTTCTGGTAATCCATGCTCTAACCCAATGTGCATCTGCTCCAACTGTTTCTCGGAAAACTCATACTCTGCCATACGTTCCACGATAGAAGGTTTTAGGGAAACTGCTTTTTGTGGGAATATGTCATTGTTTTCTTCATTTTCTTCCTGATCTCTAACATCTGTCCGACTATCTTCACCATCCAGCTCCTCCTGCATCTGCTCATCCGCTTCTCTCTCTTCTTCCAATTCCTTTCTGTCTTCAGGGGTGAGGAATACCTGGTTATAACACTGTTCCTCCGATAACTGCAGAAATTCCTCTGCTGTCATCTTTATTACATGCACATTGTCCCCTTTCTTTTCACAAGTCTCATAATATTTAAGTGAATCGCTGTTAAGAAAACAAAATGACGAGTTATCATTTTTTCCGGGTGTATGTACATAATTTCCTTTTGCAATGCAGTCCCACTTTGGATGTTTTCTTGTATTACACTTGTTATCAAGAATTGGGTCCCTGCCACTGACAAAGATAATACATTTACTTCTGGGCATCTTACGTATTTCATCTGCTGTCATCAGTTCCCTGCCTATAACGTCTATGTTCTGGCTGGAACTTCCATTTTTTCCTTTGCTGATCCCTTGGCTTTTTTTCATAATGGTTACTTTTCCAAGTTCTTCTGAAATGTACTTATGGGTGCTTTGCTCGTTTCCACCTAGGTAAATTATGGTGTCACAATTACCTGGAATGGTTTCCCAGGTCTTTTCAAATAAAGCCTTTATCTGTGCCAAATTCTGGATAATGATATTGCTGCTGATCCCTCTGCTTCGCATGGTTGATAACAGAGAGCAAAAATCATCCGGTAATGCAACATTTGCAAACTCATCTAACCAGAAGGCTACCTGTACTGGTAATGCACCTTCATAATTAAAGTCTGCCTGATAATACAGTTCCTGAAATATTTGTGTGTATAACATTCCAACCACGAAGTTATAAGTCTTGTCTACGTCTGGGATTACACAAAATAAAGCAGTCTTTGTTTTTCCATCCCCATTTATGCCAACTCCCAGAAAAGGAATATCCATGTCATCTTTTGACAGGATTCTCTTTAATTGCGGATTTGCAAAAGGTGCCATTCTGGAATTGGCACTGATTATAATACTTCTTACGGTATCTGCAGCTCCTCTTGTGACTTTCCTGTAATTTAGCACGGCAGGATGGTTTTCTCCTTTTTCTTCTGCTAAAGTATTCATGATTTCATCCAATTCGGACTCTTCTTGTATTCCTTCCTCATCCTCCTTGACCTCTGCTTTTGCCAGAAGATCCAGCAGACTATTGAAATTCCTTTCTTTCTCCGGCATTTCCATCCAGACATAATAGAATAAGGACTGTAAATACATACTTTCGGATTTCTCCCAAAATGGGTCATTCTTATTAGCTCCTTTTGGTGTTGTATTTGCAATCAAATTTGTAATTAGTTTAGAAACGTCTTCTTCTTTCCTGATATATTGAAAGGGATTATAACAGTCACTTTGGGACATCTCTACCAGATTGATTACTTTTACCTGGTATCCAATATCCGTAAAATACTGTCCACAACTCCGCAGGATCTCGCCTTTAGGATCTGTTATAATATAAGTACTGTTTGCCTGTAACAGATTCGGTTTTACCTCACGATAGGTTTTTCCGGCACCTGCTCCACCAATAATCAGCACATTGTTATTTAATTCCGTTACTCTTGCATCAATGGACATCTTGATATTCTGGGAAAAAATCTTATTCTTTTCTGGTGTTTTATCTTCCAAATCCCTGCATACAGTTTTGGGATCTGCCCACTTTGCAGAACCATACTCTTTACCGGGCATATATTTTCTGTCATCTGTTATGTATACAAGAACCAACATGATATATGCCAAAAGCACAATTCCTGATACTTTCAAGGTGTTGTCATTCCAATAATTTTCAAAAGGCTGTCCCACTACCTGGTTCAAGGCATCCGGATATGTGGTAATATCCATTCCTGATTCCCATGCTGCATTTAAGTAATATCCCAGTAACAAGGCAAAGCCTGCACCCAGCAAAATAAGCCATAAGGGTATCTTTTTTCTGCCTGTCATAATCTCACCTTCCTATTTTGATTTTGTTCTTTTCGGCTTGCTCTGTGATCTGGTTTGATTCTGTTGTTGGCTTTGCTGTTTGGTCTTATCTTTAGAAAAGTTCTTTTGCCTCTGTTTCACTGGTTCAAAATGTTTCTTTCTAAGTTCACTGCCTTTCATGCTTTCAACCTTTTGATTGCTTTTATCTACTATGTCATAATCCCTGTCCCGTCTTAGGAAAGCAGTAATCTTCTCTCTGTCACCAGATATAAATGCTTCTTTTTTGTCCAGCCAGATAAACTTGTCCTTCTCATATGGTATTCTGACTTTGACTTTATTCTGTGTTTCATCCACTAACAGTAACTTACCTTGATTATTTTTGGTAACTACACTGATTTCTTCATAGGCAGGATTTGCCTTTAAGGAGTTTTGTTGAATATTTATTGCCACATCCTGATGTTTCATATTGGTAACATCCTTTGTTTCTGGTGCATAACCTTCCATCTGTTCATGTGGTATATTATCAGCATAATATCCCATCTGCTCATCCGTCATACTTCCAGCATAATATTCCATCTGCTCATCTGTCATACCACCAGCATAATATTCCATCTGCTCATCCGTCATACTTTCAGCATAGTATTCCATCTGCTCATCTGCCATATGTTCCTCTGTCATACTTTCTTGATTAGTCAAGTCTTCTGTACGCTCTACTTCCTGGTCCTGGTTGGGTGTCTTTTCCTTTTCTTTTGTCATTTCTTCCTTTGACAAATCTTCTGTATTCTCTACTTCCTGATTATCCTGATTGGGGGACACCTCTTCTTCTTTAGACTTTTCTTGTGAATATTCTGGAGCAATATCTTCCATACGCTCTTCTGACATATTATCCACAAAATCCAAAATATCTTCGTATTTCACTTTTCCAAGCCCCATTTTCTCAAGCATCATGTTCATTCTTGGAATATCTTCTTTACGAAAAAGAATATCTGCCATGCCCCCTTTTCCACCTGGTACTTCGGTATACAGAATTCCATATTTTTTGGCCATCTTTTTAAATTCTTTTACTTTGTCATTGGGTACTTGACATGCCTTCAGGTCAACTCCTTGTTTCAAAAGTTTCTTCATGCTTGTTTTTCCAATCTGCTTTTCATGTATCAACATTTTAGCCAAAAATTTTAGCAGTTTCTGTAATACCTTTAGCAGTTCTTTTGTCATGCGGAAACAAACTTCCACACCCTGTATGGTAATGGCAAATACCTGCATTGCATCCTGGACCTCACTCATATCTTCTCCCTTCTATCCTTCTCCCACTGGTGTAGTTACATCAATGAAAGAAGGATTCTGCTTTTTTATAGTTCCTATTTAATGTTCATGTTCAGTTTAGCTGTAATTCCATTGTATGTTTTCACTGTAATGGTTGCCTTTCCTTTCCCTTTTATTGTGGCTACCCCCTGGCTGTTTACGGTAACCACTTTCTTATTGGAAGATTTCCATGTTAGAGAATAACTTGCTGCACCACTGTTTAATACAGCCTGCAGTATAAGTCTGTCTCCAATGCTCATGTTTACTTTAGAAACACTGCTAATCTTCACTTTTGCAGGTTTTTTCTTTACTTTTACTTTCAGTTTGCAGGTTTTCCCATCTGCCTTTACAATAATGGTTGTGGTTCCTGCCTTAACTCCTTTTACAATCCCCTTACTTGTAACTGTTGCAATTTTCTTATCTTTAGAACTGTAAGTAATTTTTTTACTGGTACCATTTAGGGGAACTGCCACCTTTTCTCCCTTGCCGATCTTTATTGTTTTCTTCTTTAAGGTAACCGGTTGTGTCGTTGAAACAGGAGTTTTTGTCACTGTTGGCTGTGTGGTAACTTGTGGTACATTGGTTGGTTCTGTAGCTGGTGTTACCACTGGCTCCGTTGTTGGTTCTTTATAATCAGGATCTGCTTTCCATGTAGCCGTTAAAACTGCATCTTCACTTCCGAAAGTGTAGGTATAACCATTAAGGGCTGCATCATAAACCAAGCTTCCGCAATTACATGTCCATCCAGCAAAAATATAGCCTGTTCTTTCAGGAACATTATATTTACTTATCCAAGTGGTATCTCCTTCATAATTGACACCATCTACAACCTGTTCTGTTCTGCCATAAAAGTCAAATCCATATACAAATTTAAGAGAAAGCGGTTTCATTGTTGGTTCTGGCTTTTCTGTCACTACAGGTTGTATAGTGACTGTTGATGTGACAATTGGCTCTATTGTTGGTAATACTGTTGGGACCACTGTTGGAGCCACTGTCGGCTCTACTGTTGGTATTACTGTTGGGACCACTGTTGGAGCCACTGTCGGCTCTACTGTTGGTATTACCGTTGGTATCACTGTTGGCTCTGCTGTTGGTATTACCGTTGGTATCACTGTTGGAGCCACTGTTGGCTCTACCGTTGGTATTACTGTCGGGGCTGCTGTTGGGACATTATAACTGGAATCTAACTTCCAGGTGGCTGTCAAAACTGCATCCTCACTTCCAAAGGTATAGGTATAACCATTAAGGACTGCATCATAAACCAGGCTTCCGCAATTACATGTCCATCCTGTAAAAGTATAACCTTCCCTTATTGGAACATTGTATGAACTTATCCAAGTAGTATCTCCTTCATAATGGACACTGCCTATAACCTGCTCTGCCTTACCGTTATAATCAAAACCATACACAAATTTAAACGAAAGTGGCTTTGGTGTTGGTGTTGAAACGGTTCCCCAGTTACTAAAAGCATGTATAGCCAAATTTATATTACTTATCTGATTCGATAAAGCATCCAAATATGCACTATATTTTCTTGCAAAGTATTCAAAATCATCATATCTTGAACCAGAACCTGTATCCAATTCAGATTTTACTTTACATACCGTCTGATATATTTCCGTATACTTTAAATCTAATGCCGTTAGGGAGTTTATAATGCTCTCTGCATCAGAAATCATGATATTGTTTTGTCCTTTGTATTTGGAATTGAATCCTTTGATATCATCAACAACACTGCTTACTCCGGAAAATATGGAATGGTTCTGCTCAAACAGTCTGTTATTATTATCACTGTTTGATCCCATACGCATATACACATCATAAAAACTTGTGTATGCATCTGATACAAAACTGATCTCCGTTTCCGCACAGGAAATATAATATAGCACTTCCTCAGAAAATTTTTTCTGTGCATCTTCCAAAGTTCCTGCATCTGCAATATCCGCTACACTTGCCTCAACTTTCATCACAGGATGTATTCCTAGATCATCTGGTGTTCCTGTGATGATCACAGCTCCTGCCATTCCTATGCAAATGCCTTTCTTTAATGTCTTCATAAAATTGCTTTTCATGTTTTTACCTCATTCCTTTTATTTTGTGTTTCATAGAGCAAACGGATTTCTTTCATTTGTCTGGCTGGCACCTCCGCCTTGGCAAAAGATTTTATCTGCATTTCGTCCAAATCTGCTTCTACTGCTAAACGGATTTCCATAATCTGCTCTGTTGTAAATTTAGGGTTAGACAGCAGGCGGATAATATAATTATCAGATTTGCTCTTTGCCTTCCAAAATTGAAACCATTTTCTCTTGGGAGGCTTTGGAACTGATACCTTTTCTTTCTCCAGTTTATGCATTTCCAAAACCTCTCTTTTCCAATTTTCTATAGTCACTTCTACCTGTCGGTTTCTCTCTTTTAACCTGGTAATTTCTTCTTTTAAAGTCTCTATCTCCTCTTCCATCCTGTTTTGTGGTTCTTCTTTTTTTACTTGTACTGGTATAAAATCTTCCTTTTTGGATGGTGCAGGTGTATCTGGTTCTTCCAATACTGCAGGTTCACTGTATGCCATATTTTCATTTGTCAATTCTTGCTCTTTTAATTGTTCTTGTAGTTCAGTCTCTTCCAGGTTCTCTTCTGCTTCTACATCTGCTTTTGGCTCTGCTCTTGCCCTTTGGTTTGGATTCTTTTTATCGGAATATGCTTCCTCATGAATTTCCTCTGTTTTCTCTGCACATGTTATATTTTCCAAAGGCTCTGTTTCCGGCTGGTTCCTTTCTATCTCTTGACTGGCCAGCTTGTCCCCATTGCCAAAATATGTATGTTCCACCTCTTCTATCGTTTTCCCGTTTAATAATTCCAGCCTGATTTTATCCAGGACCTTTACATCATTTAATATGCCACTAGTGGCAAGCTGCATTATATATTTCTTTTCTTTTTCTCCCAATTCCTTGCCCATAACTTTTATCACTCTCCTATCTGACCTTTTTTGTTTTTCTTTTGTTCTGCTTTTGCTGATTCTGCTCTAACTGCTGGGCTTGTTTCTTTTTGCTGTCCTTTTCAATGGCATCACATAATGCCATTTCTTTTTTCAGCTCATGTTCCAACTGCCCGATTTCAGAAAGCTGTCCATGCATTCTCTCATATAATGCCTTCAACTCTTCCGGTTTCATTCCTGATTTATGAATTTTATCTATAAGTTTCCTCATTTCTTCATATTCTCCCTGAAAGGTAATATCCCCATCCCTGTATAGCTGCACCGGTATACGTAAGGCTTCTAACCGTTTATAACAGTCAAACAGTTTTTTATATGGATATCTTTCTTTCCACAGCATGATCTTTTTACTTTCCAGTTTTTCTGCTGCTTTCTGTAATGCCACCTTTCGGTTCCTTAAATCTTCCATTGTCTTAATGGAATGGTTATGCAGATATTTTATTTTCTTTCTGGTTAAATCAAATTTGACATATTCCTGGTAATACCTCCCATTCTTTCGATATCGCAAATCCCTTATAAGATATCTTCCAGCCATATCTACCTTTACCTTTGTCTGCTTAAATTTCACATGATAAAATACCTTTTCTTTCTTTTGGTCAGTGAAATCTGCCTTTTCTCCATCATTGGAATTGGAGTAAGTGTTTCTGTCTGTATTCTTTCTATGGTCTTCGTATTGCTGGTTTCTATGATTTTCTTCTTGGTAATCTTCTTCTTCCGTTTCTTCCTCTATCCCATCCTTATCCATCCTATCCTCTTCCCAATCTGCTACCCCTTTATCTTCTTTATTCTTTTTCCTATTATCTATTTGACTTAACAATAATCTGGTTGCCTGTTCCGAAAGAATCTTTTTGGTTTTATCCTGAACTTTTTCTTCTGTTTTCTTTTTTTCAGCCTTAATATCCTTAAAATGTTCTGGCAGACTGTCAAAAGTTTTCTTTTGTTCTCCCTTCAGACGATGTCCTTTTGGATCTTTTTTTCCTGTCTTAGGTGGTATCACTGTGACATTTTTTAAATTCTGCCCGTTTTTCCCCTTTCGTTTAATGGTATAGCCTCTCTTTTCCATTTCATGATCAAACTGTGTTTTGCTCTTTACTTTTTTGAGGCATTCTTCTACATCTTCCTGTATCAACTGTGTTATACTTTTCTTTTTAGATTTTCTTTTGTCATAATCCTCTAGCTCTATGGTGGAAAGTCCATATTCTTTACAGAGACGGTTTGTAATGGGTTGAATTATCTTCGCCCAGTCACCATTTTCATAACGGTACTTTTGTCCATTTATCAGATTGACACTGTTAAAAACAATGTGGCTGTGTAAATGCTTCCGATCTGTGTGGACAGCATATACACTTTCATAATCCGGAATATAATTTTTTATAAACCTCTCCGTAATCTCCATTGCCATTTCAGGTGCCACATCATCTTTGGGCGAAAAAGAAAGCACAAAATGATACCCCTGCCTGCCTTCCGTCTTTTTATATCCAAACCTTTCATCCATAATCCGTTTGGTTTCCAGCATTTTTTCAAAGGCGAAGTCTGTATCCGACAATATATGGCTACCACCGATCAAAGTACCCTTTTCTGTTTTTTCGGGATTTAGAATATATTCCAACGAATTCTTTAAATGCTTTCCCTTACTCGCCTGGCTTTTTCCCTTTGCCTGCGACATGTGCATCATTTTCGTGATTGCAATACTTCATCACCTCCAGTAAAAGCTTGCGGCAATCCCGCATGTAGAACATCAGCTTTTCCCTGTCCTGGTTATAAAACACTGGATTTACATTGCAGGCATAAGCAATCTGATTGATGTTTACTCCGATTTTATTTATTTCATTTGTTAATATATCCAGCCGCTTTCTAATCTCTGGATGGTCGGAAGGAACTTGAGAAATCATAGCCCGAATAAATTCACTTTCTTTCATTCCAAATTTCTCAGCAGTCAATTTTAAACGTCTTGCCTCTTCCCTAGAACACCGAAAATGTTTGTTTACTGTTTTAGTTTCTCTTTTCACTTAGTCACCTCCTACGGAAGAAAAAGTCACTTTTGACTTTCTAAAGGGTCGCTTTGCTCCTGCTTTGCTCCTGCAAGATACGCAAAATGTGTACACATTTCGCAATCTTGTTAGGGGAAGACCCCTAAGACCCCTTTTGGAGTCACTTTTGACTCCAATAAAGTCATTTTTGACTTTCCAATTCTTTACAAAAAGTCATTTTTGACCTCAATAAAGTCACTTTTGATTCCAATAAAGTTATTTTTGACTTTCCAATTCTTTACAAAAAGTCATTTTTGACCTCAATAAAGTCACTTTTGATTCCAATAAAGTTATTTTTGACTTTCCAATTCTTTACAAAAAGTCACTTTTGACTTTAGTAAAGTCATTTTTGACCTCAATAAAGTCATTTTTGACTTTCCAATTCTTTACAAAAGTCACTTTTGACTTTAGCAAAGTCATTTTTGACCTCAATAAAGTCATTTTTAACTTTTCAATTCTTTACAAAAGTCACTTTTGACTCTATTTTCAGCTACCTGTTTTCCAGTTTTTTGTAATCAAAGCCCTTTCCAGCAGGGATAACTCCTCCTCCTGTTCAGGCTTTTCTTCCGGATGAGAAGGTATATTCTCTTCTTCTGTATCTGCAAATTCAGCCATGCCATGATTTACTTTTGCCTGATAGTAATTGTTAATTGTAACAGGAGCGTTAAACAGTGCAGTAAGCAGATAGGCTTTGATATTCCGTATCTGTGTGTGGTTATTCCCCAAGCTGTCCAACACATACTGTATGTGTGACATGTCAATCTTTAATAACCTGCTTTTTACAAAACCACTGTCATAACTTTCTCCTGATATGCGGATCTCCTTTTTTCTGGTCATCATAGTTTCCACCATGATTTCCACCAGCTCATCTATAAGATCACGATCTAAACCACGGTTTAGACTGCTACATAAAGCTGTATAATCAATGTTTTTATGTATTCGTGCTTTCAGTTCCTCTCTTTCTATCCCATCCAATCCTGTATTGGATTGATTATGATAGATAGATGGATTGATAGATGGATTATGAGTGTCACAAGAATAAGTATTATTAATATCAGTATTATTAGATTGTGATTTTGGAAATTCTTGAATTGTGGTTTTCACAACTCTTGAATTGTGATTTTCACCATTCTTGGTTTGTGGTTCTACAACCCCTGAATTGTGATTTTCACCATTATTGGCTTGTGATTCTACAACTTCTCCTGAATTGTGATTTTCACTATTCTGTACGTTTGTAGCTTCATTCTCCTGTTTTTCACTCATTTCCTTATTTTCTGACTGCTTGTCCGTTTCTTTATCTTCGCACTGCTGCACCATAAAATTTTTCACATAAATAATATTAGCTTTCCCAAAACCCATCCGCTTCTTCTCAACCAGACCCACCCCATTGTCAGTATCCAGTTCCTTTAGCAACTTTACTGCCTTCTGTGTTCCACAGTTCATAAGTTCCACTATTTCCTCTACTGTGAAAATAATATAAGTACGATTTTCCCTATCAAACCAACGATTTTTCCTGCTAAGGCTCATACGGTCTAATAACAGACCATATAAGACCTTTGCTTCACAGGATAAAGTCTTAAACTGTTCTGCCTGAAATAAAATTTTAGGTATCCGAAAGAAAGAATACTGCTCTGCTTCCATTCCGTAAAAATAATCAAATCCGCTCATATCTGTATCCTCCTATTCTGCTACCGGCTAGAGAGTGTCTAAAAAATTCATGACATCTGGATCAATGGACACTTCTTTCTCCATGGTTTCATCCTCTGCAGGTTCAGTCTGTTCTTCTGCCTGTTCTTGGATCTCTCCTTCTGTTTTCTTTTCTAATCTCTCTGTCTTCTTAAGCCCTGCAGTTTTTTCTTTCTCTTTCAAACTCCATTCCATGCTAAACAACTGCCTGATTTCCCTTATTTCATCCAGACTCCACTTTCTATCATTTTCCTTAAGCAGCCGTTTAATTTCTCTTACTTCCTCTAAAACGGTTGCCTGTTCTTCCTGTTGCAGTCCCAGTAAAATTAATTCTTTTAAGTAATTATTTGCTTTTTTCTGTTGTATTTGTTCTTCAATACTATTCCATATCCGGGCATCCGTAGAATTTTGCAGATTGAGCCGGACTGTTATTTTTTGTATCTCTCCTTTTATATCTCCCATAGGATCTCCTCCCACTTATATTTCAAGTAGCATTACTGTTCACACCTGCTGTGCAAACAGTAACCAAACAGCTACTTACTTAATTTCTGCTTTGTAATAAACTCATATCCTTTTGCATTTGCATGGATATCTGTCAGAAACGTAGTCATGTCCTTGTCATAATTTCCATGTTTCTCCATCACCACAGCACCACCACCCATAAAGATAACCGGGGTAACCTCCAGATTGAATCCAATCTCCCAAAGTTTTGCTAAAACATTGTCTGTATACTCAGCAATGACTTCTTTTGCTACTGTTAAAAACTTGTCTGGAAGTTGTCCAGTTCCACCACGCATAATATCCTGAATCTGGGATTCTTCCAGTTCAGAATTGTATTTTCTCCGCATTTCATTGTTAATCAATGTCATACAGGTAATTACCCCCATATTTAGACTTAAGCATCTTGAGGTATCTGGTACTCTGTCTACAATAGGTAATATGTCTATAGTCCAGCTCCCAATATCCACAAGGATATGAGTTCCACTCATAGATGACAGGCTGCTTACAATTGCTGCATATCCTTGGGGATATACATAAGCATCCTCAATATTTATGTGGTATACGCTTCCTTCATAGCTAAAATCTATCTTTTTATTCTGCAGGAGGTATTCCCTGAAACTTTCTTTCTCTTTGCCCATCCGCTCAATCGGCAAACCGGCGGCTAGAATTATGCTGTCATTTTTTCGTTTTCTTAATTTCATCTCTTCTGCTAAAGCTGCCAAAGTTAAAATATAATATTTGGTATCTGCTGTCTTATCTGACATAACGTGCATTCGCTTTCCACCAACGAAATAGTATTGGCGGTCTAAACAAATGGTTTTGTCAGGAAGGGGCGGTTCTTCTGCTCCAAAACATTTCACACCTGATACAAAGTCTGTATTTGCTGTTTTTATTAACCCAAAACCATGGTCAATTCCAATAATGGTTGTATTATTTTTCATTGTTCTTTTTCCCTTCTTCATTGATCTTTCCTTTCTAACTTTTGAATCCGTCAGTACTTAGGTGCTGTATTTTAGCACATTATGTACTTATTTACTGCTTGTCCTCTTATAAGGCAAAATTTAGCCCTGTATTGCCCTAAACATCTTTTACCCATAAAATTCTATATGAAAGAAACAAAATGGATTTTAGGCACAAAAAAAGAGGAAGTTTGCTATATTTCTATACAAACTTCCTCTTTTTTCTATATTCATTTTATATCTAATGTATCCACATCCCATTGCACACAATGACAACCGACTTTATTCACTGTTTCCACCAATGTATTATTATAGTCTCCATAAGGCGGACGAAACAATGTAACTTCTTTTCCTGTTAATTCTTTTATCTTTTCACTCACCGTTGTAATTTCTGTTTCACATTCTGCCGCAGATAATTGAGACATCTGTTTATGGCTTTGACTATGATTTCCTACATCATGTCCGGCAGCAGCAATACTTTTTACATCATCTGGATACTTATCTACCCAGCCACCTGTCATAAAAAAGGTAACTTTCACATTATATTTATCCAAAACAGCCAGAATATCTTGAGTATCCTCATTTCCCCAAGCAGCATCAAAAGACAAGCTTACCCTAGGTTCATCTGTTTTCACACAATAAATTGGCAATTTCTTATCTTGAGATGCAAAAAATACTGCTGTAATGTTGGAAATAAAATTAGCACCAATAAAAAAAAGTAAAAAGGCAGAAAGCCCCAAAAGTCCCATACGTACAAACTTTTGCATTTGCTCATCTGAGTTATTAGAATTGTCCATAGATACCTCCTAATAAAAGAAAATTTTACTTCTTTATACATCTGCATTTACCTAAATATATGAAATTAAAATAGATATATGTCAAAAAACACATGCAACTTTACATCTTTCCTGTATCTAAAAATATACTCTATTACTATGCAAAAGAAGCTGTCACATTAAAAAAAGCATATACAAAATAAAGTAGAATTTGACTTAAAATTAATTCTATATCCTGTATGTTCCATACTCATTATGACAACCTCTTGAGATAAATTATATATATTTATATTGCAATCATTTACACCCTATATAACAATCTCTAGGCAAATGATATAAAAAGGTATCCTACAACTGTTCTTATGCTAGTTTACAAGAGAACATAAAGAATTGCTCTTACCTATATTCATCTTACAAACTCTAAGTCCCTTTTGATAATTACTTTTTTATATTCTGTGTAAATTCTTTAGAGAAACATCCAAAATTGGTGAAGAGTGGGTCAATGCTCCACAAGAGACATAATCTACACCAGTAGAAATAATATCTGCTACCCGTTCCTTTGTTACATTTCCAGAACACTCTGTTTCTGCTCTCCCATCCACAATTTGAACTGCTTTTTTCATGGTTTCTGTGTCCATATTATCAAGCATGATAATATCTGCACCAGCTTCTAATGCCTCCCTAAGCATATCTAGGTTTTCTACCTCAACTTCAATCTTTCGGACAAATGGTGCATATTCTTTAGCCAAAGCAACTGCCTGTTTCACACCACCTGCTGCACCAATATGATTATCTTTAATTAATACTCCATCTGATAAATTGAATCTATGGTTATATCCTCCACCTACTTTTACTGCATATTTCTCAAAAATGCGCATATTAGGTGTAGTTTTTCTAGTATCAAGAAGTTTTGTTTTAGAACCAGCAAGCAAATCTGCTAATGCTCTAGTATGAGTAGCTATTCCACTCATTCTTTGCAGATAATTAAGCGCTGTTCTTTCTCCTGACAAAATTACCCGAATATCTCCTTCCACCCTAGCAAGTAAATCACCATTTTTCACCTTATCACCGTCTTGAAAAAACAATTTCACTTTTGTATTTTCATCTAATAAAGTAAAAACTCTGGCAAATACATCAAGTCCTGCAATAATACCATCTTGTTTACAAAGAAGCTGTGCTTCTCCTAACTTGTTTTCCCTCATAATTGCATTTGTTGTTATATCTTCACTCGTAATATCTTCTTCAAGTGCCAAAAGCAGCCATCTATCCATATTTAATTTCATTGTTGTTAAATTATCCATGATATTCCATCCTCTCCATTTCCTTTAAGACCATTTCTTTATATTCAACTTCTAAAGCATCAAAATTTTCATATTTTACTAAGTCTATTTCTTCATTCAAGGTTAATTTTTCTGTTTTTGAAAGAATTTCCGTTGCTGCTACCTTGGCAAATACTAAACTTTCTAACAAAGAATTGCTTGCCAGCCGGTTGGCACCATGCACTCCATTACAGCTGGTTTCTCCTATAGCATAAAGATGTTCCATAGTAGTTTTACTATGTAAATCCACCTTTACCCCTCCCATGAAATAATGTTGTGCAGGTGTAACTGGAATACACTCTTTGGTTGGGTCATAGCCCTCTTCCATACACCGCTTATAAATATTAGGAAATCGCTTTTGTATCACATCTGCCCCCATATCAACCATAGATAACCATACATATTCTGTTTCGTCTTTTTTCATCTGTTCCCTTATTTTACCTGTTAATACATCTCTAGGTAATAACTCATCTACAAAACGTTCCATATTTTTATTATAAAGCTTTGCACCTTCACCTCGAACTGATTCTGAAATTAAAAATCTTCTTCCATGTTTCTTGGAATATAAGGTTGTTGGATGAATTTGTATGTAATTAATATCCTTTAATGCAATATTATGTTTTAGGGATATTGCCAATGCATCCCCTGTTAAATGTGAATAATTCGTAGAATGTTCAAATAAACCGCCAACTCCTCCACAGGCAAAAATTGCATAATCTGCCAAAATTGCCCTTACCTTTTCCTCTTTGTTCTTTACTACAATGCCATAACATGTGTTTTCCCTGCATATTAAATCAATCATTGTTGTGTACTCTTCTATTCTCACATTTTTACGTTCTTTTACACGTTCCCACAATTTAGTACTAATTTCCTTACCAGTTAAATCTTCATGATACAAAATCCTTGGGACAGAGTGTGCACCTTCTCTAGTAAATAGCAATTCCCCATTTTCTTGTTCAAAATTCACGCCATAAGAAATTAAATCCTGAATGATTTCTTGAGATCTACGAATCATTAATTCTACAGAGTCTTTATTATTCTCATAATGTCCCGCCCGCATAGTATCTTCAAAATAAGAATCATAGTCTTCTTCATCCTTAAGCACACAAATTCCACCTTGTGCTAAAAACGAATCACTTCGCTCAACACTTTCCTTCGTAATCATCAAGACCTGCTTATCATCTGGCATTTGCAATGCACAAAATAAACCAGCAGCTCCTGTTCCAACTATAATTATATCCACGTTCTCTTTCATCTTCATCTGACCTCTCTGGTATACTTGTCCTTTCAAACCATTCTGTATTTATCAAGTATATCACAGAATGATTTTGGTTACAAGTTAATTCCTTATCAGGGATATATTACAATAAAACAAAAAACAAAGTAGGCAAGTCCATATCAACTCCCTTGCCCCTCAATTTTAAAGGGGTTAGTAATATTCAGTCAAGGGCTGGTCTATTACAGAATTGGGCAAGCCCACATCCCCCTCCCTCAATCTTGAAGAGATTGCACACTTTGCGTGCCAAATGCGTGTTGCATGTTTTTTGCAACAACATTCTTTACGCATCTGTGCACATCCCAAGCGGAACATTTTTGCTTTATAGGACGAACTTCCTATAAAGTAAAAAAGAGCCGCTTTATAACGGCTCTTCTATACATAACTTATAACTATGCAAATTTTACAGTATTTAATTTTACTCCTGGTCCCATAGTAGAAGTTAAAGTAATGCTCTTTAAATACTGTCCTTTTAAAGAAGCTGGCTTAGCCTTATTGATTGCTTCCATTAAAGTATTAAAGTTATCATTTAACTGCTCTTCTGAGAAAGAAGCTTTTCCAACTGGAACATGAATAATATTAGACTTGTCCAATCTGTATTCGATCTTACCTGCTTTGATATCTGCAACAGCTTTTGTAACATCCATGGTAACAGTACCAGCCTTAGGGTTTGGCATCAAGCCTTTTGGTCCAAGTACACGTCCAAGACGACCAACAACACCCATCATATCTGGAGTTGCAACAACCACATCAAAATCCAACCATCCTTCATTTTGAATCTTTGGAATTAACTCATCTCCACCAACGAAATCTGCACCAGCAGCTTCTGCCTCTGCAACCTTGTCCCCTTTTGCAAATACAAGAACCTTTACAGTTTTACCTGTTCCATGTGGTAATACAACTGCACCACGAACCTGCTGATCAGCATGACGTCCGTCAACACCAAGTCTGATATGTGCTTCTACTGTTTCATCAAATTTTGCAACAGCTGATTTTTTAACTAAACTAATTGCTTCATCTGCATCATATAACTTTGTTCTGTCAATGTTTTTTGCAGCCTCAGCATATCTCTTTCCTCTTTTCATTTCAAAAACCTCCTGTGGTATTATCGGTTAATTATTGTTGAATAAGTATTCAACAGCATTCCTAAAATGCAATGCCTCCCACTTATTACGATCTTGCGGAATATATCTTTTTTCTTAGTCTGTTTTATGCTTTTTGTCTTCAAATATTCTTACTCTTCTACAGTGATTCCCATACTTCTTGCTGTTCCGGCAATCATACTCATTGCAGATTCAATGCTTGCAGCATTCAAGTCAGGCATTTTTAACTCAGCAATTTCTTTAATCTTATCTTTAGAAATTGTTGCAACCTTAACTTTGTTAGGCTGTCCAGAACCTGACTGAATATTACATGCTTTCTTCAATAAAACTGCAGCTGGTGGAGTTTTTGTAACAAAACTAAAACTTCTGTCTGCATATACAGTAATAACAACTGGAATAATCATTCCTTCTTGTCCTGCTGTTCTTGCATTAAATTCCTTAGTAAACTGTACAATATTTACACCATGCTGACCTAAAGCAGGACCAACTGGTGGAGCTGGTGTAGCTTTAGCTGCAGGAATCTGTAATTTAATATATCCTTCTACTTTCTTTGCCATGATAGCATACCTCCTGAAATTTGTGGTTTTACGAAAATATATAGAAAATCTATAATTTCTCCCACTTAGTTTATCTTGTTATTCTATTTTTTAAAGCTTTTTAACGTCTGTGAATCCAATCTCAACTGGTGTTTCACGACCAAACATGTCAATATTAATGGTAACAATCTGATTCTTCTCATTCACAGTAGTAATCACACCAGTCGTATCCTTCCATACTCCTTCTGTTACCACTACAGTTTCTCCAACTGCAAAATCCACTTTCGCCTGAACATTTGTATGAAGCCCCATACTCAACATCTCAGTCTCAGTTAGCGGAACTGGTTTGGAACCTGGTCCCACAAAACCAGTTACTCCTCTTGTATTTCGCACCACATACCATGTCTCATCATTCATAATCATGTTGATTAATACATATGCTGGAAACATCTTCTTTTGCACTACTTTTTCTTCTCCATTGCCTTTTGTCTCAACAACATTCTGCATTGGCACAGATACTTCTAAAATAGATTCTTGAAGATTTCTATTTTCAATTGTTTTCTCAATATCTGCTTTTACTTTATTTTCATACCCGGAATAGGTATGAACAACATACCATCTTGCCTCTGACATATTATCACCCTTATCCTAATTGTAGGAGCTTATCAAATCCATATTTGACACCAATATCAACAATAGCAATGATAAGACCTAATATAACCGAAGTAACAACAACAGCTACTGTTTCTTTTACAAGGGTTTCCTTAGTAGGCCAAATAACTTTTTTGAACTCAGATTTAACGCCCTTAAAAAAGCTTTTCTTTTGGGTATTCTCTTTGTTATTAGACTCTCCCATACTTCACTTTCCTTTCATGCATCCAAATTCTAAAATTATTTTGTTTCCTTGTGTAATGTGTGTGTTCTACAAAATTTACAATATTTCTTTGTTTCCATCCTATCTGGATGATTCTTCTTTTCTTTTGTCATGTTATAATTACGTTGTTTACACTCAGTACATGCCAATGTAATCTTAACGCGCATACTGCCACCTCCGATATAATTTTATTTTTAGACATAAAAAAAAAGCCTATTCCATCGCCGTTCTACTATAACACATTCCTTGAACTACGTCAACCATTTTTTAAAATTCTATCGACATTTCCTATTCTATGATGTATAATATTAGTAAATATGTATAATATATAAGGAGGTGTATGCCATGATATACAATTATTTAATGTCTGATTATGTCAATCGGGAGAATTATCGCTATAATCCTTCCGTTCATAAAAAATCTGAATTAAAGAAGATATATAGTGACATTGTAAAGATTAGTAAAGAATCTCCTTCTTATTTATTTAAGTCTTCCAAAGAAACTCAAGATTTTGCTATACAGCTAAAAGAAGGTTCTTTATTTCTTCAGAATACTCTTCGTAATCTGCAAAACAATGATGACACCTCTGCTTTTTCTTATAAACAAGTTCGCTCAGATAACGAAGATGCCCTGACAACTACAATTGATACGGAAGATCACTCAAATCTTCCCGAGCCTTTTTCCATTGAAATACACAAACTGGCTATCAATCAGCAAAATATTGGAAACCTTGTATATCGGGATACTGCTAAATTACAAAAAGGTATTTATCAATTTCAAATTGATGTAGAAGATGATAGTTATTTATTTCAACTTCAACTCCATGAGAAAACAACAAACGAAGATGCATTAAATCATATTGTCCGCACCATCAATAATTCTGGTGCACCAATTACTGCTTCTACTTCTTATGATAAATCAAAAGATAAGTTGCAAATTATTTTGCAATCAGAACAGACTGGTTCGGCTGATGGAAATCCCATTTTTCAGTGTTCTGATATTTCACATCCAAGTAC
>JAAVZU010000044.1 GCA_022791815.1 Lachnospiraceae bacterium
CATATAGGGGCAAGTCATGAACAGCCGCCAGAGGGAGCAGAAACAAGCGGAATGGCACCGCTCCCAGAAGTGGAGTTTATTGAAAATGTAGGGAAAGCAGTTTCTGGTGTGATGGATATGGCGGTTTCTGCCGTGGAAAGTGCAGAAAAATTTCTAAATGACTGTGCCTGTGAAGTGTCATCCTGGAACTGGGGATTTTTTAACTCGTTGCTGGATGGAGCAAGGGGATATAGTGGAGAAGGTGGAGAATTTTCACGAAATAAGTTTTGGGGAGCAGTCACAAAAGGAACCCATAATTTTGTATTTGGTACAGCAAAAGGTCTTTTAAATATAGTAGGACATCCTGTGGAAACAGCAAAAGGAATAGGACATGCAGTCACCCATCCCAAAGAACTATTAAATGGACTGAAAGAGCAGTACTGGGGAAGCAGAAAAAACTGGGTTCAAAAGGTATCCGGTGTGACAGAGGCAGCATGTGATATTGCGTTTCTGTTATATGGGGCAAAAAAAGGCTTTAATAAGCTGTCAAAGGGATCAAAAGCTGGAAAAGCAGCGAAAATGGCAGAAAGCGGAGAGACAGCAGGAGAAGCAGCAAAAGTAGGGGAAGAAGCAGTAAAGGCAGGAGAGAAAGCAGGGGGTAAGGGTAAGGTAAAGATTGAAAGTGCTGGTAAGAGTGGTGGTCTTTCTAATAATCCACAATCATTTTTGCAAAGAGCATTAAAAAATCAAGGATTGAATACAACACCAAACAGGCTAAAAGAAACTTGGATTGATGGAGATTATAAATATACTGTTCGTATTCACGAGGGAAATACTAAATACACAAATTCCAGTTCTATATATAGAGTATCAAGACAAAGTACTATTTTAGATGCTAATGGACAAGGAACAGGGCTTGAGTATTTAGGTACAGATGGGAATTGGTACCATCAATCTGTATTAGTAGAGTTTTTTAAAGGTGGAACTCCTAATCCAGATTTTAATCAAAAAGCTGCAAGAATAACACATATTGCAATAAATGGAGGAAATTAAAGATGGATGTTGAGAAAATTAATTTAATTAATGAATATTTAAAAGAGCAGTTATGGATGGATTTTGAACTGTGTAACATGAATTGTGGTAAGATTGAAATGTTTGGTTTCTTAGATGAAGCAGGGGAAGAAAAAATAAAAATAGAATTTGATAGACCATATATGATGTTAAGTACATTTTGCTTTACTTATGAAGGCAATGGTGATTTTATATCTTTGGTTACAGGCGATGAGGCTATAGAATTAAATAAAAAATATAATGTTACACAAGGCAATCAAATTTTTAAAATATCTGATACTAACATTAATAATGATATGTATATAATAGCAAAAGGACTTGAAGTTCAAATAATAAATTAAAAGAGGTTCAGGGAAGAAACTTTACTGGATGAAGCAAGAGGATACAGTGGAGAAGGGGAATGGTTTACCCGAAATAAGTTTTAGGGAGCAGTTACAAAAGGAACCCATAATTTTGTATTTGGTACAGCAAAAGGTCTTTTAAACATGATAGGACATCCTGTGGAAACAGCAACAGGAATAGGGCATGCAGTCACCCATCCTAAAGAATTATTAAATGGACTGAAAGAACAGTATTGGGGGAGCAGGAAAAACTGGACCCAAAAGGTATCGGGTGTGACAGAGGCAGTATGCGATATTGCATTTCTGTTATATGGGGCAAAAAAAGGCTTTGATAAGCTGTCAAAGGGTGCAAAAGCCAGAAAAGCAGCAAAAATAGCAGAAAGCGGAGAAACAGCAGGAGAAGCAGTAAAAATAGGGGAAGAAGCAGCTAAAGTGGTAGAAGAAGGAGCAGCAGGAGGCAAAGGTGAGGTAAGGATTGAGAGTGGTAAAATATCAAGAGTAGGTGATTTTACTGATTTAGAAGGAAGTACAGTTGATGAAATATTAGATAGGATTCCTGATGAAGCAATATTAAGAGAGCTTAAACCAGTTGTTGATGGTGCAACAGAGGGATTTGAATTTAAATGGAAACAAAATAATCAAACATATCGTGTAAGAGTTCATAACCAAGATCCTAGTGCACCAGTTGGTTCAAATGCATATAATGGATGGATTGTTAGAATCCGAAGAGGTAGGCAATTTTATGATTATACAATTAATGATTTTCGTGAAGCAAAATACACCAATCCAACAGGTAATTATTTCGATGAAGCAATAATGAATAACACGCATATTCCAATAAAAGACCCTTATAAATAATTTGAATTTGGAGGAATTTATCATGAATGAAGAGCATTTTTACTGTTTATCACAAAATAAATTATTAAATGAAGTTGAGCAAATTAGTGATAAAATAGAATCTTTACAGTATAATACAATTGATGTTATTAAGATATGCAATCAATTATTGAAGATTGATTTAAAAACGTGTTCCTATGAAGTTCGTGAACAAATTTTATATACTTTATGTAATGCGGTTGGATATTATGATGTGAGAAGTCAACTTGAATTATTTCAATTATTAACCTTGAGAAATAATATTGAGAAAGATTTACAAGAATATATTGATGAGATTATTTATGGATAAATAAAATGTATTACAATTGAAAGAATGGCATATAGGAGCAGGGCGTGTACAGCAATCAGCAGGAGCAGAGCAGACTGACCCAAAGCTGTCACCGGAAGTGGAATGGATAATGAAAATAGGAAAAGGTCTTTTAGCAGTAGGAAAGGGAATATCCAATGTGATGGATACTGCAAGTTCTGCTGTAGAAAGTGCAGGAAACTTCCTGAATGACTGTGCCTGTAAAGTGTCAAGCTGGGACTGGGGATGGTTTGACTTTTTACTGAACGGGGCAAGAGGATATAGCGGAGGAGGTGGAGGATTTTCTCCATATAAGCTTTTTGGGGCAGCTGCAAAAGCAACCCATAATTTTATATTTGGTACAGCAAAAGGTCTTTTAAACATGATAGGACATCCAGTGGAAACAGCAAAAGGAATAGGACATGCAGTCACCCATCCCAAAGAACTATTAAATGGACTGAAGGAGCAGTTTTGGGGGAGCAGGAAAAACTGGACAGAAAAGGTATCTGGTGTGACAGAGGCAATATGCGATATTATATTTTTGTTTTATGGGGCCAAAAAAGGCTTTGATAAGCTGTCAAAGGGATCAAAAACTGGAGAAATAGTCGCAAAAGCGGGGGAAGCTGGAGAAATAGCAGAGGAAGCAGCTAAAGTGGGAGAAGTGGCAGAGAAAGCGGCAAAGGCAGGGAAAGTAGGAGAAGAAGCAGCTAAGGTGGGAGAAGTGGCAGAGGAAGCGGCAAAGGCAGGGAAAGTAGGAGAAGAAGTAGCTAAGGTGGGAGAAGTGGCAGAGGAAGCAGCTAAGGCTGGAGGTAAGGGCACGGTAAGGATTGAGAGTGCTGGTGAGACCCCAGGATATGTTAATACTTGTTTTGCTAAGGGAACATTAATTTTGATGGAAACAAATTTAAAGAATATTGAAGAAATAAAACAAAATGAGTTAATTTGGTCTAAAGATGTTGAAACAGGGAAAACTGGATCAAAGAAAGTTCTTCAAGTGTTTAAACACTATCAGGATTATTTTGTCTATCTATATGTCAATGGCGATATTATTAAAACAACAGCAAATCATCCGTTTTGGATTCATAAAAAGGGATGGGTTCATGCAGAAAATATAAAAATAGGAGACTTATTAAAAAACAGTTCTGGTGATAATGTTATGATTGATTTTGTGGAGCTTGTTCATATAAAAGAACCTATTGTTGTATATAATCTTGAAGTTGAAGGCTGGCATACATACTTTGTTTCAGAAAATAATATTTTGGTGCATAATAAGCCTAATTTACATAATATGCCAGGTTGGATAAAACATGATGTATATAATGCTATAAGAAATAGATTTGGACAAAATGGAGTGAATAAGTTTGTAAATTCAATGAAAAAAGGGATTGTAGGTGGTAGGGGAGAAAATGGAATAAAGATGCTTTCTGGTAAAGGTGTTAAAGTGGGAGGTAAATTTTACCAATACGAAATAAAGATAAAGGGTGGATTAGGTGATTGGAGAGTATTCGGAAATTATGATAGTTCTAGTGGACATATCATATTTGACAAATTCACAACAGGAGCTCATTAACTATTGTACTTATATGGTATATTTTAAGAAAGGAGATTTATATGTTAGAACAGTTTAAAGAATTAATTAAAAGATATAACTTAATTGAAGAAACAAAAGATTCTTTTTGGATAAGTTTTAATAACTACAGAAAAGAAGAAAGAGATGAATTTGAAAAGTATTTTAGTAATTACAAAGATGAGAAATTAGAAGTGTGGCTTCATTCAATTTCTTATAAAATAAAAAACTGGCCAGAATGTGATTATGAGTATGTTGTAATTCGTATGGAAATTGATTACGATAATAAAACAGTAGGCAAATTTGAAGCATGTTATAATATGAGCGGAGAATATGAAGATGATTATTTTATAATTTATTGAATCTAAAGGAACGTAGTAAGATCTTTAGAGAAGAACAAAAGAATATAGAAGGTTGTTTTTGGTTGGGATAAAGATAAGTATTCCAGAGGGCATGAAAAATATTGAGGAAATTTCGATGGAAGAGGAGGTTTATGTAGAAAAGTACAATTCTTTACAGGACACCAGTATGAAAATACAAACTTCTCTGAGGCTATCTTCCGCAATGCAGAAATCAAAAAGTGTAATGCCATGGGAGCCATGTTCTACGGAGCAGTCATGACAAATGCATACCTGTACCAGAGTATTTTACAGGGAAGTGTTTGGAAGTGATGCTAATTGTTCAGGTAGGTCTGCACACTCCGCTGTGCAAGACCGTAAGAAAGACTAAAACAGGATTAGAATTGGGCAATTTATAATGCAGAGCTTGCCCAATTCTTTGTAACAGATCAGCATTGGCTGAACTGTTACAAAAGGGATGTGATTTAAGGGACACCACATTGGAAGAGTGCATCATGTACAGAGGAATCAAGGCAGAAGAAGGAAACCTGCTGTCAGATATAGAGGGCATGGTTTTAGAGGATTGCCGGTTAGAAGGCACCACATTTAAAAGGTGTATTATGAATGGAATGGATTTTACCAAAACAGATATCCGGGGCTGTACCTTTGAAGAGTGCAGTCTGGAAGGATGCAGGTTTTCAGCCGGGCAGGAAACCTGTTTAGATATCAGCGAAAAACAGAAGGAAATCATTCACTGGATACAGGGAGGGAAGAAAAGTTGAGTGATAAGAATGTAACCCCACAGCCGGGACCGGCACCGGACTGTGGGGAAATGAGAAAAGAGAAGAAAAAAAAGGCACTTACCCTTGAAGAAATGAAAGAAATGCATATAGGGGCAAGTCATGAACAGCCGCCAGAGGGAGC
>JAAVZU010000045.1 GCA_022791815.1 Lachnospiraceae bacterium
ATGGCGCTGTAGAGATGGCTGCGCATGAAGTTGGCCAAAGTGAACTTCGCGTCCGGCGTGCGGACGAACATGGGCCTGCCCTCATTCAGTCCTGTCACCGGCTCCCCGGAGTGCATACTTCATACTGCCCTTAAACTCATACTCTACTACTTCTGGTTCCGGAATTTTCCCTGTTTTTAAGTCGTCTGTAACACCTTTAACTACCTCATTTTCAACAGGTTTTCCAATTTTATCTGTTGTAGGATGAAAAAGCATCGTTCCATCTTTTGATACTACATAGGCATAACTACTATCAATTCCCTGCACAGTTATTTTTTCTAGCATCTCAAACTTTGTTTCATTCATCTGTCCGTCTCCAAGAATACCTTTTCCTGCATAGACTGCTAAATCATACATATAATTCTTTGTTATATTCCTATAATTTCCCCTCATTCCATTTACAGATAGCATTGTGGAAATTGCTACTAAAATAACCATACATAAGAACACCATAAAAATAATTTTAGTCCGTATAGACTGAACCCATGACATTTCCTCTCCCTGTTTTTGCTTTGATTGTCTACTTTCGTTTGTTAACATAGCTTTGTCCCCCTTCTATTTATCAAAGGCATTATAAGATCTGAATTACGTTCACTTACTTCAATAGTTCACAGCTTTATATTGCCGACCACTATTAACACCTTTTATTCATTATATAACTTTTATATTAATTATACAACATAAACAATTCATTAAAATTATTTTTGTAATTTTAGTCGTTTTTAATAATTTCTTTCTTTCCCTTATAAAATGCTTATTTTTGGTATAAACTAAAAATATATTTTTAAATTTTAGTAAAAGTATTAGTTACTATGATAGATATAACAATTGATCTTTATGCAAACACAAGCCATTGTTACATTTATTAATAACATTACCAAATTAAATATCAATTATTTCAATCATCATAAGTAAACAAATATGAAAGGAAGATGTTTTATGAACTGGTTAAAAGAAAATATGAAAGGATTTCTTTTATGTCTTGCCATCACCATACCCTCTTGTTTTTTAGGAAAAGCCTTTCCTATTATCGGTGGTGCTGTTTTTGCTATTCTTATCGGCATGATTATTGCTTTATTTTTAACTGATAAAGGCAGTTTAGAAGCAGGTATTAAGTTTACTTCAAAAAAAATATTACAATGGGCTGTTATTTTATTGGGATTTGGATTGAATCTTGGAGTTATCGTTAAAACAGGAAAACAATCCCTTCCTATTATTTTATTTACTATCACTATTTCGCTGCTTATTGCTTATATTTTACACAAGACCATGCATATTCCATCTAAAATATCTACATTAGTTGGAGTTGGTTCTTCTATTTGTGGCGGTTCTGCTATTGCTGCTACTGCTCCAGTTATCGAAGCTGATGATGATGAAGTAGCTCAAGCAATCTCTGTTATATTTTTCTTTAATGTTTTAGCAGCTATTATATTTCCTACCTTTGGTAAACTGATTGGCTTTGATACCACTTCTGGTGATGCCTTTGGTATTTTCGCAGGAACAGCAGTAAATGATACCTCCTCTGTTACAGCAGCCGCCAGTACATGGGATAATATGTGGAATCTAGGTTCTGCAACTCTTGATAAAGCCGTTACTGTAAAACTTACTAGAACACTTGCTATTATACCTATCACATTGGTACTAGCCTTTATCTGTACCAAAAAGGAAAAAAATCAATCTGGAAATACCGTAGATTTTAAAAAAATTTTTCCATTTTTTATCCTTTATTTTATATTGGCATCCATTATTACTACTATTTCTTTAAATTTAGGTGTTTCCCCATCCTTTTTTACACCAATAAAAGAATTGAGTAAATTCTTTATTGTACTTGCTATGGCTGCAATTGGACTAAATACCAATATTGTAAAGTTAATAAAAACTGGCGGAAAACCAATTATTATGGGGGCTTGCTGCTGGATAGGCATTACAGCGGTCGGTCTGCTGGTACAATATTTAACTGGTTTATGGTAATTCTGTGTTGCCAAAAAGGGTATCTTCCCTGCTAATATCTTTTACGCAAAAAAAGTAGGGAAATCCCTACTTTTATTTTAATATATCAGTCTAAATAATATTATAAACTATATATTATAATTACTTTTATATTTTATAATCTTTTACAAACATATATCAACTGGCGTATATACCTTTTTTTCAATTTCCTCCTCTTGTTTTTCTTTTATTTGATCTACTAAATTTTCTTTTTTCTCTTCTGCTTTATTAACATTTTGTCCTTTTTCTGTTTCCTTAGTATCTTTTGTTTTTGCATTCTTTGCAGCTTCTTCTTTCTCTGTTGTTTCCTTCATGGTTGTATTTGCTTCTTGCAAACTTGACATAGATGCTTTCATGGCAGCTTGTGATTTACTAGTTAAGTCTGCTATTTCTGCCTGCTTTTTTTCTGGATTGGCACGTTTTCCATCTAATTTAATTTCAGTTTGTAATTCTTTGGCTCTTCTTTCCAGACCTTTACTAACACTACTTTGAACTTTTGCCTGCTTTACAGATGTATCTGCTGATATCATGGCTTCTATTCTAGTGTCAGAAATTCCATTTCCATTATTCTTTTCTGTTTTCTTATCAGATGGTTTTCCTCCAAGAGCCTCCTGCATCTTATTTGCTTTTTCTTGTTGCTGCTGTCTTCTCTGTTCCATTTGGTGTTGCCTTAACTCATTGTTTAAGTCCATAATCTGCTTTTGAATGTCCTGTTTCTTTTTCATTTTGTCTTCCATGGACAATTCTTCGTTTGCAGAAATCTCTTGCAATTCTTTCTGTGCCCTTGCTATCTGGTTCTGGATATCTTTGCTATAAGAATCCATATTTCCTGCATTGCCCATCCAATTTGTTCCGTTTACATTATTTACGCTACTAATTGTCATATCCTAGTCTCCTTTCTACTTTTTCTTTATTAAAGATTCTTTGAAATTGCCCATATTCGTATCTATTACTTTCTATAATTATCGGAGATTTTCCATGATTTCTTTAAATCTTTCTACGTTAGATATCGAATCACCAGAAAATACTGCTGTTCCTGCTACTAGAATATCAGCCCCGGCTTCTAGTATCTCTTTTGCATTTAACAAGTTTACACCACCATCTACCTGAATATCTACATTCAGCCCCCTATTCAATATAATTTGTTTCAATTCTTGAATCTTTTTAAGAGAATATGGTAAAAAAGACTGTCCACCAAATCCAGGATTCACACTCATGATTAATACCATATCTATCTTTTCTAAAATATACTCTAATATAGAAAGAGGTGTAGCAGGATTTAAGGCAACTCCTGCCTTAAGCCCCATTTCACGAATCGCTGTTACTGTACGGTCTAAATGTGTACAAGTTTCTGCATGTACGGTAATTAAATCAGCTCCAGCCTCTTTAAAGTCCCGAAGATAACGGTCTGGTGATTCAATCATCAAATGTACATCAAAAACACATTTTGACTTATTACGAATGCTCTTTATAATCGGCATCCCAAAAGATATACTTGGAACAAACATCCCATCCATAACATCTATGTGTATATAATCGGCTCCAGCTTGTTCGATTTTCTCTATCTCTGTTCCCAATTGCGAAAAATCTGCTGACAAAATTGATGGTGCTAATTTACTCATATTATTCCTCTTTTCTTGTACTTTCCTTTATAGTAGTAATGCCTTGTGTATGAAACATAGTCATTAATATCTTTTTTTATCTTTGATTTCCTCAAATAACAATTTATAATTCTCATATCGGGTAGTGCTGATATCCCCTCGCTCTACGGCATCTTTTACCTTACAGTCTGGTTCCATAAGATGCATACAGCCTTGAAACCTACATTCGTTTCGATACTCTTCAAATTCTGGAAAATAATAAGATAATTCTTCTTTTTCCAAGTTATCCACATAAAGAGATGTGAATCCTGGCGTATCCATAATATAACTATCTTTTTCTAACTCAAATAATTCCGAATGCCTGGTAGTATGTTTTCCCCGTTCAATCTTTCGGCTTATCTGTCCTGTTTCCATGTTAGCATCTGGTTTTAGATAATTAATCATAGAAGATTTCCCAACACCAGAAGGTCCAGCAAACACCGTAGTTTTTCCCCTAAGTATGTCTTTCACTTCACATAAGCCAAGTTCTTTGCTGACACTAGTAAATATCACCCGATATCCACATGATTCATATATTTTTCTAAACCTATCCTTTTCTTCTTCTGTAACTAAATCACTCTTATTAAAGCATATTATAGTTTCTACATTATATAGCTCCATACTAATCAAAAAGCGATCCAATAAATTTAGATTGGGAGCAGGACTGGCAGCTGCAAAGATTACAACTGCCTGATCCACATTTGCCACAGTTGGACGAACCAACTGATTCTTTCTTGGAAAGATCTCTTGTATATTCCCTTTCTTATTCTCTTCGTCCTGAATAGAAATATCCACATTATCTCCTACCAACGGCTTCTTTTTTTGATTACGAAATGCCCCTTTTGCTTTACATTCATACAGGCCTTGCTCTGTCTCGATATAGTAAAACCCTGCAATTCCTTTTATTATTTTTCCCTGCATTATTCTTCTACCTGCTTAAATGTAATATTGTATGGACCTCCTGCAAATGCTCCATCTAGATACATATAAACTTGTCCAGTGGAATTGCTATATCCTTCAATATCCTTAATTACTAATGGGAAATCACCTAATCCGTGGCTGCCTTCATAGATTGTTTTTGTCTTCCCATCCTGTTTCAAAGTCAACTTAATATTTCCTGTTTCATCTTCTGCTACGAATGGATTATCTGAAATAGTAATACTACCTATATAACGATATGTCTTCTGTTTTCCAAGACTTATTGTAACTGATACAACAGTACCCTTGTCCACGGAAGCACCTACTGTAAAACTTTGGGAAATAACTTGATTCTTAGGTACAGTATCATCATATTCATATCCAACTGTATCAGATAATACCAATCCTTGATTTTCTAATTTCTTTCTAGCTTGTGCAAGTGTACAACCTCTTAAATCCGGTACTTGTACACTAGTATCTTCTTTTCCCTTACTTACATAAATGGTAACCTTAGTTCCTTTCTCCGCATTTTTTCCAGATGCAGGGCTGGTTCTGATAACTTTACCCTCTGCAACGCTGTCACTATATTCCGTTTCCTGTGTCACTAGATATCCTGCTCTTTGCAAAGTTGTAAGTGCATCATTTGCTGTATAACCTACTACATTAGGTATTGTAGGAACTACTTTTTTCCCTTTACTTACCACTAGGTTAATGGTCATTCCTTCTGTAATTTTTGTTCCTTCTTCTAAATCCTGACGAATAATATAGCCTGCGTCCAAACTTTCAGATTCTTCCTCTGTCACATTCACTTTAAGTCCAAGTCTCTCTAACTGTGATTGTACATCTGAAAGCCTCAAATTAGTTACATCTGGTACTTCGTTTTGCACTTCCATAGTAGGTTCTATAGTAGTTTCTGTTGTTGGATTAACGCTTACAACTGGAGTTTCTTCTGGTTTTGTCTTTCCTCCTCCAAAAATGCCACTTGCTTTTACTATAATAAAAATAATAATAAAAACAATAACAATTGCTGCTATAACACCTCCAATACTCATAAGTTTTTCTAAAGTTGGATTTACATCTTCATCCTCGTCCTCATAATCCTCATCTTCATCTTCATAATCTTCATTCCTGCTAGTATACTGGTTTTCTCTTCTTGGCGATATAGATTTTTCAATATATTCTTCTCTCTCTGCACCTGCACTAGCTGCACTCTTAATTTTTTGCATATCTTCATCTGAAAAACTAATTGTAGGTGAGTCCTCTACTACACGTTTTGATAAAATTTGTATATATGCACCATCTGGATTTGACAAAGATTTCTTCAAATCTGCTATTAAGTCTGATGCTGTCAAATAACGGTATTCTGGTTTCTTCTGCATACATTTTTGTACAATTCTATCTAAACTAACTGGAATTCCAGGTTCTAAATCTCTTAGAGGAATAGGATCATCTTGTAGATGGCAAAGTGCAACAGATACTGTATTATCTCCAATAAATGGAACACGTCCAGTAAGCATCTCATACATAGTTACCCCTAAAGAATATATATCGCTTTTTTCATCACTAAAACCTCCTCTTGCCTGCTCTGGTGATAAATAATGTACCGACCCCATAGCATTGGAGGTTATAGTATCAGAGGTTACTGCTTTTGCAATACCAAAATCCGTTACTTTTACCTTTCCTTCTTTGGATATAATAATATTTTGTGGTTTAATATCTCTATGGACAATATGATTACTATGTGCTGCTTCCATGCCTTGTGCAATCTGCACAGCAATTCCCACAGCCTCCTTCACTTCTAACTTTCCTTTTCTTTCAATAAAACTTTTTAGTGTAATCCCCTCTACCAGTTCCATAACAATGTAGTACATTCCATTTTCTTCACCAACATCATATACATTCACTACATTAGGATGTGATAGACCTGCTGCTGACTGTGCTTCTGCACGGAACTTTTCTACAAACTTCTTATCATCACTAAATTCTGCTTTTAATATTTTCATTGCAACAAAGCGATTCAATCTATGGCATTTCGCTTTGTATACATCTGCCATTCCACCGCTGCCTACTTTGTCGATAATCTCATAGCGATCACTTATAAAGACTCCAGGTCGAATTATCATAGTTATCCTCCTTATATTCTATCCTTCGCATCATAACTTTTCTAATATGGACACTCTTTTCATTTTTATATTTGTACTAATATCAATCCAATGTTATCTTTCCCTCCATTAGCATTTGCTGTCCGAACCAGTTCCTTTCCAGCAATTTCTATACTATTGCTATCCTTCAAAATTTCAAACATTTCCTCATCTTCAACCATATTGGACAAACCATCTGTACACATTGCTAATATATCACCTTCTTCTAATGATATCTCGAAAAAGTCAGCTTGTACCAAAGGTCCCATACCAATAGCCCTGGTTATTACATTCTTCTTTTCATGTAATCTTGCATCTTTTCGATCGATTTCACCTTTTCTTACCATAGCTTCTACCCAGGAGTGATCTTCTGTAATTTGATGTATATACTCTCTTATCAAATATGCTCTAGAATCTCCCACATTAGCAATATACATCTCTGTTCCAAGAATTGTTGCTGCCACAAGAGTGGTTCCCATTCCCTGTAATGTTATATTACTTTCTGCCGCCTCATAAACTGCTGCATTTGCCTTTTGCAGAGCCTGCTCTAATATACTAATAGGGGACTTTAAATTACTATGTTCAATAGCAGCTATCATATTCTCGACACAACACTTTGATGCATAATCCCCAGCATTATGCCCTCCCATACCATCTGCTACTAAAAAAAGATTACTAAGCGAGCCAATGGGGCTATTACTACAGAATACATAATCCTGATTCATTTTTCTTACCATACCTATATCAGTTATGGAAAATGTCCTCATGCTCTCCCTCCTCTATCTTATCCATGTAACGTTTTCTCAATTGTCCACAGGCAGCATCAATATCTCTGCCCATTTCTCTTCTAATTGTAATATTTATCCCAAATGATAATTTAGTATTAATGTTTCAAGACTTATTTGTATAATACATCTTTCTATAAAAATTCTAAATCATACTACAACGTAACAATATATTATTATTTTCATGTATCATTGCATATTTTATCATAATAAACAAAAAAGGACAAGTATAGTACTTATCCTTTTTATAGTTTATTCTTTCAATTTATATATTATACCTGTATATTCCTATAAAAGCACCTATAAGTTTAAACTTCTGATTTTTCTTTATTTTTTTCTTGCAGACTTCAGCACACATAAAACATATAACAGATATATTTTTCAAAACCATAATGCACATAATTATTTTTATGTTATAGGTAATGCAAAGTATTTTCCAATGACATTAAAAATTCCTCTAAAACATCTATTAGATTTTAGAGGAATCCATGTAACGTTTTCTTAATTGTCCACAGGCTGCATCAATATCTCTGCCCATTTCTCTTCTAATGGTAACATTTATCCCAAATTCTTCAAGTATTAACTTAAAATTCTTTACAAAATTAGTATCTGAATCCCTATAATTTCTTTCCTTAATTGGATTCACTGGTATTAAATTCACATGACAATTTTTTCGTCGGAGCAAATTGCCAAGTTCTTTGGCAAATTCTCCTGAATCATTTACACCTTTCACTAAGCTATACTCAAAGCTAATACGCCTTCCTGTTATTTTATAGTATTCCTTACATGCATCCATAATTTCTTCAATACTATATTTATTTGCCACTGGCATCAATGTTTTTCTCACTTCATCATTTGGTGCATGAAGTGAAATTGCAAGAGTAATTTGTAACTTTTCTTTTGCCAATTTATAAATCTTCTCCACCAAACCACAAGTAGATACAGTAATGTTTCTCTGGCTGATATTATATCCATGTTCATCTGTCAACATACGAATAAATTTCACTAGATTGTCATAATTATCCAAAGGTTCTCCCGTTCCCATAACAACCACATTAGAAACACGTTCTCCCTTCATATTCTGTATGGCATATATCTGTCCAAGCATTTCTGATACGGATAAATTTCTCTCCAAACCACCTAAAGTAGATGCACAGAAATTACACCCCATACGACACCCCACTTGAGAAGAGATGCACACACTATTGCCATGCTTGTACTTCATTAACACACTCTCAATCACGCTTCCATCTTGCAAAGCAAATAAAAACTTTGTTGTGCATCCATCCTTTGAATCAAGTTTTTCTAGCATCTGGATTCTTGCAATATAAAAATTATCTTTTAATTTTTCTCTCAATACCTTTGACAAATTGGTCATCTCATCGAAATTCATAACTGCCTTCTGATGAAGCCACTCATAAATCTGCTTTCCCCGAAAAGATTTTTCTCCAATCTTTTCTACTTCTGCTACAAGTTCCTGATAATCTAATGATTTAATATCTATTTTTTCCATTCTCTTTTAACTCTCTTCCTTTTTACTTTTACTGCCTCTTTTGCGGAATCTTGCAAGAAAAAAACCATCTGTTTTAACAATTCCAGGTAATAATTGTAAAAATCCATCCTTTGTATGCTCGTTCCACAAAGCCTCTGGAAGATATGGTTCCAAGCTTTCCAGAACAAAATCTCCTTGCTTACAAAACCATTTCACATTTTCTTCATTTTCTAAAGTATTCACCGTGCAGGTACTATAAATCAGTATACCACCTGGCTTCACATATTCTTTAGCAATTAATAGAATTTCACGCTGCAATTTTACCAAACTTTCTATCCCTTCTTGAGTTATCTTATACTTAATATCATTCTTCTTTCCAATTACGCCAAGACCTGAACATGGTAAATCCGCAAATACAATGTCTGCTGACTCAATTCTCTCTTCATCTAATATTCTAGCATCCCAAACTTTTGTTTCCAAATTGTTAATTCCCAATCTTTTGCTATTTTCTTCTATTCTGGATACTTTAGCCAAGGTTAAGTCCCTGGCAGACACCTTTCCTGTTTCCTGTAGTAATTCTGCGGCATGCAAACTTTTCCCACCAGGTGCTGCACATACATCTATAATCTGGTATCCTTCTTTTATATTTCCAACTAGAGACACCAACATAGAACTCTCATCCTGTATGGTAAACCATCCTTTTTGAAAGGAAGATAATCCTTCTAAATAATCATAACCAGAAATCTTAAGGGCTGTATCCACATACTCTGCTGCCTCTACCTTTACTCCTTCTTCTTCCAAATTTTTTACTAATTCATCTACAGAGACTTTTCTAGTATTGCACCGGATTACAAGTAGACGTTCTTTCATACTTGCTTCCAGCATTATCTTTGTAGTTTCATAACCATAATCTTTTATCCACATTTTGACAATATATTCTGGTATAGAAAAACGGATACTAAGATATTCTTCTGGTTCTTTTTCTTCTTTTGGATATTTTACAGAATCTAAATTCCTGCTAATATTGCGGAGTACTCCATTCACAAATCCAGCCAGTCCGGAAAATCCTTTTTTCCGGACTAACTTTACTGCTTCATTACAGGCTGCACGATCTGGAACTTGATCCATATATTTCATTTGATAAACACTCATCCGCAAAATATTACGTATAACAGATTTCATTTTTTTTGTTTTCACTTTAGAAAACTGATTAATTATATAATCCAATTCTATCATACGCTCTATGGTTCCTTCACACAAACGGTTCAAAAATGCCCGCTCATTTTTCTCTAAATACTGGTAATTTTTTAATACACTTGGAATTACTGTACTAGTATATTCCCCTTCTTCCAACACTTTAAGGAGTATCTGCAATGCTAATTCTCTTGTGTTTATAGACTGGGATTTAGTCATCTCTGCTGTTTCCTCCAAATAAAATAATTAATCTTAATAGTTGTAAAATCATTCCAGCAGCAGAAGCTACATAAGTCATTGCTGCGGCTGTTAATACTTTTCTAGCTTTTCTTACCTCATCTTCTGCAAGAATGCCATTATTCCCCAAAATGCGAAGTGCCCTTCCAGATGCATTAAACTCTACTGGCAGGGTAACCAGGCTAAATAAAACGGCCACTGAAAAGAAAATAATACCTAGGGTAATCAGTACCTGGTTCCAACTCATAAATACACCTATAAGAATTACTGGCCATGAAATCGTGGAACAGATATTTACTGCTGGTACCATTACTCCCCGCAGTTTCAGTGGTATATATTCCTTGTTATGCTGTATCGCATGCCCACATTCATGAGCGGCTACTCCTATTGCAGCTACAGAATTACTTCCATATACAGAATCTGATAAACTAAGAGTCTTTGTCTGCGGATTATAATTATCTGTCAAATCTCCGCTGATATGCACTATCTGTACATCATAAATTCCTGCCTGATGAAGGATTCTCTCCGCTGCTTGTGCACCAGTATATCCAGACATGCTTCGTACTTTTTTATATTTTGCATAAGTACTTTTTACCAATCCAGATGCAAACAAAGAAAGTAATATCCCAATAATAACCAAAATGTAAGTAGGATCAAAAAACATACCATAATATCTCCTTGTTCCTATCCATAGACCCATGCCATTTAAAATATGCATGCTATAAATTCCCATACTTATCACCTTTCCTTCCTATTTACTTAGTATGGTTCCAACTTCCACAGGATATCCACGTAAAAAAGCATCTATTTCCATTCGTTTCTTTCCTTCTAGTTGTACTTCATTTAATTGTAGCAAGTCCTTTCCAGTTTTTACCAATATACTATCTCGACTTACTTCAACTACCTCACCAAATTTACCTTCTGCTTCCTTATTGATAACCGTTGCAGACCATATTTTCAATGTCTTTCCATCTATACCCGTAAATGCACTTGGCCATGGGTTTAATCCCCTGATTAATCGTTCAATTTCTTCCGCTGGTTTTGTAAAATCAATACAACCTAACTGTTTATCCAGCATTTTTGCATAATTAGACAATGTATCATCCTGTTTAGTTCTTACTGCGGTTCCTGCTTCTAACTCTTTTAAAGTTTCAATTAACAAATCAGCACCTGCTGCCGCCAATTTATCATGGAGACTGCCACCTGTTTCATCTATTTCCAAAGACACAATTTTTTTCTTTAACATATCTCCTGTATCCAAGCCTTCTTCCATAAACATGGTAGTTACACCACTTTCTTTCTCACCATCAATAACTGCCCATTGTATCGGAGCTGCTCCACGATACTTTGGCAACAGGGATGCATGTACATTTACACAGCCATACTTTGGCATATCCAGTATTTCCTTTGGTAAAATCTGTCCAAATGCCACTACCACAATAACTTCTGGATTTAGTTTCTTCAATTCTTCTATAAAATCTGGTTCCTTTACTCTGACTGGCTGGTATACTGGTATTCCCCTTGCTACTGCCACTTCCTTAACCGGTGTCAACTGCATATTCTTTCCCCTGCCCTTAGGTTTATCTGGCTGGGTTACCACCCCTGCAACTTCATGACCTGCATTTATAATGGCTTCTAGTGTTCCCACTGCAAAGTCTGGTGTTCCCATAAATACTACTCTCATGTTCCATCAAATCCTTTCATTTATGATGAGGCCTCTTCGGCTTCCATTTGTGCATATAACTCCTCGTTAGAAATCAAATCACCTTCTACCCTCTCTACATATAAATGTCCATCTAAATGATCGATTTCATGACAAAGCGCTCTTGCAAGCAATTCTTCACCCTCAATAATAATCTCTTTCATATTTATATCCTGTGCCTTTACCTTTGCATAATTTGGTCTGGTTACAATGCCTGACATTCCTGGTACACTAAGACAGCCTTCATATCCAGTCTGTTCCCCAGAAGTTTCTAAAATTTCCGGATTGATTAAAATAATTGGTTCTGGTTCTTCTCCTGGTGATACATCTATCACCACAATTCTCTTTAGAATACCAACCTGTGGTGCAGCAAGACCTACTCCATTAGCTTCATACATAGTTTCCAACATATCTTCAATCAAAGTTTTTGTTCTTTCTGTCATTTCCTTTACGCTCTTTGCCTTCTTGTTTAAAATATCATCGCCCATTTCACGAATGTTTCTTAATGCCATTTTTTTACCTATCCTTTCTTTTCCCTTTGCTCATTAAACTTCAACGATTCATGACTTAATTACAGACCATGAATAATCTAAGTTAAATTTTTTTCAATTTTTCATATCTGTTTTTTATTATATCGAAATATGTCCCATTCAGCAAATAAATCTTATAATCTATTTGTACATTTCAATCTAATTATTTTAGAATGCACATTTTATATATGAATCATATATTTTAATAAAAACAGAACAGAAACTATAACAATTATAACATGAAATTCTCCTGGTGAAAAGAACTGTTCACAAATCAAAATCAGACTTATAACAACATTTTAAATACTGTTAATTAAAATATTGTTATAAGTCTAATATCATCAAGTTATTCTTTTTTATTCATGCTATCTCTCTATTATATATTCCATCCAATTCAATTTCATATCATTAGAAAATTTTCTTCCAATAGGAATATGTATTCCTCCTTCTAATACAAAATATCTTATTTCATAATATTTAACATAATCGTAATTTACAAGAAAAGATTTATGGCAACGAAACAAAAAATCTCCTCCATACTCGTCCTCAAATTTTGCCAGACTTTCACGCATAAATGCTTTTTTCCTGTCTTTTAATGTTAATTCTAACATATTTCCATTAGCTTCTATGTACATGACCTGACGTGGAGCAATATTTTCTTTTTTCCCCTCTATTACGCATGACACTACCGTTTTCTTAATGCGCATCCTTGAAACCACCTTTGAGACATCTCCAATAATTTGGTCTTTTTTTAAAGGTTTTTTATGGAAATTTAAAGGTTCTAGTGCAAATAATTCCGAACAGTATTTTGTTTTTTTAGACATATACACCATGCTGATATATCTGTCAGGAAATGTATCCCGTATAATTCGTCCTAATTCTATACCATTCATCTCTGGTAACTCTATATCCAAAAAAATCAAATCAAAACTATAATCTTCTTTTATATGTTGAATTAACCTTTCTGCATTATTATAAATATCTACTTCTAATTTTACTTTTGTCTCCTGCTGGTAAGACACTAACCATTCTTCAATTTTAGAACAACATCCTGTATCCATATCACAAATAACAACTCTCATAAAAACTTTTCTCCCTTCTAGTTTTTATTATTAAATTCCCATATATAAACCAAATAATAGTACCAAACATTTTAGTATTTTACAAAAAACAATCAACCAACTTATATTAATATACTACATATTTTTATATAAAAACAATTAAAAATTTCAATTTTTACTAAATTTGCTTTAATTATATCTTATATTACATTTTTTTTCCTTTGGTTTTTGTACCTAATAAATGTAGATTTTTGTGGGGTTTTGTTGGTTTTTGTAGGTTTTTGTAGGTTCATATTGGTTTTTGTTGGTTTTTGTGGTATATTAAAATGTATGTGACTACCTTAAGAATACTCACAAAGCATACAAATTATATTTACGTCATTAATATATACATTTTAATTTTTAAAGAAAATTTTTATAGTTTTTGCCATACTTTTAATAAAATCCAAAAATAAAATATATAATGCGTAAAAATCAAAAAGTATTCTAAATAGTAACAAATATCTTTCATAAGGAGATGAGTAACATGAATGGACCATTACATGTCTTATTAATTGAAGATGAGCAAAATGTTTGTCAACGTTTTAAAGATGAAATAAATGAACGGGAAGATATTATATTAGTCGGTATTACTAATGACTCTTACCAGGCTTTAGAGCTTATACAAAAGGATATTCCAGATGCTATTATTTTAGATTTAGAACTGCATTTTGGCCAGGGAAATGGTTTGCTCTTTCTTAAAGAATTACAAAATCTTTTTCTTTCTTTTTCGCCATATATTTTAATTACTACTAACAATTCCAGTCCCACTACATATCAATATGCAAGGGAGACAGGTGCTGATTTCATTATGTATAAACATCAATCCGATTACTCAGAGAAAAAAGTAATTGAATTCCTATGTACAATATCTTCTGTTATCCATTCTAATCGAAAACACCAAAACCCATTGAATGCCTCCACAGAAACCTTAATTCAAAAAAAACAACGTTTTAAACGTATTATTTCAAAAGAGTTAGATTATGTTGGTATTAATCCAAAAACTATTGGATACCAATATTTGATTGATGCTATTCTTATTATTATGGAGAAATTCACACCTAATTTTACCTCTATCATTGCAGATAAATATAACAAGTCATACAAAAGTGTTGAACATGGTATGCAAAATGCCATTAACCGGGCTTGGAATACAATGGATATTGATGAGCTTTTGTTACATTATACAGCAAAAATTACTTCCGTAAAGGGTGTTCCTACCATAACTGAATTTGTTCGTTATTATGCAAACAAAATAAAAAATGAACATTAAACTTTTATCTATACATTGAGATTGCTTAATATTCATTATTTTATGAAAGCAACAAAAACGCAGGTCATAAAAAGAACAGAAACTTATCCTTAACTTTTCATGATCATTTATATTATTAATCTCTACATAAAATATAAAGCCGCCAAACAAACATAGTTTCTCGTTTGGCGACTTTAAGTCTCTGTATTAATCCCTAAATTCTTTATATACTACAAATAATTTCCTGTCTTTGTGTGAATTTTAATCTTATACTTGTTTCTATTACAACCGGATCTTTTATCTTTGTTAATGCCTTTATATTACCTAACAGTTGAGCAAAAGAACACAAAATGTTCAGTAATTAACACTTTTTTATCATTTATCAATATTACTGTAAATCTTCATCCAACTTTTGTCCAAGCAATTCATAATAAAATATATATTGCTGTATTACGCCTTGATATCCTTTATATCTACGGTTAGGGAACCCTCTTTTATAATGCTTTTCTAGTGCTTGGTTGATATGAGTATCAACTGGAAATGCTTGTAAATGATGCAGGGCAAAAAGACAAATACAGTCTGCCACCTTCTCTCCTACCCCAAATAATTTCATTAGTTCTTCCTTTGCTTTCTTATATGGCATACCACGAACCTCATCCAAATCCAGTTCTCCAGAAACTATGCTTTGAGCAGTGCGGACTACATATTTACTACGGTAACCAAGATTACATTTCTTCAAAGCATCCTCTTCTAACTCTGCTAGAGATTCTGGTGTCGGAAACGCATAATATACCTCGCCAGAAGCATTTATCTGTTGTTCTCCATAACACTCACAAATATTCTGAATACAACGACGGATCCGGGTAATGTTATTCTGCTGGGAAATCAAAAAAGAAACGATCATTTCCCATAAATCCTGATGTAATATCCGAATACCTGCACCAAAAACTGCTGCATGAAGGAGATAGGTATCATTGGGGTTAATTTGCTTTATATATGCACTATAATCATTTTCCAAATCAAAATATTCCATCCAGAAATTCACAAATTCTGCCTCATCACAATGAAAAATAATTGTATTTTCCTGTTGTTCCATATCTAAATACTTTTTATCCGCAATAACACTATATGTATTGTCACTCTTTTGGTGCATACGAAAACATTGCCCCGATTGACAGATTTGTAACAAATTGAAATTATCAATTGTTTTCTTAACCATATTTATCCTCCGTATTTTGTTTATTTTGTTATTATAACATTGCTAAAAATGAAACGCAATGTCTCCTTCTTATCCAATTTTATACAAAGAAAAAGGAACTTTCTAAAAAACAGAAAGTCCCTTTTAAATTTTACTATGAAAGTATTACCGATAGATATACCATATCACTTATTTATGTTTTTAATTGGAAAAGTTACTTGCCAATTTCCCTCTGTTAATGAGTTACACACTGTAAAATCTCCATATAATGTATAATTATCTAACTTTGTTTCTGATGATATATCAAAAATATACTCCTCATAACTACCACATTTCTCTTTATCCCAGAATGATATACCATATTCATAGTTTATTATATTATTGTTACTATCTTTTAAGTACAATTCTCCATGATTATCCGTTTTAAGAACATCATTATAATATACTTGAATATGCAATTTCCCATCTACAAACCCCGCAGCAGTTACTGTAACTCCATCCACAGGAGAATAACTATTTTTTTCATCTTCCTTTAAATAATGTTTGACACTATCTAAAGGATCAACATCTGGGTTTATACTCATTCCGCTACATCCTTTAACACTTACATTTGATTGAGTTACTGGATTTTTGCTTACATTCTTCAATATATTTTGAGAAAGTGCTTCATTATACTCTTGTTTTTTACTTAAAAATCGGTCTATACTAAATGTTATTTTCTTTCCACTAATTTTGTAATTATCACATTGCTCAATTTGAATTAAAAATGTAGCCATCTTTATGGTATCATTATAATCCACTAATTCACAATGTGCTACACAATCATATGATGGTTCTATATCGTAACTATCAAACAAATCAATGTTTTCATTAATTCTATCACCAGTAATATCCTGTATAGCAATATAAATATCTGCTGTATTATCATGAACATTGGCAGATAATACTTCCATTTTAATTCCGTTATCTTCACAAGATAAATTAATTGGTTTCAGCTTTCTTGCAACCTCTGGAAAAGTATTATGTAATATAATATAAGCAGGCTGCACTCCTGCTGCTGACAGTGCTGGCACAGAAATAATAAAGCAAAATGCCAATGCTGCTGCAATAGTAGCTGTACGTCTTATAATTCTGTTTTTATCTTTCCCTTTTCCATTATTTAAAACATATTCCCCTGCTTCCTGAACATATTTTTCGTTAATATTATTAATCATATTCTCTACCTCTTTTCGGATCATACATAAATCCCTTCCTTTTTTAAATATTTTCGCAATTTTTCCCGGATACGCAATAGACGAACAGAAATTGCATTACTACTCATATGAAAATATGATGCAATTTCTGAAACAGTATCACAATACCAATATCTCCTTACAAACATCACTCTGTCTTTCTGACGCAAAGTAGCTAAAAAAATATTAAGCTGTTGCGATAACTCCTTTGCAAAGACTTCATTCTCAATAGTTGTATTTGATGCTATACATTCTACTAACTCATCCAACGTTGTATCGTAATAATTATTACGTTTCACTGCTGTATTGGAATGATATTTCTTAAGAGAAAGATTTCTAACAATCCGACATAAATAAGACAACAGCGGATTGGGTTCTTGTGGTGGTATCGTATTCCATGCAGCTAAATATGCATCATTTACACATTCCTCCACATCAAGTTCATTTTTTAGAATATTTCTTGAAACACTACTGCATACTTTACCATACTTTTCTGATAGCTCCACAATTGCTTGTTCTGAACGTTCAAAGAACAATTCAATAATTTGGCTATCCTCTAACATAATGTCTCACCTCCATAAATTATTTCACCTATATACTACGAATTAAGTTTTCCATATTACATATTTTTTTATTTTCCCAATTTATAACCTTTCAGACATGTCATTCATATTTACCAGAATATACATTGTGGTTAAAATCATTATAAATTAACTGGCAAAATATTCATGTATGGCATTAAGCATATAAAAGTATATAGGCATGGCTAAACTGTTACCAAAAATAAAAATACTTTCAAAACTACTTGACAAAAATCAAATTATATCTTATTATATCATATAGTTCACATTGTAAACTATGTATTGAAAACCCAATATAAAAAAAATTATTTCTTTATGGTAAAAATTTAATAGGAGAACAGATTTTATTATGGAAAATTTTAATTGGATTGATATGCTGGAAAAAATGCAGGACATCCGACTTTTTTCCAGTCTTCACATAAGACGGAAAAAAGGAGGCATAACTTCTACTCAGGAATTAGATATACTATCCCGTATTGTATTATCTGATGTACTGCTGACCCCTTTAGAACTAAGTGTGCTAACAGGCCTAAGCAAATCTGCAGTAAGCCGTTTAATTGAACATTTAGAAAGGGAAGGTTTTCTTACCAAAGAATATAATACAAAAGATAAAAGAAGCTATACTCTTCTTATTACAGAAAAAGGAAACCAGGAAATGAAAGAAACTTATCAGCATTATCTGGAACCTATCTACAAACTCCGCAAAACTATTGGAGAGGAACGCTTTGAATCCCTAACCACACAAATTAAAGAAGCTAACAATATGTTACAAAATAAGGAGGTAAACAAATGACTTTTTATCAGGAACTTCAACTAAATCAAGCTGGTTCTAAAGCATATATTGCCAGCTTTGATAATCCAAAAGACAAATGGAAACATACTGGCATTTATCTGTTTAAAATTCTTCTCAACATAGCATTCTGCATGGCTTTTATAGTTTTATTCTGTATAGCTTTTGGTTCTAAAAACAGTGTTGCAGGCCTTGCAGTACTCCTTTGTGTTATGGTATTTCGTTCTGCTGACCTTGGAATACGTGCATCTCATGGTACCCTTAGTATTTTACTAGTATTTGGAATATTAGCAATAGGTCCTAAAATATCCAATCTTGTTCCTACAGGCTGGGCTTTTTGCACAAATGTTGTCTGTATTCTACTTTTAATGATACTTGGATGTCATAATGTAATTATGTTTAATCATTCTACATTAGTTCTTGCTTATCTTTTACTTCAAGGATATGATGTCAGTGGTGATACCTATAAAATGCGGTTAATCGGTCTTTCTATTGGCGGTCTTTTAACAGCTTTTATCTTTTATCGTAATCACCGGAAAATAACCTACAAACGCAGCTTTAAAAGTCTGTTTCAAGAATTTGATTTGTCTTCTGCCCGTACCCGGTGGCAGCTTCGTCTTACATTAGGAATTTCTACTGTAATGCTAGTTGCTTCTCTTCTAGGAATTCCAAAAGCTATGTGGACTGGCATTGCAGCAATGTCTGTCTTTGTACCTTTTCGGAGTGACCTTGTATACCGGGTAAAATATCGAAGTTTAGGAAATATTTTAGGAAGTATACTTTTTCTGGCACTTTATTTTCTTTTACCAGAAGGAAGTACATCCTACATGGGAATTATTGGTGGAATATGTCTTGGATTTTCTGCCAGCTATGGATGGCAGACAGCTTTCAATGCATTAAGCGCTCTCTCCATTGCAGTACCTATTTTCGGTCTGCCAACTGCCATCTTATTTAGAATTTTTAACAATATCCTCGGAGCCACTTATGCATGGCTATTTGACCGATTATTTGAACCATTACTTTCTTCCTTAGTTAATATCCTTTCTTCTTTGAATAATAAATTACAAAATAGTGTTTTAGAGTAGCATACCAAAACTAAGAGCAAGTTTGAATATTATAACTATAAGTATTCAAACTTGCTCTTAGTTTATTTCTTTTTATTAATCATAAATTCCAAAATTTCTCTCTAACTTATCTTCAGATGCATCTAATCGGTCTTCCAAATCATCCAACTGGCGTTCCTGATTTTTATAATCATCATAAGAAAGATTTCCTTGTTTCTGCTGAGATTCAATATAATCATCATAAGCATCTATTCGGTCTTCCACTAAATCCAATTCATCCTTGAGAGCATAAAAATTCGTTCTTTTTTCATTTTGGTCTTTCGGTATAGTAGCAGAATCAACCTTTGCTGTTATTTTATCCACTTCCTTACTTAGAGATTCAACAGTATCGGAAACAGCATTCGTAGCAATGGGCTTCACATCCGCAGACTGTTGAACAGTCCCTGCATCTTCAATATTATCTGCTGGAGGGATTGCCTGCCCATTTTTTAAATCATCCACTTGTTTCCGTAATTCTTCAATCTGCTTTCCTAATTCAGCTTCCTGACTATTATCTCCACTCTTACAACCAGATGCAACAGAAACAGATAATATAATAAATAACAATAAAAATAATTTTAAACTCTTCATAAAAATTCCTCCATTTCTAATAATTATTATAATCCTCTTAATCTAAATTATTTAAACTCCATAATTTTAGTTTTGTATAACTTTATTGCCCCAATTCATAAGCATATTTTTCTGCCAGCCTGACTCCTTGCTTCACATAATCTCTTTGAAATTGTTCTTTCACCTGCACAGCATAGCGTTTCCATGGACATAAGATTTTTTCTTTCTGAAATCCAATACATTCTAGTATCTTTCTATCTTTAAATTCCTTATAAAATTTCTCCATAGAAACCAATACCTCTAAAGCAGCCTGTCGGACAGGACGTGTAGAATTCCATCCGGTTTCAATCCATATACTCTGTTCTTCATATCTTGCAGCTCTCTTTTCATTTTTTATTGCCATCATCTGTTCAAAATGAGAAAACTCTCCATCCTTAAGAAACATAAGATATAAAATAAAGAAATGAAGAAATTTTAAATCTTCTTTTCGGATTCCCACTGGTTCTAACGGATTGAGATCCAGCATACGCAATTCTATATGGTTCACTCCTGATTTTTTCAAGTTATCTAATGAATTTTCACCTATTGGTTTAAGTCTGACTGGATAATAAAGCTCCATAACCTCTTTTAATTGTCCCCGTTCCACATAAGCCTCAATACTCTTAATGTAATCATCCATGGTGTCATATTCCAACAATGGAACAAAATCATTCCAATATCCTATCTTGCTACAGCGTGGTGATGCCAAATTCTTCAGTACCACTTTTCCTTTATCTTTGTCATGAAAAAAAGAACCATCCATCACAGGGCTTGCTGCCATAAGATATACAATCAGCCAGCTATATTTAGTAACTTTTTTTGCCAGCTTTAAATACAATTTATTTTTATATTCTTTCATGGACGATATATTACTTTGTTGATATCCCTTTTCCATAAGTTCCTTGGAAAATGAAAAATTAAAATGAATACCAGAAAAAAGCATTTTTTTCTTTCCATACTTCTTGGCCAAATATTCCCTGTATTGTTCTTTTCCTATATGTGTTCCTTGATAATTGGCTATAGGAATATCCTGCTCTCCCTTTACATAAGGTGGATTGGAAAAAGGCCATAATAATTCTTTTCCTGTTTTCAAATCCTGCAAAGTCTTTACTGCTTCCTTTTGGAGAATTGCAAGCTCTTCCCACATTTCATCTATGCTATCTGATACATTTGTAATTAATTCTACCTGATTCTCACAAAAATCCCGTTCTATATTAGGATTATTTATAAAGGGATGCCCAGTTTGTGCCAAAAAACCATCTGGTGTCACTCTAAGACTTTCTTTTTCTAAACCGAAATTTCCTTTTAACACATATTTTTCTATGTTAGAATTTCTAAGATCTAAACTCATCTTTGTATCACTTTTCCAAAAATCTCCTTTCTTAATAGATAATTGCAAAACTCTTATTATCTTATATTATTTTTAAGTTCCCCAACTACCTATTATTCAATATACTTTATGAATTTAATTTATTAGATTATATTCTTACATTTCCTATCTGTCAACTAGTTTTCTTTATCTAATAACGGTAACTACAAACCTCAATTTATTCCCCCATTTTTGTGCAAATCAGGCTAAATATTATAAAAGAGTTTCACTATAAATCAATTATTTTGGTTGCTATCTGATCACGGAATCTCGCATCATGCTCCACAACCAGCATAGTTGGTCTGTAAGCAAGAAGAAGTTTTTCAATCTGCATTCTTGAAAATACATCAATGTAATTAAGAGGTTCATCCCATATATACAAATGAGCTGGTGTCATAAGACTTGCACCAATTAGAATCTTCTTTTTCTGCCCTTCTGAATAATCTTCCATGTTCTTCCCAAACTGCACCCTCTCCATGCCAAGCTGTCTAAGCAATGCACAAAATAAACTTTCAGATAATCCTTGTTCCTTACAAAATGCCTTTATGCTTCCCCTTAAAAGTGAAGTATCCTGATTGATATAAGAAATAACTAAACCTGCAGCAGTTTCTAATTGTCCTTGCTCTTGCAAAATGCCTTGTACAAGTTTATTTTCTTCAAAATCCTTATGAATAGAATGTCCTAAAATAGCCTGAATTAAACTGGATTTCCCGCATCCATTTACACCATTAACAAATATTCTTTCCCCACAGCTAATTTGAAAAGAAAGATTTTCCACTAACCATTTATCTGTATTGGCATATCTGAGTCCATATTCCTTTATGGATACCAGAACTTTCTTATAGTGTGTCAAAGGCATCATTTTAAGCTCTACAGGACTTTCTATATCTTTCAGCAATCCTTCTTTTTCATCTATCTCCCTGTTCACACGCATTTCAAAGGATTTCACCCTCGACTGCATTTTCTTAGTTTTTTCACCTATATATGCTCTGGCATTAATCATACGATCTGGTTCTCTCTTGGGATCAAACCCTATTTTTGTATTCTCATTTTTATCGGCCCATCTTACTGATCTGTCAGCTGCCTGTTTTAACTTTCTGATCTCTTTTAAGTGTTTTTCATTTTCCCTTTTAGAAAAAGCATCTTTTTTATTTTTATTTTCCCACCAACTGGAAAAATTTCCTGCCTGCACTTCAATACTTTCACGATTCAATACTAATACATGATCCACACAAGCATCCAGAAGATCCCTATCATGGGACACAAGAATAAAACCTTTCTTTTCACTTAGATATTTCTTTATTATTTCTCTGGATTCCCAATCCAAATGATTAGTTGGCTCGTCAACTAATAGAAAATCATTTTCACCTGAAAATAGAACTGCAAGCATCACTTTTGTCTGTTCTCCATGACTTAATGTTCCAAATGGACGATACAAAATCTCTGCATTCATGCCAAGTTTATCCAATTCACAAATAACCCTCCACTGCTCACAATTTGCTTTCCATTCCTCCATAAAATCAGCCACAGGAAGCTCCATATTGTTTTTTGCCACCTTATATGGAAAATAATCAAATACTGTGCTAGTACGAATTGTCCCAATATATTCCTGTTTTCCCAAAAGTAAATTTAAAAATGTGGTCTTTCCTTTTCCATTTCTTCCTATAAATCCCAGTTTCCAGTCTGTATCAATAGAAAAAGACACATCTTCAAATATGTTATCAAAACTTCCCTCATAATAAAATGTTAAATTTGTCACATTAATTTGTGCCATAAAATATCACATCCTTTTTTATTTTCTCATAAATTTTGATCGTTTAAATACCTTATTGTTACCTCAAAATTGCATTGATGTGATATCATTTGGACACTTCCTATAAAACACTTATACAGTTAGCCAGCCAAATGGTTACATTTCTTTACAAGTAAACTTGCACGAAATGCAACTTGGTTCCAGAATTTCTATGAATGAAAGTCGATTGCTGCGTGCTTCGCTCTCTCGCAATCACCAATTGTATTCGTATTCCGAGCTATCGCTCTACATACTCATACAGTTTAGCCAGCCAAATGGTTACATTTCTTTGCAAGTAATCTTGCACGAAATGCAACCGTTTGGCTGGACTTTCATAATAAAAAATCGTGGCACCAAATGATACCACGATTAAAAGCAATCTGCTTATTTGCAATTCTTCGAGGCAATCATAGGAATAATTAAGTTACTTAAAATGTTCTTATTCATTCTAATCATTTCTATTACCTCCTTTATAGTAGTGCCTGCACCTACAAGCATATAAGTTACATTTAAAGTGTATCAGCAAATATTACTAGTGTCAACTTTTTTCTTGTTTAATCACATGAATATCCTATTCAAACTATTATAATTTTACACCTCACACTTTTTTTCATGCCACAATGTCCAAACACACATAACTATAGCAATTATTAAAACACCTATAGCAGTCCAAACCTCAATTCCAGCAACGCCTGTAATTTGACTTAATATACCTCTAATGCTAAATAAATTATCGGTCATTGCAATATTTATAAATAATACAAACATTACAAATACAAGAACTGCCATGCCTAATGATAATATTACTGCAATACCAATTATACACATTACATACTGTCCATAGGTTAAATCAAACCAAAAAACATTAACATACTCACAGAAGGTATGGATGGGATTGTTCCAAAAAACTCCTGTTCCCAAAGTGCTGTATGCTCCTATAAATATCACCAGATCTATAACAGTCAATATAAAAGCAGATAACAGCAATGCCAGAAATTGTGTACCTAGCACCTTACGTCCCTTTTGGCTGCTCCATTGAAGTTGCTGCATATTTGCCAAACGGTCACGGGTAACTACAGGTGCCAACAGTACCAGCATACTAAAAAGAATAAAAGTAATTACCCATCGGCTGTATTCATTATTTATAATTTAAATTTTTCAGAATTTTCAGCAATATTTCTAAATTTATTTTTAAATATATTTTCTTCTAAATTATCTCCCCATCTTTCATCTCATATACTTCATCACAAAGGCAATCAATATCATCCTTATAATGTGAAGCAATCAATATAATTCTATCTCTTTTTTTATATGTAAGAATGATTTCTCGTATTTTTTTTACTGAAGCATCATCAACTGTATTTAAAGGTTCATCCAAAATTAGGATTTTAGGGTCATCCACAATAGCCATTGCAATCGCAACTTTCTGTTTCATTCCTAATGAGTAATTTTTAACCTTCTTTTTTTCTTTTGGTGATAGTCCCACAAGTTCAAGTGCTTTATTTATTTTATTCTTATCCGTCTTTCCCTTGTATGAACTAATGAATTTCAAATTATTGTAGGCAGAATAATATGGTATCAAATTGGGTCTTTCAATTATAAAACCTACATTTTTCATAAACCCTTTCTGAACTTCTCCATCAATCCAAATTTCACCAGAAGTCTTATTCATAAGCCCCAGCAGCAACTTAAACAAAACGGTTTTTCCTGATCCATTCTGACCAACTATCCCATATATTTTCCCAGAGTCAAATTTTAGGCTGATATCCTTCACAAGATACTTTCCATCTACAACTTTACATAAATTGTTTGTCTCTATCTGCATCCTAATAAACATTCCTTTCTTATAGCAAAAGTTTTTTATATATCTTTCTTTTTCAAAATTTGATATATTATCACAGATAATGCTACAAACCACACACCGCCTGTCAATATAGTATCCCTAAACAGTATTACTACATCTTTTTTTATGCCTGCAAAATCGTATATAAAAAATCTTTGCAGTGTAAAATAACTAAATATTCCAGACAAATCAATTGAGATTCCTACATTATAGAATGTCCATGGACCATAATATTCCAATACTGCAATATTTAAAAGAAGATTAAGCATTATTGCCAATATTCCATATTGGACACTGTCTTTCTTTGTGCTAAATACAAGTCCAATCATAGCTAATAATATCAATCCCACATAATATTTAAAAATAACCATTCCAAAAACCAACAGGCTGTTATATTTTAAAATAGATACAGGAAGATAAATTGTAGTGGACCTTACTAAATAAAAGTCCTGGTCTTTTGCCCATATTCTTATGGCATTGTCTGTAAAGCTAAATGATAAATCCAACCCTCCACAGATTCCTATAGTAACAGCCAACAATAAAAATAAACATATAAAAAAAAGTGAGAATGCCGCTGTCAGCTTTATCATACCCCAATATGCTTTTTTTCGTGATCCATACATTACATATATATTCTTTGTTAGATATTCTTCATACACAACATCTGAAACCAGTATTGCAAATGACAGCAAAACCGAATAATATGCTATATGAGGATCGGTAAATACCATCAATAAATACATTAACAGATTCCCCTTCTCTGCTCCTAAGTTCTGATAATCAAAATGTATTGCATTAAGTGCATAATACAATGTACTTACTTGTAAAACGATACATAAAGCCAACTTCATAAAAAAATCTGGTCTCACTATTTTTGATTTTATCACGTTTATTGTACAAACTTTATTTTCCATTTTTTCTCCAAATAGTAACATTATCTTTTTTCCTCAATGTTGATTGTATAGCTGATTACTAACAAAATGCTAATTAACAGAATCCACCATACAAAATAATAAACAGAGTAAATAAAAGGTTTATCATCCATACAAACATCTACATCACCCAATATTATATTAGTCAGCGTTATTTTCTGTCCAAATATCTGTCTTAGTATTTTAAATATAATATAAGGCAGTATACAGATTAATACCCTGTTCTCAACCCAAATTGAAAGAACATAACTCATTGCAGCACAAACTCCGCCTACAAATGCATAACATACAGCAATAATCAGAACAAATTCAATTGCTGTATTTCCATTAAAAAATCTGCCAACCAGTGCATCTGTCCTGTCCAGATAATTCCATCCATCCCCCCCTCTTGATAGCAAAAAGTATAACGGCACATATATGAGTATCACAGATAAAAGATTATATAACATCCCACCAATGACCACAGTAATGTATTTCATTAGATAGTAAATATTATTATGGTTTCTCATACATATCTGATTGTCAATACCATTTTTTCTATCATCCATAAAGGAAAAAATATAGACCATAGATGGTACAATCTGCATTAGTACTATCATAAAACTTTTATCCATAGTATCCTGCCATAATTTAAAAGCAGATGCCTTATAGTGTACTTCAACATAACCATAATCTAATTTAAACCGTAACTCCCAAAACAAACTGCATACTATTACATAAATCACAGTAATTGCTAAAAGCCATACCATCTTTTTTTCAAAAAACATTCTTTTTAATTCGGTACTTAAAGTTCTCATGCAAAATATACATCTCCTGTAACCACATCTATTTGTAATTTCCTGTTATTTTATTCCATACAACAAATATTCCATATAACAACAGCTGATAAAATCTTATCTAATCTATATGCCACTTTAAACAGCTTTCTCTTATAACTCTTCTTGTCTTTATATATAAAACTGTTATGATAATTTATGTTATTTAAAAATTATAAACAAAATTATAACCTATTTTCATTGTTCCTCCATTTGTGCAATCCCTTCTAAATACTGCTTTTATATTTCCTGGAGTAACAGAATAAAATTTAGTATTTTGAGCTTGAAATCTATAACTTGGTGTTATACTTCCTGTACCTGTGTTCATAATAAAAACATTTACCTTTGTGCATCCACCTGTATCAGAAATAGTGTTTACATCTACCCTTGCTGTTCCTGTAGTATTATTTCCTATATCTGATGAACCTGATAATGCATTACTGATTGTCATACTTTTCCCTATATATCCACTACTGGCAAAAACTGTTGTAGATATTAGCATCGCAGACAAAAATGACAAAACTGCTATTTTTTTCTTCATAAGCTTGTACCTCCATATATGTTTTATATTATCATAACAGTTTTATTTACCTTAAAATCTTTCAAACTCTTATTTAATTACGTTTACAATTGTTACAATGCCTTAAAACAAAAAAACTTCCATCCTTTTTGATATATAATCTATTACTTTAGTTGCTACATTTACATCTGCATCAACGTTATTTGGGCAGACTATTTTTCATACAAATTCATATAAAATGGGAATATATTAGAATTACTCTTTATCTTTAGTATAATAATGATAGATTAAATCTTAATAAAAAAGAAAAACATTCTTTTTAGTATATAATACATCAAATATTTATCATTTGCAATAAATAAAACCAAACTTTTCTTAAACAAAATTTTAGTTTATCAATCTGTTTTACCCAAATATTTATATTATTAAATTAATCCTATTTCAACTATACTTTGTATCTATTCAAATTATTTGATATTAAACTGAGATTAGTCATGTTTAATAGGTCAATTGACGATAATTGCAGACAAGTGACGTTGCCAAGCGGTCTCTAGCCGCGATAGCAGCGGTCTGCAATATAAGTCGTGAATAATTGAGGTTAAAGTATAAATAGGCAAATTAAAAGTTCGTATGTATTATTCACAGACTCCATAACTGTGTTATTGTTTTTTACCCACTTTTCATTAGTGTTATCAATAAAATACAAGGTAATAGAAGCCCCTTAAGTCCTTTACTGCCTTACATTTGTTAGGCATTGCTACACTTATTTTCATGATATCTACATGAACCATGTGAATCACCTCACTTTCCTAAAAATCTCTTTATTCGAGAAATTTCTTGCTTTTCTTCTTTTTCCTCAATATAATTATCTATGGCATACATCTAAAGCCAAGTATAGATGAAGGGATGGTATACTATGACAAATTTACAAAGTAAAATATATTCCCATTTTCAGGAACACAACCAATTTTATTACAACACCAACTCTAAAGAAAAAATAAAAGAGATTAATGCAATAAGGGAACTGCAACGAAACAAATATATAACAGTTACTGCACGCTTTATTGATAGTGTGTATGCTAAGGTCTTATAGTATCTCATAGAAGTCAGTTCATCTACCAATGGATTGACTTCTTAGCTTCCATAAAACTGATTTGCATACAACTTTAAAGTCCAAGTTATTGCTTTGTTACTGTTCAACTGGACTTTATAAAGGAGATTCTCAAACTAAAAAACTTGAAGAAAAAAACAAAGGGATTCTCTTTTTAAATAAAGCAGCGGCATTTTTTGTGAAAGAAATCAATTAACAGCATATCCATTCATCCAGAAATATGAGGAACAATCTGATGTAATATGACTGTTTAAAAAGTTCAACCTATATCCAAATGCTTACTATAATTTTAAGAAAAACAGAAAGGCATCTTAGATGAAAAGTAAAAAATAAAGAATAAAATTTCCCAACTTTGTCATAAGCATGATGGAATAGATTAACGACTTCATCAGATCATCAAACATCGCTGCAACTTCTTCCTATTTCAACATGCTATATACACACTCTAATAAAGTCAGTGCAAGAATAATATTAATAGCTCTGTAATGCTTTTGATATACTTTCTGTATCAGCACTCCCATTCCAACCCATGTAAGGGTTGCAATCGTTCCAATTGTAGCGATGATAAACTCAAACAAAAGCAAAACCCATAAAGAAGCACTATAATCCGTGATATATCCAGTCAATGCCGTTATGCCAAACAAATAGATTTTTACATTGACAAACTGCAACAGAAATCCTTTTAGAAAAGATGCCGATTTTTCTACCGAATCAGTACTCGGCCTGCTTAACGCAATATGAACTGCCAGCCACAAAATATAGGCAGCACCTATGTATTTCATAATACCAAGCACATCTGGCAAAAAGGTACTTACCCCAAATACGAAAATAGCACATATTATCTGCACAACATAATATCCTGCAAAAATCCCCCAAAAAAGTGGTCTACCTTTTTTATATCCGAAATTTGTTACTGTATTTAATGCCAAAATATTACCTGGTCCTGGTGTAAAAGCATTAATAACAGAATAAATAAAAAAATTACCCATTACATAACCTGGCATAATAAAGCCTCCTTCCATATAGCATTATACTATGGAAGATTATGAAATAGGTAATACTAAAAATTTATGTTAAAACATAGGCTGAACTTATATCTCATTGATCTTTATACTGTTTCAGAGCTTCAATATAAATTTTCCCCAATTTAGATAATTCTCTATCTTTATTAATAATGTATCCGATACACATGACTTCATCTTCATCAAGAGGAACAGAAATAATTGAATCCCCATGCAGATATTTTGGGAAAATACCACTTGAAATAGTGTATCCATCCAGTCCAATCATAAAATTAACAATTGCAGCCCTGTCACTGATTTTGATACTCTTTTCCACCACATCATTGCTGAATAATTCTTCTGAAAAATTAGATGATTCATAATTCCCCTGTACAAAACTGAGTCTTGGATATGGTTTCAAGTCCTCTAATCTGATTTGTTCCTTGTCTGCCAAGGGATGTTCCCGCCTTAAAAATACATGAGGTGTAGCCGTAAACAACTCATAGAACTCCAGACTATTTTCCTCGAAAACTTTCCTCAGAACATTTTCATTACTTTTACTAAGATAAAGAATACCCAAATCGCTAAAACGATTTCGCACATCCATAATAATCTGATGTGTCTGGGTTTCATTCAAAATAAATTCATACCGCTCCTGACCAAACTGCTGCACCAGTTCTACAAATGCGTTTGCTCCAAAAGTATAGTGCTGTGAGGATACACAAAACCGCTGCTTTGCTGTTACATTATGGATATACTTTGATTCCAGAAGTCCCATCTGCTGTACAACCTGCCTTGCATAGCCTAAAAATTCCATACCCTCAGTCGTCAATGCCACACCTGCCCGACAGCGGTTAAAAATCGTAATCTTCGCCTCCCTTTCGACATCTTTAATGGCTCCAGAAAGACTTGGCTGAGAAAGATACAGTTCTTTTGCTGCCTCTGTAATAGAACCTTTCTCTGCCACCACAATCATATACTTTAGCTGTTGTAATGTCATAAGTACCTCCCTGAACAAATTGCAAATAAATATAAATATTATATACCAGAATACAAATAAATTCCATCTATTCAAAATGCCTGAGTTTTTATGCCAGAATATGCAGACTCTTCCTTTGTTCTGGTCAAGCTTTTTCGTAACGAAAATGACTGATAAATTTCAAATTTGTAGGTAAGGATTTCCGCTCTTTTGGCATAACAATCCTAAAATGTTTATTTCAATCTGTTCTGGTCAAGCATTTTGGTAACACTTTGTTCGAAAAATATCTACCTATACCGTGCCTCCATCGGTGTCAAATAATTATTGTATGAATGTGGCCTTACATAGTTGTAATAATTAATGTAATTCATGGTGGCTTCATCCATAGCTTCTACACTTGAAAAATTTGTAACATAATAAAAGCTGTTTTTAAATGTATTATAGAATCTTTCCATAGGTGCATTATCATAAGGGCATCCGGCTTTGCTCATACTTTGGGTAACACCATTGCTTTTGCAGAAAGCAGCGAAATCCCAGGATGTGAACTGAGCGCCCTGATCGCTATGAAGAATGATTCCCTTTGGGTAATGTTCCTGTTTCAGTGCTTTTTGCAGAGTTGATATGGCAAGTTCCGTATTCATATATCTGCTGTTAACAGACGCGATCACTGCTCTGTCATATAGATCAATAATAGTACAATTGTATCTGAATTTACCATCCGGCTGACGCATATAAGTAAAATCCGTACACCAGACCTTATTTTTCCTGTCAACTGTAAAGTTTTGTTTTAAGAGATCATCAAATATTTTGTGCTTATGACATGTTTTGTAACCGGGTTTCTTACGCATGATCATGGCCCGTAATCCAAACATTGTGTTCATATATTTATGAACAGTGGGATTACTTAATTCATAGCCGTAACGCTTAAGAAAAATGCGCATAGTTCTATAGCCTGTAACACGGTTATTGTTATAGTATACATATTTGATGATCTCAAAAATATGGGCTAACCATTCCTTATACTCACGCTTTGATCTTTTCTTATAATTATAATAGCAGTTAAGACTTATACTTAAACGCCTGCAAAGCCATCTTAAACCAAACATATTTTTATTATCATCAATAAATCGATATACCACTAATCGATTTCCTTTGCAAAGAATGCCGCTGCTTTTTTTAGGAAAGCTATTTCCTTTTCCTGCTCTTTGATCTTCTGATTCAGTCTTCTTATTTCTGTAGCAGGATCAGTTTCTTTTTTATTGGTGGTATATTGGCATTCTTCACTGTATTTTTTAGCCCAGTCTCTGATTGTGCTCTTGGCAATATTGAAATCAATTGATAACTGTGAGATGGATCTATCCCCGATCATATAAGCCTTGACAACTTCCTTTTTAAAATCTTCACTGTAACGTACTGACATAACATAGTCCTCCTTAGATAATAAATAATATATCATATGATCCGAACGATGTGTTACCAATTTATTATATCAGTACACCTCATATCTTCCCAGATACAATTCTTTTGATTCTGCCGTGCCGTCCTCTCCTGTGGTAAGTGTGTCTACAATCTCGCCTTTCTCGGCTCTGACCGTTCCGTCTGTCGTAATAATATCCTCGGCAGCGGTAATCTCATAGACCGCACACTCAAGGCTGTCCACTGCAAAAATCGGCTGATACAGCCCCTTGTTTCCTGATACCCTGCTGAATACTTCGCCAGACTTTTCTACCGTGATTTTCCCTTTCTGTGCCACGTTGGAG
>JAAVZU010000046.1 GCA_022791815.1 Lachnospiraceae bacterium
CCATGCCAAGTCCTCCTTAAACAATGTTCAACTATATTATATTGAACATTGTTCAAAAAGTCAATAGATTTTCCAAATTTTCAACTCATTTTTACCTTTCCGAAAAACAGTATGGAGGTAATAAGAATTATTTTGGTTAACTGATAGAACTGTATAGACATATTATGAAACTTTCTTAGCCATTTGAAAAAATACTAGTTTTCTTTTATTAATGCTTATTTTTTTTTCACATATAATCCTTTCCTTAAATGCTATGTGTTGGGGGCAAAAGGTATTTTGCCCCCAACTGATGCTACGGATTGCTACATTGCTATGCAATTCCCGCAATCCTACAAACACCTCCAATCCCGCATATTTGCAAGCAAATCTGCTTCTTGTTGGTGTTTGGCGGGTCAAGCCAGTAGATAACAATTTGCATGTAAACATGCATTGTTATCTACTTTTGACCCTAGCATCATGCTATTGTTTTTCCACAACTTCATTTTTATTTTTGTAAACAGATTTGGCAGGAACATATCCACGAACCATAGATAGCGGATAGATATTGGATTCTGGTCCAATAATGGTGCCAGGATTCAATACGCTATTACATCCCACCTCGACATTATCACCTAAAATAGCACCCATTTTCTTTAAATTGGTTTCTATTTTTTTGTCTGGGCATAGTATAGTTACTAAAGTTTTATCAGATTTTACATTAGAGGTAATAGAGCCTGCACCCATGTGAGCCTTGAATCCTAAAATAGAATCACCTACATAATTATAGTGAGGAACTTGTACTTTATTAAACAACAGAACATTTTTTAATTCTGTAGAATTTCCTACTACAGCACCTTCTCCCACGATTGCATTTCCACGGATAAAGGCACAATGACGGATTTCAGCATTTTTTCCAATAATAGCAGGTCCATTAATAAAGGCAGTAGGAGCAACTTTGGCAGATTTTGCAATCCATATATTATCTCCTTTTTTTTCGTACTCATCTGGGGATAAAGTCGCTCCAAGGGTGAGAATAAAATCACTGATTTTCGAAAGAACTTCCCAAGGATAGGTGGTATCCTTAAAAATATCAGAAGCAATAGTTTCTTTCATGTTAAATAAAGCTGTATTTTTTAAATTTTCCATAGTGAAGAATCTCCTTTTTATATTAGTTTTTGTAATCATTTGGTAAAAATATGTATTTGCTGTATGTTTTTTAAGTAAAATTAATAGTTACGTTTTTTTATAATAAGCAGCAGAAGCATCAAATAGACTTTTTAGCCCCCATTGGTTATTGGCTGCTTTTACACCATTTACCATACGGGAGACGAAGCCATTTAACTTGGTCATATATTCGTCAGCCGTAATCTCTCCGTTTGCAACATAGGTAAGACCCTTTTCCCAACTAGCAGTAAGTTCAGGATTGAGGAGAGAACGGATAGAAGAGTTTACTACATCAAAAATCATTTCACCAAGTTGTGTTGGTGTAATTATCTGGGTTTTCTTATTCAAATTTATATAGCCAATTTTAAAAAGTTTGTTTAGAATTTCTGCCCTCGTTGCACTAGTACCAATTCCACTACCTTTTATCTGAGCACGAAGTTCTTCGTCTTCAATAAGCTGACCGGCATTTTCCATTGCAAGAATCATAGATCCCGAATTATAACGTTTCGGAGGAGAAGTTTCCCCTTCTTTAATTTGTAAATCACTTACTGGGAGAGTAGATCCCTTCCGTAGATTAGAGACAGCAGCTACTAAACTGGCATCAACGTTGACAGTATTCTCTCCATCATTCGTATTATTTTCTTTTTTATCTTCCTCTTTTTTCTTTATAAAAGAAAAAGGTGTAATCCGAAGATAACCTTCTGATAGCATCATTTTGAAGGAAGAAAAGAAAAATTCCCTGCCTCCAATCTCATCTGGATAGGTGAGAGAGGCTGTAATGGATATTTTTTGGTATTCCGCAGGTGGGAAGAAAATGCTTAAAAATCTTCGGACAATGACTTCGTAAACTTTAGCCGCCGTTGGCGGGAGAGAATTGAGAGCTCCTAATCCTTGACCAGTAGGTATAATAGCGTAATGGTCAGTAATCTGTTTATCATTTACATAACGGGTTTTTGCAAGACCCTGATAAAGTTTATTATCCAATATTTCTTTTGCGAAATCCTGAACAAGAGAATAATTTTGTAAACCACTGATGTTTTTTTGAATTTCTTTACTTACAGCAGTAGATAAAACTCTGGCATCTGTTCTTGGATAAGTAACCAGTTTTTTTTCATAAAGGTTTTGTGTGATCTTTAAGGTTTCATCTGGACTTATTTTAAACAATTTAGAACAGACATTTTGTAATTCTGCCAAGTTAAAGAGTAGTGGAGGATTCTTTTTTTCCTTTTTCTTTTCTATTTTTTCGATTAAAGCAGATAGTTTTTCAGAAGCAGAAAGAGCAGTAATAAGTTTTTCTGCTTCTTCTTTTTCTTTAAATCCATTTTCTTTATATAAAAGAGGGGATTGAAAATATCTGGAACCATCTATAGCTCGCCATTCTCCTTCAAAGCTGTTTTCGGAGGCTTCTAATGTAGCAAGAACACGGTAAAAAGGAGTTTTTACAAAAGAACGGATTTCTCTTTCTCGTCTTACTACCATTCCAAGAACACAGGTCATTACCCGGCCAACTGCGATTGCACCATATTTTTTACCATCTAGATAATTTCTAACGTTATAGCCATATTTTAAGGAAAGTACTCTGGAAAAGTTTATTCCCATAAGATAATCTTCTTTTGCACGTAAATAGGCAGAATCAGATAAATTGTTATAGGCTGATAAAGGTTTAGCATCACGAATACCACGCAGAATTTCTTCTTCTGTCTGGGAGTCGATCCAAACACGGCGTTTGTCTTTAGAGTCTGGAACTTTTGCCATTTGATCTACCAGACGGTATATGTATTCTCCTTCCCGTCCAGAGTCGGTACAAACATATATGGTAGAGACATCTTCACGGTTTAGAAGGGACTTTACGATTTCAAATTGCTTTTTTACTTGTGGAATTATTTCATAACGAAATTCTTCTGGCAAGAAAGGTATGGTATCATAACTCCACTTTTTCAAAGAAGGATCATATGCTTCTGGATAACTCATAGTAACTAAGTGTCCTACGCACCAGGTTACAATAGCATCTTCCGATTCTAAGTAGCCATCTTTTTTTCTCGCATTTATTTTTAGTGCTTTGGCAAATTCTTGTGCCACACTGGGTTTTTCTGCTATGTAAATACTCTTTGACATATAGATTGCTAGAATCCTTTCTATAATTAATTTAATAAATTATGAAACTAAGGAGCTGCCACGCCCCAAAAGGGGCTTGCACCACCTAAGTTTGATAGTAAACACTTATGTAATTTAATACATTACTGTAAGTGAAATTTTACGTGTTTACGATTGTGAAATGTCTTTTCGCAAAAAACACTCAAAGACATACTATGAAACTAAGGAGCTGCCACGCCCCAAAAGGGGCTTGCACCACCTAAGTTTCATAGTAATTATAACAATTATAATATATGAAAACAAGTACAAAAGGTGGTTGTTCATCCAATTTTGGTGGTTGTCTGTCCTATTTTTAACATTTTATATAATTTTCTGTTATAGTCAGATATGTAAAAATAATCATGTGTGTTTCTATGCGAAGGAAACGAGAAAAAGACTGCTTTGTGGAGAGAGCAGTCTTTTTGTTAAATTTTCAGTAACTATTCAGGTAGAACCACGCTTTACTGCGTGGTTCGTAATAAAAAGTAAATTTTGCAATGTTTAAGCCCCTTCGCCGAAGGCAAATTATTATGGGCTTAAACGTAACTGCTCATGGTTCTGAACAGTTACAATTTCCAAAAGATTATACACATAAGTAATACTCTATTTTTTTATATCTGTCACTATCCAGTGTCTTTTTTAATGATGTAAATGGATCTAATTCATTGGAGAGAACCATATTACATACATTAACAGAAAATCCACTAATCAGACCTACACCAAGTTCATTTTCACGAACAGGGATGGCATTGGTTCTGCTGTTCACATTCCAGAATACTAATTTTGGCATCTTATAACCATACCTTGAAAATTCATGTGTTATTGTATCAAATAGTGTGTCCATATTACATCCATACATTGTCGCATCAAATTCCATATCAGAAATTACAAGAATGGTTTGTGGAAGTTCTTCTTGTCTTAAGTGATTTTGTAATGCTGTCTCTAATATCAAACGGAAAGTTGCTTCAATGTTGGTGTTCGAGCAGTCATCATAAGAAAATGCCAGTTCAAGTTTTTCTTTTAGTGTTTTACAGGAAGATAGATCTACATATTTTGGATTACTGGAAAAAGTAATAAATTTGTTGTGATATGCACCACTCATACGTTCAGCAAAATAAATACCAAGAGAGTTAGATACATGGAGTGCTGTAGTATCTCCAGAGCCAACAGAGCATAACATGCTTCCAGAACCGTCTACGACACAAAGTACATTTTCGGCACCTGCTACAGTATCGGGAAGGTTATTCCAAAGTGCTTCCAAAGCTGCATCCTCTGAAGTAATTTTGATTCTCCAGCCTTCTCTTTCTGTATATCTGGTAACAATTTCATGGGGCATCAATACACCTGCATGTATCTTTGCATGGTTACATTGTACTGCTTCCAGATAATTTTTTCTCCGCATTTCATCGTGAAGTAAAAAAGCATTTCGATAAATAATATTTGCTTTGGAATTTACCTTTGTATAATCAATTTCATCCCAGTGGTTACTGCTCATATATACTTCTGTCACATCTAAATAGGATCTTAAGGATACCAGCATTTTTCGATATTGCTTAGCAGTTAGTCCAAGGAATTTTTGTAATTTTGCTGCCATCACTTTGGATTCTTTGGAAGAAGTATTGTTACTTGGCATCCACTTGGCACAAAGAGAAATAGAATGGTTATTTCCCATATTATCAATGTCTTTTTCCAATTGTACTTTTAAAACTTGTAGTACCTTTTCTTCTACAGGTGTATCAAATAGGCAAAGTAAATCATCAAAACGGCCATATTCTGCCATGATTTCAACCAGATTGTTTATCATATCTGGAAAGCTGTTGGAAAGATATCGGATAATTATGCGGAAAGTTCTTCTTTCACCTAAGCCGCCTCTTATATCACGTAGAAAAAACAGCCATTTCATGGCAAGTACTTTATCTTCGTAAAAAGCACGAATAAAACAGCCAATAATTTTTTTCTCTGTTTCATTTCTAAGAGATGCTACTGCAAAGTTTAAATCTAATAGAGCTTTGCCAGTTGTCTCATAGCCTTTGGCACCATTTTCTGTTATTTTTTTATTGTCATTTATAATCGTATGTAATTTTTCCATAAAACTCATGATAACTCCTCCAATCTAGTTTATTAAATTGTGGGGATGGGATTTGAACCCATGACCGCTACGGGAATGGTATTGCTGTTAAAGACTTTTTCAAGACTTATTTTACATATATAGTGCTCTAACCAACTGAGCTACCCCACATAAATTAATGAAATGTCTTTTGAAAAAACAATCCTTTTACATACAACTTTCAGCAGTACTTTTCGGGTTACTGGACACAGGTAATTCCTCCAATTTGGTTTATTAAATTGTGGGGATGGGATTTGAACCCATGACAACTATACCCCTGGCATAAAATTGCTGTTAAAGACTTTATCAAGACTTATTTTGCATACATAGTGCTCTACCAAACTGAGCTACCCCACATGAATTAGTGGAATACCTGTTGAAAAAGATATTCATATATAAATGCAGTTTTATAGGAGCAGGATTCGAACCTGCGATTTGCCACTTATTTGGATTGCAGTTAAAGACTTTATCAAAACTTATTCATCCACAATAAAACTGCTTTTTGGGGAAGATATTGCCGAGGTGGGATTCGAACCCACGACAACGCACTTAAAAGGTGTTAAGGGTTGCTGTTAAGGTCTTTGGCAAGACCTATTTTTTCGTGCTCTACCAACTGAGCTACTCAGACAATATCTTTCTGACTAGGTTTCCCTCGTCTACAAATAGAATACATAAAATGGTAAAAAAGATCATTTCAAAAAAGTTGCGAAGACAAATTTTGCAAAATCGATTATAATAGTAACTAGTGGTGATATAATGTAACTGTTCATGATTCTGAACAGTTATGAGCTAATAAAAAATAGGTGATAATATGTCAGAATTTAAGGAACTAATGAAAACATTTTCTAAAAGCAGGGAATATGTCAGGGATTTTTTTGTATATGGTTTTAAGACCAGGGAAGAATTTAGTGGATGGAGCAGTCGTACCTATGATAATGAACGTCGGAGGATTGAAAGCTGGTTGTCTGGCTATGTCAAACAGGATTACACAGAAAAAGGCAAAAATATTTATTTATCTATGGATAGCAATTTACTTGACACAAATCCTTTGTATCAAGTTTGGAAGGCAAAGAGTTTTACGGATAATGATATTATGCTGCATTTTTACATCTTAGATTACCTGCAAAGAAATGGAGAAAAAACAGCAGATGAGATAACAGATGGTATCCTTGCAGAATATGAGATAGTATTTGAACTGCAGATGGTTCGGCGAAAATGTAATGAATATGCAAAGGATGGACTGTTATATAAGAAAAAAAATGGCAGGCAGATGAAATATCAGGTTAATCCATCTTTTCGGGAGTTTCTTTCGGTTTATCCAGAGTTAGAAGATGCCATAAAGTTGTATCAGCTTTCTTCTCCACTTGGAATAGTAGGTAATACAATTATGGATAATGCATCTTTTTCAAATAAAATATTTCGGATTAAACACAACTTTTTGATTTACACCTTGGAGGACGAAGTAATGCTTCCCATTCTTCAAGCAATACATGAAGAAAAAATGGTGTTTATTACCAGCAAAAGTACTCGTTCAGAAAATATCCGATATATTGAAGGAGTTCCTTTGAAAATATGTATCAGTACCCGTACTGGAAGACGTTTTTTATGTCTTTTTCATACTAGTAAAAATCATTTTATTACTGTTCGGATAGATGCAATAAAGGAAGTACAAATGAAAGAGGTTTATTCTGATTTTAAAAGGGTAAAAGAAATATTTGAGAGAAATAAAACAAATGCATGGGGAGTGTCTTTTCAGGGAGAAAGTAATAAAAGTTTAGAGCATGTGAAATTGACTTTACATATTCAGGAAAGTTCAGAATTATATATATTGAACAGATTGAAACGGGAAGGAAAAGGGGGAAGAATCCAACGGATTGCTGAGAATACCTTTACCTATGAGGTAGATGTTTTTGATGCAAATGAGATGCTTCCTTGGATTCGCACTTTTATTGGAAGGCTGCTTGCTATTGAATCAGATTGTGAAAGACTAAGGGAGCTTTTTCAAAGAGATCTTTTTGCAATGTATAAAATGTATTTTGAGGAGTAACGAAAGATGGAATTATTTTCAGAAATATACAATTGTTATTTTCAGGTAATCAAATCCCTAATAGAAAAGAAAGATTACATATCAGAAGAAGAGTTAAACTTTCGTATTAAGAATAGTGGTTTTGAGGAAAGTATCCTATATCTGCTTCCAAAGCTTACAGAGAATGGATGGGGATTCTATAAAAAACAAGAGGGAGTTCTCTATTCAAAATTTTCTTCTGATTTTTATGTTCCTCTTACGGATTTGCAAAAATCATATCTAAAAGCAATTTTACTGGATGATAAAATTTCACTTTTCCTAAGCGATGAGGAAATTAAAAATATAAATGCCACATTTGCAGATGTGAAGCCCCTTTATCAACCAGATGATTTTTATTATTATGACCAGTTTGTTGATAAGGATGATTATAGGAACCCAGAATACAAGAGACATTTCCAGACTATTATAGCAGCAATAAAAGAACACCAATATTTGGATATTCATTATGAATCACGTCATAATCACAGAGTGCATCATTGCTACCTGCCTTGCCGTTTAGAGTATTCCATTAAAAATGATTGTTTTCGAGTGCTTGCAGTTAGAGAAAATATTCATCGTAATACAAATATTGAGATTCTGAATTTAAGCCGTATCAAAGAAATTACACCTTGTAATAAAATAGTAAAGAAACTGCCTAATATTAATCGCTTTTTGCAGCGTTCTTATTATAAGGAGCCTGTAAAGATTTTGATTAAGAATCAACGCAATGCTATGGAACGTGCTATGTTGCAATTTGCAAATTATGAGAAAAATACACGGAAGATAGATGATAATATCTATGAATGCCTGATTTATTACAATAAGAAAGTGGAAACAGAACTTTTGATTGAAATTCTGTCTTTTGGACCAATGATAAAAGTTGTAGGAAATGAAACTTTTTTAAAACTTGTAAAAGAACGGCTGTCACGTCAGGCTATGTTGATGGATGGTTTTCAGCAAAAGGAATTCGATAGAGAAGATTTTGGAACTGTAGATGAATAGAGGTTTCTATTATTATGATGTGTGCATAAAAATAGGGTAGAAGAGAAAAAGATTCTCAACTACCCTTATATAAAATTAAAATGTTATACTAATCCTTCTGTAAATAATATTTTAGTTTTTCATTTTCTTTAACTCTTCTTTTAATTGATTTATTTCATTTGCCAATAGTGTAACAGTATCTGAAAGTTCTTCTATTTTTTTCTCTTTTTCTTCGTTACATTTTGTTAGTTCTTGTATAGAAGATACAAGTAGTGGTATAAATTCGTCATACTTTAAAGACCAGTCAAGTTCTTTATCATCTGCCTCTTCTGAGTAGTTATAGTCTGTGCCATCTTTTATCCATCTGGCATTATATAAAGATAAGTCCCCAAGATTCATATTCTTTGCTAATTTTGCAACTTCCTGTGCATAGAATCCAAAATGTTTTCTTTGATTCGTATTATCTTTCATCGTAAACATTGCAGGCATTAAGGCATTAACAAAGTTTAAGGCAGTTTTCTTATCAATGTAAGAGATATGGTTTTTCTTCTTTTTATCAGATGTTACATTTAATGCTTTGGAAGAAGTAAGTTCCTCAAAGTATCCTTCACCCCAACGATAGAGATGAGTACCAACTGCGGAATCTGTAAAATTAGGAATCGTTCCATCATCAGATGTAGTGTTAGAACCAGCATCAGCTCTTAAGACAATTCTTCCTTTGGTGGCTTCTCCAAACATTGTTATGTAACCTTCTTGTCTAAACGGATCAAACCCTTCAGATTCTGTTGTGGTACCCTCTGCACATACAATTTTGGCACGAAATGCAGCGTTTTCGTATGATGGTTCTTTGTTTGTTATGTATATACAGTTTCCAACATTGTTTATAATTTCTAGTGCATTATTATTAGATTGGCTGCTGATGCTAATCTTGTCATTTATTGTGTCAACAGCAAATAAATATCTTGAAATATTACTTTTTAAGGATTCTGTACTACATAAATAAAGTCCATCTACTGATAAATCAGAATATCTTTTGCCCTCAGTATTAAATGAATCACCTAATCCAAAAATCCATTTTCCACTATAAAGCCTTGCATACATCTGTTCTGAATATCCTGTACCTTTGCTTAATATTTGCCCATCACTAAGCATTTTAATACCAGAATCGGAGGTATTAAAATCAATACTAAAAACACCATCTTCACCAATAGCCCATTTTCCAATATAACCTTGAGTGGCGTTAATCTGACCATCAATTTTAGCATTTTTAGCTTCTAATAAACCATCTGTACTAATTATACAATAATGTCCGCTATCATCACCACCAACTCCCACATTAGTCAGTATATAGTTGCCATCTGCACTTGTATATGTGGTGTTTTCTGTATATCCGCCTCCACTTTTTGGTACTTTTGTGATTGTTTTGATAACTCCATTTCCTTCATCTATAGTCTCTGTTATAATGTCACCTTTGTAAATAACATTTGATAAGTCAGAATTAATTCCATTTATTGTTCCGCCTAAACCATCTACAATTCCATCTATTTTGCCATTTAAATCATTCACAACACCATCTAGCGTGTCGTTTAGACCTTCTACATGGGACATATCAATATTTACATTAGAACCAAGAGTTAGACTTCTTGCAATAATATCACCTTTGAATATTCCATCATTTGCATAGATGTTGCCATAGAAATATCCATTACCTTGGTTGTCAATGTAGAATATTTTTTTGCCTAAAGGGTTTTCAAGCTCTACATTGGAATCGTCGGATTCATCTTTATATAAAAAATGCTTATAACCACCATTTCCATTAAGACCATCAATTTGATTATGTCCAATAAAAAAGTGTATTCCATTATCTGTTGCAATGGCTGGTAAAAAACAAGTTGAGTAGTTTTGTTCTTTGTCTGGCATATGTAATCCATCACTATAAAACATATCTTCTTTTTTTTCAAGTTCCTCAGTTTTAAGGTTATAGACGAAACGCTCCTTTGCTAAACATCCATTTCGAGAGTAAAAAATATGTATGTTGTCCTTATATTTTGCAATGGAAAATCCTAAACCAGTGCTATACATATCTAAAATAGTTGCTAATTTCGTTAAAGAACTAGAAGCTTTGTTAAGCCTGTATAGGCATGTGGTGCCGTTATCTTCTGCTATAGAGTATAGACTGTCTCCATCATATATGTTATTGGATATAAAGGCGGTAGCTCTTTGATTCGTGACAACGGAAGTCCGTGTTTCTATATCTACTGTGGTAGTCGTTGCTCTATAATATACCAGTTTTTTTAATTCTGAAGAATAAAAACCATACAAACCAATGTTAGGAAGACCATATCGAAGACTTGTATCTCCTTCTGTATTTAGCAAATCTGTAAGGACGTTAGTTTTTAAATTATATTCCCATAATGTTGCATATACGTCAGGACTATTCAACATTTGTCCAAAAGAAATATTTGTCAAATTTGCATAAGTGTTTGTACCAATAAAATATAAAGAATTTTCCGAATCAGATTCTACAAAACATAAAACTTTCATTCTTTCTGGTAGTGTAAGCACAAGTTCCCAATTGTTATCTTTATTATTTGTATCCAGTTTTTTAATAGTAGCATTAGGAGTTGTATAACTGGTATAAAATGCACATGCAGTATTTAAGGAATATATTATATTATTAAGTTTTACAAACGAATGTTGAGAACTCATATTAAAATCTCTTCCATTATCCAATTCTTTAAAATTCTTATTTGTACTTAATATATTTCCCTTTAAATCTGTTACAAAATGTTGCATATATGCAATAGATAAAGCATCGGAGTAATAGTAACGATATTTATTAGTTTCTACTCTTGTTACATTATTCACAAAACAACTTATCAAATGTAATTTTTCGTTGTCATAGAACATTACTGTTCCTTCTGGATATAATCCCACAGAAGAAATAAAAGAATCGGGTAGATTATTAATCTCTTTTAAATCACCATCAGATTCATTAAAAACAAACATTTTTTTGTTTATTTTATTATATTGATTAATGATGATATATATATCTTCATTGACAATTGTAAAATTAGTGTATACATATACTTGACCACCATTTGCAACGTCATTTGAACTGCCCATATTCTGATAATTAAATTCAGAAATAAATTGTATGGTTTGTGTCTTGAAATCTTTTACCATAACCAATTGCAATGTAAAGTTGTTATTAGTTTTAACCAAATTTATGAGGTATACTTTTTCATTATGTTCTAGTATTCCCACGTTTATAATATTATTTTTATTAAATGTATTTAAGTTTAGTTTTTTGTATGTTGTGTCTGCTGTTATTGCGGTAATATCTCCATAACATACCATTCCCTGAGTGTAATAACTCGTATATACATATAGTATGTTATCAAGAAGATAAGAATTTCTATAGTCCCAATAATCTATTTCAATGCTGGAATCATTAGAACCAACAGAATTAAATAAACATACACATTCATCTGCATCAATGTCATAAACCCACATATTTAAATTATTAAACTTGTCACCTTCACTAATAATATACAAGTTATTATCAATTCTATTTGTATTTATGAAATAGAATTTGTTATCTCTATCCGTTTTACTATATTCATTGGTAATATCGTGAATGGTTTTCCATGTGGAATTTTTATCCCATTTTTTAATTTTCTTATTATATAGTAAATAAATTTCTCCATTTTTTATGCAAAGTTTTCTCTGCTCAAAGTATTTATTTTTTATGTCAGTGCCATAGTCACCCCAATTTTGATGGTAATCCAAAGCATAATCTGTGACATTAAGTCCGTAAGGAACTCTTTCCCATGGAATTTCAATTTTTTGTAAATCTGTCTTTCCTTCACCTACACCAATTTCTATAATATTATCAGAATTCATATCTATATTACAGTACATGTTATTATTATTCACATATAAATTGCCATACATAGAAACATTTCCATTCTGGTCAATAAAAAATACCTGTTCCTCTTCGTTGTATATATTAAACATACTTTTTAGGGCAGGGTCTATAAGAATACGGTGTTTTTGATCTTCACTGTACATATCCAGTTTCATATTGTTTACAATGATACCATCTTTATCCACAATAAATGTTTGGTGCCTATTGGATATCAATAGAGTTTCTCCTGCGATGATATTCCCCATAAGAATATCACACCATATACCATATTTTTTCTGACCCTCAAATATTCCCTCTCCGATAGCAAGCCTGGCAGTTTTCCAATCATCATCAGTCATTACCAAATTTTTCCCAGTAATACGCATTTGACAGCCATCGTATGTGTCATTTACATCTTTACTTCGGCAGTTGATACCGCAACTGTCTATAACCACCTCTTCGTTATTGGAATTTTTAATATTCATCAATGCAGAGTTTAGTCCTTCTTCTTTTAGGGTTTTAAAATCTGTATAACTCTGGCTGCCTTGTGCAGCCTGTTTGGCAGTGGAAGAGTAGCTTGTTGCCATTGACTTAGCTTGGGACAAAATGCTCTCGATATCTGTTAAGCCATCTGCATTTTTAACCTGCTCGGAAAACTCTACTTCGATTTGACTTGTATTGGCAAAGTCAAATGTCACACCGATTAGTCTCAATAAAATGTGTCTTTCATCGACTTCTGCATGAATCCAGTTAAATAAGTCAAACTGATTATAGAAAGGCTCAAAGTTAGGATTATTAAATAAATTATTTAAACTGGCAGTATAGGTATATTGAAAGGTACTTGACTTATATAATTCTTTTGTGGCTGCCTCCACTAATTTCTTTGCATTCTCTATACATTCTGCATCACTTAGTCCGTCTGAGATATAGTTGCTGTTTTCATAGGTGTCTTCACGGATGTAACAGCTTAATTCTTTGTACAGCGTTTCTCCAATGAAGTTTTCAAAATTTAATAACTGGTGGTAAGCATTTACAGCATTCTGAGCAGAATCCAGCTCATCCTGGGCGGCTTCAATTTCTCCTTTTCGTATGGCAATTTCCTCTTCACAGGCTTTTTGCTTCTGCCAGTATTCCTCGTATAAAGGATAGAACTCACTTGTTACAATACCATATCCCTGCTCTAATAAAACGGTGGTGCATTCTTTATACATAGCCTGATAAGATTCCAGATAGCTGAGACTATAGTGTTTTAAGGTTTCCTTTAGTGAATCAAGGGTCTCATCTTCAAAATTCACATCTCCGATAATCTTATTTATTTTGTTCTGCAAATCCTCTTTTTCGTCTTCTATAATATTTAAAATGATATCGTTAGGAGATTTTGCTACGTCACTTGGATTACTTTCATTGACAGCCTTAAATTTGCCTGTCCATGTTTTGGCAGAAGAGTCATACACAGAACTTTCAATGGTTACGGTATACCTGTAATCAACCAATATTTGTGCGATTGTTAGTACTGCTTTATCTGCACCTTTTTTATAGAGCTGGTTTATTTGGGAAACAGGAACACTCCCTATATTGGCAGAGGTTAATTTTTGAATTTCTGCCTCGGCAGTGGTGGAAGTTTTTTCTTGTGTGGGGGCAAGAGAATATTTCAATTGGTTTACTTTATCTATTTTTTCATATAATGTGGCACTGGCTTCCTGATATGCTTCCCTGTTTGCTTCATACAGTTCATCATAGACATGAAGTTTTTCCACCAGTTCTTTTGACATGTCTGCTTTTTGATCATCGGAATAGAAATCAATATACTGTGTTCCATTTGGGTTTACCACAGAGACATAAGAGGTTATAATGTCATCGCCGCCAAGGATTTTAAAACGGTTTTTTATGCTGTCTTTATTGCCAGAGCAGGTAAATTGATTTGCCAGATTTTCTTTGTTCACATAAATAGTAGTGTCACTTCCGATGGTGTTTAAGTCATACATATTTACCAGCCTTTTGGTGGTATCGAAAGTAAATACAAGGTCTAATTCTGTTGCAATTTCCTGTAATGCATCATAGATGCTTGTATTGTCAAATTCAAACTTTCTTTTTACATCAGAAGTGGAAACTTTTACATCATTTTCTGTGATCTGGCTGTCTATATGACCAACAGACCAGTGGGGGGCTTTGCTTAATACCCTGTGGATTAAACTGTGGGATGTGTCATTTTCGTCATATAAAACCGTAGGCTTATAAGATGTTTTTCCGTTTTCTGTGGTAAAGTTATCTTCTTTGTTTAAATCGTATTCTCCATTGATGGATAAATTTCTCAGGATAATTTGTGCCAGTTCTGTTTCTATGGATATTCCAGTGATGGTTTTTATGGTATCTTCTTTGGCGTCCTTGTCAACAGCTATTTCAAAATATCCAAAATTTTCCACATAGATTACTTTTAGGTTCTTTATTTCTTCCCAATATGGAAAAATCTCCCCATTGTTCTCTTTATGAAAAGTAAAAGTAACCTCATCATAGGAGTTTGCAGCTACGTATACTTTTAAATCTGTGATGGGAGAGAGGGGGCATATTTTTTTATAATTGCGGTGGCAGAGCCATACATCAGGCTGATCTATGGTGTTGCTGATTTTATCTAATTTTATGTTCATTTATATACTCACCATCCTTGTAAATCTGTAGGTCATGTCAACACTTCCATTTGCAGATGTAATTTTGTTTAAGTTGTTGTCATAAGTATTTAAAAAACGGAAAAAGGTAAAATTAAAGTCTTTTGCTAAATCATGGTCTGGTTTGTTTGACGTTATGGTTTTGTTTTCGCAATCAATAGTGATTACTTCACCAGCCGTACAGTTGTTGATACGCAGAGAACGGTTGGGTTCTAAATCGTTTGTCAGAGTGTATGTTCCACTGTCTACTATACTTATTTGCAGTTTTGGATAGGTATATCCAATCAGGCTGGATTCATCTTCTAGGTAACCTGTTCCATGATTGCCAATGCGGGTTATGTATTCTTTGGAATATCCATAAGCACTGTCGTTTGTCAGGGTTAATTCAAAACCATGCACGATATTTCCGATCTTAATTGCATCTGCTTTTATTTTTACATGAAAGAACAGGTTATCATCTGTATCAAAGGTTATATAGTTATAGGTTGGTCTGATTAGCCAACGCATTATATTTTCATATTCTTCGTTTGTAACAGGAGCAGGAGTATGAGACAATTTATCCATTTTTACAATCTGAAATGACAGGGTAATTCCTTCTCCATATTTGAATCCATGAGAAATATCCTTCTTATTTTGTATGGGTTTTTCTGTCAGTATCTCTATATTCCCACAACTGGTATTTTCAATAGAAGCGGAGTTGTCAATTGCTGCAATTATGTAACCATAATCTGATAATTTACTGTCGCAAAATGTAAAATCATTTGCATAAATCATAATATCACCTTCTTATTTATTATATTTCTTTTTTAATTCTTCTACTTCCAAAATCAGGAATTTATATCTTTCCTTGCATTCTCTCATATTTTCGATTTCTCTCTCTAATTTTAGGTTCAATCGTTCAAAATCAGCCATGGGAGAGTTGTTCAGTAATATATTTAGTCTTGCAATTTCTTTTTCCAGAGTTTCAATTTTTTTTGTTTTTTTCATTTTTCAATACCTTCTCAGTTTTTTGTAAAAAAGCGTAAACCATATTTCTATAAAATTAGAAATGCAGAGGAATTTTGTAACAGTTTAGCCAAAGACTGCCCTGTTACAAAATTTTTATTAAAAATAAAATATATATTTATAATTAAACAAGACATATAAAAGCCCATATGTCTTGTTCAGCTTACAATTTATTTACACCAAATTTAGTATTTCCGTTTAATTTACCGACTGTTGCATTTTGTAAAGTCCTTTGTACTTGGGTATCAGATTGAATGGTCTTAATTAGTGACCTGCTATCCACAACATTTGGTAAATGAAATGTAAAGTTTACATTTTCAAAATTATTAGGTACTATATTAGTATGACCATAAAAATCTGGTAATCTTGGATTTTGAATAATATCAGGTGTGTTGTTAAGTGGATTCCGTTTTCCAACTAACTCTAAAAAAGCATTTGTTTGCAATGGTGTTAGTACAGACTCACCTGCTTTTAGAGTTGCAAGACCATCATCCCCATTTTTATGAACGGCTTCTACAATACCACCTTTAGAAAATCCTGCCTGTTTTAACTTTTCTACAAGATCCTTTCCTTCTTTGCCATCTATCATGCCATTTTTATTAGCATCTGACACTCCAAGCATTTTACCTAACGCAACTGCATCTTCTTTACTAAGTACTTTGCCGTCTTGTGTTTTGTACAAATATTTATTCAGTGTTCCATAGTTGTTATCTGCTTTTTCTGGTTTTAAATGGCTGTCCAGAAATTCTTGTATTTTTGTATATTTTTGCGTATACTTCAATGCTTTTAATAGTGCGTTTTTATTCGCACTTGCATTTATATCTTTTTCACTGTCAAGCTGACTGGCACTGGTAATGGAAGATATGGTTTCTTTTGTCTTTGCATCCAGATTGTCAAAGGCAGAAGAGGAGCGGAGGGCAGAGGCAAGGTCTGCCATTTTGCTTGTAGACATTGGTTTATATCCCTGACTTACCAGATATTTGTTTAAAGCACTCATTTCTGATGTGTCAGCCTTTTTATTTTCTTTGCTGGCTTTCACCAGTACGTCAGCAATGGAAAGTTTGGTTTTCTCTTTTCCTGTTTCTTTCTCATCTGGTATCTTCTCATAAATTTTTTCCAGATAATCGGTTTGCTGTTCCAGTCTTTCGGATACTACAGCAGTTCCAAAAGTATCTTCTTTCTTGTCCTTGTTTCCTGCCAGAGACTGCATATATGAAAGCCAGTCACCAGAATCGTTAAGATTTATGCCTCTTTCGTCAAATACATTTCTTATTGATTCAAAGATAGATCCTTTATCATCGGAAATCAGGTTATATATGTCAGATTCTATGGTTCCCACATGGTTGAGGGTTTTGGATAGTTCATCTATGGTATCACTGAATCTTTCGCTTAAATCATCCAGTGCATTTTCTATCCTTTCGATGTATTTGTCATACTGGGTGTCGTCTAAGTCTTCCTGTGCGTCTTCTAACTGTAGCTGTATTTTCTGACGCTCTGCATTGGCTTCTTCGTCATTTCTGCCTTCCAGCATGGCAAGCTGTTTCTGGAGTGTGGCAATGCTCTTGGTTTTCTCCGCAATGGATTTCTGGTAATCATATTCGGATTTATCCAAAGAAAGTGCCTTTTTCTTTGCATCTATGATTTCTTTTAATCCGTCCAGTTGTGCCTTATAACTTTCTGTAAGCATGTCACCAATGGCATTTTGTGAATTGATGATTTCTTTATCCAACTCCTGTGCCTTTTTTAGCCATTCATCGGTTAGTTGTGTCATTTCGGATTCACTGATGGAATGTTGTAGATATTTCATAGTGATTTCGTTCAGTTCTTTATCAAGGTTTTTTCTCTGCTGTTTCTTTCCTGTGTATTCCAGATATTTGGCAGCTAATACAGATTTGCCCACATCCGTCATACCGTTTTTGTCGTAGTAGTCCTCACCTTCTGTCAGGGAAGTGTAGAAATCACTGTTTGTATGTAGTTCCAGATTTTTATTGATGGCATCTGTTAAATTACTTACTGCCTCTATCTGTTTGGTAATATTTTCTACTGCATTTTGTGTTTCCTCTGCTAGCTGTTCATCCACTTGGATAAGCATATTTTTTACTTCATACCATGCATCACTGTAATCACTTAATCCATTTAGCTGATTTTCCAATGCCTTTTTCTCTGACTTCAGTTGGCTGATGTTCTGTTTTGAGTTCTGGTTTAATAACTCATAATACTTTGCAGATGCTACCTGTCCTTTTGCTTCTGCCAAGGCAATTTCAGCATTTAACTGGTTTTCTTTGGCATCAATCAGAGACATCCTGTTTTCATAATCCTGTTGGATGTTGTTTGCTTTCGTGGCTATGGATTCGTTCATCAGGGTAATGTATTCCTGCTCACTGATTGCCAACTCTTGGTTGATTTCAGACAGCTTCTTTTTGTATGCATTGCTTTTCTTTATCTGTAGGTTATATTGTTTGATAAGATTTAGCTGTTTTCCTGTGACACCATCCTCGCTTAATGTACCATTTGCATTTGTTCTCTTGCTGGTCTTGTATTTGCTGTTGATTTTACTTTTAATATTTAAGGCTTTTTTGTCTATGGCATCTTTATCTGACTGGGTTTTATTGACTGCACTCTGTTGTTCTTTTACAGTTTTGTACTGTGCTTTTACTTTTGCATCTAAGTTTGTATTTTTAGACTTGTACCCATTGAGATTAGAAGTCTTAGCATCTAATACTTCTATCTTTTTATTTATTTTTTCGATGGATTCAGATGCTTTTTCCCAACGTATTCCTGCCAGAGTTTCAATATATTCGTTTAGTTGCTGCTTGGCGTTTACTAAGTCTGTCTGTGCTTTTAGATAGGTGTCCCTTGCTTCCAAAGCGGACTGGATGTTGTTGTAACGTTTTTCGGCTTCTGATTTTTTCCCTGATTTTGCCTTACCTTTGAAGTTTTCAATGGTGTATGTCCCATTTTCAACTTTATTTTGGTCTGCTTTGGAAAGTTTGTTTAAGGATTTGTTATAAATGCTTTGATATTTATTCTTTGTTTTGGTGTACCCCTTTATAAGCCCTTCTTGAGCTTTAATCAGTTGCTTATAATACTTAATTTGGTTTTTTAATGCAGTTGTATTGTTAAGTTTTGCATTAAGATTCGTAATTTCTGTGGATAATTTACTGATTGTCTCAGCACACCAGTTTATAGTTTTGGCAAATTTAGTGTAAGAATTTTTAGTTTTTGTTTCATTATCTTTGGAAGGAGCAGGAATCTCTGTTGAGATCTGTGTAGTTTTTGTGATTTTATCCAGTGCTTTAATCGCTTCATTGTAAGCATCTGCACTATCTTGGGCTGCCTTTTTTTGCTTTCTTTGGTTTTCCACATATTTATTTACAGCTTTTCCATAATCTCCTGATTCGTCAAGAAATTGGCTTGGTGAAACAGAACTATCAGAATTATATACCTCTGCCAAACCTGTGTTTGCATTTATTTGGACTTTATAAAATTTGCTCCATGCACCAGCAGAATTTTTGATTAGTTCCGTTTCCAATTTTGCTTTTGCATCTGCAATGGATTTGTAGTTATTTAAGTCAACCATATAAGATTCACCTAAGATTCCAACTAGGGTTTTATTGCCACTAATAATGGAATTTATAGTGTGATTGGCTGCATTTAATTTCTCGCTTTCCTTTGTTTTCAGGGTGTTATAATATACTTCGCTGTCTTCTATAAGATGCATATATGCCTCTGCAGCCACATCTTCCTGCTCACCTTGTAATATTTTTAATTGTTCTCTTAATTCTTCTTCATTACTGAGATAACCAAGTAATTGTGGATAATCGGAGATAATTGTATCCACAAGTGCAGCACTTTTCCCATTTGCATTTAGTTCTTTTTGCGTTTCTTTCGTTTTTGCAATTTGGGAACGGGCATTGGATAGCGTGTTGCTCCAATTCTCCATGGACATGTCAGAGTGGGCAATTTTCATAATCTTTTTATATACCTGTTCTGCTGTTAAACCAGTCTTTTCAAGAAGAGTGTTATATTCATTTGCAGAGGAAAGGGTATAAGGGGTAAGTTCTCCTGCTTTTGCAAGTTTTAGGAGTTCTTCTTTGATGTTTTTAAATTCCTCCAAATTGAAAATGGAGTTGAAGGAAGGTACTTGTGACTCAAATTCATTAATATTTGTAGTATTAGATATTGCATTTTTAATGAAATCAAATATTTCAGTGGCACCTTCTAGATTTAATAATTCTGCCCAGTCTATAGTATTAGAGTTTTTTACTGCTTCAATTTCTTTTGTTGTTAATCCCTTAGCTACTTTTTCGGCGATATCCTTAGATATACCAGCAGTTGTAAGAAGATTTGTAATATCTTGTGTAGGAATTTCCAAATTATCCAGATGGAACATTTGTTTTACATTACTAGGAAGAACACCAATTGCGTTGGATATTGTATGAAAATATTTATCTAACTCATCTAAAGAATTTTGTGTTGCATTTTCTGAATCAAATCCTAATATTTTTGTAAATGCATCAGAAACTTCTTGATTATCTTTTATGGAAAAAATTATTTTTCTTATAAAACTTCTTATTTTATCTTCTGTCTTTAATCCATAAGTATCTATAATATTTTCTGGAATACTGGAAAACATGGATGTAAGAACAGTTTTATGATTAGGATCCAAATCATAAAAATCATCATTGGATATTAATAGTGTTCTCATAGAATTTTGATATGCATTTACTGCTACATCAATTTCGGCTTGTTTTGATTCTAATTTAGATACAAGCCCCTCTATAAAATTATTATATTCAGAATCTGACATTTTTTTTATATCATAGTCACGTTTACCTATTATATCAGACTGGTAAGTTAATAAATCACTATTTAACAGTTCTTCTTTGGACATTACAATAGTTTTTTTAAGTACCTTAATGGACTCCTTATTTGTGTTTTGATTATTGTAATTATCTATTACATCTTGAAGCGTGTTACCATCTTCATCACCTTGGGTTAATAATTTCTTTGCTTGATTCTCTTGGTACTTATTGTATTCTTCGTTTAAATTTGATAACTGACCTTTTACAAATCCAATTTTCTCACCTTGTTCATTGTACCTTACACCCAATTCAGGCATAACAGCAGATACTTGGCTAATAATTTCCTTGTATCTATCATATTCTTCTGTAGATAGATGGACATTCTGTCCAAGACTATTGACACCTTTAGATAATGCTGTATATTCTTTATTTAAGCTGGATAGTGTAGTAGTATCTGATGCTGTATTCTCTGAAAA
>JAAVZU010000047.1 GCA_022791815.1 Lachnospiraceae bacterium
GGTGGCACGGCTGGAACAGGCATCTTCAGATATCTGTGTAAGCCTTCCCCTGCTGTCATAAATATACTGGACATAGTTTCCTCCCTGGCAGCTTTCCAGGCTGTACTGGCGGGATCTCCTGTCTTCAGTTAAGGTTACTTCTTTGGTGTTTCCCCTCAGGTTCACCCATTCTCCTTTTCTTCTTTCAAATCTCTCTACATGGGTGTCCGGCATCATGACCTGCAGTCCGTATGTAAGGTCAGATTCTTCTGATACTTCATCTACGGTCATCAGGAAGGTTTCATATTCCAGCATCCACCCTTTTCCCATGGCTCCCGTGTATTCCAGGATGGAGCTGTATCTTCTGTGTATTCCGAAGCTTCCATACAGGTCTTCACAGCTGTAGTCCTCACGGTATACTATAAAGTTTCCTTTTGCACAGTCTACCGGGTCACAGCTGGTTGCACGGTTTATCAGGGCTGACATTCCCGCTGTCTGCAGTACCTGTTTCCAGTCCACTTTCCCGTCCCTTATCAGCTGGATGACGGCCTCTGCCCCTCCGTCTGCTATGCCGTTTAACAGGGCTCTTGTGTTGCAGTTGATGTTTGACGGCAGGGATGCCACTCCCAGGCTGATAAATTCACGGAAGGCATTTTCTCCTATACTTCCCCAGCTCATGGTTCCGTTTGCCATGTCATTTAATATGCTTGCGGTTACCTGGGAGACATAGCCCGCTCCAAACTTGATGGCAAAGGCTGTTTTGCTTCCTATGGTTCCCGCTTTCTGCATGGCATTGGCGGCTTCTCCCAGCTTGTTCAGTTTCCCTGTGATTGGTCCCATGATGGCTCCGATTAAACACCCTTTGGAGAAGGTGTCACAGTAATGCTGCCAGCTTTTCAGGTTTCCGCTGAGTGCATCTGTTACCAGCTCTATCCCTGTATTCATTGCCCCCATCACAAGCACTCCCGGTCCCGCTATCATGATGCTTCCTGTTATGCACAGGCCTGTTTTTATCAGGGTATAGGCCGGCTCCCCTATCATTTCTTTCAGGGCATTGGCCGGCGGTGTCTCAAAATCCCCGCTTTCTGCAAGGCTTTTAAGGCTCTGTGCTTCCTGCATTTCGGCTTCTGCAAAGATTATCATGGCTGCACCTACCAGCGGTGCTATGGCTCCTCCTGTACAGACCATCAGGGCGGCTCCCACCCCTGCCATCAGCATGCCCATAGCAAACTTTGCTTTGGCTTCTTTCCGTCTGGCTACCAGGGCATTGGTCAGCTGCTGGTGGTTTTCCTCTGCCTGTGCTTCTTCCTGTTTACGAAGCTCTGTCTCATCATAGGATATGGCTGGCGGCTGGAAGGCTCCTGTTGTCCTATGGAAGATGCTTCCGGGGGTATAAAGCTGTACATCGCGAAACATCCCTGCCAGATGGTCTTTGATTGGCACTATCTCCCCGTCTGCATTTGGCTGGCACCGGTTTAGCAGTATGCTGTCTGCTGTGGTTATGGAAAATGTCTTGGCTATGGTTTCCTCTCCTTCTGGCGATGTTCCTTTTCCAAGGTCTATGTTTTTCCCCGTCAGGGTGAAGTCTTTTGCCCGCATGTCTATGCTTCCGTCTTTTCCCAGCTTTAGCTCCACTGTGTTCCCGTCATCCGGGGTCATGCTGATTCCTGTCGGGGTCAGGTCTATGCTGCACCCGGTTGTGTTGCTCAGGGAACGGTTGTCCGGATTGGATATTTTGTTTTCCCTCTCCCCTCCTGCTTCTATTCCTCGAAGGGAGTGGACAGCTATGGCATCCCATTCTTTCCCTGTCTGGAAATAAAGGTGTACTTTTGCCCCTGCAACCGGCATGCAGTAATAGTCTTTGCTTTCGATTGCATAGGTGAAAAAGTAGTCTTTTTTCCCATCTTCATATCCGTCATCTTCATCGATTTCCAATGCAAGTGATACCATATTTCCTTTACATTCTTTTATGGTTCCTATAAGGCTCACTCCTGCCAGTGCAGGGTTGTCTTCATACCTTGCTGTTATGGCATCGGGCCAGCGGAGGATGTATTCATAAAAGATTTCTTCTTTTTCTGTATAGGCTTCGATATGTGTGACTGCCAGTTCGCTGTCATCTATGAGGATCCTCTTTCCTAATGGTATGTACCGTTTTGTTTTGACTGCAACTGTGGTATAGTTCAGTTCCTGGAAGCTGCTTTCCTGTGCTTTTTTCCCTTTTTCTTTTTCCACTGCATCCGGCTTTTTTTCTTTTTCTGTGTCTTCCTGCTCCATGCCTGTCATGGTGTTGCATATCAGCTTTTTTAAGTCTTTTTTGCTGTATCCCAGGCTGCTGATGTCCAGTTCCCCGCTGTCTATCATGGCTTCGATTTCTTTCAGGGTGTCATTTGCCAGCTTTTCTTTCTCTTTTTCCTCTTCCTTTGCCAGAAAATCTGATGCCTGCATATCCTTAATTTCGGTTTTCCCGATTTTGCCCATTTCTTCTGCTTTTGCCGCTTTCAGTTTCCCCTTTATTTTTTTCTTTCTTGCTTCTTCGGCCTTCTTCTTTTTCTCTTTTTCTATTAAAGTCAGTACAGAGAAGGCGGTCATTTCTTCATAGTAGTCTTTGTAACACTCTCCCAGGTCCCGGATGTTGGTCTGTTCATATTTTTTTATGTCTTTTGCCTTGCTTTCCCTCTTGGGGATTCCCATGGTCAGGTATATTTTCTCTTTGGTGCAGTCCGGTGTGACTACTGCCTCAAACATGGCACTGATCCGTTTCAGGAATTCCCAGTCTGTCTCTTCATACTGGAGAACCGGCATGTCTGTTTTCCGGCTGGATGGGATATTTTCCGCCACCACTGCCCCCGGATAGTCTTTTGCCACTGCCTGTATGATTTCGTGGTAGGTCACTCCCTGTTTGAAGAAGGAGCGGCTTTTCTTTTTTATGTCCATCCTGGCGGTATGTGCCAGTGCCTCTACATACAATACATGGTAGGTTCCGTCAAAACTTACCCTTGCATTCGCTGCAAATCCGCGGAACATGACCCTTTCTGCATTTTTCTTTTTGTTGGTATAGGTTACTTTTATGGTTGTGTGTTCCGTTATCTTTCCTATGTATTCCTGTGCTTTTTTCTCTGGTACCACTGCCTTGAACCAGAAGGATGGATGCTCACTGTATCCACACTCCAGCCCTAAATCCAGTATGGTGTCCACTTCCAGGGGGAATTCTATCGTCAAATCCTGATACTTTCTTTTCACGTCTCCTCACCTTTGCTTTCCTTTTGTTTGTTATTTATTTTACTTTTTTCCTGCCTTGTATTCATTTTCCATATCTCTTCTTTGATCTTCAAGTTCCTTGCTACGCTCCTCATCTTCAGGATCACAGAAACGTATTTCATCATCCAAAGCATTTCTTTTCTCTATCTGCTCTTTCATATTTTTATATAACTCAGAATCTGTTTTTCCTAAATCTTCTAATTGCTTTAGGTTTGATTCAGAGGCATCTGGTATTGGATCCCCTTCTTTCCAATTAGATAAGTCTGTTTTGCTTTGCTGTTCAAAAGCAGCATTATTCTGTCCATCATCAACAATAAATATTTGTCCACCACATTGTTCACATACACATGTACATTTTGTTACTAATGCTTTTTCTTCATTGATATATAAATCATCTGATGCATCATTCCATTCATGAGAAAAACTTTTTGGATGGCATTGCACTATTATTTTTTCCATAAGTACATTAGAATACTCATCGCTCTCTTTTTCTGGTTCACCCGCAAAAAAGTCCATTATGGAATCCAAAATGTCATGGCTCTGCTTCTCCACTTCCTCCATAATATCTTGTGCAATCAATTGACGTTCTGGATTATCTGGACACTGGCAAAAACCAAATGGCTGCACATTATCATTTACCTTTGTATCTTTATATGTCATAATCGGCATGTCATGCATATAAGTGCCATGACATTCCGGAACCCGTAATCTGGATGTTCTGGAGCCATACTGGCAGGCTGCCAATCCTCCATGAAGTACATATACATCTTGTTCTACTATATTTTCTTCAATCTCTGCTTCCGCTTTTGCGGTTACCTTTCCATCTGCCATTATTTTACCTCCTTTGCTTCCTTTAATATCTCTACTTAATTGTTTGCAAAACTCTCATTATCTTATGCTATTTTGTACAGATTTACATATCATAAACAAGGTGCTTTCGAAACCGTCGGTACTTGGGTGCTGCCTTTTAGCACCTTATGTACCGTTACGGTTGAGAGCAGTGCAAACATACCTTGTATTGATATGTAAACTTTACACAAAAACTCAAAGAGTAAATTGAGTTTTGCAGCCATCTAATACCTCTATTTCCTGAAAAGCAATACCTACACAGTTTCTTCGGATAATGGATTCTGCTATTGCCATAGAAACCACAATATAATTGGGTGATATTCCCTTTATACGAAATATCTGCATATTTCCTATTTTATCTTTATCTAAAGTTAACCGTTTCACACTCTGATCCTTATGGAATTCTGTAGCTTCATGCAATACATCCATACGATCTGCCAAAAGTACCTTATACATAAGGGGTTCCCCCTCTTTTAAACTAAACACTACATTAGAAAATAAAGCTTCTGGGTCAAACATCTTTATCACATCATGGACTTTTTTACTAACCATATAACAGGGTGCTTCTATCACTTCCCCATATACAGTATGATCATTATCCTGTACATGCAGCGTAACACTCCATTTCATCCGGTTTGCAAAATCTGTGCCAAATTCCTGTGTTTTCTCTGTTGGAAACTCTCTAAACTTTATTTTGTGCTGCATTCTTTTATCCTGAAGCATAATATAATATTTCATAGTCTCTCCTTTCTGAGTTTAAATCCAATAGGTAATTGCGAAACTCTCATTGACTTAAATTATTTTGTGCAGATTCACATGTCAAAGCTGGGTGCTTTCGAAACCGTCAGTACTTAGGTGCTGTATTTTAGCACCTTACGTACTGTTACGGTTGAGAGCAGTGCAAACGTACCTTGCGTTGACATGTAAACTTTGCACAAAAATTCTATGAGAAGTTGAGTTTCGCAAATACCTATTTAAATCCAAATAATTTCCTGTTCTTGTTCTGGTGTCAGTTCCAACATTTCTTTATAGCAGGATTCTATTCTGGCACCTTGCAATTTTGCATCTTCCAATACAATTTCACTCATTTTTGCACCTTCAAAATCACAATTTCGTAAATCGCAACACATAAAATTTACTCTGTGCAATGTACTGTTACGAAAGGAAACGGAAAATATCCCTGGTGTAACCTGTCCATCCACATATTCTCCACCGTAAAACATACTGGCATGCATATCACAATTCTGTAGAACAGCTCCTGTAAAATCTGCCTGCTGCATGGTTGCCCCCACAAATCCACTGTCATCTATTCGGCTTTCGGAAAAATTAACTCCAATCATGCTGCATAAAACAAAGATATGATATCGGATTCTGCTATTGGCAAAACAAGTAAACATTAAGTTCTTTGCCTCCACTCTCTTTGCAACTTCTTTTAATTCTATCCCGCTATAATCCCGATAAATCATTTGATGCTCATCTAAATCCTTTTTTTCTCCTGGTTTATATAACTCTTCCTTTACCTTTTCATAGTCCTCTTTGGATTGTAAGAAAATAATCTGCATCAAGTCCATATATCCACCTATCATTATTTTGAATACAGCATGAGTTTTTCTATGTTGGAATATTTCATTTTTCCGAAACTGTCGAAATGCGTACATTCCTGCCTGGTAAATACACCCCATACATTTTTCAAAGGCTTGTATTTTATAGTTTCTAACATCTCCCTCATAGAGATTTCCCACATACTTTCTTACTTCCTTTTCTAGTTCACTTTCCAAGTCCTCTATACAAGTAAATATTTCTGGAAATGTAACATAAATCTCTCTTTCTTTTTTATCCAGATACTCTCTTTTGTCTTGTGCTACGATTTGCCATTGATAAGTACCATCCAAAATAGATGCCTGTAAATAGGAAATACGAATGGTTGCAATCTCCACCTCCGGTTCATTTTCATTGACCTGTATAAGTAACTGTTCCACAGCATTTACAAGCTTTTCACAAAAATTATCTTTCTGCTGCCGAAATTTTTCATAAAAAACTGGTAAAATATTTACTATTGCCGGTTTTGCAATGTTCTCTTCAAAATGCTCTAATGCTTCTTTTCTATTCATCTATTTTCACCCTTAATTCTCTAATACATATTTTCCAGTAACCACGGTATTTCCATCCTGTTTCAACACTATAGTTCCATCTGCCCCATTTAGTGATATTTCCTCAGTCGCATACATATTGATGCTTTTCTCTGCATTTACAGTGATACCTTCTGCTGCTGTTACGTTCAGATTTTTTGTGGCATTAATGGTTATGTTACCTTGCTGGTCCAGACTGATTACAGCCTTTCCATCATAAGCATCTATAGTAATTCCTGTTGGTTCTAATTTTATCTCCATGCCATGAGGTGTACGAAGATAACGTACATTAGGGTCTGACATTTTATCATTACTTCCTGCTTCTGGAGAATAGCTGCTAATAGAGCTAATTGCATAACAATTTTTTTCATTTGTATCTGGAAAATACACCCGCACATGATCGTCTTCTTTTGGCATACAATACCAGCCGCTTCCATCTGGAGATGCTGACATAGTGGAATATGGAAACCAGTATTTTGCAGACTCTTTTTTATTATCAATATCCAGATTTACTTTTATCTTATCTCTTTGAACCTCTGTCACTTTACCATTTAAGGAAATACCACTTAATTCTTTGTTATAGTATCTTCTCTGTTTAAAATGCTCCTTTCTTCCCAATTGATATGACCCATACAAAATTCCTTCCTCTAATTCATATACTGCCTTACGCACATAAAATTTTACTCCTTTAAACTTAACTGCATCCCCCAGCTTAAGTAATGTGGCAGATTTCACTTGATAGGTGATATACTCCTTTTCCTGTGTTCCTTCAATGTAGTTAGCAGCATCTTTTTGGAAAGTTTTAATATTTTTCCCTGCTGTATATTCCACAATATTTAAAATATGTTCTTTTTCCCCAAATTTACATCCATAATAAAAACATGGATGTTCCGAAGTATAATCTGGAATTAAAGGCAGATTTTTTTCGGATGCTAATCTTTTGATAAATTCCCAATCTGTTTCTTTATACTGTATAGTAAACTTTTTTGTAGCATTAGAAGCAGCACTATTATAGATTGCTTTAGATCCCTTATTTCTTTTTAGTACTTCTTTTACAATAGACTCATATGTTCTTGAAATATCTTGGTAAGAATAAGAAGATTTCAACGCATCCAGCATAATGGTATTACTATGTGCTGTCACATAGAGTGTACTTACTTTTCCAACTGTTTTTACTTTTACATCTGTAACAACTCCCTGAAACATTTTCTTAGGCTTTTTAAAACCTGCCAATGTATAATTTACTTCTACTTGTCTGCCCACTTGTGTGTAATATACTGCATTATCATTCTCCTCTTCCGATACTAATGCAGAAAATGTCAGACAAAAATGATCATTTAATTTTTGTACTAATTTAAAATTTTCAATATGTAAATGGCTAAAACTTGGTATAAACAAATTTTCATAGATTACCACTTTAGAATCTGATGTATTTGCTTCCTGTTCTGCTTTCAATTGTGCAACTACCATTGCTTTTAACTGTGCTGCCTTTTGCTCCTTTTCATACTCTGCCTGTATTTTGGCCAGCGCTGCTTCCATCTCTGCCTCTGTCGGTTCTGTAGTCTTGGTATCTGTTTTTTTATGTTCCTCTAATTCTCTTTGGAATGTTTTTATTGGCATGGCATCTTTTAATACTGGTTTTCCTATTTTTTCTACACTCTTTATCTCTTTCACACCATACACTTTTTCTGGTTTAGACATAACCGCCTGTACTTTTGCCATTTTTATTTTTGCTACTTTCTTACTCATATCTGTCCTCCATTCAATTTGATTGACTCCTTATAATTTCTATTATCTGTAACTATTCAAAACCAGAAACAGTTACTATCTCTTTTACAATACTTCCATCTTTTTTATCATAACCTGAACCAATGGACGCCAGTAACGCTCTTCCTCATGCAGATAATTAAGATTTATTGTTAAACGTCCATACTTTGTATCAGCCATATACATATGATTATGTATAGTTCCCAGCCCTGTTAAAGAGAGAAACTCCATATAATGCAGCTGATTTTCCTGATTCAATACACAGCCCTCTTCAATCCATTTGAATTTCATGTTAACCTCTTTCATGCCATCCTGCATATTTTTCTTATAAGTATTCCACGGCTGTATGGGGGTGCCATCCTCTGCCAATGCATAATTCAGACCAAAGCTATAAGCATTCTCTCCTGCTACAAATAACTCTTGAAAATTATATTTGATTTCCAGCTTCTTATCAGGTATATATACCTTTAACCTTTTATTCATAATTATTTTTTGTGAAAAGCGAAAACTTCGGTCAAATAAAAAGCACTCTCCTTTCTCCATATCCTCTGCCAACTGCTCCTCATTTATTTTTTCTTTTTCCTGTTCGATTTCCTGCTGTTGCTGTTTCTCCTTTTCCTTCATCCTTTCTTTTCTAAGCATCTTTGCAATTTCTTCATCCATATATGGCATACTTATCACTCCTTATTCTGTTTATTATTACAATTACAATAAAATTCCCTTTACTTGAAATTCATAGTAACTATTCTGTACTACTTCAAGTACATATTTCATAACATCTGCTTCTAGCCAGCTCTCCTTTGCCCTTCCGGAAAATTGCAGCATCAAAACCGGTTTTCTGCTTAACATGCTATTATAATTTTCTGTGACAATAATCGTATCTGTTTCTGGCATATCCTCCTTAACATCCAATATTTTCATTCCATCCAACTGCAAATATTTTTCCAATTGCAATTCCTGCATCATCCTCTCTATTTCAGCCTTGGTTCGTATCGTATTTCCTGTAAAACGTGCCATCCGGTTACTAAATGTCTCCCGTATAGTATTATCAAGTATTGGTAATGAAATAGCAGAAACATATAACTGCTTTTTCTCAAAATTATAACATTGCCAATCATGCATACTGCTATTAGGGCTGTATATCTCTAACTTGTGCTCTTTTCTAACTACATATTCATCTTCTTGAAGCAATACCAAATAGGCACCTGCTTCCTTTTCTATTTCAAAAGAAAAACGGTATTTTTTCTGATCCATCTGTGGCACGGGAAATCCCATTGTCTTTCTTTTCTGTAAATCTAAATTCCACAATAAAATATGATTTTCCAGAATATGTTCCTGATATTTTCCATATTGGGGTTCCATAGACAACAATTCCTCATTATCCTCAATTTTATCTATACATTCCACGATATTTAAATCAAAAAACCGTAGAAAATATGCATCTATTACCGGTCTCCATCTTATTTCATTTTTTCCAAACGCATCCTTTATTTCTTGAAGTTTATCCAAATATTCCCCTGCAAAACTAAGTTCCACTTTTGCCTGTAAATCTCTTTCACTTGTATGTATTACTGCTGGAAATTCTGGTGGTTCTTCTATCATTTTTTTTACTTCTTGTAATGGCAATTTTAAAAATACTTTTCCCACATTGGCTTCCATTCCTGCTCTTAAAGATAACTTAACCAAACTCCAGTCTATCTTTACTGGTTTATCATCCCCTTCTATAACCGGATGCAGCCAAGAATCCACGGTACTATATTTTTCCCTGCTTACTATTGCTGACAACAAAGAGTATTCGTTTTCCTCAATAAGAAGTTCTTCCTCCAAAGAATTGCGGATTTTTTCATATTCTTTTTTTTGATATTCTACAATCTCTCCCAATACTTGCTGTAATAACTCTTTTAAAATATGCTTGTCTTCCAGGCTTGTCATTTGTTCAATTTTTTCTTCTATAAATTGGCGTTCCATGCATTCCTGTCTCCTTTAATACAACTCTACTTGATCTAATAACATAGTTTCGTCCACATCAATAATGCCAAAATGATTTTTCCAATACACTTGAATTTCATACTGTAATGGTAAAAATAGCTCAATTAACAATTCCATTTTCTTTACTCTGGTATTATTTTTTACTACTGCTGTATATACCAGAATTTCTTCTTTTTGATAATGATGAAAATATACATTGCCATTTGGAAAAAAGTTATGAATCGTCCTTTTGCATATTTCCAACACATCTCCTGTGATATAACTTTCTATTAAAGCATTTGTTACTATATGCTCCTCCACAGGAGTAAAAACATCCCATTTCTGTGCCACAACAACTCCAAACTCTCCTCTTTGACATGCTTCCCCTATAAGAATCTGGTAAAATGATATTTTTGTCATTCCTGACAGTCTTTCTGTCTCAAAATTAATATGTATAAGAATATCTAGTAAATTTTGTTTCAATTCCTTATATTCTTCATTTGCAAAAAACTCTTTAAAGATTTCATGATACCGAAAATATGGATTTATCTCCACGACATCATACTCATGAAATTCCTTTTGATTTACACAATCAAGTGCCAGTTCCATATATGCAGAATACTCTTCTGCCTTTCTAAATATTAAGGTTTCCCGATGTTTTTCCTGCTCTATCATAGAAAGCATTAGTTCAAATATATAATTCATCCTACACCACCTTAATCAATCATGATTCTTCTTCCAGAAGACATTGTATCCATTCTCTTAGGAGTCCTGACTATATTTAACACCTGTTTTAGTGATTTAAAAATTTCCAAATTATCGCATTCTGGTGACAACTTCTTTTTTAATTTATATTCCAAATACATACAGATAGATTGCCTATTCACATTCTGTCCACGGTTACACTCCATCAAAAAAGCAATATCCACTGGCTCCAAGCTTGCACACTCTTGTGCTTCTTTTACATATTCCCGCAAAATAATGGGTGAAATTGTCTTTTGCTGATAACCAGAACATGATGCATATATATAATTTAGTGTGTTATATTTGGTATTTATATCTTCAAAATTCTTATATTTATCCCGCAGTATCGCTCCCTCTTGCAGACAAAACCTAACTAACTCCATATCCCCTGCACGCATTTTTGTATCTTCTGTTAATATAAAATCTGTTTCATAAAATCTGCCTGATTCCGTTTCTTTACATTCTCCAAAATGCAGCCAAAGCTTCATTTCCTTCCCATTTGCCTGATAAGGAATATGCGCCTCCTCCATCATGCGGAACATTTTTCCCTGATGCATGACAATACCAGGCTGAATAGTCAGATCATTTTCTCCTACCAAGATATCTGCACCACTTAGAATCCCATCTGACCAACCACGATATTGTAGCTCCAAATATTCCATAGGAGCCTTGCTGCTTAATGACAGCATCTCGGCTTTTAGCACAGTATGCCGTCTGAACATAATTTCTTCTCTTTGAAACATGCCATCCCTTCTTTCTACTGCTCAATCCTATCCTTGGTATGTACCACAACAATATCTTTTAAATACACAAAGTCCAAATCCTCTTGTTTCTCTGTTTCTATATTTCCTATATTCTCACGCAAGATATTTGTTTCCTCTTCCTCTGTAAGCAAAATAGTATGTTCTAACTTCTCCTGCTGCATATCCTCAAAAAACTTAGATTCTTTAAGCACTTCTGTATCTTTTGTAATATTTTCTTTTCTTTTAGCGTTTTTCTTGGATGATTCTTTCTTCTTCTTTTTATCCTTTACAATTCCACCTTCCCTCCACTCTTTTACCCTTTTTTTACGCTCCAATCCACTTACTTCCAATATACAATTTTTCAAATTCAACTTGAAACATAAATATATTGTCAAAATTGCAAATATCACTGTGCCAGCATAACCTATATTAATGACTAATCCGTAATCCATTTTTATCTCTCCTTGTTACTTTAACTCCAAGTCTGCTAATATCTTTTTCCACTCCCTGTTTGACGAAATTGCAAGGACATTTTGTTCCGCTTTTTTACACAGTTGTAGTATTTTTTCTTTATCCCATTTTTTCTTATTTTCTGTCTCTGCTTTCTGTTCTTCACATAAGGCAAGTATATGTGCCACATATATCCTTTCCCTGTTATCTGATTCTTCTTTATAAATTTCCTCCATTTGCTCATATATGAGAAAACCATCAGAAAATTTCCCTTGTTCTATATACGCAGCTGCAAGTTTCAGCATCATATTACTTTTTGTATCACGCTCCTGTTTGATATCATCATCTAATAAAGCCACTGCATCCTCACAACACATTTCTATCATACGATAATATTTTTGCTTCTCAGTCAAATCCTCTGTATTCTTTTTTAGCCATTCATATGCATTCGTGGCATATTCCAAAAATACCTTTTCGTACGCTGCCTCTTCCTCCTTCTCCAGCCACTCCTCTGATTCATCTAATAAAGAAAGAGCTTCTTCACAGATATTAGTAACAGACTCTGCAGCATTGTTATTTTCTTTGAATCTTGTAATATAAACCATGGACAAAGCTTTATAATTATCTAACTTATTTTTTGAGTCTGGCAGGGTACTATTATATTGTTCAAAATTCTTCAATTCCTTTTCATACTCTTTATCATCTACATACATAGAGCTGAGAATCTTTGCCAGTGCTTCATAATACTGTGCTTCTTCCATGTTCTGAACCATAGCTGCATACTGGCAGCACTTCTTATAATCCGCATCATAGAAAAAACGTTTTGCAACTTCAAATATAATTTCATCTGGCGGACACTTTGCACCATTATAAGTATCAATATATTTGCATACACTGGTTAGCCCGTCCTCAGGCTTGTCCTGCATAGAATATATATTGAGCATTTCCCTATAGGCTTCTTCTCTTGTGGAATCAATCTGTGTAATGGCAACTTGCAGGGCATTTAACGCCTTTGTATAATCCTGTTCCATAACTGCCAATTCTGCTTGATTTATAATACTTTCATATTCTTTTAAAACAACCTGTTTTTGACCATATTTTCCATAAGCAGATAATCCCATAAATCCTACTGTAATAAGAAAAGAAGCAAGACAGGCAGCAATCCGTAACCAATTTTTCCTTTGGTAGCTTTTATCTAAATGGTCATAATTTTCTAAATCATACAATAACCCCAAACAATTCTCATATCTTTTTGCAGGATCTGCCTGTGTACACTTCTGAATTATGTTTTCTAAACCTTGTGACAATTCCAGATTCCATTCACGGATTGGCCGTATCTCATAAGGTGGTTCTGAAGGATTTTTTCCAGTAACCATGTGATACAAAGTTGCTCCTAATGAATAAATATCCGTTCTGGCATCTGTATTATATTTTCCTCTTCCCTTAGCATCCCCAAACTGCTCAGGTGCTGCATAACCACGAGTTCCTAAAGCTGTGGTATCTGCCAGATTTTCCACATCAAATTCCTTTGCTGTTCCAAAATCAATTAATTTGATACTTCCATCCGGTCTTAACATTACATTGGATGGTTTCATGTCTCTATAAATAATAGGTGGCGTCATAGAATGGAGATAATTTAAGGCATCTGCTAATTGTATCCCCCATTCAATAACTTTTTCCTGAGGCTGTGCCCCTTCTTCCAAAAGAACTTCTGCCATAGTTCTTCCTTCCACATAATCCATTACCACGTATAATAAATCATTTTCTTGTAAAACATCTACAATACGCGGAATAACTGGATGGTCAATTTTTTTCAAAATATTGGTCTCACTTACTAAACGTCCTATCATTAAGTTGATATTCTGTCCATTCATCCGTACCTCTTTTATTGCCCACTGCTTCTTTAGACGGTTATCAATAGCCAGATAAACATAGGACATTCCGCCTTTACCAATCATCTTTAGTATTTCATATTTTCCATCCAGAATTGTACCAATCTCCGTCATCTTTTCTCTCCTATACATATCTTATAACTGTTTGGAACCATAAACCATAAATATGCAGACCTATCTAAACTGTTACAATAAATCTCCATGATTCACAACTTATAGTGTTTGAATTGCTACTACAGTAATATTATCTTGTTCCATACGTGTCATATTTTCTTCTACCAGAGTATGTAAGTTTTGAAATAATACATTTTCATCTTTTACAATTTCTTTATGCAGAGTTTTCCAAATTTCATCTGGATAAATCTTGTTGCGGAATCCATCAGAACATAACAAATACATATCCCCTTTTTCCACTCTTCCGCTAAGAAAATCAATTGCAATCTGCTTACCTGTCCCCACCGCCTGAATCAGTATATTTTTTCGGGGATCTTCCCTGGCTTCTTCTTCAGTCATTCGTCCATTGGAAATTTCTCTTTGCACAAAAGAATGATCCTGTGTCAAACAATTTATGTTTTTATCCAATTTGTAAAGTCTGGTATCCCCTACATGAAGGGCATAATACGCATCACCTACAATAAGTATCCCAGTAATAGTTGTTCCAATCTGGATTTTTTTCTGATAACCATACTCATATAATTTTCTATTTACATTATGCATAATACCATCCCACTGCTGAAACAACCCTTCTTGATTAAAACCATTCTTGATAAGCTGTGGCATCGCATGATGAAACCATTCATCCAAACATAGAATAACCTCTTTTGATGCCAATTCACCAAACTCTAAACCTCCCATGCCATCACATACCACAGCAAAAGCAATTTTTCCCAATGGTGTTTTGGCAACTTTTAAAAGCAGGGAATCTTCATTATTACTCTTTTGAATTCCCACATTTGTATCATAAGCAACTACAAAATTCATTTTTTATCCTTTCTGTTACAGTTCACACCTGCGGTGCAAAGTACTACCTGTGAACCTCTTCCTTTCTTCTGCCTTTTTGAAGTAATACAACTGTTCCGCCTAGTAACAATACCACTATAATTCCAATAGGAATTACAATTTTTAAAATCTTAGATGGTTTCTCTTCATACTTTACCTCTGTTTGATAAATACTTTCATTTCCAGCAAAATCAACCGCATGAATCTCAAGTGAATAAGTACCCATTTCTTTTATTGGTATTTCATATTGATTTTGAGACTCATCTAATGTCATATCATTCCCATTAAAACATACCTGTTTTATCCAATCGTCCTTATCGGCAAGAGAAACTTTTATCGTTCCTCCCTCATAAACACTAGTATTTTTCTCTAATGAAACTCTCTCCTGCTTGTCTGTTTCTATAAATGCAATAATCTCTGGATCAGTTCTATCTACAATAAACTCCACTTTCTTTTTACTTTCATGATTTAACTGGTCTATTGCCACCCATTCCAAAACATATTTTCCATCTTCCTCAATCACGAAATTTCCTACCTTTTCTTCTCCATTTAAGTACACATGGCTCTCTACCACAGTTAAGTCTTTCACAAATTCATTTATTCCTTGATTCCACGAAAAATCAGATAAATATTTTCTATCATACTGTTCTAAATTGCCAATCTGCGGTGCTGACTTATCAATAGTAAAAGTTATTTCTTTTTGGGTTTTATTATCTGCACGATCCCTAGCTGTAATCTTTGCTGTATATATGCCTTCCTTTGACAGCACAGTATCAAACTTACTCTGTATATCTGTAAATTTTATATCTTGTGCAACAACTTCTTGGGATACACCATCTATGTCTTTTCTGATAATACTAATATTGCCGCCTGTTTCTAAGTAGTTCCATTCTTTTACCATACTTTTCAATATGATGTTTTTATTGGTTACTTGTTTTTCCTTCACTCCCTCTAAAGTAATTTCAGGTGCTGTTTTATCTACAGTAAATTTGGCTGTCTGATTTTTTGCTTTATTTCCTGCTTTGTCTTGTGCAGTAACCTTTACCACATAATCACCATCTTCACTTAGCATTTTTTGTAATGCACTGCTTTTCCCTGTGGCTTGGAATGGTGACACATCCACCTTGCTTTTCTTTCCCTCAAAGGTCTTTGTTACCTCAATATTTACTTTATTATCTTTATAATTACTTTCTACAATATGAATATTTAAATCCACATTTTTGCCGTAATATTGTTTTTTTGCACCAGATATCTCTATGACTGGAGCTGTTCTGTCCACAACAAACTTTCTGCGTATTGTCTCTGACTTATTTTTTGCTTTGTCTGTAGCATTTATGGTAACTGTATAGGTTCCATCTTCTGAAAAGTTCAGTGACTTCTGAGAAATAATATCATCCAATAAAAACTTCTGGGCAGGATAAGCAGCTCTTGAACCATCTACTATCCGTTCCACTTGTATATCTACTGTTGTATATGGATAAATATCTTCCTCCACTGTTAGATCCATTGTAACAGCATTCTTATAGTGTCTTTCTTCTTCTACTCCTTCTGCTGTAATAACTGGTTTTGTTTTATCTATGTATATATTTCTATTTATTTTCTTTACATTTCCAGCATTATCATACACTGTGATTTCCAGCTTATTCCCTGCTTTTGTATCTGCTTCTGTATCTAAAAGAAGATTGAGTTCCTTCTTATATATAATGGATTTCTTTTGGGAGTAATCCACTTCCTTTATGGTTTCACCTGCATATTGACAAATTATTTTACGAATACCTGCATCATAATCTTGAATCATTGTCTTACACTTTATGTTACTTTTTTGCCACTGTTTGATATCTTTATCAAATTCTACTTGAACTGATGGTTTCGCTGCCTCTGCAATAAGTCCCTCTGATTCTTTTTTGTTACTTATATTTCCAAGTTTATCAATACAATAAACCTGCAAATTTCCTTTGAAAGAAGGGGAAATTGTAAACTGTATTTCTTGTCCACTTACTATTTTCTTTTTTATCTGTTTTCCATCTGCACTTTGATACACGATTTTATCTACTCCAGACAAATTATCAGATGCAGTAATCTTTACCACAACCTTTTTATTTGTGATATACGGATATAAAATTATATCTAAAAGTTGCAATGGTTCTCCCTTTTCATTGAAAAAAGAAATGTCTGTTATCTTAGGTTTTGTAGTATCTAAATAAATCTTTTCCGCCTGCACTTTAGAACGGTTACCTGCTTCATCTTCTGTATAATACTCTAAAATATACTTCCCATCATTTGATAAAGTGATAGTATCCCCTGCTGTATATTTTTGATATTCTGGATCTCCCGCATCATAAATACGATAAAATAAAGAAACTTCACTGCCTTCATCTTGTGTATAGTTAAATTGAATTTTCGGCGACTTTCCATACCAGTTCCCAGTCCCAAGATCTCCTTCTTTTCTAGTAAGTAAAAATTCTGGTTCATTTGGCAGGGTTTTATCCACAAACGCAGTATATACTGACGATATCCAGTTTTTCTTTTCATCCGATTTATAGATGCTACTGTCTTCCCCCACTTCCGATATAGCCTTAAATTGATATTGATTACCCGATTCATCTTCTGAAATGATATACTGATTTCCTTCAAGAATCTTCCAGTCTTCTTCATTCTTTTTCACATAATAGGAAACCTCTGAAATGTTATCTGCTTCATTTGACAGTGAAAAAACCACATCCTGATTCGTCCACCCACTTTTATTCTGTTTCACTTTAATACTTGGTAACACTTTATCTAATTGGACATTTACTTTCTGCTCTTTGGAAAAAATTCTCTCTCCAATATATTTCAAATCATAGCTGGCACGAAAAACCCAGTCCCCTTTACTATTTTCCTTTATTTTATAGGTATATATATCTTTTCCCTGAGATACCACATCATTGTCTGGTATCTGGGTAAACTCTTTTTCATCTGGTTTCTTTACATAAAACAATACAGGAATCTTATCTGAAATAGTTGGACAAGACAACTGTACAGAAACATCCTGATCTACCCATTTCCCAGCCTGCTCACAGGATACCTCCAGCTCTGCTCCCTGTTGCAGCATGTGAAAATCTCCAACTAGGACGCTTTTCTCCTCCTCTTTTTTTGTAACAATTTCTGGTTCTTCTCCTTCCTCTTCTTGATTTTCCTCAGGTACTGTGGTTTCTGTTGCTTCTTGGTTCTCTTCTGATTCTGTGGTTTCTGTTACTTCTTCCTTCTTTGGTTCTTCTTTTAAAATAGTATAAGTAACAGTAACTTTATAATCTATAATATCTTTCCATTTTTCCATGTCTAAATCCAAATCAAGTAGAAATTCATTCTGATTTTCAGAAACATGATGTTGTAACTTGCCATTCTCTTCTATTTTGTAAGTCTCACTTTGGTTCTTAGAAGAAATGGTAACTGTTGTTTTTTCTCCCATAAGCTCAGGTGCAGATATTACAAAACGCAATTTAGAAATCTTACTATAGTAGGTATTTTCATCTAAATACATCCACTTTCCGTCCTCTGAAAGAAATTGTAAAGCACTTATCTCTTCTTTCTGATTTTCTTTCTCTTCTTCTTTTTCCTCTACATCCACAGGGACATCCTCATGCCTATTTTCTTCCCTATCTATAGAGATATCTACTTCCTCTGCAAATACACTGTTACTTACAGTTGGCATTCCATAAGTGGCTAAAGTTGCCGTTAATATAGTTGCTATCCATTTCTTTGTGTTTATCATAATATCAAATCCTTTCTGTTTCTTTTATGCATCGAAATTCATTAATGCATATATTTCTTTTTGTACGTTGTATAACCTTGCATTTCTATTTATCTTTACATACTTGTAATACATGTATCCTGCAATTTCATCTTCATGGGAAGAGACAATTACTTGTGTTTTAGGAAATTCCGTTTTTAATATCTCAATTAAAGAAGCAATATTCAAATCATCCATGGATTGACATGGATCGTCGATTAAAAATACATCTATATTGGAATGGGATATTTTTCGAAATGCCAGCATCAATGCAATATTTACAACCGCTTTTTGCCCTGCACTAAACTTTTTCGTAATATCCTGCCTTTCTTTTGCCTTTACACCTGTATTACATAATTTAAATTGTGTTAACTGTTCTTCTCCCGTATAACAAAATACGCCTAAACCGTTTTGATGTGTTTGAATTAGTTTTCCACTATAAATATATAATGGTATCTCAATTAACTTGGATATATCATTTTTATATTCCTTTTGAGATTCTATCTTACAACTTAACAATTTATCCAATTTCTTTTCTCTGATATACCAATCTCTAATTTCATTTATGTTCTTTTCGAATTTCTTTCGCTTTTCTGATATATCCTTGCTTTTTTGTTCCATAAATAACCAATCCAGTTGTTTTATCTTTTTTTCCAGTCTGATACATAATTCTGCAATATCTATTTCTTTTAAATCTGTCAGATACTCCTTATTTTCGTTATAAAGGACTTCATCTAAGTTATCTTTACCCGCCAAAAATTTTTTTGCTTGTTCCACAATTTTTTCAAGTTGTGCTATAATTTTTTTAGACTTCTCTTCCAACTGATTTAGATTGGCAATATCTGTATAAAAATTTTTATCTTCTAACAATTCTTTTGCTTCATTTACTTCTGGAACTTCCTCCTGTAATTCACACATAATAAGATACTTCTGACAATATTGTTGGTATTTGCCTGAATCTTTTTCAAAATCTAAAATATTTTCTCTTGTCTCAAAATTAAAATCCAATTGTTGAGAAATATCCTTCAGTTCCTTTTGAATACGATCAATTTCATTTTTTATCTCATCATGCACATCCTTTAATGTGCTATTTAACATATTTTTCATTGCATCGAAGGATTTTTGATATTCTTTTATTGCATCAGAAAGATTTATATTGCTATTATCTTTTTCATAATCATGTCCACAAGTTGGGCATACATTCTGAAATATCTCCTCCACTAATTTTTCCTTTCCTGCAATTTCTCCTCTTGCCTTTTCTATTTGTATATAAATCTGTTCTCTTTCATCTGCCTTTTCTGTATAATCTTTCTTCTTTTTCCTTAATGACTGGATAAATGCCAGTTGTTGTTCACTTAAATATCGTTCCTCTAAATCCTTAGTCATTAAATTGTTTTCACTTTGTATCAATTCTGCAAGGTATATCTTTTTTTCATATTCTTTTTTATACTCTTGTAAAAGAGCAGATTCAAATTTTGAGAGTACTATCTTTTTTACTAAATTGCTATTTCCTTTTAGTTCTTCTGCAATTTCACAACATTTTTTCGTTTGATAAACATCCATTTGTTTTACAAATTTATAGAAATTTTCTGCTTTTATTTTATACTGGTCAAAAGGTTCTTTGCTGTTATACTCCTCCTTGTCCCATAGAATCTCCATTTTTTCCAATATTTTGCCACATTCTGGTTTTTCGCCAATAATGTCCTTTTGCTCCCCTTTTGTGTCCTTATATAATTGTTTTATATCCTTTTCTTTTTCTCTAATTTTTTCTTGAAGCTTTTTCTTTTCTTCTTCTATATCATCAAAGTAAGTATCACACTCTGCATCAATGAATTTATTCAAAAAGTTTACCCGTTCTGCATCCTTCTGAAATATAATATTGAAACCATATTCCTGTTGGATATAATTTTTCTTCAACCACTCCTTCACATTCTTTTCACCAAATTCATTTGCAATATCTTCCGTTCTAACTTTATGATATTTACCTTCTCCAAGTTCTTTCTTAAAATTTTCCAAATTAAATTTTCCAGAAATAATATATGCATCAAAGTCCTTTGCCTCTTCCTTTAAATCATTTCCCTTACTTGCCATACCTTTCTTGGTATATCTTAAAACTGTCTTCATTTTATTGTTTTCATCTACAAATTCCACTGCAACAAATGCCTCTTTGCTCAAATCACTAATAATAACATGATCTATAAATTTATTATTCTTTTCTGCATATACACTTAATTCCAGTTGCCCTGTTAAGGCAAAGGCAATTGCCTGAAAAATACTGGTCTTACCATATCCATTTGGTCCTGTCAGGATCATGGACTTATAAATTGCATCTTCTTTGCTATGAAAATCAATGGTAATATAAGAATCTCTCTCCTCCGGCATAGCAGAAAAAGATTTAAAGTTACAAATATGTATTTTATAAATATAATATGTATTATTCATTTCTATCACTCACTTTCTAACTCTTTTATTTTCTTTTCTATTTCTCTCTCATCTTTTTCACTTAACTGTATTTTTTCTAATAATGTATCCACACTATTTTTTTCTACTAATAAATCAAAAAGACCATCTGCTAAAACATTTACTTTTTCTCTTAACATATCTTCTATAGACATATCTAATCCTTCTATATCAGATAAGTTCCAAAAAGGAAGTTTAATGCACATTCTGGTTAAAAGGTCATAACCTTTATTAGCATTCTCCTTAAACTCACAAAAATAATTATAGTTCTGCAGTATACCAGAAATATTCTTTATAGTATAATTTCCATCCAGTATAGCCTCTAAAGCAGCACGCTCTTCTTCTGCATACCAGAGAATATATTTTCTGCAATAATATTGATTTTCTTCTATATTCAAAATTAACTTTCTCTGCTTGTCAGAAATGTGATCCTGCTGATTGGCAATATACTCCTTTTGTTTTACTAAAAGTATCATAACCCAATTAGATTTCTTCGCTTTTTCCACAGTATCTGTTTCATAAACTTCCTGACTCACTTCCAACAATTCATTTAAAGTATTTTCATTTAATTCAGTTTCCATAATCATATACATATCATCAAACTCGTTTGTATATATCTTTTTCACAAATTCGTTCTTTACTATTTTTTTTATTTCATATTCATAAAATTTATTTTCCCTGAAAATATTATCTAGCAACTCTAACATAATGCTCTCCTCCCTATTCTACTTTTGTAACAAAGTTAATTGTTGAAATATCCATAAAAGATGGGTGTTTTTGTTCTTCCTGTATCTCCTTTTTTTTCATTATGCTATGAATCTCATCTTGTTGTATTTCACTTTGGAATTCTTTTGTTAGGATCTTATCGTAATCTTTATAAATTTCCACATGCTCTAAAAAATTATTTATAATATTTGTTTTCATACGTTTTTTACCGCTTTTACCTCCCGAAATAATACTAGACAAAAATATGTTTTTATCCTTAAATTCCAATATTTTTCTATCCAGCAAGTTTAACTCCCTTTTATACTTATTAAACACATCTTGTAAAAACTCTAACCTAACATTTGCTATTTTATTACTTATGGATTTATATGGATCTTCCACATTAAATACTGGAAATTCCAGACTCATATTATCTATAATTTCTTTCATGTCCCAGTCCTTGATCGTCCCAAACACACAATCTCTATCCTCACAATATTCACCATGATCCGAACTACAATCAGAACAAACATCTTCTTTTATTATCTCTAAAAATTCTTCCCGTCTATCCCATAAAAGTTTTTGCCATTTATAATTCGTATTCTCTGCATCCAGAAATGCATTTTTTAAATCTTTTAAAGAAAGAAAAAATTTATCTCCTTCTGCCTTTGATTTTAGGGACATCATAATACTATAAATTTTGCAATATAGTTTATCTAAAATTTCTGTCTCTAATAGACTTTTATTTCTTTTTATATAAGGCTCTGCACCTTGATGAGGAGCTGATAACGTTTTAATCAAGTTCTGACATTCTCCTGCCAGACTATTTATTGGACAGGACAAAAATTCTAAATTTTGGTAAAACTCTTTGTAATCATTTTTTTGTCTACCTAACTTATCGCAAACCACCTGAATGCATTCCTTACAAATACATTGCGTTTCATCCACAGTATTATATTGATAGTTTTTTGTTTCTATCCACTTTCTTATATAACTTCTGATGGTCTTTAGTTTAGAACTTCCGTTTTGCAAACTAAGATTACTTTTCCAATAATCTGTATCCTCTACATTACTTTCTAATTCTCTTAATTCACTAATAAACTTTTCTTCTATGTATTCTTTATAGATTTGTTCAAACTCTGATTCTGAAAATTCTGCTAAAGGAGTAGATTGCTGGGGTTCATCAAATACAATCTTCCACTTTGTATCATTCTGCCCTGACAATTTATATTGCAAAATAAAGTTTTGTAGTATCTCTTTTCTATTTGCATTAGTAAGTGTCTTTTTCACCTGATAAATCTCTTCTGTTCTGCCATTGTCTTCAATCACAAAATCTTCCAACCACTCTATTTTGGCAATAACCTGTTCTGGTACAACCTTTTTGTTTTGAAATCTATCCCAAATAAACTCCAAGTACTTATAAACTGCAACCATAGCCTGATAATGATAGCCTTGCCAACTAGGTATCGCATTTCGCCTTTCGTTATATAATGCTTGTACAAAATCTTCCATCCTACGTACCTCTCTTTCTCTTTATTCACAAAAAAACCTTTTGTTTTCTGTCTTAGTTAGTAAGTTGTATTATTTCTTATTTTTTACATATTGCTTTATTTTCTTTAATTCTTTTTTTGCTTCTCTCTTCAATCATTTATTTTTTTCACCAATCTGTTCCATAAATTCATTATATGCCTCATTTATCTTTTTTTCGCATATCCCATTCCATATCTCAATATACTCTTCTCTTTTTTCAAATTTTGCTGGTTCCATTTCACCTCCAAACCCCACACTATTTTCAACAATTCCTTCTGCATTTGATATTGCAATTTCATTTGGACAATATGTATAACTAAATTTAGAACATTCCCAACAATGCACTCCAAATTTCAATGTCCCATTACATGGATATGTATTTCTCTCTTTATTTCCATCGCAAAATCCCTCCATTATGAAGTGTTTCATATTCATTTTTAAACACCTTCTTTCCTGATCAATTTCATTTATTAATTCAAAAAAACATAATCAGAACATTTTCTCTATATCAGAAAATAAGCAGTGGAAAACTTTTACTTCTCCTTCGTAATGCAGTTCTGTTTCAATATCTGGAACAATTTTATGAGCAATACTCCTATCTATCTTTAAAAGCCCTTCCAATGATAATTTGTTTGTTAAAATTTTCATCTCATTTTCATTCACAAATTCTTCTGCATCATAACAATGAAAATCCCATTTGTTGCTATCAGATTGTTTCAGTGTCTCTATAACATAAATATAGTAACAATTATCAAGCAAACTTATATACACTTCCAAATCCAGACGCCTTCCATTAAGGGCGGCTAATAACTCTTGATCATCATCTAAAATAGGTTGATTTTTATGTAATAAAACAGAAAAATGTACGCTGGGATAATCCGTATTTCTCCACTCTTTTATATAATTATCTGGAAATACATACTGCATAATTTCATAAACTTTTTTATTCACTTTATCTCGCAACTTCACGTCCTTCATGACAGTTTTATATTTTTTATATTCCTCTGTATTTTTATATACTTTATCCTCATAACTGCAATTTTTAGGATAATACAAGTTTATATTTTCTATAATCTTTCTATAACTTTCCATTATCATCACTCCAACCTTTACTTTTATACTAGTAAAAACAAATCGGGTAATCCTGCTTTATAAGATACAAGAACATTAAAATTTCTATTACCAATATAACAATCCAAATATTCCAACAATTTTATTACAAGAGATTCTTGACTTTCTCCTTTTGCATATAATTTCATATACTTTTTTTGTTTCACTCCTGATGTATGAATATCAAATATACTTTTACAAATCCTTATAATATTATTTTCTAAAATGTCTTGTACCGAATTCTTCTTTAGAAAGTGTTCCTAAAAAATAACTATCCATTTTCTCTCTTAATTCGTTAATATCATATTTCAAGTATTGTCACACCCCTTTCTCCTTGTTCTTTCCTTAATCCTCTAAAAACATTTCTTGAAAATGTTTCTTATGTCTTTCTAAATAAGTCTCCTCTGTTACAAACTGCTCCAAAGTCTCTTTTTCTATGGTACATGCATCATAAGTAAGATTTGTATAGCCTTCTTTAAACTCGTCCCATTCCTCTTTATTCCATTCACTATGTAATATTTTGACTATTTTATCTATCTGTTGTTCATATTTTTTATTGATTCTTAGCTTTACTAAATTATCTCCAACATCATAAGCATCTTCTCTTGCGTATAAAAGATAATAAAACCATTCTTCATGTTTCATAAACTCTCTGGCTAGTAAAACAAATCCTCTAAAACCTCCAAATTCACAACACAATGTGGCTGAAAAATAGGAAAACAAATACCATTGCCATTCACCTATTTCCTTATTTGTTTCTTTTTCCTGAACCAATGTAATCCATTGCTCCATTGCCAAAGCTGGATTTTTCTTCAAAGTTTCTACAATTACATCCATTTTCTCCTTTTTTTGCTTTTCCTCAAAATTCTTTTCTAGATTCCAACTTTCTTCTTTTTCCAAATCGTTTACAAACTCTCCAAAACCATCTTCTCCCAGCCATCTTTTAAATTCTGTGTAGTGTTTTATATATTTTTCTTCGTCACCCACACACAAATATATCCAAAACCAATTTTGGGCAAACTCTTCCCATTTATTCCTATCACTCCGAAACCGTTCCAAAAAATACTCCATTTGTTTCACTGCATATTCTATATTACCCTCATAGAGATTTGCCTCGACACATCGAAAAAACAAATTAACATCTTCTATTTCCATACCTGCTGTTTTATACATTTCCAGATAAGTATCCATAAATTCCCTTGTCTGTCCCATCTCCCGATATATAGCATATTCTTCCTTATTCGATAAATCCATAATATAACTACTTAGTTCTTCTAACTCTGAAAGCATATATCTAATATCCTCTTTTTTCTTTAAAACCTGCATTTTTATATGTAATGTATTTATCATTTCCTGACGATGGTAATTCAAATTATAGACAAATTTTATCTTTCTGCTAAGATACTCTCCATCATCTCCCTCTGGATTATACATAAGTAATGTTCCATCATTCCAATAATTAGCAAAAACATAGGTTCCAGCCTCTGTCTGTTTTGTATATACCACATTATCTGGTACTTTATTTATAAGCTCTTCCATAATTAGCAAAGCTTGTCCTTTGTCTGCTTTTTCTTTTTCACCTTTATACCTTTCGATATCATTTTTCTTATTTTTTTGAAATAATTTTTTTAATAACATTTTTTCCTCCTATTTTCCAAACCTTACAAGAATTCCTGAATTTTTATAGTAAACTATATAATCTGGTCTTTTAAAAACATCTGTATAATATCTATAAACGGCTTCTGGCAACTCTATCTTCTTATTGTCTAATTCTGTTCCCTTTGAAAGAACTGCATAATAGAGATAAGCGTCTCCTCTACGTGCAGCGGTTTGCTCATACTCAAAAGAAACTTCTGCATTTTCTATTAATACAGCCCCCTCATATAAATCTAAACAAGCACAATATATCTTTTGAGGTCCTTGGAAAAACCAAAAACAGCAATTACTATGGCAGAAATACCTATTCTACGTCTATCTTTCTCATATATACCTGTTATTAGATTAGTAAAAAATACAATAATACAAACAATACTTTTCCAGATTAGACAATATATGGCAGAAATTCCAAAACGTGATGACCAAGGACAAAATATCATTATTCCTAAAACAATCATTACATTCGTTCCTACTAACATCCAACTTCTGCTCTCAAAATAATTTTCATCTTTATATATAGTAAGTATATGAAAATTGTTCTCTCTTTCACAGCCTACCACAGTGATCGTATCCCCTATTTCAATGTCATATCTATCTATTTGACATGAATAGCTATACCCACTTTCCTCACCAAATTTTCTGCATTTCACTAAATAATAGCATTCCCCTGTTTCTTCTTTCTTTTTTTTCATAACAATTCCTGATGTTTTCCATATTGTTCCTTCATATTTTTCAACAATGTCATCATTTAGGAACCAGCGATAGAACATCAACATAATTCCCAATACCGCTGTATACAAAACAGAAATAAAATATACCCTATTTTATAAGCTGTTGATGTGTATTCCACGATAATAAACACAGACTGTATTATTCTTAATATGTATGCTGGAATTACACATAGCAAAGCTATTCTTAAATATAAGATTTCCCGTAGATCATTTTGTTTTATTTTTTGTATTTCTTTCTTTTCTAGTACCTCTGTCCATTCTTTATTTATGCCTTCTTTTCCCAATATTTTTCTCTCGTTTCTTCTTAACCCTATACCTTTTTCGCAAAATAAAGTATTTCATATCTGGTGTAATCACTGTAATATATTCACCATTATATTTCTTTGGATGAAAATTTTTAGAATACTCCTCTTCATCAATTGTTTTTGATTCGCTAACACCATCTGCACCATATTGAAAGGTAATGGTATATTTATCCACATATCCCGAATTTCGCCATTCACGTTTTTTTTCTACAAAAGTAATTCTAGCATTGCAAAATTTTGTTTCACCAAATATTAATTTAAAAATACGTACTATATATAAAACTAAAACAAAAGTACATATTCCAAAAGCCACTAAAAACAATCCAAGAAAAATCTTATCTTCAATATTATAATTATCTAATTTTACACCATTTTTAAAATTTACAAACTCTCTTCTAATAATAAAAATATATCCCAATAATAGAAAAAGATTTGGACCAATAAAATGAAATGAACAGAGCATTGTTTTTAGTGATTTTACTCTTAGAGAAAATGTTGCATCTTCCCAATTTGTGGTTGCATATATATTTTTTCTTTTTTCCATGTGTTTTCTACTCCTTTATAACAATTCTTATACACCAATTCGTTTATAATTTTAAAATTTATATTTATTAAAACTATAATTACCTAAGCACAAAATATATTAAGTTATTCCATTCCACTAAATACGATCCCATGTGCATTATCTTCATTTTCTTCTATAAATCCCTTTATTCCTGTACATAAATCCCATGTCGGCTTGCGTTCAACCGATTTATTGTTCTGATTTTCTCCCAAATTACCTTTGAGAGTTTCTTGATGAGAATTTGAAGAATCATTATCATCTATATAATCGGAATACAAGTTGTTTGCAACACTTTTTGATGGTTCCTTTACTAAATCTTTAACAAACTCCTCTTTTATATCAGAAATCAATAATTGCTTTTTATATTCCTTATTAATCTGAGTTATATTTTTATTTACATTATGAACACGTTTATATTCTTTTAAAACATTCTGTGCCTCTCTATTAGCTTGATTAGCCAACTTTTTTGCCTCTTTAGCTGTACTTTTATTTGCCGCATTGGCGTTTCTATACTCTGCCTGTGCATGTCTTAATTTTTCTCTTGCAACTCTTGCATCATTATATATGTCTGCTGCTTCTTTGGATTGATGGTATTTGTTACCTTTAAATAAACTTTCATCTCCAACTTTAAAAATTTTTTTTAATATTATTGGTGAATTATCATCTAATTTACTTACTATTTTTTTTACCACTCCATTTTTAACAACAGTAATCCCCTCTCCTATTCCTGACATTCCTAAACTAAATAATAATTGTGATGACAACCTTTCATTCCAGCCTTTTCCAAGAATTAGGTTTTCTCCTACTGTTGTAATTGCTGTGGAAACAAAATCCGTTCCTGTACGTACTATTGCCCCTCCAGATATAAAACTTGTACTTGCTGCAACTACAGATTGAAAAAGTCCATCCACAAAATACTGCTGCCAACTATATTCTTTTACGCTCCCCTGTTCCTCTTTTGCCATATTATAAACAGCAAATCCACCTGCTACAACTCCTGCAATGGCAGCCCCTACAATCGCAACAGGAGCTGCTGCAAAGCAAAATCCAGCAATCAAACATACTCCTGCAGTTCCTAAAACTACACCACCTATTCCTATTACAAATTTTTTCCAAGGAAACTCCTTCTCAATAATTTTAGGAGCATCCATAATACGAGGATATTTACAACATGCCAACATTGTAACTTTAGTCTCTTTACCCGAAAGATTAAAAGCATCATAATTAATATTAAAATATGCTTTGGAAGGCATCCCAGAAGCTTCCAGTGCCAACAAAAGTGCTGATAACACAGGACTAAAATTGTTGCACACCGTTCCCACAGACATTGCCTGTGCTAACATTAAATTTTTTTGTGCCTGCATCTCTTCATTTAAAGAAAACATTCCATAAGCAGACATGGTAATTACTCTGGCATTTTTGAACTCAATTTTCTCCTTCGCATTTATTTTTATAAATCCTTTTGTTTGAAATCGAATAGCTTTATCATCAATTAGCTTTAACATTGCAAAAGGGTCTTTATCCGATGTAGAGAAATACAACTGATCCATATCTAAATCCATAACCTTATTATGTTCTGTTGTAAATCGTTTGTTTTGAGTATTTTCCATCTTAGGGCTAGTTGTACCATTTTTCCGTATACAGTTAATCACCATTGCACTACTTTCTTGATTATCTGGAAAATAAAGAGAAACTTCACTTCCACTTTTAGGCATAACATAAGAAAAATTTCCAGTTTCTGGTTTCCAATCATAAGGATATGCATGACTGTTATCATGTGCATCATCCTCTAAATGTAAGTCAAGTTTTAATGTTTCATTATTAGTTTCTAATACTGTTCCAATAATGGTATGACCTATAAAATGATCATTATAAATTTCATTTACAAGGAAATAATCTTTGTATACCAATAAATAGTGATAACGTACACATTCTTCAAATATCCTAATTTCTTTTTCATAGACATACATCTTTTTCCCTTTAAAATCAACAGTTTCACCCAATTTAAATGCCTTTGCAGAGACCACTTTATAATATAGATAGTCAGTTGTTCTTTTTCCCTTTTTAGTTCCTCCGTCTTTTGTAAATTTATCAGAAAAGCCAACTTGATAAATCTCTTTTTCTATAACCTCATTCTTGTCAATATCTGGTTTTCCCACATGAATAAGAGGCTTTTCCTGTTCCATATCCACAATCATGCAACTATTTGACATACTTGCCATCCTCTGTACAAATGTCCAATTTGTTTCATTAAATTGGATTACTGGCATTCCAATCGCATAGCTGGATCTTTCATTCCACTTTAGAACTCCTTGACCATTTTCTTCTATTACACAAGAAATTACATCTTGGTATGTACAAGATACATTTTGAAAAGAACGATTTTTTATTTGCTGATCCATTAGAATACTAGCTGCATACAATTCTAAAAAAACAAACCTCTCTCCCGTTTCCTGTTCTTTTATAATTACCTCATGTACATATCCACAAAAAACAACCTTTTCATTTTTTCCTTTTCTAAACAATATCTTTATTAGATTACTATCTATATCCCGTTTAAATTTTTCTATATCCATGCAGACTTCCATCATATATTTTACTTTTGCAATTGGATGACTATTTGGCTTTTGCACAATATTCAAATCTAGTATCTTGCTGACACCATATACATTATGTAAATATATATCCCCAATCGTATACTCCATAATCATTCTCCTTGTTCATTGTAATAACTGCAAAATAGATATGTCTATTTACTATTTCTACTCATCTTTACTTCCATCATATTCTAATCCACTCAACTGTTCACTTACTACAGTAATGACTCCCCCATGTTTACACCTTAAATAAGACTTTGTTGTCACAAACTGTTCTTCTCCTTTACTTCCATGCCCATTAAATAAAGAAATCGTCTCTTTTTTTGTGTTTTCCCATTTTTTTAATGTTATAGAGGGACAACATTTATTTCCAGTCTCTGTTTCTTTTGATTCTTCTTCTCCCTCTTCCGTTTCCTTTATTAATATAATTTCTTCAATCTTTTGCTCTGCTTCAAAGCAACCACTATGCTCCCAAGGTTCTGTATCTTGTGCAGCATGCAAATTAATTTTTTTCTTTTCATCAACATTGTTAGAATCTGTATTCGTATCTTGAGTAACAGAAGATTCGGAAGAAGGTTCTGCGGAATCTGGATTATCAGGAGTTTTTGTTGTTTCAATGGCGGATTTCACTTTTGACAGGTCTGCCAGACTAGCTGTTGTTGCATTGATCAATGATTCATTATTCGTCAAAAGTTTGCAAATTCCAAAATAGCAAATATTCTTATCATCTCCTACTTCGCAATCTTGACAAGTAACATAGGGATGTCCATCATATTGGTCCGCTGCAACAATTCTCATTCCATGATCCTTTGGAATATTTAACCTTCTTGTATGGGTACCCTCACTACATTTTAGTCTAACTCCTCTTGTTAAATAATAATTTTCATTCATAACTTTCACTCCCATTCTATTTTATTTACACGAATCAACAATCGTAACTTCCGTTAAGCCATCCTGCAATATTTCTCGCCTCAATAACATTTCTACCAAATCCAATCGCATTACCACATAACTTTGCAATTTCCCCTGTAAACGGAAAATTGCCCTTTCTCCAACACTGTCCCGCTTAAGTATTAATTCTTTATTTATGCACCATTCCGCTTTCGATCCTACAAGCTTTTTGTCTACCATAATCTCAAATAATTTAGGCACATAGTATAATGGCATCTTTGCATTGACATTACTTCCATTTAAAATAATCGTTTTCCATTCCAGATTTGGTTCAAATTTTTCTAACAATTCCTTCAACATATTGCTAACCATAAACACAGGTTCTGTTAACATATCAGGACAAAAAATATCACCTGATTTTACTCTCATAATCACCTTTTCATCTTTTGGAAATACCATAGGGTCAAACAACTTCTGAAATTTAATACGTTCTTCCCATTTTTTCAATCTTGGAACTTTTAAATCTGTATATGATAATTCAACTGCAAAAAATTTCATCTAACTATCCTCACTTCCTAAATCAAGTATTACTTCTAATTCACCATATAATTCGCCAAATGTAATTTTAAAATTATCGGTTAAAAGCAATTTTGTTTCAATTAAACTATCTACTATCTTTTCAATTCTTCTTTGTAAGAATAGCTTCCATAAAGTAGCATAGAGATACCCATAATTCAATAAAATCCCTCTTAATAGTGTTTGTGAACAATCAAGACATTGTTGCTTAATTTTTTTCTCCACCTTCTTTTTCCCTTCTACATATTGATTAAAAATAAAATATGGTTTCCAGTATTCTGATACACTTTTATCACTAAAATACATATTTTCTCCATAGAAAGCCACATACATTACATAACTTTCGGTCACAATACTACTTCTTAAGAAGAAGAAAGAAAGATATGCTATTTCCTCTTCTTCAGAATAATCCATCTTCCACTTATTAGATAATTTCTCTATTTCATAATATATTTCTTTCTCAATATCTTTTTGATTTTTATGAAAATATACATCTATGTCTTCCATATCTTGATTAAATTGTTGATATATAATTTCTGAAATCTGTTCTATTAATCTTTCCTCTTCCATAATACCCCCATCATTCTTCCTGCAATTTCAATTTTGCCCCTTTTAAATAAACATTTTCATGCAACTTGAATTTTACATTTTCACCCTGCTCCATTGTAATATCCTCTTTTGCATTCATTATAATTTTCTCAGTTGTGCTATGTATCTCAATAAAATTCATGGCTTTAAATTGAATTGATTTCGTGCTCTCAATAATAATTCCTTCTGAATCACTTAATGTAATACTTCCAACTGCCGGATTCGTAATAACCAGCTCTGTCGGACTAAATAAAATTTCTTTTCCTGCTGGATTCGTAAATGTTTTATAGTCTGGATCTGTTCTTGGATCTGGATAACCATTATTATTTGTTCTACCGCTGGATACTTCCAAATGTACGGAACTAATCGCATAGGCATCTTCTTCTTTTTCAGAAGGAAAATACAATCGTATATCATCACCACTCTCTGGCATACAATACCAACCTGTACCATCTGGCGAAGAATATACGGTAGAATATGCAAATAATTTCTTTCCATGATCAGAATATGGTTGGTCCACATTTAGCTTTAAATCTATTAAATCTCTTTCTGCATGCAATACTTTCCCGACTAAAGATGCACCAATTAATTTTTTATTATAGATAGTCATTTTTTTAAATCCAGTTGCTGTACGAAGTTCATAATGATTAATCAGTTCTTGTCCATCTAATTCTGCAAAATTTGCATAAACATACAATGTCTTAGAATTTAGATTAACACAATCTCCAATTTCTAAAATTTCACGACTTGAGAAATAGTAACTAAAACTATCTTCTGGTTTGATATTCTTAGCAAGTGAAGACTTTCCTTTCATTATTTTTTGATATTCTGTGCTTCTCTTCTTTATTTTATAATTATAAAAACTGTCTGGTTTTTCATGTATACGCCTATTTTTTATATTTAATCCCCAAAAATATTTACATCCGTTTCTATCAAAAGAAGGTCTGATAAATGTGTTATTTCTCGATGCCATCCGCTTGGCAAACTCCCAGTCGGTTTCTTTATACTGAGCTATAAGATTGCCTATTGCCTTATTCCCATCTTCATAAAAAATACTGGCTGCACCAATATCTCTGTTTAATCCCTCATTGCTTTTTATAATATCCTGATATGTCATTCCTACATTTTGAAATGTTCTTGTTCGTAAACTTAAATCCATCTGTTTAGTCCCTGTACTTAATTCAAGAGTTAAAACTTTTACTGTATTACAATCAATTTCCATATTCTCTATATATCCTACAAAAATCACATTACTTTCACCTGAAAATTCTTTTGCAACAACAGTAAGATATTCTTGCTTTTCTGCATAAGAAATACAAATATCCTCCATTGCATTTTCAATAATACCTACTATTTTTGCCTTTCCATGTTCGTTCACTTTCTTTTCAATTTTACATTCTGTAATTGAAATAAAGTCCACTTCTTTCACTCTAATATAATCAGCTTTCATTATTTTTATATGGTGTTATTCACATAATACACACCATTTTTCTCCTTTCTCTTACATTTATTTTGTTATTTATCAATTTACATTTGTTTGTCTTTCACCATAATCTCATTATAATATGCAAATAGAACGCATTACGTCTTTTGCTACTAGTTTCCAGTTTTCCTTATCTTTTAAGTAACAATTAAAAATCCCATGTAAAACAGCCTCTTTTAAGTCTAAATAATAATAAAAATTATACATATCAGAATCAATTCCAAAGCTCTTAAAATCAAACCAAGATACCTCAGAATTATCAATTACTTCATTCCCTTCCTCAAAAAATTGAAAAGCAGGATTAAGTTTCTTCAGTATTCCTTTTATGTATCTGGCTGTTATTTTGGGCGTTTTCATTTCTGATGCATAAGGAAGAATATTAAATGTAAAATCCATTCCCTCTTGCATATTAGTTTTTATAATGGGAGGGCGATTAATATTGGGATATTTTATATTTCTCAAGTTCTCTGGCATATCTACAAACACTTCTGGTAACATTACTTGTACCTTTTTATCAAATAATTCATGTTTGTTAAAATGATATATATTTTCTTTAATATTGTATCCTTCCTCAATACTTCCACTTGTTCCCTTTTTATGCATATTTAATAATTCTACAATTCTTTCATCATGATTCATCGTTGTACCTTCCTTCCTATGGTTCTTTAATCCACCAACATCCTTCTAGTTCCACCTTGCATCATTCCCCCTCTATTTCCGCCTCTTTTCGTATCATCCACAATAACAGCAAGATAATGATGCAGTTGTTTTTGTGACAGTTTTCCCCGTTCTGCATTTGGTACACGACAACGGACATATTGTTCTATCACTTCCTTTTGTATCGTTTCCTGCTGCATGCAATGCATAACAAAAGAAACGTCAAAAGCATCTGTTAATTTAAACTTCATCATCTCCTGCCCAAAACGATACGTAATTTCTGAAGACAAGGTTGTACTTCCAATTCCAGCAAAAGGTGTTAAAATAATATTGATTGTATTATGCAGGGTTGCCATATCTCTTAAGTCTTGGTAATCCTTTCTTAAGACAGCACCTTCTTTTAAAATAAAGCGGCATAACTCCATTTCATTTTCTTCTACTTTTCCATCTTGTTTTAATAGAAACTGAGTCGTGTATGTAATATCATTAATATTGTCTGCTTGTTCCTCAAAATGAACCACAAGAATCTGTTCTATCCCCAAAGGTTCACAGGGAATCTGTTCTTTTGTTGTATGATAATAGATAATTCCATTATGTTTTATCAAACCTGGCTCCACAACAATTGTGGTATCTTCCACTATCTGAATCCCTGTTCCACACAAAATACCATCTGAATATTTTTGATAGAGCAAATGTACTAGATTTCTAGGATAATTTTTTATATTCTCCAGCATTTCTGCTTTTAATATCATATCTCTTTCAAACTTAGGACAACTTTCAATAAACATAAAATCCTCTCTTTCTGTTACTGGACACAAGAAACCTGTGTCCAGTAACGATTTTGCCCCATTTTGAATGCATCTTCGATGCATGGGGGCAAAATCCCATATAATTTATTCTATGACACATAGCTTGACAGCAGGTGTCAAGCTTGTGAGTGAATATTAACCTCTTTCTACTTCGTACCATCAAAGAAGTCAACTTCCCACACATCATTTTCAAATGCAAAAAATTCTTCTCTTCCAAGAAACAACTGATTACCCTCTCTGGCAATAGGCAGAAGGTAAAATCCCCATTGATCGTTTGCTGCAAATACAAAAAATTTCACTTCCGTATCCACAATATCATCTGTATCATCCTGTATAATATAATGTGCATACTCTGCATACATTTCCGCAATTTCCTCATACACAACAGGGCGGTATTCCCGATAGTCATTTTTATAGATATAGCGGTGCTGCAATCGGTCTGAACCGTCTTTTAGGAATAATTCCAAATGGGAAATACTTTTATTTCTTGATAGAAAACCATACCGTTGTTCCTGATCTAAGCTATAAATCAACATTTTCTCTTGATTCTCATGTGTAAATCCAGTGACTGAATATGGTATCATCGGCATACAATACTCCAAAGAAACGTTGGTATATCCCATTTTGCTGGAATTTACATATTGCACTGCTCCTTTTACGCAGGCAAGCTTTAATTCTGTAATGCTGGAAGTATCATTTCCCTGATATTTAAATTCGATGTTCTTTCCTGGAATAAATTCTTTTAATGCCTCACGAAAAATATCAATTCTACAAGATTGACCTGTCAGCTTAATAATGGAATAATTGGACAGTGTATTATTTTTATAAAATTCATATAAAAATTTATTTACAATTTCATAGATATCCGCCTTCAATAACAACTCAATTTCTTTGATATTAAAAATAACATCTGGGAAACTATGATTGTATTCTAATTTTCCATTCTCATTTACAACCAGATTCCATCTTTCGATACGGGTAATCTTCAAATCCTCGTCCTCTTCTTCATAATTGGATTGAAAGCGGTTTCGGATAATACTGTCACTCATATAAAACTGTTTTTTCATTTGGTCTGCTATATCAAATAGGAAATAAAAATTATTTTTTACCATAAAATATTCTTCTCTGGTCCGATTTTCATACTGTTTAAATTTAGTTGGTATAATCTGTTCTGCCAAGTCATACTCTCTCTCCAACTTTTCATATACTTTTTCCTTTCCAAATTCATCTACGTAACGGAAAACATCTTCTGTTGGCACTGTAATTAAATCGTTAATTTTAACCGTTTTTTGAGTGGTATAATAAGTTGCAAACATAATTTTTATATATTGCATAATACGATATGTAATATTATTACCACCAAAGTTTGTATCACCATTTTCATAAGTAGTTCGTATTGCCACATCATAAGCTACCGCATCATTGTGAATAGAAAAAGAACAGGAGGATAAGTCTGTGGTTCCTCCACCACAATCAATAATCAAGGCAGATAGTATCTCATTATCATAATATCTCTGTTTTTCTATTAAATTTGCTATAGTGTTATAAACTACTGCCGTTCCTTCATCTAACATCTGCTCTGTGTTAATCTCGTATTCTGGCAACACATCCCGAAACATTTTGCTAAATTGAGCTTTCAGTTTTACAGGACTAGTTAAATGTAATTTTCGGAATTTACATTTAAATCTCTGTTCTGCACAACGGATCACATACAATAAGTACTCCCGGATCATTTCTTTTCGGCACACAGTCGCTACATGCCCCTGCTTGTCCGTAATTTCCTGCTGTAATTCATAGCTGTTTACCCAACGTTTTATCTCATAAAAAATACTAAAGGTTTCATCATAATATTTGATCTTATTTGCTTTTTTTGCTTCATAACCGAATTGGTATTCTATATTTTCTAGGTCACTACAATCCAGTATACTTACAACAGTAGGCAATAAGGGACTCCATTCTTTCTCTTTCTTTGTGGTATCTAAAAATTGAACAATATTGATTGCATCTAAAACACTGCCACCATTCAAAATATCCTGGCTATTGGTATTGGCAACGTAATGATAATCCAAAAATGTCCCTGCTGTTGTGTTAGAAGTTCCAAAGTCAATGGAAAGGATTGCCCCTGTTTCTTCCGCTGAACGGACTTCAATATCGACTAGTGGTATCTTATAATAATGTAACACCGAAATATTTTGCTGCTTTATATCATAGTAAGCATTATATAGATAATCAGATTCCTTTTTTTCAAAATATAATAAGGAATAATGGCGGTGATTTTTCATTTGCAGCCCTATATCCCGTCCCTTGCATAAGTAATATTTCTGAGGTGATTTGCCATTCCCCACTAAATTAAATATGCCACAAAGTTCATTGTCTTCTCCCACTAACAACACATTGGATTCTCCCAGTCTGTTCACAACCGCCTTACTGATATCATCCTTTTTCTGGTGATCAATCTCTACTTGATAGCGGTCATACAGAGACATATCCAAATCGCTGTATACAATAAACCGGGCAGGATTCCGAATGGTTCCCTCATCCTTTAGAACACTGCCCAGTTTTTTCTTTATCACTTCTTCAATTCTCTCAAATCCGCCCTCACAAAACTTGTGAATTAAGAGGGTTTCTTTCTCTCCCCTGTATCGTATAATCGTTTCAATCAACTCATAGCGGTTCAAAGGATTTGTGATTCCTTTTATTATTTTTTCTTTATTGCATATCTCCCGTAACTGAAAGGTTGTCATTTCTTCCAACTCTTTTTCCCGATATGTCCGGCTGCGGTTTACAACTGGTTTATTATCTAGGTTTAAAGTGTAACTAGGTTTTTTTTTCATATTTCTTCTCCTTTAATACAACGCAATTTTCCCAACCATCATGGTTTCATTTACTCCAATAATACCAAAATGGTTACTCCAATAAACACGGCAGCTATATTCCAGTGGTAAAAACATTCTCTTTAGAAATTCCATCTGTTTTTCATATTTTTCTTTTTGTTTCTTTCCTGCATAGATTAGTATTTCTGACTTTTCCAAATGATTGGTGTAGATATAACTATCTGGAAATACATAAGTAATGGCTTCTTTTAGGGAATGTATCTGGTGTCCCAGATGATACTCGTCAATAATTTTATGTGCAACAAATTCTTTTTGTTCTAAGGAAAACTCCTGCCAGTACTCTCTCATCTCTTCTCCAAATCTTTCGGCTTCTATTTCTTCTTCCACAAAAATGCGGAGAAATTCCCTAAGATTTAGCCCATGATTTACATCTACTTTTGCTAGCAGATGAATACACCAATTAAAAATGATTTCTTTTAATTCCTTATCTTCATCGTAATCCAGCGAAAACATATTTTTAAATATTTCATGATAACGGTAATATGGATTAATTTCTACCTCTACTTCCCTGTCTGGATCTTCATTTACCAGTAATTCATTAATTGATTGAAAAGCCATCTCCATATATGGAGAGTATTCTTTAGCTAAAATAAAATATAATTGGTTTTCATTTATTCCTAGCCTTCTTGCTTTTATCACAGTATCCCATACATAATTCATAACCCACCTCTTAATCTTAACCTAGGACACACTCTCACTGTTCCCAGCCAACATACCAACACACTCATATTCAGGAAAATAATTTTGCAGTTCTCCAATTAGAAAGCTCATTAAATCCCTAGACAGATAACTTTCCTGTTTGGCTTTCAATGTTACTCTTAATTGTTTTCGTTTTACATCAGTCCGAATATCATCCTCAATAAAATAGTTTATATTATACGTTTCTTTTTTATATTCAATGTTATCTATAATATTAATATTTATTATATCAAATTCATTTGAAATCTCATAAGATTTTAAAAGCCGTACCAGTTCTGCTTTGCTACGAATTACTCTCTTTTGGCATCTAGAAAAACCGACCATAAAACTATCTATATTCCCATTTGAATATACTGGATATTCATAGTCATAATGGATATCTGGATTTTTATCATGAAACTTATACACTGGCCAGCTTGACATGTTTTCTTCTGTTATGACAATTGAAATTGTATGTTTTCCTCGAATCACATAACCATCATGATCCTGTTCAAAGCACACAATATATCTATATACCGATTCTCCATCATCCAAAGAAAAGGTATGCTGAAAACGCAGGCTCTCACCTGTAGCTATAGGGAAGTTTGCACTAGTTAAATAGGTTTCTTCTAAATTCCAAAATGGAATTAAACTACTATAATTAATTGCATCCAAATGTCCCAGTGATAATATAATATCCATCACCTTTTCCTCTTCTCCTAATTCCACCTTTTCTGCCAGAACATAATCATAATATTTTGATAAATAGGGAGCATTCACCGATACCCATTCCATATTATTTTGCTGATAATACTGATATAGCATTTTTATCTTATGCAAATATTTATCTGATTTTTTAAGTCTAATCTTTATTGGATATTTTTTTACATCTGTTACTAAAACTCCATCATATACTTGATTAAAATCTAACTTCTCCAGTTTTAAAAAATCTTCTTTTAAATAAGTGGTTCCTAGTACTATTTTTTGATTTTGTTCCATTTTCTCTCTTAATTCATTTGTGGTAACCTCTGTTTTTTGTATATCACTCTTGTCCATCGGGAACATAAAATCATCTAAGTAATCATATTTCTCCTTATCTTGTAAGGTCACATAAATTTTTTTTCTCTGTTCATCCAAATTTAATTCTTCAAATACTCTTTGGTGTATTTTTTCATACATATAATCTGTGTAGTCTATCATACCTGAGAAAACAAAATTTAATGTTTCTTTTAGCAACTTTTTCTTTTCTAAATCAGTCACCTTATTTAGATTATTTTTTATTTGTTCTTTCATAAACTAACCCTTTTTCTACTGAATCTTTGTCCTCAATTATCCTTATTATCCTTTTCTTTTTTCACTTTCTCTTCTTCTTTTTCTATTTTTTTTGTTATAACTTCCAATTTGTCTTCAATTTCCAAACTCTTATTTGTCATTCCTGCACTCTCATACAAGATCTGGGCTTTCTCAAATAAACTTTTAGCCTTTTCATATTTCTTGCTGTTATAAGCTTGTTTTGCCTGTTCTTCATATTCTTTTGCTGCTATAATGTCATCAATTTTTTGCATCATTTCCTTACATTCTGATGCCTTTGTATCATTTTTTAATTTTTCATATTTTGTTTTTGCTGCTTTATATTTCGTTTTTGCTGCTTCATAATTCTCTGATTCAAACAAGCTCTCTGCCTCATTAAAAACATTTAACGCATTTGCTTCTGCTTTTTGAATTTTATTTTCTTCTACTTTATCTTGAATTTCAGAAGAACTATTCTTGCAGGCATTTGCTGCTTCACTATTTCCAGCCTTGTTATACGCTTTCTGTGCTTTATCTAGTGCATCCAAAGCATCTGCATATTTTCCTTTTTTTCTTGCTGTATTTGCCTTATCCGTCCATGCTTCACCTATAATGGTATTCTTAAATTCACTTAATTTGCCAAGTAAAGTATTTATTTTACTTTTTAAGTTTTCATCCAACATATTTGATGCTTCAAATTTAGTAAGATAGTTTTCCAAATCCCGGCTATTTTGTCCCAGAATATCATCATTCTGAAAATTATATACTAAATTCTTTTTTGCTGACTTCACATACTCTTCTGTATTATCCAGTGCCTTATTATATTGGCTGTCAATTTTATTATAAATATTTTCTAATTTGGCATTTAACATAACCGATGCAAAATTTTGTTCATATTTTGCTATTACATTTTCAAAACTTTCCTTTGCTTCCTCATTTAAGTAATCAAAATTAACAGATTCAGAAACAGATATTTTGTAATCGTCCCCTTCCATCTCTCCTTTTTGCAATTGCTGTTCAATATATTTCTTTCCTTTTGCAATTCCTAATAATCTGGCATATTCCTTATACAAATCCATATATACAATTTCATCTTCTGCTTCTAATGACTGAATACTTTGCATAAGATTATATGCTTCTATGTAAGGTTTGGCAGCTTTCACAATTGCCTTTTTACTATCATCAGAAGACTGAAAATTTTCATAACTGGAGGCTCCCTGTTTTAATGAATTAGTCTCTTCCAATATTTTTCCATTCCTATCTACATCAATGATACCTTCATCAATCTGAGTCCACATTTGCTTTATTTTATTTTGTTTCTTAACATTCCGCACTGTCATTGTAATTCCCAAAATCATAGCTAACATAAAGATTGGAATACAAATTGCAACAACACGTCTGATAATTTTCTCTTTTTTAGGATTTTTATATACTTTATTGATATAAATACAGGCAATGGTATAATTGGATATCCATTTCATTCTCTGACTTAGAATAATATCTTCTATATTTGTACATACATCTTCTGGCTCATTTGCTTCTTCTGTTGCATCCAATAACTCTGCTACTCCTGTATTCTCCCAAATTCCTCTTGTACATAAAGTAATTATGTCACCATCTTCCAGTTTTATCTTCGGAGAGATATAAGGTGCAAACCTTCCTGGCTGTCCAAGATAACAATATAAGTTATGCCTTTCCTCATGTTCCTCTATCATATCTAGTGGAATTTCACCTTGTTCCGCCATATTTTGACTAAGAGACTGATCTTTACTCTGATTTATAATTTTGTTATTTCTGATATGATGTAATCTTGCATTTCCAATATTTACATAACGTATTTTTTTATAATTTGTAACTACAATTAACATGCTGGCTTCCAGCCGTATATCATGAGATTCTTTTAAAAGTTCTTTATGTGCAGCTAATGCATAACGTTTCATTAAACCTTTTGACATACCACTTCGGGAATAGAAACGATCCATTACTGCACTAACCGCCAATTGGGCACTCTGCCTTTTTTTCTCATCATCAATTCCATCTGCAATACAATAGCATGCATAATCCTGTAACTCCACAAATGCAAAATAATCTGCATTTCGCAGGAAACTACCTGGTTCTGAAATAAATTTTGTCTTAAATACTGAATTCTCTTTTCTCATTGTTTACACCTATATCTTTACTTCACTTTAATTACTACTACAGTTGCATTATCTTTACTTTTTACTTTTTTTATTTTTATTGCCTCGATAATTCTCTCTGCAATATCATTGGCTGTACCTTTTTGTGCCAAGATTGTCTCTAATTCAATCTGATTTAACGTTTCCACTCCATCAGAATACAACAATACCTTGTCCCCTTTTTGCAGAGTAATAGGCTGTTCACACACTTGCCCACCCTCAAAGCCGTCAAACCCCACATAATTCATAAGGCGTCTTTTTTGTGGATGATTCATCGCCTCTTCCCGATTAATTTTTCCTGATAGGAATTGCTCTTCCAGCCAATTTTCCACATTTTCCTTTCGATTAACAGCAATTAACCTATTTTTTCTATATACAGCTATATTGCTGTCTCCCACAGAAAACCAATACATTTGATTTTTGTTAATCACTACAGATACCACAGTTGTTCCACAAGGTGTATCTTCAAATTTCTTTCGGATTTCAAAATTTGATTTTTGTGCTGCTGACTGAAAAAAGTAATTTACATTTCCAGTCAGGTTATTTTTCTTAAATTCACGTAAAAAAGTATTCACTGTGATTTTGCTGGCAATATCACCATTAAGATATCCTCCTATTCCATCTGCCACTACAGCAAACAGACCATAATCTTTTTGATAAGACCCAAAAGAATCATCCTGTTTTTCCCTAGTTCCAATATATTGTCCATTCCCTAATTCCAATTCTTCTTTCCTATTAGGAAATAAGCTTTCCCTTCGCAAGTATATACTAATACACACTAACATTGTGAGTATCACAAGCAATATAATCCCAATGCCAACTGTACTTATCATGATTCCTCTCCATTTTCCCACTCAAAATGCTCACCACATAGTGGAATGAAAATAAATTTACTGTTTCCCATTTCAATGATAGAAAAAGCTTGTAACTCTACTGGTGTATATACTGCTTCGTTATTGTGATATGCTAAACCAGAAGAATCCCCTGGAAGTAAATATGCTGTTCTATTTTTTCTGTCATAAGAAATTGCTGCATGGTTGATTCTTGAAATTGCATTATCTCCAATTATCTGGATATGCATATTATCTGCTCTTCCAATAAAGTTTTTGCCAGCTTTAATCTTATAATCTTTTCCATATTGGGGACCTTCAATACATACAATCCAGCCTACTACTGGATCAAACTCACCATTACTTGTAGTTAATGGCATTGTCTTATCCGGATCATCCACTAATATTCGTCTATCCTTTGCATTTGCCTTATCTAGTTCTGTATTACAATATGGACAGGTGTCTCCATATTTTCTAGCACTAAACATATGTCCATTTACACATCTATTTAATCCCATAGTAATTTCTCCTCTATTTTACTTGTAATATAGTCTTTCCAATATAAATAAAATCTCCAGATTCTAATTGTATAGGCTCCGATTTTGTTAAATACTGCAATTCATTTTTATTTGCTTTTTGCACTGCGGTACCTTGTTCCGAGTCAAAATCCTCAATAAACCAGTTACCATTTGTATAATTTAGTAATGCATGTTCATTAGAAATTAATGCGGATAATGCTGTATCTGAAAGGTCAATATCTACCGTTTGCTCTTTTGTATTTTTACCAATTAGAAGACCTGCTTTTCCTTCAATGTTCCATTGCTTAAGAACCTGATACTCATCATTTAATAAAATTACCTTCCGGATCTGATTATAATTTTCCTGCATCATTTCTATTGGTGTGGCAACCACTAAATTTTTTGTTGCTTTTACATAAATAAACCACATATAAATACAGGCAAACATAATAAGAATTGCTGCATATATAATTTTTGTAGTTTGCTTAGTATTCATATAGGCAATCACAACAAATAATGCACCAATTGCTGCCCAGACCAGATTATCAATTATACTCATAATCCCATATTTTCTATTATTCCTATTCATTTCACACTACCATTTCTTTCTTAGTTACAAAAAACCCGTAATATCATAAATAATCGCTATCATATTACGGGTTTCATGTTGTTTTTATGTACATTTACTCCTTATGCGCCAAATCCACCTGTAATAGCTAAATCTGTTAGATTATCCTTCTTCTGTCTCGCAATCAAGGTAAAGTGACCTATTCCCTGTTCAATATCAAAATCTTCTGTATAATCTACAACAAAAGCTTTTGTTAAAACATATTGTCTTACGACCTGTCCCTGTGATACAGTTTTAATTGTTATGTTCCGGTAACAATTTGCATCAGTGGCTGCTACTCTGGACCATTCTTCAATTTTTATAGTTGATTCTGCACCTCCAAGTACGGTCAAAATCTTTCCTTTAATCTCTACTGTAGCAGACAAGCTAGATGTCCTAGCATTGGAATCCTCTGGTACTTCCGATAGAAAACGAAAGGATTCAATTTCTTTTTCTGTTAATTGAATACCATCAATGTCAACTCTTACGCCCATTTATAACACTCCTTTTCTCTTAAAAATTACCATTACACTTATATTCTTTGTTGCGGTCCTTTTTCTGTCTTAACAACAAGTCAAAAGTGCCTACACCAGTTTCATTATCAAATGATTCTTCGTATGACACAACAAAGGCATTATTCATTTCTACAGAACGTACTGTTGTTGATGCATGTACATATTCTACAGTAACCATTCCATAACAAGTTGCCTCTTCTACTGGAATCATTGACCATTTTGCAAGTTGCAATGTTGGATCGCCACTGATTTCTTCTGCAATGATTCTTCCCTTTACCTGTAGTCCAATTGCCAAATCATTGGAACGAGCATTACTGTCGTCTGGTGTGTCTGAAATCAGTTTTACTGATGTTACAATTGTGTCATCCAGTTTAAAAGAACCTGGACCGCCTGATACGTTTAATGAAAATCCCATTTTCATTCCTCCTAATCTTAATTTATTTATGATAAACAACATAATGTTGTTAATCATCCATTATACCCTTGTTGCTGAAGTTGATTTTGTGATCTCAACTTCAAGATTTTTAATATTTCCATTGAAACCAAGATTGATATTACAAAGATTTGTCTCTTCATCAATGGTACATCCAATATCATCACCCTCTTGCACAATGGCATTGATAAAATCCTTGTCATTGAGCCATAGAGACTTTTGGCTCTGCGGATTGTTACTAAAAAATTTGATAACATTATCCTGCTTAAAGTCATTACTATAAAAACGTAACATTCTTTCTATATATGTACTAACTAATGTTTTATATACAGAATCGTAAATATCATCCACCATTGCCATGGTTCTGGCTTTGTATACTGTTACCCGTTTAATGTCCTTTCCATCCAATTGGGAATTTTCTGAAGCAAATACAAATCCAAATCCTCTATTATTTATTGTTGCTTTAATATCATTCGTATATCCAGTAATTTCTTGTGCCATTGTTGTCAATACTTTTAATGCATTGTCTTCTGCCTCAATATCAAAGCGGACTCCTGGATATTTTGGACTTACTCTTCTAAAGCAGGTCTTTAAATACTCAGGACACTGATATGCTGCAACGATACCTGCTGCCACATAAGCTGCACCAACATATACCCCTTCAATCCACAACTTTAAAATATCTTCTCTTTCTTTGGATAACATTACACCGCCATTTTCATTAACCTGCATTCTATTATCAATAATTACCCCTGATTTTTCCTTTGGTACAATTGTAAAATTCGGTAAACAGCAAGAAACATACTCACTGTAATCTTTTCTTTGCAAAAATTCACACTTGTTAATAAAATCATCCACACCAGATGTTGCGACATAATTGAATGTTGTAGTGTCTGCATTCTGAAAATTAAAGAATGTCTGTACTTTATATTTGTGAATTGTTTCCAAAAGAGTTGCCAAAGATTCCATGGTATTTCCTTCTTCACGCTGTTCTTTCTTTGTTCCTTTAAAACGTTCACGGCGTACTTTTACTTTTCCTGATACTTCTAGTTCAATATCTGGCACAATACCAAACCAAACTGTATTTGCATATTCATTTTTTGTATTAACCGTATTAAGATATGTCTCTAACCTTGGTAGATTAGAACTTTTTACCAACATATCTAATTTTGTATTAGTAATCAGTAAAGATGGTATCATTCCTTTTTGCTTTGTTGTATACTGATCAAAAAACATTTTTACTCCAAGCATCTTTTCTACTAATGGCTTTACGGTTTTTACAAACTCGTCTTTTGCCTCTTTATAAAATTCCAGATAACTGTTGTACTTTTCTACCTCTGCAGGTACATTAATCTGGTCGTCTACTACTGCTGTTAATGGACAAAAAGTTCTTACTACAAGGCTTCTCACATAATCAGACGGTTCATCTGTACTAATCGCATCATAATCATCTTCAAAAGTTTCGATTAATCCAGCCATATTATTATCTGTAATAGCAATTAACTCCTTCTTTTCATCCTTAGGTGCTTCTAATACTTTTAACTCGCCGTCATCCCCCATGCTTAATACACCAATTTGTAAAGGTGCTGCATCATCATCCTGGGATGCCTTCGTAAGTAAAAGCCTTGTTTTAATGTCTTCAATTGCAAGTGGCAGCATTGCCATAACATTATTGTAATTTTTGCTTGCTTCTTCAAACTTATAATTTAACTTGTCTGCAATCTCATATTTATTTGGATCTCCTTCTTCTAATTCTTCGTGTTTCTCATACAAATAATGGATTTCTTTTCTAACCTGCTTAATATCATCCATAATCTTTTTTGGGGAAATCATATCTAATATTTTTTCAAATTTGAAGTCAACATTGATAATTCCCTGTGACCGTTTTGTTTCAATCAATGTAAACAACATATTTAAGAAATCATTCTGTCTGTTTAACGGAATTTCTGTAACATATTCCTCTGGAATTTGTTCTGGTTTCTTTAATGTATATAATACTTTCTGATCTCCAGCACTAAAATACGAGTACACAACTGGCTCAAATTTATCCAGAAATTCGTCAAAATCACGAACTAACAGATGTTCATTGATCTCCTTAATCTTGGCATCATTCAAGCTTTCTACATCTTTGACATCTCCAACTAAAGTCAGCAAGTCTAACTTTTGTGGATTAATCTCTTCAAATAACATAGTACGGTTGGTTTGTTTAATAACTTCCATCTTTTTCTCTCCTTTGTCTAATATTTTTTCCTCAATCACTCACCCTTATAGTCATGAATAATCTTGGTTTATATAATTATAAAATTACATATGCCAGATGAAATATGCTCACAAATCATTACAAAAATATCAAAACACTTTCACATCTCCGTTTTGTCATATATAATTTCATATTTACCATAACAAAAAGTACAAAATCTGCAAATTCTTCCATCTTTTTTCTGGCATCAGGTACAAACATCTCATAATTGCCCATTCCAAAATCCAAGGAATTGTTACAAATCCTGATAACGGGATCACCTTATCTTCACTCAATCGTTCCTCAGCACTTTGTATCATACGGCCAGTTAGAAGATAATAGCATATTGCTCCCACACTATACACATCTGCCTGAAATGAAACTTTGCTCTCATGATACAATTCTGGTGCAGAAAACACTCTGCTTACAAAAACTGTGCTATCCTTTTGTTGTTCTTCTGCAAATTCTGCCACTCCAAAATCTATCACATAGATTTTATGATCTTCACCTACGATTAAATTGGATGGTTTTAAATCCTTATGTATTATTCCAATATTATGAATCTGCATTACTGCAAGTATGATTTGTCTTGCCAATTCCTTAAATTGCAATTTGGAATTTGACTTTATATAGTGGTTTAAATCCACTCCAGCAATATATTCTAATACTAAATACCTTGTATTATTCTCCTCAAAATATTCCAGATATCGTACAATATTAGTCCTCTGCTCAATGGGAACAGTATTTATTCTTTGATGTATTTTACATTCTCTTTCAAATATTTTTCTAGCATTTTCATATTGTCTTTTAAATGCAACACCTTTACATACCAGTGTTTTTTTATCTAAATCTCTGTTTGCATAATCATAAGGACAAAACTCTTTCATTAACACTTGTTTTATCTGGTCACCCTTTTTCATTTCTGCCAAATACACTAGATTGATATGTCCCATTGCAACATATTGTTTTACCTTATACTTTCCATCTTTTAAAGTACTATCTAAAGACAGCCCTATATCAGCAAACTGACCGAAAACTTCCTTATTCCAGTTCTCTGCCATTTTTTAATCCTCCAGTATTTCTATAATGAAGCTCTATCTCTGCTCCGTTTTCTTCAAAGCATACATATATCACATCTCCATCGCATAAATGAACAGGTATGTTTTTTTCTACCAACTTGTTTCCTAAAAAAATACTTCCTTGCAGATTATGTACAATTGTAATCTTGCTTTCATTATATGGATATATCCATATCCTCTCTGCTCCTAGAAAATAATCTTTAACTTTTCCCTCTTTTAATAAGGTATACAAAGTAACTCCCACACCAGGGTAATTCTCTAACCTCCATGCCATCATTGGCAAATCATTTGCACTCTTTACATCTGTAAAATACCCTATCAAGGTTCCACAAAATTCTTTTTCCAAAGCTTTTTTCTTTTTATTCTTCTGTATTAAATATAGAAGAAAGTATATTAAAATGGTAAAACATACAATACTGCCGATTGCTGCTGCAATAATATACTCTTGATATATCTCCCAAAAAGTTCCCACATAAACGGTCAAATCAATTTGGTACTTTTCTTTTTCTGTTTCTGCAATAATTTTAACTTTCTGTGTTCCCAATTGTTTTCCATGTATTTTTAATGTATCTTTATCTATTTTTGCAACTATGCTATCTCCATCTTCCAACACAACAGAGTATTCCATTTCTTTATTAAACTTATTTTCAAATATTTTGTTTAAATTATATTGTTTGTCTTTTTGAATACAGATTCTGTTTTGTAATTTATTCACAGTCTGCGGTTCTTTATTTTTAATTTCGTATTCTCCAGATTTATAAAATCCTTCTCCTAAACTTCCTTTATATTTTATTAAAAAATAATACTTGCCTTCTTCTCTAGGTATAAACTCAATAAAATATCCTTCTTTATCCTGTTTAGCACTAATCTGCACCTGTGTTTTTGTGTCTTCATGAATTGCGTAGAAAGTGCAGTTTAAATCTTTAAATTCCTTTTGATTACATAAATTTTCTCCTGTTTGTCCATCTGCAAACCAAAAAGTAAGTTCTGCGTTTTCTCCTGTATTCATCTTGTCTTTCATTTCAAAGGTTCCAGTGAATTCATATTCTCCCTGAGTATTCATGCTTACAGCTGCACCTTTTTTCGTCTTGTAGTACAGTGTTAATTCTTTGTTCTTTGGTTTTTCTATTTCAAATATTGTATAAAACTTCGCATTTCCTATTTTCTTTATTCTTTCATTTTCCTCTAAAATTCCAGCGGTCTCTATTTTAGAAGAAGAAAGGATTACCATTCTATATTTACGCAAAGAACATTGTGGAAGTTTTACTTTAAACTTCTGAATCTTTCCATTTGCTAATTCAGTCGTCTGATTTACCAAAGCAGATGTCTGATAGTTTGCCATAATTCCATTGATAATTTCTAATAATTGGAAAGGGCTAGTTGCTGCATAAGCTTGTCCATTTGTTTGCTTTGAAATGGTTTCAAGATAATCCAAAATCTCACTAAACTGATTATTTAACCCTACTGTATATATTTTTATATTATTCTTTTTTGCAGCAGAAATGCTTTGTTCCACATCATCCTGAGACTGTTCCTCTGTCCTTCCAGTATTACTATTTGCCAAATCTGTCTCTCCATCTGACAACATACAAATTATTGGTGTACGATTGTTATTTTTACCCTTTGACAGCATAGAAACAGATTTTTTTAACCCAAGTCCTATATCCGTTTCTCCCTTAAATTCCACATTTCCTATATAATTTTTCAATTCTGTTCTTTTCTTTTTATCTGCAGCATCTATAAGGGAATAGGAATATGCAATTGTATCATTATATCCTACAAACCCAACACGATTATTTCCTGAACTGCAGATATCTGTCATCATTTTCATAATATCTATGGATATTCTATTAGGATCCGTATTCTTCATAGAACCACTAATGTCAAGCAAAAATACAATGTCACATCCTTCTGTCTGTTGCATGGTCAGTACAGAATCACTTGTATCTTTTGCTATTACACAATCAGAAATAGGAAATGCAAGGATGCATAAAACCTGTAGACAAACGATACTTATAAAAAATATCTGTTTTAAATGCCATTTCATATCTTCATCCCTTTCACACATTTATATAAACCCTAATTTATCATTAATAAACCTATTAAACCTTCTTAAAGACTACAGATAATCTTATTTTATTCTTTTACTTTAATATAAATCGCAGTGATATTGTCTTTTTCCCCACGTTCTAAAACTTCATCAACTAAGGTTTCTGCTGTTTGCTGCATATCAGATTGTTCCATATATTTCATCTCTTCCAAAATATCTTCCACCTCCCCAATATTTAGCATATTATACTGTCCGTCACTACATAAGAAAAAAACATCACCTTCCTGAACATGCCCATTCATATTCTGTATTTCCAACACAGGGCTTACACCTATAGACTGCAATAATACATGTTTTTCTTTTCCACTTTCCGCCTCTTTTTCTGTTATCTGCCCGTTTCTAAGCTTTGCCGCTGCAACAGTATGATCAAAGGTTAGACACCTCAAATTATTTGTAAACAAATATATACGTGTGTCACCAACATGAAACAAAAAATATTCTCCTGCTATTAATAAAATCCCAGATAATGTTGTTCCAAGTTTAGCTCCAGCATCCTGCCCCATTCTTAGTAATTCAAAATGAATAGTCTCAATCTCCACATTTAATTGTTGTAAAATATCTGTGGATACCTCAAATTTTACCTTTGAAATCTGGCTAAACCATCTACCCAACCGGCTAGTTACATATTTGCACGCTCTATCACCATACTGTAATCCCCCCACACCATCACACACTACAGCCAAACATGCAGTACCATGCATGGTTTCTTCTATTTGGAGCAAATATGTATCTTCATTTACTTTTTTTATTCCGGCATCTGTCACAGCCGCTGAAACAAACTTCATAAGAACCTCCTACATACTATGAAAAATATATACCTTACTGCCTATTTTTACCTGACTTCCTTCTGCCAGCTCCGCTTGATTCTTTATAAGAACTTCATTTACTTTTGTTCCATTACTAGAATTCAAATCTTCTATATAATACTTGCCATTTCTGTTTATTACCTTGGCATGTCTTTTTGATACGGAATTATCATCCACCTTAAAATCTGTTCCACTTTCTCTGCCAATAATAAATTCTGGTTTATCAATAAAAATTCTATCCATAAGACTGGACTTCCCATTTTCAAGGAAATATGCCTGCGACATATCCAAATCTCCATATAGTACACAAGTACCTTCACCTACTGGTTCTTTTTTTGGTAGAGTTGTATTTTCCCTTGAAACTCTAGCATTTGATAAATCATTTTCTACAAAATTAAGCTTTTTATCTTCTGTATTGTTTATATGATTATTTTCAAAGCTAATTGTATTTTTTTGTATAGTTATATCCATACTTTGATCTTTCTCTACTACTGGCTGCTGTACTTGCTGTATTACTTGCCTATTATCATTGTGGCTTAAAGGAGTCAATGTTTCTGCCGCCATATCTTTGTCACGCAACAGAACCATTGCCAAAACTGTTATTATTATTTCACAAATGTTTACTATAATAATATTTTTTAGTTCTATAGCGTCCTTATTAGCAAAAAATTTTATAAATATAGGGATAACAATTCCAGTTAGTATCTCTATAGCTACTACTATATAACGGAAAACCTTGTAGTCTTTTGATTTATAAATTATCTTTTCTACTGGCACTTCCATTATTTTTTCCTCTATTTTTTCAGAAATATCTGTACTTTTTTCTTTTGCCCCTTGTATGTCTTTTATAATATCTTCTATTATAATTTGTTCACAATTTTTATTTTCCAATAATATTCCTAATAAAAGTGCCGAATCTTTGGTTTGAATTTTAGATAATAACTCTGACAATAATTCCCTAATACAATTTTCTGCTGTACATAATGACTCCTCTGTTGGCACATAAACAATTCGTATCTTGCCACTTTGAGGATGAATAAAGATATTATCTAGCGAAACACATGCATTGCCCATTTTATATCCAGCCTTTTCTAATTTTACAAATGCTTCTAATATTACTAATAAAACAGATTTAAATTCTTTAAATACATAACTTTTCCCATTAACATGTTCTGCAATAGAAATATATTCTCCTCTATGATATAATATTACATTGTCTTCATATCTGTCCTTCAAAGACGGAACAAAATAAGGAAGACTATTCATTCCCTGCAACTGAGTATAATCTACTTTTATATTGTCCTCGACTTTTATTTTTAAATATCCATCTTCGGTATATCCAATTATCATTATTTTTCTCCATCTTTCTTTTTTATAAATTTAACAAAATGCTACATTTTAAAGCCAAAAAAATCACTAAATTGATTAAAAATACTCTCTTTATCCATTTTAAAATCTTTTTTGGTCTGATTAGATGATGTTCTTTGTGTTTGTGTTGTATGGGGGACTCTTTGCCCTGCCTTTTGTTGAAACATTTCTTCATTTGACTTTGAATTTTTCATGGATGCTTCATAGTCATACTTTTCTTTTTTCTTTTCATCACTTAAAATTGCATAAGCATCATTAATCTCTTTAAATTTCTCTTCTGCTTCTTTGTTACCTGGATTAGAATCTGGATGATACTTTCTTGCTAAATTTCTATAAGCTTTTCTTATTTCATCTTTACTAGCAGAATTATGAAGTCCTAATACACTATATGGATTCATTGGCTCCCTCCTTTTTTTTATGTATCTAGTTTCCTTTATAATTACAATTCAACCTTGTAAAGAAAACTTTTTATTTTTCAATAAATACTTTCCAACTTATTAATCATACAACAATTTTTTTTGAATTTCCTTTGGTTTTTGTACCTAATTTTTATAATTTTTTGTAGGTTTTTGGGGGGAAATGTAGGTTTTTGTAGGTTTTTGGGGGTCATATGTCGAAAAATGTAGATTTTTGTAGGTAAATGTTGGTTTTTGTAGGTTTTTGTGGTATATTTAATCTATGTGTAATTGTTCAAAACCATAAACAATTATATTTAAACCTATAATAGTTTACCTTTGACTAAGGAACATAAGCACTATAAATTTAGTTTTTTTATAAAACATGCAGTGAATGTGTATGTTTACTTGAATAGTTACATAGATGTTATCATTACATAAGGAGATGAATATCATGAACAGACCATTGCATGTCTTATTAATTGAAGACGATCAGGATGTGTGCCAACGTTTTAAGGATGCAATAGATGATAGAGAAGACATAACCTTAGTTGGTAGTACCAACAATTCCTATCATGCTTTAGAACTTATGCAAAAAGATACTCCTGATGTGGTTATTTTAGATTTAGAACTACACTATGGCAAAGGAAATGGCTTACTCTTTCTTAAAGAGTTACAAAATATTTCTACGCCTTTTTCACCATATATTTTAATTACAACCAATAATTCCAGTCCCACCACTTACCAATACACAAGAGAAAATGGGGCTGATTTCATTATGTACAAACATCAGTGCGATTATTCGGAAACAAAAGTAATTGAATTTCTTTGCACAATGTCTTCTGTTATCCGTTATAACCAGAAACGTCAAAATCCATTGTATGCCACCTCTGAAACTTCACTCCAGAGAAAGCAACGGCTTAAACATATTGTTTCACAAGAGTTGGATAATGTTGGTATTAATCCAAAGTTTCTTGGATATCAATATTTAATAGATGCCATTCTCTTGATTGCCAATGATGCCTCATCTAACATTACTGTATCACTTGCAAAAAAATACGGAAAATCCTCAGCAAGTGTAGAACGCGGTATACAGAATGCTATCAACTATGCTTGGAATACAATGGATATTGATGAACTTTTGTTGCATTATACAGCAAAAATTCGTTCTTCAAAAGGTGTTCCTACAGTAAACGAATTTGTATTTTATTATGCAAACAAATTAAAAAATGAGTGTTAAATTAGTGGTTTTTATTTAAAAATTTTAAAAATAATTCCCAAAAACTCATGCTATCAACTCCTTTCCTTGTTTGATAGCATAAGAATATCTTTTTTAGTTCAAAAAATAATTTGGTACATGGGGTATACTTTTTGTAGAAAAAAGGGGGTTTTTGTATGTTACAATTATGGATACGATATACTTCTGTTCTGTTATGCAGTGATTACATATATCAAAAATTATTAATGGTAAAAGAATCTTCCAAATTACAAAAGAGGTTATTCCTTTTATTTTGTTTACCTGTTTTCTTCTTATTATCATATTTGCCTGAATCCATTCAGTATTTTAGTTATGCCTTACTTCCTTTGTTTCATTTCATATATTATGGAATTACAACCAGAACACACAGTGACACAATCTTTATAACCCTCTTACTGTCTTATGGTTTGTGCTACTGTATATTTTTAATATCTGGTTTTCTAAGTGCATTAGCCTTAGCAGCCATATGCTGGTTCTTTCTAAACAAAACGGATCTGCCTGATATAATTATTCAATTATCAGTCTGTCCATTCATGTTTCTGTTTTGTCAAATTCCATTTCGCATTACACGATTAAAGAAGGGCATGCCATTTTTAAAAAATCAACATATAACGACCCTTGGCTCTCTCCTTGGTTTGTCTGTTTTACTTTCTACTATGTTAGTTAGCAGCCTGACTATTAAAGAAGCGGAACAGTTTCAGTGGACAATGTTACTCTTTCTCTTTATTTTTATATTGTTTTTATTTCTTTTTACTTGGTGGAGAAGCCAATTACACCGAACCTACTTGGAACAATTAAGAAACAGAGACATCAAACGAATGGAAGAAGAATTGCAAGACTGTCAAGATACGATAACCTCTTTAAAAGAAGAAAATCAGAAACTGGCAAAATTGATTCATCGGGATAATAAGCAGATTGCTGCACTAGAGCTTGCTGTGGAAACCTTTCTCTCGACTCCTTTTGAAGACAAGGAATCCAGAAAGGAAATAGGGAATAAACTTTTGCTAGAGCTGCAAAAGGAAGATTGCGGACGAAAGCAAATGGTTTCTGACCTTTCTAAACCTGAAACTCTTTCGTTTACAAATATACTTTCTATCAATTGTCTGCTCAATTATATGATTCATAAAGGACAAGCAGGAGGTATTTCTTTAGAGGTTTCTTTAACTGGAAATATACACTATTTTCTTGAAGAAATAATGGAGGAGCATGATTTCTTGACACTTCTTGCCGATTTGCTTGAAAACGCATTGATTGCTACCAAGCATGGAAAAGGAACTCAGATTTTATTACATTTTGGAATTATAGAGGAATATTATTCCATTAGTGTATGGGATTCCGGGATTCCATTTACAAAAGAAACCCTTCTCCATCTTGGAATAAAACAGTATACTACCCATAAAAAAGATGGGGGCAGTGGAATTGGTTTAATGAGTACCTACGAGCTATTACAGAAATACCAGGCAAGTATACAAATAGAAGAATATATGAATAGTGCAAGTCTATATCAAAAGAAAGTTTCCATTCTCTTTGATGGTAAATACGAATACAATCTGTATACCAAACGGGATAAAAAGGAACTCTCTTATCTACATCAGAGAAAGGATTTACATATAACGCTGCTATAAAAAATCCAACCAAACATATACATAACAAAATGGGTGTGTTATATAAGGCTAATAATACAACACACCCATTTTATATTGAAAGTTTTTTCTATCATGCTTACAAGTTCTTTTTACTTATAAGATAATATCCAATCCCTAATTCCATCATTGATATTATTATTGTTATTACTATACTTTTTCCATATGCTCTTGGCTCTGCCAGTCCCGTCAGAAGTTCTCCTGAAACGGTTAATTTCCCTGGAAGATAATCTATAATCTTAGAAAACATCGTTCCCACAAAATTTACTCCAAATACTGCTGCTGTACCAATTAAAACTCCAATATTACTTTGAAATACTGAAGTCATAAACACCAGAACACTTATCAGCCATATTCCAAATAGGTAATAACAAAGCAGGGCAAATCCAATATGTTCTGCAATCTCATTTCCCCAAAAGTAAGCATTGTATCCATAGGTGATTCCTACGGTACACCAATAGCCAACTGTCCAGCAAACAAAAATCAATGCAGTTTTTGCTGCAAGTATTGTGTGTGGAGAAATACCTTTTGTAAAAATTGGAATTAATGTTCCCTTTTGATACTCTTTACTAATTGTGTCGCTAAACATTATTAAAAGTACTATAATAATCATAGATATATTTTTAAAGAACTGAGTCCAAGAACTCAAATCATTTACAATTACCTCTGACACAGTCAAACCCATTTTAGACAAATCCTCTGACATAATCTCCATAAGCCATGGTGTCAGCTTTGCTATTGCCGGATTGGATATTCCAAATATCAAAAACACAATTCCAAGAATTAAAAATTTTCCAGTACGGATAAGCTCTAACCACTCCTTTTTAAAAAATTCAAAAAAAGCTCTCATCTTATGTTCACTTCCTTTTCCATTATTTTCAAAAATAAATCCTCCAAAGTAGGTTCTAATTGTTCTATTTTATGAATCTGCATTTGATTCTTGGCAATATATTTCATATAGGCAAAAATTTTATATCTTTCTTGGGGATAGTATTGAAGCTGGTAGGAATTTCCCCATTTTCCTCCTGGAAATACCTCAAAAAATTGCTTTGCATCTTTTTCATTTTCAAATAAAATTTCTATTCCAAAAGTCTTGTGGGAACTTTTTACTTCATCCAAAGAACCAGATAAAATAATTTCCCCCTTGTCTATAAATGCAATATTATCACAAATCCTTTCTACATCTGTTAAAATGTGTGTAGAAAATAAAACTGTAGTTTCCTCCCTGACAGAAGATAAAATATCGAGAATTTCCTTTCTTCCAATAGGATCTAATGCTGAGGTTGGTTCGTCACAAATCAACAATTTAGGCTTGTGAAGAAGTGCTTGGGCAATCCCTAAACGCTGTTTCATTCCTCGTGAAAATCCACGGATTCTTTTTTTATAGGAAGATAATCCCACTACATTCAGCATTTTATTTGCTCTTTCATCCACATTTTTCTTATCTAAACCTGTAATTCTTCCACATAGCCTTAGGTATTCTTTAGGCGTCATGTATTCATAATATTCTGGTACATCGGGCAAGTATCCAACAAAACAGTTTGTTTTATTCTTATTTGTTGTTACCTTTTCCCCATTTATCAAGATCTCACCTGCATCTGGTGCAAGCAGACCAAGTATCATTTTCATGGTAGTTGTTTTTCCCGCACCATTTTGTCCAATAAATCCATAAATTGAATGTTTTGGCACTTCAAAGGATAAATTATCAATAATTTTATGACTGCCAAAAGATTTTGAAACCCCATTCACTGTTAACATATTCATTTAGTCTTCTTCCTTTCCAAGTAATAAATATAAAATGGGTCCAATAAACTCACATCCTATAATTGCTATTAATAGCCACATTCCTCTTGAGCCTCTTTTATATCTGTCATGAGTTAAAATATGGCGAATCACATAAAACATTAAACCAAATTCTATAATAATGAGTGGTATCAAAAATGGTAAAATTTCTTTAATTTCCATGAATTTTTCCTCCTTCTAATTCCTTTTTCATTTGCTTAAATTCCTTTCTGTCACGAATATGGTCAAAACATGGATTTCCAAAAGCTTCTATTGCATTATTCCAAATCAATTCGGTTTCTCTTACTGCTCCAATATATGACTCATCCTGTTCCATCCATTTTTCCAATTTATTAAAAAATGCGTCCCCATGCAATGTAACTTTATCTATTAACATAAGTCTATGCACATCTTTTATATATTTTTTTAACATAACAATAGTTTTTTCATCTTCTTGGAAAATACCATAAATTATAGCCGCCTGATAGTGAAATTGAGCACAAACATTGGGATGTAATTCTTTCAACCCAAAGCTTTCCACCAATTGTTCAAATCTCTTTATTGTTTCCTCACAAACTTCCAGATTATCTGTATGAATCTGTAAATATTCTATCCCATTAGACATCAGGCTGAGTAAATTCATATACATACTTGCCTGTACTGTTTCCTCTGCCTTTTCTTTTTTCTGTCCCATTAAATATGCTTGTGTTAACACACCTTCCAATTGCATATTCATCTGTTCCATGTGAACCACTTCCTCCAGAATTTCCACTACTTTTTCATGTCTTCCAAGCTGGAGGTTAGATATTCCTTGAATCGCAGTAGTATTCTTACAAATCTGAATATCTTTACAATTTTTTAAAACATGCTCACATAACTTTAAAATTTCTTCAAGGATCTCTTGTTGTTTCCCTTCTCCTGCTAACATATAATGATTAAGCCAAAGTACACTTACCTGATACAAAAAAGGATAACAGGAATAGTATTTTTGAACCATTTTCCTACTTTCTTCCATAACTTCCAAGAAAGGCATTGTCACAAAATTATTTGCCAATTCCCGATACTTTCTCATAATTTGTTCTTTGCTAAGCTGGGGTTCATATCCAATTAACTCATCTATGGTTACATCAAAAAAGGCAGCAAGCTGAGGAAGTATCAATATATCTGGCATACTTTGTCCATTTTCCCACTTTGATACAGAAGCTTTGGAAACTCCTACAAAATTTGCAAGTTCTTCCTGAGTAATTTTTTTCTTTTTTCTAAAAAAAGCTATATTTTCTGATAATCTTAACATGTATATCCTCCTTCAATACTTTTCTATTCCTATTCTACCAAACATAAGAAAAATACACGATAGATTCTCTGGAAACTTCAAGAAAAAAAGTCAACTGATAAGAAACTTCTTTATGGGACAAACTTTTCTATAAAGCGAAAAAAATATAGCTAAAATTCATGTAGCTATACTTTTTCATTATTTTTTATTTGTAACTGTTCAGAATCATGAACAGTTACGTTTAAGCACATAATAATTCGCCTTCGGCGAAGGGGCTTAAACATTACAAAATACACTTTTTCTTACGAAATACGCAGTAAATACGTGATTCTACCTGAATAGTTACCTTTATTTTAATCGTAAACTTTAATTATCTGCATTTTTGCAGTGTGATTCCCTCCAAAATTTCTCTTATCTCCTTCTGATATTGGTTCCACAATTTTTTCTCTACCTCACAATGTATAGCATAATCTCCTTTATCTCCTGTAATCAGATTCGTTCTATCAAGTATCAGAGTATACCAGATATCTCCCTCTATCTCTTCCATAAGACTTTCCGCCTTTAATGGTATTCCCCCATTATCCAAAATTTCTTTTCCAATTGTCACTCCTGTTGCACAGAAAAACAATCTGTCTTTATGGTAAAGATATTGGATTTTCATTTTAGGATTCTCTTCTTTCCAAAAACTAATTCCATACTCTTCTAAATCCTTACTTTCAGACTGCACTCCCTTTCCCTTGAATGCATTTTGGCAAATTAGGGCTGATTCTTTATCCTTCCTGTCACTTAAGCAAGTACAAACTCTCCGTACATCTTCTGTTGGATCTGAACAGCAACATTTATTATCTTTACGTATATCCTCATGGGTAGCTCCTACAAAACTATAGTTCCACCCCTTTGGTAAGGTAACTCCCATAATCCCATGGGAATTTTTATTATGAATGGTAAATTCCACTCTTTTATTTCCTTCTTGTAAATCTTGTGATTCCTTATCCTCCTGATTCTTAGTTATACTTTCTTTGTTGTCCTTTTCTTCCAGAGTATCCGTTTCATCTGTTGCAGTATCTTCCTTTATTCCACACGACACTAGCAAAACAATACATCCCACCAATGAAAATAACCTTACATATTTTTGTACTTGTTCCCAAATTCCGCTTCTCATAATAATACCTTCTTTCTACTTATTTTGTAATATTTTATCCTCTTCCCTGTTTTTATTTAAGACGGGGACTTGCCTATTATTCAAGAAGCTCAGCAACAAAAAGAAATTCGTTGTCATGCTCAGTACTAACAATAGATGTCAAATCAATTAAAACCGCCTTATTATTTCCAACAACCTTATATATCTTTTTACCATTTACTTTTCCTAAGTATTCTCCTTTTTCTGGTTCTGGATAATAATACCTCCAATCCACTAAACCATATTCTTTACCATTTACATTAAAAACCTCATTGTATATACAATTATATTGATATATTATATTATTTCTTTTATATGCAATACTTTTTTCAATTGCTATATTTTTTATAGAATACACCCTAAACGCCTCATTGTTTATAGTTTTACTATATTTCTTTTCAAGATCATTTTCTTCAAGTGCAATATCCTGTATTTCATACAATCTGTTGTCCCAAACTATATTACATGGTACAAACAAACCTTCACTTTGTACTCTCATATCATCTTGTGTTCGGTCTTCGCTTATTGAGTCAACCTTAGTGGAAGGTTTCAACTCTTTTACACTTTTCTCCTTTCTTTTCTTTTTGCTCTCTGTTTCCCCTTGCCTCTTTTCTTCTGTCTGACTATTTTTCGTCTGCATATGGCTTCTATCTATTTCTTTCTGCATATCTGCCTCTGCTATAGGAAAATTATCAAAGTCCTGTTGCAAAATACCACTTCTCCAAATTCCAAAACCGCCTAATAGTAACAAAGCAATACTTGCTGCACAAAGTACAACTCTTTCTCTTCTCCTTTTTTTTCTCTTTTGTTGTTGTTCATATGCATCCCTTCTTGCTAATAAATCTCTTGCCATTTCCTCATAATTCTTCATATCCAAAGCCCTCCTTCAAAAGCTCTGTTTTTAGCGATTTTTTTGCCCGATAAACTAACATTTCCACTTGCCGTTTACTCTTTTTCATAATTTGGGCAGTTTCTGTATTTGTAAATTCTTCAAAATAAATGAGCTGCAATACTTCTCTATATTCTGGCTTTAGTTTTCCTATCGCCTTATGTACTATTTGCTTTTTTTCTTCTCTTAGATATGCCTGCAAAAGACTATCTTCTTCCCTCGTTAAAAATTCAAAATTTTCCATTGTATCAAAAACTATTTTTCTTTTCTTACGAATATAATCCATTGCAACATTTCTTCCAATGGTATAAAGCCATGTTTTAAAAGAATAATGGGGTAAAAATCTTGGTTTCTTTACCATTAACTTAAAAAAAGTATCCTCTGCCAATTCTTCTGCTATTAGAATATTTTCTACATATCGATTTATATACAATATCAACCCATCTTTATAATCTTTTACAATATCTACAATACCGCTATCATCACCATTAAGGAAACGGCGGTAGCTACTTGCACCGTTATCCAATGATCTAACCTCCTGTTTTAATGTAACGCTGAACCTTCCTTCACTGTTATATTTTAATATCCACTCCTGTAAAAGATAACAGTTCAGCCATACTGAACTATTATGTAAAAAGTCCAATAGAAACTACTTACATCTATTAAACGAAACAAACTAAAAAATCTCACACTTTTTTCTCTATTAATTTTGCAATTTTTTGTGCCTGCCATTCACCATTTAATATAATAATTTCCAAATTTTAACAGCAGCCCAATCATAAAAAAATACATGACTAAGCTGCTGCCTATAATTATATCACTTCTTTATTAAATTGTAACCGTCCAAAACCATGAACATTGTTACTTATTGTTCTTTCAGTTACTGTTTGCACCGCAGGTGTGAACAGTAACTTCTTTCATTAAAGCCTGCAATAACATAATATGATATTCCTCATCCTTAATTATCCTTGCCAATACTGCATTTACACAATTATCATTTATCATGTTTATATGCATTTTATACTGATTGATTGCAGCCTTTTCTGCTTCTATATCAGCTAACAACATCTTCCCTAAGTGTTCTGGAATCGTCAAATATTCTGGTGTCCACATCCTCTGTCTTCCATTATGCTGCTTTGCTATAAAATCAACATTCCCACCCAGCATAAAAATTAATTCTCCTAACTTTTGCAAATGCATCATTTCTGCCATTGCAATACCCAAAATAGTTTTTGCTATAGAACATCTTTCATAAGATAAACGGTTTTCATTGTTAATATATTGTGTAATTGCAGACATCTCAGACACAGCACCACAATAATCCACACTAAGTAAATTGGCATAAACCTGATTTTTTCTTTCCACCTGAATTGGAGGATATGGTAAATCCATCATAATTGGTCTTACATTTGCAAAACTGCATGTATTAGTCAGGGAGGTCATTTTTTCTTCCATTATAAAATCTTCTCCTAAATTATCTTTATAAGATAATATATTGGCATTTCACAATTATATGCCTTTTTTTACAGATACTCAAGAACTATATAACCTGCTTTACCATTTTATTTAATATTGGTAATAATATTATTATAATCCAATGATAATTAATATAGTATAATTATTCTCTATTGACATTTTATAAATCAATTGATATACTGACTAATAAACAAAGAAGCTCGACCTTTGTATTGTAACTATTTAACCCAGCTAGATAAGGAGGACAATATGCAGTATATGATTAAAACTAATTTAAACTTAATAACTTGTTAATAAGGTGTGAAATTGTCCTTGGAATTTTCTGAATTAACTTCTTATATACTTGTCTTTATAATTATTCCCAAATATAAGTAAACGTATTTTTCCAAATAATTCACACCTTGGACTAAGGTGTTTTTTATAAAATTTTTGGTAAATATCTACAAAAGAACAGAATAACAGTTTGTCATGTAATACTAGCTATTTTTAGTGAGTAGTCACATAATACTCTAAAGTTTCATTTATGGCGATGTTCCGCCTTCTAAGCATCTGTTCTGATACCCAAAAACATTCAAGAAACGCCTTTATTTAGAAAGGATTTATTATGATTACAATATATGGAAAATATACAAATGCTATCGTTTACACAACCAATAATGAAGAATATGCAATTGATGATTATGCACGTAAACAAATACAAATGATTTGCAACCATCCAAGTTCTGTAGGAAGTAAAATCCGCATTATGCCAGATGTACATCCAGGAAAAGTTGGCACTATTGGTCTCACTATGACAATTGGAGATTCTCTTCTTCCAAGTCTGGTTGGGGTAGATATTGGTTGTGGTATGACAATTGCAAAAATCAAGGCCAAAAATATAGAATACCAGAAGCTGGATACTGTTATCCGTGAACATGTTCCTTCAGGTGGAAAAGTCAGAAAAACAGCACATAAATTCAGCCATACCATTGACCTTAGTAAGTTACATTGTTATAAAGCTATTAATGAACCAAAAGCGAATTTAAGCATTGGAACATTAGGTGGCGGAAATCATTTTATCGAAGTAGACAAAGATGCAGACAATGCTTTTTACCTTGTCATTCATTCAGGAAGCCGGCATCTTGGAATGGAGGTAACCGAATATTACTTAAAGGAAGGACAAAAAATATCACAAATGAAAAAACAAGGTCATGCTCCATACGAAATGACATGCCTTGAAGGTGATTTACTTCAATCCTATTTTCATGATTTAGCAATTACACAAGACTTTGCACGCATAAATAGAGAGGCTATGATTGACGAAATTGTTCGTGGTATGAAGTGGCGTATCCTTGACAGTTATACATGTATTCATAATTATGTTGACTTTTCAGGAGAACTTCCAATTTTAAGAAAGGGAGCTATCCGGGCAAATTCAGATGAAAAGGTCATTATTCCTATTAACATGCGTGATGGTATCATTCTAGGTACAGGTCTTGGAAATGAGGATTGGAACTGCTCTGCACCACATGGTTCTGGGCGGATTTACAAACGCTCTGAAGTTAAAGAACATCACACAGTCTCAGAATTTAAAGCAGCAATGAAAGGTATACATTCCATTTGTGTGAATAAGGATACTTTGGATGAATCTCCCTTTGCCTATAGAAAAATAGAAGACATAGTTGATGTAATTGGAGAAACCATAATTATAGATAACATTATAAAACCTACATATAACTTCAAGGCAGGTGGAATAAATTAGCCAACTTTTTTCCTGACTTAAACAGAAACAAAGTCTTTATGTAAATCTGAAGATTACATAAAGACTTTATTATGTCTAATAAATTAATTCTAACTGAAGAAAAATCCTCTTTCTACTTCTTCTTTACCTTTCCTCCATCTATGATAATCATTTTTGCACCATTCTAAATTTTTTATTATCCTTCCCATCACTTGTAATATTGAATAAATTTCCTGCAAATAATTTTCTGGTTCTTGTATGTTCTGTAAACCATCTGGTCATTCATCTGGAAATCCTACTGTTTCCACCGAATGATTATATGGTATTCCCAACAATCGAATTGCTTCCATCTGTTGATATGGTACATAAATCTGATCGGTAATTAATAATATATTAACTCCACATCCTACTTCCAATTGTTTCATAAAAAATGAAAATGTATCTGCAGTATTTGCCTTATGTTTCCCTGGTTCTATAAATGGTTCTGCAAAAAGTATTAAAGGAATGTTATTATTATAATATTCCATTACCCATGATTTATTTGAATTTTCAGAAATATACTCTTTTCTATCTATCAATTCAAGTGAACCAAAAACATTTAATACTGCAGCCCTCATTAAGTCAAATTCTGTCTTAGCGTTAAGTGCATAGGTATCTGTTACAGTTCTTTCTAGCTTCATAATTTCTCTCATTCTTGCAAATCCAACAATATTAGAAGCAGAAATACCATATTTGCCACATAACTCCTTTGCATATTTTATTCCAAGCAAACAAGACATTCCAACACCACCTAGAACAAGAATATAATCATATACCCTTTGAGATGGTATTGTACATCCAATTAATCCCAGTTTTTTGGCTGCTGTTAGGGTAATTTCTTGCTGTTCCCTGCTCAATCCCTCATTCATAATAGCCCATCTTATTTTGTCTATATCAGTTATTTTTTCTTTGTTTTGAAAATTCCAGATATGGGAAAACTCTACCAATTGATTTATTTGCTCTACTATTGTCTTATCTGTTTGAAGATTTCCTCCAAATGATTGAATAAGAACTTTCAACTCTGGTGTAGTAATCCAATCTTTAAGCATATACAATATGCTTCTGTTATCCATGTCTCCTCTAAATGGAAAACTATTCATAACGACTTCCTCCATGCACAATTTAAACTTTTTCTGTCTAATTTTTCCCTTTCCTGGTTAAAATAATAACACTTATTTATTCAAATTTTTCTAGTTTATACTCAGAAACATCACATGCCTATTTGTGAAGCCTAAAAGTTGAAAATTCACATTATTCTATATCATTTTTAAACATACATTTTTACAGAAAACACGTTTTATAAATGTTATTTATGGTATTTTAACATTTTTGAGTAGGCAAGTCAATTTTATTTTCATTTTATGATATACATGAGGTGATTATCATGGACGAACAATTTATACGAGAGCGAATTACATTTTTAAGACTGCAAAAAGAATTGTCCGAATACCAATTAAGTCTTGATTTGGGGCATAGCCGTGGGTATATCAATAACATTTCATCAGGAAAAACTCTGCCCTCTATGGCAGAATTCTTGAATATATGTGAATATTTTCATATCACTCCAAAAGAATTTTTTGATACAGAAAATTCAAATCCTGCAATTAGTCACGAACTTCATCAGCTTTTTATGAAACTAGATTTTGACGAACATCTGCTTATTTTAAACTTAGTAAAAAAACTCTCAGAAAAAAAAGACGTTGGGAATATTTAACTTTCCAATGTCTTTTTATATTACAAATACCATATTTAATATATATTTAAATAAAATAATATATTTTCCATTTTCTGAATTTTTTCATCTAAAATTCATTCTATATCTTTGTACATCGTTCCATTTTTTGTATCTTCACAAATACCTTTCCATGCAAATTCCTAAGAGATAAACAATCCTATAGAAATATTAAGTTCATCTCCCCATACATCCACAACCTCATAAAGATAAATTCATTATACGGCTCTTCGATAGTATCTTCAATCGGACATTATATATTACCATCTTTCTTTTCTACTCCTTTCGCACAGCTTCAATAAAATAGACACCTGCACAATATGTATCATCAAACCGTTGTATGCAAATAGAATTTGTATCTTTTAAAATCTTATTACATTGCTCCATAAATGGTTCAATTGTTTTATTTTCATCTATATCAATGTAAACACTATTTATTTCTGTCTTTATTTGCTCAAAAATTTCAAAGGGCAGTTTTGTTTGAAGATATGATATAAGTTTTTCATAAACTTCACCTTTATAAACGTCTATAAGCATGCATTTACCAATTGATACAAAGGAAAAATCAAAATGTATCTTCATTGATTTTACGATGGTCTTAAAAAAAAATCTTCAAATTCTTCTTGATTTTCTATACAAATCATTTCATTTAGAACTAATGGATATTCCCTATATAACTTCAGATAATTTTTTCTAATATAAGATTATGTATTCTCTTTTTTATATCCATATAATGCCTCCTAAAAATATAAAACTACAATATTAGGCAATTTATAAAGAAAATCATACTAAAATCACTTTTTAAAATCTACACTCGTCTTCTGTATCCGTCAGTTCAGCCCATCTAGCAGATAATAACTTTGCATAATCTATGTAAAATAATCCATAACATCCAAGAGAATAACCATCATTTACTTCAATTAAAACAGTTTCTCCTTTATCTGTAATACCAAAATCTATTGCATATCCAGCCGGCGCCGAAACATAATCTTTCACAGCAGCTTCGATGATTTCTGCATTAAAATGTTTTTTCCAATCCCCTTTATATGGTCGAACATCAAGTATTTTCTCATATCGGACAAATACACGCCATTCTGTTTCAAAGTGGATGACTTCACTACAAATAACGTCTGTATTCTCATAGCAACTTCCACAGCCTATTAAATCCTTTGGTGACTCCACAACAGTTCCTGTAAATTTTTTATCTTCCACAGGTTTTACAAATAATGGCCATAATTCTGGATGAGCATTTATTGTATTAATTTTTGAATGCCATATTTTTCTGTTCATATATTTTTTCAATTCTTCGGGATAATCTATATCAGGTGTTTTTATTCCAAAGTCATCCAATCTGTTTCTGACTGTTTTAACATATCCAATTATAATATCATTTTTTTTACTTGTTCTTAGCTTTTCTGGTGTATGAAACAAAACCATCTCATATCCCATCTCATAAAAACCTTGATACGCATTATAAAAATTGTAATTTCTTGGAAGGTTATTTTTTGTTGACTGTATGTATATTCTCACATCTACCATCCTCCATATTATTTATCAATAATATACTATTATTTAAATATTTTATATTTCAATAATTTTTTAAATCTTTTTTTTTAATCCACTATCTCAAAACATCAATCCTCTGTCATATATTTCGCTTAGAATTTTTTTATATCTTCATCTCCCTCTACATTTCGATATTCCCATTCAGCACATCATTCAGCCAGTCAAAAAATCTAATCTTCCTTTCCCTCAAGACTTAATAAAGGTTCATACACAAAACATTCTTCGTATTCTGCAATTCCATACTTTTTCACTGCTTCTTCATAGGGATTCTATGATAATACTGTTGACCTAAAATCTGCGGTTTTCATTCTTCTCTTATTAGCGAAAAGTACTCATCATCACCTATTTCATCAGACTTTTGATGTCTTATATCAATATAATATCCTTCATTATCATATACTATAATATCTGCCATGCCTGTTACAAATACAACTGTGGATTTATCATCCTCAACAGAATAAATTTCGTCAATAATATCCACATAATCATCAGTATTTACTATATTATAATATCCATTCTCTGTAGTACAACAGCCATATTTTTTATAAACTCATCTGACATAGCACTATAATTATCGCAATTTTTAAATAGTTCCTCTATATACCAATCCATATTATATCATCCAATCTTTTTATAATCATCATTTTTTTAGTATACGAATTGTATTAGTTATTCTACATTTTTTCAAAAAATCTCATTTACAATCTACTAATTTTAAATCACCACCTGGGAATCCATTTTTATATATGAAGAATAAGAGCATTTAACTGTTTATCGTTTAAACCAAATATGTATGCCTTTTATGCCTTTTCTCTTATGTTTTCAAAATCATACTCTTTTAATTTATTAACTTCTTTTTCTAATATATAATATTATGAGATATTCTCATCACTTCCCTGTATCATAGCAATAAAACTTCAATAAACTACCATAAATGATCGTTGGATTATTTTTTAACATCCATATATCATCTGGTATTTGTAATATTGGAGATTTAATAAAATCATTCTTTTTCACCATACCATTTTCATTTAATAAAAAATTTACCTTTAGCAGTTTATCTATCTTTTCCAAAGAATCTTCCAGCATGGTATTTCTACATGCCCCCTAAATCAATATTACCATTATTAGTATACCATCCTTCTATTCCTCCCTTCAAGATTTTTACCACTACAGTTACACTAATTATAGCACATACTCAGAACAATTATGGACTTAAAGCTAACCACTCATGATTTTGAACAATTACAAATTATCCTTGTATTATCTATTATAACAATGATAAAATAAGCCTATTGAATCCAAAAGAACACGGAGGTGTATAGGAATGACCCAAAAACAAATTCTTATTATAGATGATGATGACTTATCCATGATTATGTCTGATATGCTTGAGAGCTATGGTTATGGTGTAACTTATGCCCCTGATAGTGAGACCGCTTTTCATTTACTGTCAGACAATCGTTTTGACCTTATTTTACTTGATATAAATCTGCCAGATCAGACAGGTTTTGAACTTTGCAAAGAACTGCGTCAGGTAACAACCATACCTATTATTTTTGCAAGTGCCCGTACCAGCGAAACGGACCGTATTACAGGTTTTGATATTGGTGGTGATGATTATCTGCCAAAACCATATTCCATGAAAGAACTTCTCTCAAGAGTAAATGCTCTTATCCGAAGGACATACAGCTTTGCGATACAAGAACAAGTCATCACCTTTGGTGATATCTCCGTAAATATTACGGCCCGCACTGTAACAAAAAATGGGGATTTGATTTCTCTTTCTTTACGCGAATTTGATTTGCTTTCTTACCTCTGCAAACATAAAAATACAGCAATTTCAAAGGATACCTTACTTTCAGAAGTATGGGGAGCATTTTATACTGTGGAACCCTCCACGCTTACTGTTCATATCCGTTGGCTGAGAGAAAAATTAGAGGATACTCCTGCCACTCCTAAATTTATCAAAACAGTCTGGGGTATAGGCTATATGTTGGAGGTAGGCAAATGAAAGTGAAATTACTTAAAATTACTTGTTATTTTGCATTTTTTTTAATTCTTATTACTGGAAGCTTTTTCTTAGATAATACCTTAGAAAAATCACAGAACCAAAAAGCAGAACAAATTGTAGCAGTTAATGAAATTAAACAGTTAATACAATCTGGTCAAACCGAAGAAGCTGCCAGAAAAACATCAGAATTACAACAAATCATTCGTTTATCAGATTCTAGGCAAAAACAAAATAATAGGTGGATTATTCTATGTATAATAAGTCTTGTTTATCTAGTATTTATATTTGTATATGTATATTTTTCTATTCTGCGTCCCTTTGATAAACTGGAATACTTTACAACCCAGATAGCTCAAGGAAATTTTAATTTACCACTGAAATATGAACGCTCTAACTATTTTGGACAGTTTACATGGGCTTTTGACAACTTGCGTCAAGAAATTACTAAGGCTCGTTCTTGTGAACGTGAAGCAATTGAAAATAACAAAACGGTTATTGCTACCCTTTCCCATGATATAAAAACGCCAATTTCCTCTATCCGTGCTTATGCAGAAGGACTTGAGGCTAATCTTGACAGCACTCCCGAAAAAAAAGCCAGATATCTTCATATTTTAATGAAAAAATGTGATGAAGTTTCCAAATTGACAAATGACTTATTCTTACACTCCCTTTCTGATTTAGACAAATTGAAAATAAATTTAGAAGAATTTGAGTTGTGCACATTTATGAAAACAGTGGTAAAAGAAATTGCAGCCGAACAAAATGATGTGTACTGGAATGAACCAAATTTTACAGCAGTTATTTCTGGAGATAAAAACAGATTGATTCAAATTACGGAAAATTTAATTAATAATGCAAGAAAGTATGCAAAATCCGATATTTACATTACACTCTCCTGTTCAAATAATTTTGTTAAAATATCCTTTCGTGATTACGGGCCTGGCATTCCTGATAAAGATATGCCTTTTATATTTGATAAATTTTATCGTGGCAGAAATTGTGGGAAGGAACAAGGTTCAGGGTTAGGACTCTATATTGTAAAATATATTACAGAGCAGATGGGCGGAAATATATTGCTGCACAATCACAATGATGGACTGGAGGCCATCGTAAACTTGCCAATGGTAAATAAAACCTCTTAAGGATTTCTTAAAATGGACTTATTCTAAATCCGCTATTTTAAAGGGTTTTGAGAGTTCTTTGTTACTTTCATGTTACTTTTATCTAACATTTTATAATTTTTAACAATTTATACTTATGTTAATAAAAGTCAATTTTTTGCCTATTTCTTCTCTACTTTGTCCTTCAACACATCAACAGCATTTATTAGCACGTCTGGGATTGGTAATCCCATAAGTCCAGCATTTTCTAAAATGGAGATGCCTTCTGATGCAATGAATGCTATTGTTATCGTGTCCCTTATGTAACTTGCCCCAATAAGCAAATCCAGCCTATAAGCAACTGCCACCAATACCAATGTCATGATTTTTCTAAATATACCTTTCCAACATGCTCCACTCTCCAAAGCACCTGTTTCCGTCTTCTTTGATGCCTTAAATACTGCTGCTACAATCAGTCCTGACATATAGTCAACAATCATAAATCCTATTAATGTGTTAATAGACGTACACCAGCCACCAAAAAAGGAAGCTATAAAGCTTCCTACAAATCCAGTTGATGCACATACTATTTGTTTTATCTGTATCATACTTCCAGCCTCCTTATAATTCTTTCGCTTTTTTCAAGTAAATCCATTGATACTTACCAGTTTCGCTCTTATCTTTTAGCCTTCCCCAATCACCTACCACTTTGGATATTTTTACAGTTGTTCCTACTTGAGCAACACCAATCTTATTCTTTGTGGTTACTCTTCCTGAGGAACGAATTGCAGCTTTCTTTGTAACTTGTCCCTTGAACTGGTAGCCATTTACTAAGAAATTATGGAATCTTTTCCATTTCTTGTTGTTGATGCCTGTCATTGGTGCTGGACATTGTTTGCCATTCACATCCCAGTGTCGTATAATGGTCTTTGCATTTGGACATTTTTTCTGGATGTATTGTACCAGTTGTCTAGTTGCCTTCATCTGTTCCCAGCTTGTATCTTCTAGGCAATCGCATAATTCTATTGATACACTGTTCGCATTGGTACATTTTCCGTAATAAGAACCTGCACCATTAGCCAAAGAATATTTGCCACCTACAGCCCAGGCAATCCGATTCATACTGATACTCTTCCAGATTTCACCTTGCTTGTCCACAAAGAAATGGGCTCCTGCCTGTCTTGTATTTCCTGTAGCAAAATAGTCAGCATTGTTTTTTGCTGTATCTGCTTTATTACCAGTATAGTGGATTATTATGTACTTAATACTGCTGAGTTCTCTTTTACTTCCATAACTAACTGATTTTGCAAGCTTTGTATTGACTTTTATCGCCATACTATCACCTTACCTTTCTTATTTCTCTGTTTTTTTGTTTGCATTTTCTGCAGAGAGGTATGCTATCAAGTTTACACCAGTTTCTGCATTCAGAACATAACCCGTATGCCTTGCAATCCTCCTTGCATGTCGTCATTGTGACATCACAAAAAGATATTCTCTTATGAATGCAGACAAAATTGTTTGTATTTTTCACTATATCACCCCATACTAAAAAAGAACCACCCTAATGGCGGTCCATCTGTTACTTATGTAGTTTACTTATATACTTCACCAATAATCTCTTCATACTATTTTGCTGTAATCTTTCCTGCTTTTACGAATACTGCAACGTTCTCTTTTGTATAAATTCCTTTATCATAGTACATTTTTACAATCTTATACATACTCTCTCGCCTCCTGTTTTGCTTGATTCAATAGTATCTCTGCATTAACTTCTTCTTGCAGTGCCTGGTTTGCTAATATCATTGTTTGGTTTAATAGTATTTGTGCGTTGATTTCATCTTGTGTTACTTCTGTATTTTCTTGCGTACTTTCATTTGGCAGAATTTCTTGTATACAGGTAATTTCATTCTCACTGTAGCCATAATAATTCTTTGTAACTTCTAATCCTTCCTTGTTTTCACAGGTTTCTGTTTTTATCAGTTTTACCTCTCTATCCATAAACACTCCCTCCTTTCTACGACGTTACATATTGATAATGATAAACAAAGCAAAAGTATGAATTACAATTTAAAGTAATAAAGCAATGATTGTCAAATTCTATTTCAATTGAATTATTAAATTGAGCAGCTAAATTTGCCATGTGGTTAGATAATCCGTCTACATCTAACGAAGTTATACTTATAGCACTTGAGCCATGTGCATTTGTGAAAACTCTAATTTTACCTTTTCCATAAAATTGAAGAGTTTGAGAATTTGATACCGCCAGTGATTGCACTGGCTTATACCGCCCACCACCACTTCCACTACTACCAATCAGTGTTTTTAACGCTTCCAGTCCATAGCCGCTATTTTCTAATAATTCTTTGACTTTATCTAGTGTCGACTTATCCGCAATCTGAATTTCTTGTTTCATAACTATTCACTTCCTTCCGTTTCATTTTCTTCTATCCCATCATCATACGTGACAGTCAAGATACCATCTTTCACTGAAAATTCAATTCCTGATCCTTTTGCACAACTGTTTTGAACTTCACTAATCATATCCTGTAATGATTCTATCTGTTCCATTGTTGGAGTCGCAGCTGAATTGACTTCCAATATAACCTGTTCAGAGTTATTTACTTTTGTATTTAATCTAAACGAAATACCAGAAACAGTATTTCCTTCAAACGCTGGCATATAATCAGGATTAGCATATTCTACACTGATACCATACAGTATTTCATTTTCATCTGCATCCTTGGCATATAGACCTAAACATCTGATATAATAACTTTCTGTTAACTGACTATTATCAATGGCTGCAAGTAATTCAACCATCATTGCATCTGACTTTGACACCTTTGAAACCAGGACTGTCTGTTTTATGTTATATAACTCAGTAAGTTCTTCTAATGCAGTTCCTGAATAGTCATAATCAGATGTACAAATCTTTGTAAAAGATACCGTTGATGTTCCTGCAATCATTTTCATTATCAGTTCTTGGCCTTTTTTTGTGATTATTAAATTTTGCATTTTACACCGCCCTTCCTTTCAAATTACTGTGAACAATTCATTATAATTCTGGTTCTATCGTGAAATGGTTTGTCTGTATAGTAGCACTTCCCATAAAAACAGTACTGTCCAAATCATAATTCAGGTGATTTTCATAAAATACATAAATATTGATTGGAATAATGCGTTCTATCATTTTTTCTAATTCCTGTACTTGCCCTGGCATTGATAAATGTGTTTTGACTATTAGTGAATAATTTTTTAAATCACCTTCCAGTTCATAATTATTCTTTCCACAAAATGTATCCAACTTTCTTTTTAACGTTCTCCATGTATAAGGCAAAGTATCATTCCAACGCAATAAAACCCTCGCTCTTCTTGATTCGAGGGTATCTTCTTTATCTGGAGTTATGTGTAATAGCTCCTCATATTTTTTTATTCCATATTCATCACAGTCATTCATAAAAGCATTATCTAAAACCTTTTGTATATTGGATTCTATTCTATCCACTTCTATATCTTCCATTTTCATAATTTCTTTCATTTCCACAAACTGCTGCATAAATGCCGGAAGATATTCAATTAGCTTTTTATGTTCTATTGTATCAGCCACTTACATCACTCCTAACAGGGATTTCATCAATATCTAATGTAATATTTTCAGATGCATCATTGATTTTTGTTTCTGAAATATCAAGAATCCCTTCTAACAACAAGATTCTTGCTTCCAGCTGACTAATTCTTATAATCAAATGTTCATTAGATGCCCATGTTTCTGCCAGTTCCACAAAATAAGCATCTATCGTTTGTTCAATGGCATCTTTTAAGACAGCAAAAGAATAGCCTTCTTTATATGTAATGGAAAGAGTTACTTTAATAGGCACTTCCCTGACACCTTTAATATCCACAACATGACCAATAGGTGCAAGCCCATCACCTTCTCCTGTGGTTTGTGACGGATCTATTGTATTCTGCACCAATTCCACCAAAGTGCTGGAAGGTGATTTATATTCAGATGTTATAATATAACTTTTTACCATTCCACCAGTGGTCAAAAGTTTTTCTTTTGCGGCATTATAGATTTTACTAAGCCACAAATAAACTTCACTTCCTACTGTTTCTTCGGATTGCTGCCCAAACCATGTTTTTACTGTATCAGACGGAATCAAACTTGCTGGATTGTATCCTTTTTCCCAGGCACGTATGGTTTTACTTCCACCAACACCATCTATGTCATTGATTTTTTCTCTGTAATCCTGCTTGTTACCACCAAAGGCTTCACTGGAAAATGAGGAAAAATATCTTTCCCGAAATGCTTCCACATCTTCTTCCTCTTCCCCAGGAATAAGAATTTCTGTTATTTTTGCTGACTGCATATCATTGGTATCTTTTTCTGTTTCAATTACCAATAATTCCCCAAGCTGTTGATTTCCTACAATGCCAGCCGTTTCACATTCCAGTTGGTAAACACCTGTTGCTGCATCCACAATAGAAGTAACCGTATAGTTCAAATCACCAAGATTGAACCTATCCCCTATGTTAATGGGGGTATTTACAGGTAAAGCCTCCATTTTGCAAATTGCGTGAGTTTCTTCTTTTGGATAAATCCCACGTTCTGCAGCTCTCTTAATCAAATAATAGTAAGATGCAGAATCAGCAAAGACTTCATCCATCACCATATCCAAAGCTATGTAGAAATTAGCAAGTTCTAACGCTGCTGGTGCAACTGCATCATGGATAATAGATCCTTCTCGTTTGTCTAAATCATCACTTACATTGGACAACATTCTATCCAGCAATGTGTCATAGTCAAATTCTTCAAACATTAAACCTTCGCCTCCGTTTCCAATCCCTCTAATCTTTCGCCTTCTGTTGTAATTACTGTAAATGTAATATGTAATGCTCTTTTCTCCATCTGTTCCACCATGAAATCTTCCACAGAATCAATTCTTTCATCTGCTGTTAGTGCATCTTCTATTCTTCTCTTGATTTCACTCATAACATAAGGAATCTGTTCACCAATTAAATCCTGTAATTCAATACCATAGTCCCATGAGTAAATTTCATGCTCATATCTTTCAGTATGAATAATTTTTAAAATTGCCTGTTTTAGTGCTTCCTCTTCATCCACTTTTCCCAGAAAAATATTATCTTTATCCACTCTATCCGTGATTCGCATTGCATAAGTCAGTGAAGACTCTTTCTCTATGTCAAAATCAGTCTCCTGCTCTTCATCTAGTTCCTCATCATAATTATTATTTGGAATCATATTCGTTCACCACTCTGTCTACTACGGTATACTCCTGCCCGCCTGCCTTTCGTAGCATTAGGACCTTTTCACCTTTTTTTAAACAATTTTTCACTTTACAGTTATGTATTGTACCGTCTATTTCCAGTTCCACCTCAAAATCTGTTACATTTCTAGGCAGATGCAGAAAATCTTCTTCTAAAATAACTGAATTAGACACCTTAATATTCAGTGGATTCTCTTTTACCACTGTTCCAATACGATAATCACATGGTTTCCCTGCTTTCACCGCTTCCACTGCTATTTGCTTGATAACCTGTACTAAGTTTGAATTAGCCACTAAAATCACCTCCCGAAAGAATCAAATCCATAGAATGCTGTCTGTTTTTAAAGGTATGGGTTACCTTTTCCACAAGCATATAGTTGGCAATCTTGATATCCTGCAAATCTAAAATAATCGGTACAAGAGAGCCTGCACGAACATTCTTATTTCCAATTACCCCTGAAACCGTCAAACTTCTTCGTTTTTTGTTATACAGCTTTAAAAGTGCATTGGATTTTAACTTGCCTACATCTGGATCATCAATGGTATCCAGGAACTGTAACATTCCCCATTTATTGATGTTCTTTTTGTCTCGTGCCATATAAATTTCATACACTTTTTTATCATCTTCCTTATTCTCATATATAAGCTTGATTTGATTGTAAACCTCACTATCTATAGATGTCTTATAGGTGAAATCTTCACCAGTTTCTTTATCTATCAAACAGGAATTTACTTTCATATCTGAAACATTTGTCAACCGCAATTTACCACACTTATCATATAGAACATACACTTTATCTTTTACCATCAACGTTTCATCCAGTGCATCTTGTATCATGTCAAAAAGAGTGGTATTTTCCTCTACTCTTGAAAGAATATGCTTTGTATTTTCCAACTTTCCACAATTCATGTTGAACTTTTCTGCAATGATCTTAATGAACTCATCTGCCCGCTTTTTTCTGAAAATAATGGTATCCTTGTTTTTCAAATACCTCAATTGGTCATAAGCTGTATAAGACATGAATCCATCCTTTGACATCTGCCTTGTAAAAATAAAACCGTAGAAAAAATTTGTCCCATTTAAAGTAATTAGAACTGCATTTCCTTCTACGATTTTGAAATTCTTTTCATATTTTGCTTCAAAAGTCAGTTTCCCAGGCATCCCTTTTCTTTCCCAGACAATCTTCATCCCCTCTTCTACTGGTACTGTAAATTTCTTTTTACCATTGTCTATTGTCACTGTAACAGTAGTATTTGGCAATTTCCCAGTTTCTGCAACCGTAGCTTTGATTTCCTTCGTTATGGTCTTTTTCTTTTTCAGTATTTTTTTCAGATACTTCAATTCCAACTCGGAAGTCTTTTTTTCGGTTTTGCTGAAACTGCCAGTAGAACTTCCTGTGCCTGTTTCGTTTAGGTTTGCATACTTTGGCACACCATAGCCTGTTATGGTAGCATTGGACAAAGAGTAAGTTCTTCTTGCCACTTTATCAGAGGTGTTTCCTTCTATCGTATGTAAGGTAGATCCACTTACTTTCTCTACAATTCCTACATGGCTTCTACCCGTTTTAAAGTAGACAATATCCCCTCTTTTAGGGGTGTATTTCCCTTTGTACTTAAACAGTCCTTTATTTTTGAACCAAGCCATACCTGAAGAAGTGGAAGCAGTCTTTGGTACAACGGATGTGGAAACCCCAGCCTGGTTGGCACACCATGAAACAAACATGTGACACCATGCAGCTCCATTCATACCATACCAGGCACCATATTTTGTTCTGTTGTCTCCCTGTTCCTTGTATCCAATTTCACCAATTGCAACATCCACAATATCTTTTGCCATAATCTCACCTGCCTTTCTAAATGGAAATCAAAAAAAGCCTTTTTACGTCTTGCTTAGGACACGAAAAAAGAACGCCTAGAAAGACGTTCTTTTCTTATTATTTGTTGCACTGGTGCAACAGTTAATATTTAAAACTTTATAACTGAATACGTTCAATCATTTTGTTTAATTTTTTATCAAACGAATAAACCTGCTCATTATTTATTTTAGAATATGCTGCAATTAGACAGTCTACAAAGTCAAGAGAACTGTCTGCAAATAAATCAATTGCATAAGATACACTTTGAGCTTCCGTACAAGATACTACTTTTAAAATCTGATGGATAAATATGCAGATATCCTCTCTAGTTGCTTTATATACACCAAATAATACATATACTACCTCCGCAATAATTTCTGGTTTTGTATAGGTGCTATTTGCTTCTATGATTTTCTTAGCGGATTGGGACATTACTTCATGATCATTAAGAAGATAACGGAGTATAACATTTGCATCAATTAGTAGAGTGTTTTTTACATGCTGCATCTTGAAATGCCTCCTTTTCCTTTTCGATAAGTGAAGAGTCTGCATATTTATGAGCAATTCCAAAAGCTGATACATTTTCTTCATTGACTTTGGATTTACTATCAATTAGCTGTACAAGCTGATACACTACCTCTATATCCTGTTCTGTGAAATGATTTAATATATCTATTGTTTTTTCTAATGTTGACATAATGATCCCCCTCACTTCCATTATAATTTTCAATATCTCTTCATGTGAACGTAAAAGACCTCATAATATATGAGGTCTTACATAATAACTTCTAACTTCTTTTATGCCCTATAGGCACTATTGGAAATAACCATCCAACCCTCTTTTGTCAACATGGACTTTTCATTTCTTTTTGCCTACTGACATTATAGCATATACAGTTTTTGATTGCAATATACGTTTTTAATAAGGTATTTCCATAATACCACACTAAACGATGGTCTTAACCCAATAGTTTATTTCCATTCAATTTAACACAACTGTAAAACACGATGTCTACAACAGCATTTGAAAAATCGGTTTTATTTCCATTCGAAATAACTCTAAAATACATTTATTTGCAGACTAGTATTATACTTATTTTAATCCTACTTGTGCTTTTCCAGTAACTTCATCATTTGTAAAGGTAACATTGGCATTAGAACCTGTATAACCATTTCCATACCATGTAATTATAACAATTTTATAACCATTAGATTCAACTTGAGATGAAACCTCACCAGGACTACCAACAATTTTTTTGACCTGTTCATAGGTCATACCTGTTTGGATTTCGTTGTATTCTTTCATAGTAATGTGATTTTCATTATATTTATCAATACCAGTTGACACCTCTTGCCCTAAATCGGCAAAACCGCCATTTGCAATAAGAACAAAAACTGATATGCCAATAACGAAAAGTGCTACTGTTATCAAGCAGCCATTTCCTTTTGACAATGTCCGCTTACAGTTTGGACAAACTTTTGCTTTTGCTGGTATGTCAGTCTGACAAAACTTACATTTTTTTGTTTTCATAATAACCCACCCTTTCTAATAAAATATGTAAAAATCATTCAAATTACACAACTCTAAAACTCTATTTCAAACGTCCAATCACCATCTAAAATTTTATTCCCATTCATTTTAACACAGCTCTAAAACTTCCTATTATTTATAAAATATGTAAAGTTTCTTTCAATATAACACAACTCTAAAATACCCTATCTAAAATACTTTACAATTCCTAAAAACTGTGCTATATTAAGTTTAAAGAAGCAACCGCCACAAAGTGGTTAGCCTCGTGTAGGTTATACCTACCCTGAACCGGCTAAAGTATCAGGGTAGGTGTTTTTATTTTCGCTTGTCTATGTAGGCAAGCAGTGCAATGATAAATGTCGCAAATGTAAGCATCAAATAAATACTTTCAAATGTACTCATGTGCACCACCTCCCATCTTATGTAAAATGAGAGGCTAACCACCCTGTACACGGTTGCTATGCTCCTATATTAACATACATTTTTTGGTATTTCAACAAAATCAGCTATATTGTTTCCCTTGTCCAATCTCCGTGCCGTAGTCCATAAGCTGACCAACTGCTGTCCCATACTCTTTCATTTGACCAGTGGCAACTTGTCCACTTGGAAGTTTCAACTTAGTCTCTGGAAAAATCCAATGCCCATTATCAGGCTTTTCACGTTTCTTCGCTTCTGCCTGTATTGTCTTTTTGTTCAGTGTATAGATACTTTTCCATTTGGAACTGTCATTGAGCTGTTTCTTTGCTATCTTCATCAAGGTATCGCCCTTTTTTACTATATAGGACTTAGGTGTATCCTTAGAACTTCTCACCTTCTTAGTTGTGGCTGTTGCCTTTGAAGAATTCTTTTTCTTCTTAATAACAAGTTTCTTTGCTCCCCAGACACGATATTCCTTCATATTCAACTTTACACATACATCTAAACCATACTTCTCTGCATCCTCTATAATCTCATAATCTTCTATAGTTACATCAAAGTTGGTATCCCATAAAAGATTTTTTCCATCGGGAGTTGTACGTGATAACTTGAACTGTACTGGTTTCTTTCTTTTCTTCCACGTTTCCAGTTTGTTTAAATAATATTCAGGATTTCTGAACTTATCATTTAGGTAATTAGCAAATGGATATTTTTGAATTGCTGGTAAAATCAGTTCACTTATCTGGATATCTGTCAATCCTGGTGTTTTAATTAAATTGACCTCACCCTCGTCAATAAGGGTGATGGTCTTATTTTTATTTTCAATCTTAATGGAAATCTTACCAGGTGTTACAGGGAACAAGACCTTTTCAATATACATATAATATGGCATACTTAATGCACTCCTTCCGCTGCTGCAAACATCTGCTCTTCCATAGTAGAACGCAAATGCTCTGTCACTCCGTCTAGATCCATTTCATTGTTTATGGTGTTGTGATTTGTCTGAGTTACTGTGATTTCTGCTGTTGTAAATCGGATGATATAGTCTGTTTCTGCCAGTTCACGCAAGTATTTTAAATCTTCACTTGTGGCTGTTACGGCATCTGCTACCTTGGCGGTGTTCTTTGCGGTATCGCCTGTGTTTACGGCTGTGTTTCCTAGGATATCATTATATTTATCTGCATTATTATGAGTATCTTCTTGTTTTTTTGCTTTTCTCTCTACTTGCTTAGCCATTGCTTCATCAATTGCAGCTTCTCTATCTGCCTGATTTTTTATAATTTTATTATAATAATCATCTGACCACTTTTGTACAGCATCTACATTAGCTTGTTGCTGTTGAGCATAACTATCAATATTGTTTTTTGCTGCTTGTCTTCGTGCTTCTGCTTCAATCTGTGCTTCTGTTCCAAATGAAACCTGTTGTACAGTTTCGATAGAAACTCCAGGAATTTTGTTTACTGTATTTATTAATGAATTTATCAAATCAATCGCACCATTAACCATGTCCTGGATTATCGTTAGTACATCTGCTGACATAGAAGACATAATTACATCAATAGCTTGCCCAACACTATAAAATGCCACATTAAATTTTGCAACAAACTTTGCAACTCCAACTTCGACTAATGTTAATTTGTACAAGAAATTTTCCCACATTGTCATAAAAATTTGCTTGAATACAAGGAGTGTTATTTCTAAACTTCCAAACTCATTATTTACATATACTAATCCAGCAACAATAGCTCCTATAAGTGCAACAATAGCAATACTTGAAAATGCTTTCATTGCTGCATTTAAACCCCACTGGGCAATTTTTGCGGCTGTAACTTCACTCGCTTCTATTCTATATGCTGCTACTGTATTTACTAAAAAAGCTATTAATGACATACATGCATGTGCCAGTTTAAAAGCTACAACAGCCGTAACCACACCCCAAATGATAGGCTCTATAATTGACCAGTTATCAACAACAAAACCTCCAACAGATGATATCACATTACAAACATTCATTACACAATCAACCATAAACCCCATAGAATTACCAACCGTGTTTAATACGGATTCTACCTTCTGCCCGAATGCGGTTACCATTTCCATTGTACTAGGTAATCCCCTTGCGGCTAATTCATTGTCAAGGTTTGTTATTACGTTTGTCCAACCTCTTTTAATCGCTGCCGACACATTATCAAAAGTAGCTGCCCAAGTTGCTCCTGCATCCTTTGCCGCACCTGCCGATACTCCTTTGTCCAGTGCATCACTTACTGTCTGAATGAACTGTGCTGCACTGATTTCTCCTTCTGACAGATTCTCTTTTACTTCACTAACCGATTGCCCGACTGCTTTGGCATAGATTTCTGCTGCACCAATTCCAGCATCAAAAAGTCTGTCTAACTGGTCGGCTTCTACTGTACATTTTGAATACATTTTTCCAATCGCATCTACCACACTGCTTAATTGTTCATTTGTACCCTCACCATAGAAAGATACTGCATCCGCCCAAATCCGCACTTGATTGGTAGCAGCTCCTATACTCATTCCTCTTGTCAAGAATCCTTGTGTTGCTTTACTGGCTACATCCAGTCCGTAAGCAGTCCCCAGTGTGGTATCTTTCAATGCCTCCAGTGCTACATTTGCCTTATTGCTATCACCAGTCATGATAGATACCGTTTTCTGGAATCGGTTCATGGTGTCTATTCTGTCAAAAGCACCATTCATATCCATAACACCTAAGTTACCCAGTGTATTTTTTATTAAGCCTATAGCATTGTTAGCCACAATAATAGCGAGAGTGTATACTAATCTGTGTAAATTCAAAAAAAGACTTTATTTTTCTGCTAATTATGATTATGATTTATGAAAGGAAACACTGTATGGAAGGACAAGAAATTATGGCAAAACACAAACACGATCCACGA
>JAAVZU010000048.1 GCA_022791815.1 Lachnospiraceae bacterium
AGAAGCCAATAGTCCTCTGATGACAGAGACAACAACGATTGAACCAACTAAGAAAGAGATGGTAAAATTTACAAAAGAGCTTGTATTAACACCAGAACCTACAAAGAATCCAGATTGTGGATATAAATTTACATTAGCAAATGAAACGGTTTATGTAAAGGAAAAAGTACAGGTTCGCACAGAAGCAAATACAAAAAATAAAGATAATATCTATAAAAAGTTGGACAAAGGTGTACAGTTAAAACGAGTTGGATATCAGGAAAAATGGAGCAAAGTGGAGTTAGATGGGAATATATATTATATTGCTAGTCAATATTTATCTACAGAGAAACTTGCCAGTGGAGTAGTAGTTATTGATGCAGGTCATCAAGCGAAACAGAATTTAGAAAAAGAACCAGTGGGACCAGGAGCTAGTGAAAAAAAAGCAAAGGTTTCTTCTGGAACTTCTGGAGTGGCAACAGGACTTGCAGAATATGAGCTAAACCTGCAGGTGGCAAAGAAATTAAAAGAGGAACTTACCAATCGGGGCTATGAGGTTATTATGGTAAGAGAAAGTAATGATATAAATCTTAGTAACAGCGAAAGAGCAGAAGTTGCAAATCATGCAAAAGCAGATGTATTTATCCGAATTCATGCAAATGGGGATGGTAATTCCAGTGTGAATGGAGTAATGACTATTTGTCAGACAAAAAATAATCCTTATAATGCCAGTTTATATGAAAAATCAAAAAAATTGTCTTCGGCTGTATTAGAAGGAATTATTGCAGAGACAGGAGCAAACAGCAAAGGTGTTTGGGAAACAGACACCATGAGTGGTATCAATTGGTGTAAGATTCCAGTTACGATTGTAGAAATGGGATATATGAGTAATCCAGAGGAAGATAAGAAAATGGCAACCAATGCATACCAGAATCAAATTGTAACAGGTATTGCAAATGGTATTGATAAAGTATTACAGTAATGGAGTGAGAAGATGATAATACAAGATTATATTAAAGAACATAAGATTTTAGCACAGGGGGCAATGGGAACTTATTATAGTATCAAGGCACAAAGTGAAGAGGAAATGTCGGAAATAGCCAATTTTTCTAACCCTCGGAAAATCCAAGAGATTCATGAAGAATACATAGAGGCAGGAGCAAATTTGTTAATTACAAATACTTTTTCTGCTAATACTGTAAGTTTACAAAATGAGTGGGCGAATGTAAAAGAGTGTATACAAAAAGGAATTCAGATTGCAAAAGCTGCTATTTCCCATAAGAAAAAAAGTAATCAAGAGTTATTTCTTGCTGGAGATATTGGACCGATTCCAGAAAATGGGGAACGCACAAGAGAGGAAAATCTTAACGAATATAAAAAAATATGTGATATATTTATAGAAGAAAAGCTTTCAGTTATTCTTTTTGAAACTTTCTCTGAGATTTCTTATATCAAAGAACTAGCAGTTTATATCAAGGAAAAAGCTCCTGAGATTTTTTTGATAACTAATCTTTGCGTAAATAAGAATGGTTATACTCTTGCAGGAATGAATGGAAAACGTTTGTTAGAAGAGTTAGCTGATATTAAGGAAATTGATGTTTGCGGCTTGAATTGCGGAGTAGGATCTGGGCATATTTATCAATTAGTACTTGAAATGCAAGAATTATTAAAGAAAAAATATATTATGATAGCTCCCAATGCTGGTTATCCTGAACAGTTGCAGAACCGAATGGTATTTTTAAATAATGCTGGTTATTTTGCAGAAAATATGAAAAGAATGTCTCAAATGAATTTGGCAATTTTAGGGGGATGTTGTGGAACTACACCCAAACATATTGAACTGCTTAGAAAAGAAATGGATGATACCCCTGCTCATATAGAGAAAAACAAAACAATGGATGAATGTATTTTAAAAGAGAGGTCTATTACTGTTAAGAAAAATGTTTTTTTGGAAAAACTACGATCTGGAAAAAAAGTAGTTGCTGTGGAATTAGATCCGCCTTATGATGGCAATGACGAAAAAATTATGGAATGTGCCCACATACTAGGAAATATGAATGTGGATATGATTACTATTGCAGATTCACCTATGGGAAGAAGCCGTGTGGATTCTATTTTGATGAGTGTGAAAATTGCAAGTGAAACAGGAATGCCTGTGATGCCTCATCTTAGTTGCCGGGATAAAAATATGATTGCTATGCGTTCTGGTATTATAGGCGGCTATGTAAATAAAATCCGCAATTTACTTTTAGTAACTGGTGATCCAGTACCAAGTGAGCAAAGAATAGCAACAACCTCTGTATTTGATTATCATTCTATTCGGCTTATGGAATTTGTGAAAGAAATGAATCAGGAACATTTTTTAGAAGATCCTATTGTATATGGCGGAGCTTTAAATTATGGCCGTGGAAAAATTGAAAATGTAATAGCTAGGATAGAGAAGAAGATTCAAGCAGGTGCAAGTTATTTTCTTACCCAGCCCATTTATGCAAAGGAGGACATTGAGAGAATCCGTCAAATTAAGGAGTGTGTGGATACTAAGATTTTATGTGGAATTATGCCTTTGGTAAGCTACCGAAATGCAAATTTTATAAAAAACGAAATGACTGGTATCCATGTGCCTGATGAAATCGTGGAAAGATATAGACCAGATATGAGTAAAGAAGAAGCAGAATGGGTTGGAGCGAATATTGCTAGTGAAATTATAGAAAAATTATCCCCTTATGCAGATGGTTATTATTTTATGCTGCCATTTAACAGGGTAAGTTTAATGGATAAAATTGAGATTAAATAGTGTGCAAGAGAATATTGCGTTTTTTATAAGCTCTAGTAGCTCGAAAAGCCAATTTGATAGAGTTGATATAAAAATTAAACGGTTTGTTATGTATTTGTAATCCAAGTTGTTGTTTTATTTGCGAATACATTTGTACAGTGAAAGTTAAATTGCTCATGTTTAAATTTTGTATGATTGTTTTATTCAAATAATATTTTAACAGTTTAAAGCAGATGTGGATAGATTAATAATTCTCAATTATCTACACCTTATATTGCAGAACTTTGCATATTGTAGCTACAAGCCACTTTGAGTGTCACCTGTTTGCGATTATCAACAAGTGACCTATTAAGCATGGCAAAATGGTTACTGCTTGTAAGCCTTATGCTTACATAAGACTTAATTTATGCTTAAAGCTACAAATAATCTCGACTAATTATTGTATATTGCATGGGTAGTGTCAAATGGATTATGAAAGTTTGGCTTTCTTTACTTTAGGTTGAACGATTCTGTTTTATTTATGGAAACTCCGTCAAGGCTGAGTTTAACAGACTTTCCAGCTTAACCTTGACTGGGTCTTCGATGTTAAATTTTGGTCGTCTAAGCCAAAGAAAGGAGAGGCAAAGGATTTAAATCTCTGATACCATTGGATTTACTGAAGTGATCAGATTTTAAATGTAAAGAGTTGATACTACCTTCACATGGAGAGGAGTATAGAATATGAAAAAAGGACAAATTTATGAAGGAATTGTAACAGATGTGGAGTTTCCTAATAAAGGAATAATACAGGTGGAGGAAACTTTGGCGGACGGAAAGAAAAAAATACAAAAAGTTATAGTAAAGAATGGAATTAGTGGACAAAGACTTAGATTTTCGATTAACAAAGCAAGAAAAGGAAAATTTGAGGGCCGTATTTTGGAGTGTTTGGAAAAATCTTCATTGGAAACCAGAGATAATGTATGTAAATCTTTTGGGTCTTGTGGAGGATGTAGTTACCAGACTCTTCCTTACCAGACACAGCTTGAATTAAAGGAAAAACAGGTAAAAAAATTGTTAGGTGAAGTATGTGATTTAAGTGTATTTGAAGGGATTGTTGGCAGTCCAAGTGAATGGAATTACCGTAACAAGATGGAATTTACATTTGGTGATGAATATAAGGACGGACCTCTTGCATTAGGTATGCATAAAAAAGGAAGTTTTCATGATATTGTGACAACAGATTGCTGCCAGATTGTGCATGAAGATTACAACAAGATATTGAGTTGTATTCTGCATTATTTTACGAAATTGGGAACATCTTTTTATCATAGAATGTCTCATAAAGGTGTGTTAAGGCATGTTCTTGTCCGCCGTGCGGTAAAAACAGGTGAGCTTTTAGTCAGTATTGTAACCACAACGCAAGAGCTAGTGGACGTAGAAGGCTTGGTACAGCCACTTTTGGATTTATCTTTAGAGGGAAAGATAGTAGGAATTTTACATATAAAAAATGATAGCTTGGCAGATATTGTGCAAAGTGATGAGACAAGAGTTCTATATGGACAAGAACATTTCTTTGAGGAGTTACTTGGCTTAAAATTTAAAATTTCCACATTTTCATTTTTCCAAACCAATTCACTTGGGGCAGAAGTTCTTTATAAAACAGTAAGGGAATTTATAGAAAGCAGCAGCAAAAGTGCCATCGAGGGAAAAGTTGTCTTTGATTTATATAGTGGAACTGGTACCATAGCCCAGATGCTGGCACCAGTTGCCAAAAAGGTAATTGGAGTGGAAATTGTAGAAGAGGCAGTGAATGCTGCCAAAGAGAATGCCAGACTGAATGGCTTAACAAATTGCGAATTTATTGCAGGGGATGTATTGAAGGTTATTGATAATATCAAAGAAAAACCGGATATGATTGTACTTGACCCGCCACGGGATGGCCTCCACCCAAAGGCGTTGAAAAAAATTGTTGATTATGGTGTGGAACAACTAGTCTATATTTCTTGTAAACCAACTAGCCTTGCAAGAGATTTGGAAGTGTTTAGAGAGTGCGGTTATGAGGTGAAAAGAGTGAAATGCGTGGATATGTTTCCACAGACGGTGCATGTGGAGACTGTAGTGTTGCTACAAAGAAGGGATATGTAGAAATCCTTGAATTTACGCACTTTGTAGAGTTTTTTAGTTTCAATTACGTTGGTGAAAATCATAAGGAAAAAGAGCTTGTGAGACAAGTAACTGTAGTTGTGGCGTTAGACCTCGATAGTGGGAACACAAAAAATCCTGAAGATGAAAGTGAATAGAGGACTATCAAATATTGATAGATTATAGGGATACTTGAATGAGAGTGTCCCTATTTTTTATATTAGGGCATTCCATAAGGAATGTTCTTTTTATTTAAATAAAAAAGGAGGTCATAACAATGACAAACACAGCGATAAGTGCAAAGGTTGAGAACAAAACTCACACAGTAACTTTTAAAAACAGAGAACACGAGAAATTTTATTTAGAGTATTTAAAACAATGCAGATATCAGGATGTATATCACAAAGCATTGGTTTACTGCCTTGGAATTGATGAAGATACAAGAAAGCATGTCATATCAATTTACGATTTCAAAACAGGATGTGTAAAAACCAAATGCCTGCATGAAGGCTGGATTACCAGCGGAAGTGCAAAAATAATCAGAATGGCATTTAACCTTTATAACAATGGCACACCGAGCGTATCAGATTATAAAAATTCAGATGAGCAGTTAAGAGAATGTCAGAATTATACGGTAGAAGACTTATTCTGTTGCAGTTACGCAAGATACTTTTGGGAAGCAGTCAAAATAAGATATCCGGAATATTGTTTCTATCGGGATTGGGAGGATTTATGCTGAAAATAAGATTACAGGGAACAACAAATGATTTGAAATGGTTCAGAAAACTGCTTGAAAGAGATCGGAGAATCCAAGTATTGTCCATTTCCGATGCTTATACAAACAAAGGAACCAATAAATATTATCGTGTTTATGCAGAAGTAAGAAAAAATAAAAAATAATCAGGAGGAAAAGTTATGTGTAGAGTAATCGCAATCGCAAATCAAAAAGGCGGGGTAGGAAAAACCACCACAACAGGAAACTTAGGAATCGGGCTTGCAAAACAAGGAAAAAGGGTACTTTTAGTTGATGCCGATGCACAGGGAAGCCTTACTGCAAGTCTTGGGTATACAGAGCCGGATGGTCTGGAAATCACACTTGCAACCATTATGGGAAGTTTAATCAATGACGAGGAAATAGAGCCTACAGATGGCATTCTGCACCATGAGGAGGGAATAGACCTAATGCCGGGAAACATTGAGCTTTCCGGTCTGGAGGTTTCCCTTGTAAATGTCATGATGCGTGAGCGTATCATGCAGGGGTACATAAGCAGGGTAAGGGAATATTACGATTATATACTAATTGATTGTATGCCTTCCCTCGGCATGATAACCATAAATGCCTTTACCTGTGCAGACAGCATACTGATACCCGTACAGGCGGCATATCTGCCCGTCAAAGGATTACAGCAGCTTATCAGGACAATCGGCAAGGTAAAACGTCAAATTAACCCACTGCTGGAAATCGAGGGCATACTGCTGACAATGGTAGATAACAGGACAAACTATGCAAAAGACATCATTACCATGTTGAAAGAAGCATACGGAAGCAGGGTAAGGATATTTGAAAGCAGTATTCCAATATCAGTAAGGGCTGCGGAAATATCGGCAGAAGGAATCAGCATCTATAAGCATGATCCCAAGGGAAAAGTATCATCTGCCTACCAGGTATTGACAGAGGAGGTGCTTGCAGATGAGTAATGCCACAAAGACAAAAAGTGCAGCAAAAATAAAGCTGGACAGCTTCGATGATTTATTCGGAAACAGCACCACACAGGAGAACTTGGCAGAGCAGATAATAAACGTTCCCCTTACAGAACTGCATACCTTCAAAGACCACCCTTTCCGGGTGGCAGATGATGAAAAAATGGAAGAAACAACAGAAAGCATCCGCCAGTACGGGGTACTGGTTCCGGGCATAGCAAGACCAAGGGCAGGAGGGGGCTATGAAATCATAGCCGGACACCGCCGGAAAAGAGGTTCCGAGCTTGCAGGCAGAGCAGAAATGCCCGTTATTGTCCGCAGTTATACCGATGACGAAGCCACAATCATAATGGTGGATTCCAATATACAGAGAGAAGACATCCTGCCAAGCGAAAAAGCAAAAGCCTACAGGATGAAATACGAAGCAATGAAGCATCAGGGGAAAAAGTCAGGAAAGAATACCTTAGAGGAAGTAGGAGAAGCAGCCGGAGAAAATGCAAAAAAGGTACAGAGGTATATCTGGCTGTCAAGGCTTTCCGAAGAACTCCTTGCAATGGTAGACCATAAAAAAATAGGTTTCTCACCGGGGGTAGACCTATCCTTTCTGCCGGAAGAAGCACAGCAGTGGGTACAGGTTATTTTGGAGGAACAGGGCTGTACAATCAGCACCACACAATCAGCAAAAATAAAGGAATATGGCAAAAGCGGGGAACTTACCCCTGCAATGGTGAGGTTAATCCTCACAGAAGAAAAAACAAAAGAACGCAGGGTAACACTAAAAACAGACAAAATCAGCCGATATTTTGAAGAAAAATACAGCAGTGAAGAAATCGAGGACATCATCATTCAGCTATTAGAAGAATGGAGTGCTAAAAACAACACAAAAAAGCAGTAAAAGGAGGTGCCAAAAATGGATGGCGGGTTGAAATTTGATTATTATTATGGAATAGAAGCAGAGCAGTTCTCCTTTTACAGAGTGCCAAGGCTGCTGATAAAAGACGTGCGTTTCAAAGGGTTATCCAGCGATGCGAAACTCCTTTACGGTTTAATGCTTGACAGGATGGCATTATCCATGAAAAACGGGTGGTTTGACGAAGAAAACAGGGCATATATCCATTATACGATAGAAAATGTCATGGAAGATTTGGGATGTGCCAGAGCTACCTGTGTAAAGGTGCTTGCAGAACTTGACAGTAAAAAAGGCATTGGTCTGATTGAAAAGAAAAGGCAGGGACTTGGGAAGCCGGATATCATCTATGTAAAAAATTTTGTAGTGGCAGAGCAGGATACAGCCAGTCAGGATAAAGAGGAAGAGCAGGAAAATATAGACAGTTCTACAGAAGTTCAAAAACTGAACTTCAGGAAATTCAAAAAGCAGACTTCCGAAAGTCCAGAAAATGAAATTCCGGAGATTCAAAGACCGGATTCCCAGAAATTCAATAATAATACTTGCAGAGGTTCAAAATCTGAACTTCAAGAAATTCAAAAAACAGACTTCCAGAGATTCAAAAAACAGACTTTTGGAAGTTCAGAAAATGAACTTGCAGAAGTTCAAAAACCAAACCCTAATTATAACAATATAAACTATACTGATAATAGCTATACCAATCCTATCTATCCATCTTCAGATAAACAGGAAAAAGAAGAGAAGCAGAAAACAGGGGAGATGGATAGGATGGATGATACAGAAACCTACATACAAATCATTCGGAAAAACATTGATTACGAACACCATATGAAGTATAATGAATGGCAGGACAAGGCATTGTATGATGAACTGTATGAGCTTATCTGTGAGATTGTATGCGTGAAAAGAAAGACAGTCAAGGTAAACGGGGAAGATTACCCTTATGAGCTGGTAAAAGCAAAGTTTTTAAAATTAAACAGCTCACACCTTCAGTATGTCATAGATTCCATGCAGAACACCACAACAAAGATCGGCAATATCAGGGCATACATGGTGACAGCACTGTACAATGCACCCAATACCATGAACCACTATTACCAGCAGGAGGTTCAGCATGACATGTATGGAGGTGGATGGATTGAAAAGGGTATTGGTTAAGGCTGTATTGTGCTAATCATAAAAATAGGCGGCATTGGAATTGAATTCATAAATTGTAGGTCACTTTTAGACAAAATGTCCAGAAGTATAAATGAATTGTAAATATTGTTTTCAGTTTGAAGAGCAGTTGAATTAAAAGGCTGCTCTTTTGTTAAGGGAAGTTTATTTTTTTGATATATTAAATATTATAGAAAAAAAATAGATGTTGTTATATAATGGTTAATGTAGAAATATTTCATAATATAGGAGGTGTTTTTTTGAAACTTTCAAAGATTAGGTTACGTAATTATAGATGTTTTGGGGAAGGTGAGCAGGTAATTTTAATTGATGATTTAGTAACTTTTATTGGTAATAATAGTGCAGGAAAATCAGCTGCTCTTTGTGCATTAAATTGTATTTTTTCTGAAAATGCAAATGATCGAGTTTTGAAACGTAGCGATTTTCATCTACCAAAAGATAAGAAACCAGAAGAATTAATGCAGCAAGAAATGTATATTGAGGCTGTTTTTACTTTTGAAGAATTAGAGGATGAGCATGGTAAAAAATATGCAGTTCCTCAGTTTTTTGAAAGCTTAGTAGTTGATGAACCAAAAGGAACACCATATCTAAGAGTTAGATTAATGGCAACATGGGAAACTAGTACTACTATAGAAGGGGCTATTGATAGTAAAGTTGTATATGTTACTTGTTCAGAAGAACAGGAGATAACAGATGATGATATTATTATAGCACCAAGGAGAGATTTAGACCGTATACGCTTAATTTATGTTCCAGCAGTCCGAGAACCAGCAAAACAATTAAAAAATGTTTCTGGAACAATGATGCATCATATTATGAGCAGTATTAATTGGAGTAATATAACTAAGCAGAATGTTACTACAAAAATACAAGAGTTGAATGCACAATTTATGGGGGAAAAAGGAGTATCAATACTAGGAAATTCAATTAAAACACAGTGGAAAGAATATGATACGGATGCTAGATATTCTAATGCAGAACTACACTTTAACAGTACTGATTTGGACTCATCTATAAAAAAGTCAGAAATTGTTTTTCAACCGACAGTGACTGGAAAAGAATATAATGTTGAAGAAATGGGAGATGGTTTAAGGTCGTTGTTTTACATTTCTATGGTAGATAGCATACTGGATGTTGAAAATACAATACGAAAAGAAATAGAAGATAATCCAGATAATTTATCATTTAGTCGAATTCCACCAATACTAACTATTATTGCAGTAGAAGAACCAGAAAATCATATTTCTCCACATCTTATAGGAAAATTGATTGAAAATTTAAAAAATACTGCAATTAGAAGTAACGCACAAACCATTTTAACTTCACATTCTCCAGCAATAATAAAACGAGTTGAACCAGAATGTATACGTTATTTTCGTATGAATGTTGCAACTGAATCTACAGAAGTACGAAAGATTACATTTCCGGATAAAGAGAAATTTGAAGATCAATATAAATATATAAAAGAAGCTGTAAAGGCGTATCCAGAGTTGTATTTTGCAAAATTAGTAATTTTAGGAGAAGGGGATAGTGAAGAAATATTATTGTCTAAGTTTTTTGAATGTTGTGGAAAAAATATAGATATAAGTGGAATATCAATAGTTCCATTAGGTGGTAGACATGTAAATCATTTTTGGAGATTGTTAAATGATTTACATATTCCGCATATTACATTACTAGACTTAGATAGAGAAAGAGAAGGCGGTGGTTGGGGACGTATAAAATATGTATTAAAACAACTTATTGCCAATGGTTATTCAAAAGATGAACTTTTGAAATTGCAATCGGGAAAGGTGTTGACTGATGATGAATTAGAAGCAATGAGCAATTGGAAAGTAAATGACGAAAAAATAATGCAAAAATGGATAGATTTTTTAGAGAAATATAATGTGTTTTTTTCTGCTCCATTAGATGTAGATTTTTTAATGTTAGAGAATTTTGAAACAGATTACAAAGGTTTATTAGAAGGAAATGAGGGACCGAGAATCTTAGTGGAAATTGATAGAAAGAAGGAGCAACAGAAAATTATAGAAATCGAGGAACTTGATGAGAAGCCAGATGAATACACAAAACGTGTGGAAGAAGATATTAGAAATACATTAAAAAAAGAAGGTGGTGATGGCTCTACTTACACTGAAGAACAAAAGAGATTAATGATTTGGTATAATTACTTATTCTTAAATAGAGGAAAACCATCCACACATATTCTAGCACTTTCCAAACTAGATGACTTAGATTTACTATTTAATTTACCATCAGTATTTGGAAGACTGATAAAAGTTGCTGATAAATTATTAAATAACCAATAGATTTGGAGGAGTAATGTGAAAAAGGTTAGAGTAAATGAATGGATACCAAGTGATAATATTGCGTTGGAGGAAAATGCAAATTTTGCGGTAAAATGTAAAGAAAATATTTTAGTTGTTGCAGGTCCAGGAGCAGGAAAAACAGAATTATTGGCACAAAAAGCAGGTTATTTATTTCAAACAAACATTTGTTATAATCCACAAAAGATACTTGCAATAAGCTTTAAAACAGATGCAGCAGAGAACTTAAAACAACGAGTTTGTAAAAGATATGGTAATGAAGTAAAATTTAGATTTTCATCAATGACATATGATGCTTTTTCTAAAAGATTATTGGATCGTTTCCGTTTAGCTTTGCCAATAGAATGGCAACCGTCCAAAGATTATGAGATTAACAATTCAGAAACAATAGAAGCAGCCTTTAAAAAAGTGGGTTATAATAATCCACGTAACTTGAAGAAAAGTGATTTGAAAAAATTTTATGATTATACACTTTCAAAAGTTGAGTTTCCAATATAACAAGAGAATTTAGGAGAAAAAGTTTGGAAACTTTTACTTAAAGGTTTTGATGGTAAAAAAGCTACTCTTGATTTTAAGATGATATGCATTTTAGCCGAATACATTGTTAGAAGTAATCCGAAAATAAAGAGAGCATTGCAATGTACATATACACATGTATTTTTAGATGAATTTCAAGATACAACAAATTTACAATATAGATTGGTAAAAACATGTTTTAAGAACTCTAAGTCAATAATTACAGCAGTTGGTGATAATAAACAAAGAATAATGTTATGGGCAGGAGCCTTAAAGAACATCTTTGTAGAGTTTAAACATGATTTTCTATCGCAACAAACACAGCTTATCATGAATCACAGGTCAGCACCTAGATTGGTAATGTTACAAAAACAGATGTATGATTCGTTAAATGAAAAAGCAATACAAGTTAAACCAGCTGATAAATGGAATTCTGATGATGGGAAGATAAAATTATTGATAACAGATTCTGAATTAGATGAGGCAAAAATAATATGCAACGACATAAAAAACAGAATTGATGAGGGGGTACAAGTTAGTGATATTTGTATTCTTTGTAAGCAACTACCACAAAATTATTCTGAAGCAATTATTGCTGGGTTAAGTAGAATGGGAATTAGAGCAAGAATAGAAACAGAATATCAAGATTTAATTAAAGAACCTGTTATTGATTTAATAATTCGTTTTATCATTTTAGCTATTGATAGAAAAAGACCAAATGATTGGGAGAATGTAAAAAGTGCTTTTGAAGATTTTTCTGGTGCAGGAAATGCACAACAAGATATTATTTACTATAAATGCCAAGATAAACTTACAAAGAAACTTAACGATATGAATGATTTAATAACATCCAATTATGGTGTAGTGGATGTGAAGTTGTTATTACAAGAAATTATAAATTTTTTTGGAGTATCTGAAATTAAAGCACATTATCCAGCATATCAACAAGATAATTATTTTGAATGTTTGATAAAGAAATTTGAAAAATTTTTAATTGATGAATTGAAATTGTCATCAAATGATTGGATTTTAGCTTTAGAGAGCTTTTGCGGAAAATATTCAATTCCTATTATGACAATTCATAAAAGTAAAGGTTTAGAATATTCAGCAGTTTACTTTGTGGGATTGGAAGATGGAGCATTTTGGAGTTTTAAATCGCAACCTGATGAAGATAGATGTGCATTTTTTGTTGCTATATCAAGGGCTAAAAAATATTTGACATTTACATACTGCAGTTATCGAACTAAATTAAAGTTCCCAAGACAATCTCATGATTCTATAAATGAATTTTTTGAATTATTGCAGGTTTCCGGAGTCGCAGAGATTCAAGAGATACATGAGGAATAGTTTTATAAAGAATAATACTATATAGGTTAAGATAGCTACGAATTAAAAATTTGTAGTTGACTTTTAGTATTATAGACCAAATATCTAGAGGAGAAGAAATATGAAGTCTACTAGAAAAAGTAATAAAGCTTTAGTGTAAAAAATAAAGAAAGGAAGTATACTATTAACTTTTGAGTAGTTAGGGTTATAGATATTAAAAGAATAACACAGCGTCAGGGCAGTTATAGACCATAAAGGTTTATAGCTGCCCTTTTTGCGTTTACAGAACTTTTAGACAAAACGTCCAAAAGTGGAAAGGAGCATTATGAAATATTTATTACACAGGCTGTATGTTCCGCCATAGCGGGGCATACAAATCAAAAAAACAAGGAGGTAGAAATGCAGGAAGAAACAACACAAAAAACCATAGCCTTTGCAGTAAAGACCTCAAAACTGACAGCAGGAGTCTTAAAAAAACTGCTTAAGATGTATCTGGACAGCCAGAAGCAGAAGCACAGCCAGCCAAAACAGGGAAAACAGACAGTAAAAGAGCTGGTAGGGCAGAATGCAGGTGTTTCCAACATAGAAATCACCGAGGGCAACATCAAATCCTTTGAACGGACAGCCAAGAAATATAAGGTAGACTTCGCCATAAAAAAGGATAAGACAACAGCACCGCCCAAGTATCTGGTGTTTTTCAAAGGCAGGGATGCCGATGTGCTGACACAGGCATTTAAGGAGTTTGTTAAGGTAAATGAGAAGAAACATGGCAGAAACCAGGTATCCGTAAAAGAGAAGCTGGCAGAGTTTAAAAAGATACTTTCCAAAGATAAAAACAGGGAGAGGGCAAGGGAACACCAGAAAGACAGGGGGTAGTCATTATGAGCAAAATCATAGAAGGGATTTTGAAAGACTTGAAAGAAGTTCCCGAAAAAATAAAAGAAAAAGCAGGGAAAGCAGACACAAAGAAACTGCTGCTTATGAACCTTCCCTACATCTTTGTGGGATATTTCTGCAATAAAGTGGCATGGCTGTGGAGAACAGCACCAGGTGACAATGCTTCCGACAGGATGCTTGCAGCCATGAACGGGCTGAATGATTTATTTAAGAATCCACTGCCCAGCTTTTTTCCAAAAGATTTGCTGATAGGGGCAGGCTGTGGTGCGGCACTCCGGCTTATGGTATATTTCAAAGCCAAGAATGCCAAGAAATTCCGGCAGGGCAGGGAATACGGTTCTGCAAGGTGGGGAAATGAGAAAGACATGGAACCCTATACGGATAAAGTCTTTGAAAATAATGTCATACTGACGGAAACAGAAAGGCTTATGATGTTAGGCAGACCAAAGAACCCCAAATATGCAAGAAATAAAAATATCCTTGTCATCGGCGGTTCGGGAAGTGGTAAAACAAGATTTTTTGTAAAGCCAAACCTGATGCAGATGCATAGTAGCTATGTTGTTACTGATCCAAAAGGAACGGTTTTAGTAGAGTGTGGAAAAATGCTTGTAAAGAACCATTACAAGGTAAAAGTATTAAATACCATAAACTTTAAAAAATCCATGCACTACAATCCCTTTGCCTATATCCGGAGTGAAAAGGATATTTTGAAACTCGTAAACACGATTATTGTAAACACAAAAGGCGAGGGACAGCAAGCCACAGAGGATTTTTGGGTGAAGGCTGAAAAACTCTATTACACAGCACTTATCGGGTATATCTGGTATGAGTGTGTGGAGGAAGAACAGAACTTTACTACCCTGTTAGACATGATAAATGCAAGTGAAGCAAGGGAGGATGATGAAGAATTTAAAAATCCGGTAGATTTAATGTTTGAGGAACTGGAGGAGAGAGAGCCGGAACATTTTGCAGTCAAGCAATATCGCAAGTATAAACTTGCTGCGGGCAAAACTGCAAAATCGATCTTAATTAGCTGCGGTGCAAGGTTAGCCCCCTTTGACATAAAGGAGCTGCGTGACCTGACAGCTTATGATGAATTGGAACTGGATATGCTGGGAGATGAAAAAACAGCATTGTTTGTTATCATTTCCGATACAGACGATACATTCAATTTTATTGTGTCAATCATGTATACCCAGCTATTTAACCTGCTCTGTGACAGGGCAGATGATGTATATAATGGCAGACTGCCCATACATGTACGCTGCCTGTTAGATGAGTTTGCGAACATCGGGCAGATCCCAAAGTTTGAGAAGCTGATTGCAACAATCCGGAGCAGGGAAATATCAGCTTCTATTATTTTGCAGTCAAAGTCACAGCTTAAAGCGATTTATAAGGACAACGCCGATACAATTGAGGGGAATTGTGATACCACCTTATTCCTTGGAGGAAAGGAAAAGACCACTTTAAAAGAGATGGCAGAGATTCTGGGTAAAGAAACAATAGACCTTTATAACACCTCGGACACAAGAGGAACGAGCCAGTCCTACGGGCTTAATTACCAGAAGACCGGAAAAGAGCTTATGAGCCAAGACGAGATTGCAGTCATGGATGGCGGGAAATGTATCATGCAGCTTAGAGGCGTGAGACCTTTTTTCTCAAATAAATATGATATAACAAAGCACAAACAGTACAGATACCTGTCAGACTATGACGAAAAAAACGCCTTTGACATTGAAAAGTATGTCAGAACCCTTTCAAGGCTTGCAGTAAAGCCGGATATGGAGGTGGATGAAATTTTTGATGCAGGGGAAGTGGAGGCATAACTTTTAGACAAAAAGTCCAAAAGTGTAAAAGCAGAATGGAACTAATCAACCTTTAGACAAAATGTCTAAAAGTGCAGAGAAAAAAACTGAATATGGAACCCGTAAACAAGGCAGGAAACTTTTGGACAAAATGTCCAGAAGCAAAGTAAAAGGAGTTTTAAATGTACTTTAGGAGAAGCAGAAAAAGCATCCGATACTGTCAACCGTCAAACTGAAAGTACCGGATGCCAGTCAGGGAACTTCTAAAGAAATGCCCTGTCCTTATTATAACACAGGGCAGGAGCAGTTACATTATAAAACTCTTTCTTATTACAACAACACACAATATTTTATAGAAAGAAAGAGGTAAATAAAAATGGCATTTTTTACAACAGCAATCACAGGATTAAAAACAGTAGTAACAGCAATCGGAGCAGGTGTAGGAGTATGGGGTGTAATCAACCTCTTGGAAGGTTATGGAAATGACAATCCGGGTGCAAAATCACAGGGCATCAAACAGCTTATGTCAGGAGGGGGAATCATTATTGTGGCACAGACGGTGATACCACAGCTTACCACATTGTTTTCCACAAAATAAATGGGCGGGATCATAGACAAGATTACTGAATTCATAAAGGAAATGCTTCAGGGGTGGGTGCTGACCAATCTGGAAACCATGTTTACCGATGTCAATGAAAAGGTAGGCACGATTGCCGGGGAGGTCAGCAAGACCCCCAGCACATGGAACTCCGGCATATTCGGCATGGTGAAAAACCTGTCGGAAAATGTAATCGTCCCCATAGCGGGAATGATAATCAGTTTTGTGCTTATCTATGAGCTGATAAACATGGTAATTGATAAAAACAACATGCATGACTTTGATACAAGCCTGTTTTTCCGTTTTCTATTCAAGGCTTGTATCGCTGTCAGCCTGCTCAGCCAGACCTTTGATATTGTCATGGCAGTATTTGATGTGGGAAGTCATGTGGTGACAAAAGCGGCAGCGACCATAACAGGCTCTACAAGTCTGGACGTGCAGTCTACATTGATTACCATGTTCAACAGGCAGGTAAAAGACATGGAGATCGGGGAACTGATAGGGCTTGGAATGGAAACCATGGTCATCAGCCTTTGTATGAAGATCATGTCCGTCCTCATCACCGTCATATTATATGGACGCATGATTGAAATATATCTTTATGTATCAGTAGCACCAATTCCGGCAGCAACCGTTACCAACAGGGAATGGGGAAGTGTGGGAACCAACTATTTAAAAGGACTTATCGCACTGGCGTTTCAGGGATTTTTTATTATGGTATGCGTTGCAGTCTATGCAGTGCTTGTCACAAGTGTAACAGTGGCATCCAATCTGCATACTGCACTGTGGTCTGTGGCAGCTTATACCATTATTCTCTGTTTCAGCTTATTTAAGACAGGTTCTTTATCAAAATCAATCTTTAATGCCCATTAAAACGGGTGTAAAAAAGTAAGATGTGCATTGCCCTAAAAACAGGCATTGCCATAGGACAGCCATGCACACAGGAAGGAGCAGACAATGGCAATATCAGTACCGGTGCCAAAGGATTTAAGCGGCATTAAAACAAAAGTAGCCTTAAACCTTACCAAAAGACAGATTATCTGTTTTGGCGGGGCAGCCATAACAGGTGTCCCGCTTTATTTTTTCACAAAAGACGTGATAGGGACACAGGGGGCAGCTTTTCTTATGGTGGGAGCAATGCTGCCATTTTTCTTTCTGGCGATGTATACAAGGGACGGTTTCCCTGCGGAGAAAATATTGTACTTTATGATAAAGCAGAAATTTCTCACACCGGGAATCCGCCCGTATCAGTCAGAAAATCTTTACAGGCAGTTAGAAGAACAGGAAAAAATCAGAAGGGAGGTACGATATCTTGAAGCAAAAGCGACAGGCAGAAAATAAGTCAGGCAGAAAAGCCATACAGAAAAAATCAGAAAATATATCCGGCAGAAAGACTATGCAGCAGAAAGCAGGATTGACATTTTCAGAAAAAAGGCGGCTGGCAGAGCTTAAAGGTATGCTTGCAGGAAAAGGGAAAAAGCAGGCAAAGCCCACCACCGCACAGAAAACCATTACTTTTGAAAAAATGTATCAGGATGGAATCTGTCAGGTAACCCCCACTTATTTTACAAAAATGGTGGAGTTTTACGACATCAACTATGATTTATTGGAGATAGAGGATCAGGGGGATATCTTAGAGGAATACAGCAAATTTATCAATTACTTTGACCCCTCTATCAAGTTCCAATTATTCTTATTTAACAGGCAGGTCAGTGAACAGGTGCTTGCAGAACAGTTTGACGTTTCCATGCAGAATGACGAGTTTGACGATATCAGGGAAGAATATAGGCAGATGCTGAAGCACCAGTCCGCAAAGGGCAACAATGGCATTATCAAATCAAAATATCTGATTTTCGGGGTGGAAAGCACCGGAGTTAAGGAAGCAAGGGGCAAACTGAACAACATAGAAAAAGATGTCCTCCGTAACTTAAATAATATTGGAACCAATGCAAGGGGGTTAAATGGAAAGGAAAGGCTTCGTGTTCTGCATGAGTATTTTAATCAGGGAACCATGGAGCCTTTCCGTTTTTCTTTCAGGGAATTGTCGGAATCGGGAAAATCGGTAAAGGACTATATTGCACCGCCGGGGTTTGATTTCCGCTACCCAAACAGGTTCCAGTCGGGAAACATGTATGGAAGTGTATTTTACCTTGACATGATAGCACCAAGGTTTAGTGATGAGCTGTTAAAGAAACTTCTGGATATTGATGACAACCTTACCGTTACCATGCACATGCAGACGATGGATCCGGTAAAGGCAATCAAGATGTTAAAAGGGGCATTGACAAACATACAGAAGATGAAGATAGAGGAGCAGAAAAAAGCAGTCCGCAGCGGTTATGACATGGATATTCTGCCAACGGACATTATTACATACGAAAAAGATACCTTGGAACTTCTGGAGGATTTGAACACCAGCAACCAGAAGATTATCAAAATGACATTTCTGATTACCTGTTACGGCAGGACAAAGAGGAAGCTGGAAAACATTACACAGAGGGTATCGGGCATTATCCAGCAGGCGAACTGCAACTTACGCTGCCTTCAGTATCTACAGGAGCAGGGGCTTATGGCATCTGCACCGATTGGGTGCAACCAAACGGGAATAGAGCGTGACCTTACCACAAAGAGTACCGCTGTCTTAGTACCGTTCTGCACACAGGAATTATTTATGCCTGCCCCTGCCATTTATTACGGGTTAAATGCTCTCAGCAACAACATGATCATGGCAGACCGCAAAAAGCTCCGTACCCCAAACGGGGTAATTCTTGGAACACCGGGAAGCGGAAAATCCTTCAGTGCAAAGCGTGAGATATTATCCTGTTTCTTAATGACAGGAGATGACATTATCATCTGTGATCCGGAGGGAGAGTATTTTCCACTGGTACAGGCATTAAAGGGGCAGGTGGTAAGGCTTGCAACCAACTCCAAAGATTATCTGAACCCTATGGATATCCAGTTAAGCCACAAAGGGGATAAAGAAGCACTGAAATTAAAGAGCGACTTTATTATTACCCTGTGTGATTTGATTGCAGGGGGAAAGGAAGGGCTGGAGAATGACGAAAAAGGGATTATTGATGAGTGTATCCGTCATATTTATGATGATTACTTTGCAAATCCCATACCAGAGAATATGCCAATCCTTGAAGATTTATATAATGCTCTGTTAAAGCACAAAAATAAAAAAGCAGAACGTATTGCAAACAGTCTTGTGTTATATGTCCATGGTTCACAGAATTACTTTAACCACAGGACGAATGTAGATGCAAAGAACCGTATCATGTGCTTTGACATCAGGGACTTGGGAAATCAGCTAAAAGAGCTTGGTATGCTAATCGTACAGGATGCAGTCTGGAATAGGGTATCACAGAACAGGGAGCGTAAGGTTGCCACCCGTTATTACTGTGATGAGTTCCACCTTTTACTGAAGGAAAAGCAGACAGCTATTTATTCGGTGGAAATATGGAAACGTTTCAGGAAGTGGGGCGGTATTCCAACAGGCTTAACCCAAAACGTGGGTGACTTTTTAAGGTCAGAGGAAATCGAGGGAATCCTTGGAAACAGTGACTTTGTATACCTGTTAAACCAGAATGCCAAAGACCAGACTATTTTAGCAGATAAGCTGGGGCTTTCCGAAAAACAGCTTGCCCATGTGACAAACTCCGAGCCGGGAAGCGGACTGATATTATTTGACAACGTGGTAATCCCCTTTGTAGATAAATATCCGGAAGATACAAAAACCTATAGGATAATGAATACCAAGCCGGAGGAAGCAGTAAAGAAAGACGAGGCGGATTGATGGCAGAAAAAAAGAAAAAACAGACAGCCACTTTTATGAAACAGGAAAATGCAGATTTCCATAAAAGGGAAGATACAGAGTTTTCAAAGGGTGGCAATGCCGATTACCAGCCAAGAGATGGCAATCGTGAAAACAGAGGAAAAGAACAGACCTCTAAGGCTGAAAAAGGATATCGGAAATCAGGTTTTAAAGAGAATGGCTTTACTGAAAGTGCCAATAGTAGTGATATGGCAGGTAAAGAAGCACAGGTTTCGGATATTTCATTTACAAGAGGAAATATAGGAACAGCAGGAAAAAAGAAAAATAATGTAACGCAAACAGCAAAGAATAACTCCAAGTCTTATGCAAAAAAGATGTACCGGGAAACTTTTGGACAAAATGTCCAGAAGTCCAGTACAGAAGAAAAGCATGAGGAGAAGAAAGAATTATTAGAAGAAAATAAATCTGATTTTGCAAAAGACAATACTTTTTTTACATCACAGGATTTATCGGAAAAGCAATCTGTTACCAATAATGACAAGCAAAAGCAAAGGGAAACTTTTAGACAAAATGTCCAGAAGTTCCAACCCAAAATAAAACAGGAAGAAGAAAAGCAGGAGCCGATAAAAGAAGAAAAATCTGATTTTACAAAAGATAATACCATTTTTACACAACAGGAAAAAACCAATCCAAAAACAGATTTTACAGAAGGCTACCGCCAAAGGGATACTTACATTCCCTCACCGAAAAAAGGCAGCTACAAGAAAAAGAGAGTAAGAAAAGAGTATCGGAACTGGAAACAGCATAGGAGGGATAAAAAACAGGAGAAAATTTCAAAGAATAAAACATTTACGGAAGATACAAAGTCGGGATTTAAAGATAATACAGAAAATGGATTTACAGGTAATGCCGACAGGGGATTTGCCGATAGTGCCAACAGTGCATTTACAGGAAGTAAAAAGCTGCAAAGGAAGAAGAACCAGGCAGAGAAAGCAGGCAGGAAGGCAGAAAAGGCAAGGGAAAAGCTGCCAAAGAAAAAAGAGTATACCTTACAGCGGGTTTTTGATGAAGAAACAGGCAGAGGAAAATATGTGGTTGTTCCCATAGAAAAAGAGAAGCCCTTTAAGGGGGAAGGAATACCAAAGTCTGCCATGCGGAGATTACAGAATGAGGGCAAAAACTATGTCCATGGCAAGGTTGCAGAAACAGAAAAAGAAAATGCAGCGGTAGAGGGAAGCCACAAGACAGAGCAGAGAGCCGAGGAACTGTTTGGATTTGTAAAAAGGCAGTACAAGGCAAAAGGGCAGAAACAGCAGGCAAAAGTGGCAAAGCTGGAAAAAAAGCAGTTTCAGAAAGAAGTCAATTTCCGGTATCAGAAGTTTTTAGAAGAAAACCCGGAACTGCAAAAGAAATCCCTGAAAAAGCAGATGCAGAAGCGGTTACAGAAACAGCGGATAAAGCGGGAGTACCAGAAAGCAAAAAGAAATGGTGTTGCCATGAAAAACGCACAGGAGGCAGTGTCAAAGTCAGCCAATACAGCAACCGCCATAGCAAGGAAGTTACAGGAGATGGCAGGCAGAAATGCAGGGGTACTGGTAACGGTAGGTGTTATTGCAGTTCTTCTGACTATGATTATGACCTCCATGTCCTCCTGCGGGGCGATGTTTGCAGATACACAGTCTATGGTTCTGGCAGCCAGCTATTTAAGTGAGCCCAAAGAGATAGACGCAGCAGATTTACAGTTTACCCGTTTAGAGCTTGACCTGCAGAATAAGATTGACAACATCGAAACAGACTATCCGGGGTATGAGGAGTATTTATACGACCTTGGAGAAATCGGGCATAACCCTTTTACACTGATTAACTATTTATCAGCCATTCATACAGAGTTTACCGCAAGTGAAGTGGAGGGAGAAATACAGGCACTTTTTGAGGAAATGTATACCCTGACTGTCACACCAACAACAGAAACAAGAACAAGACAGGTGCAGGCAAAAGATGCAGAAGGCAATCCGCTGTATGATGAAGCAGGCAATCCGGTGATGGAGGAAGAGGAGTACGAAGTCCGCATTTTAAAGGTGGTACTTACCGTCAAACCTTTGGAAACCATTGTTACCGGAAAAATGGACAGGGAGCAGAAAGAAACTTATGAAATGTATGCAGAAACAAAGGGTCTGCTACAGGAGTTTTCTTCTCCCCTTAAACTGTATTGGTATAACTATATCAGCAGCTATTACGGGTATCGGAAAAATCCAAACACCGGAAAGGAGGAAATACACAGGGGGCTGGATATTGCAGTACCCACAGGAACAAAGGTATATGCAGCCCATGACGGAACCGTAACAACAGCCACATATGACAGCCATTATGGAAATTATGTGGTGCTTGAAAAAGACGGATATACCACAAAATATGCCCACATGGAGAGCCTTCAAGTCCGCAAAGGGCAGAAAGTCAAAAAAGGGGCAGTTATCGGCACAACCGGAAACACCGGAAGCAGTACCGGAAGCCATTTGCATATCGAATGTTTATATAACGGGGAGTATTACAACCCGCTATTTTACTTTGATGCAGGCGAAGGCACACTTTACGGGGAAACACCAAACGGTGGCGGAGGAGTGCCGGGAAATGCAAAACCGCCGGAATCCTATGACGATGCAACGGTACAGGCTTTGATGGAAGAAGCAGCAAAATATTTAGGCTACCCTTATGTATGGGGAGGCTCCAATCCGTCAACAAGTTTTGACTGTTCTGGTTTTGTGTGCTGGGTATTTACCAACAGCGGCGTACATAACCTGCCACGAACCACAGCACAGGGGATTTATGACCAGTGTACCCCAGTGTCTGCAAGCGAAGCAAAGGCAGGGGATATTATCTTTTTTACAGGCACATACAATTCCGCAGGGGCAGTGAGCCATGTGGGAATCTACTGTGGAAACGGTGTAATGATACACTGCGGAAACCCTATCAGCTATGCTTCCATACATACCCCATACTGGCAGAGCCATTTTTATGCCTTTGGCAGACTGAATTAGAAGGAGTGAGTAAATTTATCCATGACAAAAGAGCGAATCGAAAAAGAATTAACCAAAGTCAGACAGCAGCTTGCACAGTTGCAGGCAAAAGAGAAGGACTTGGCAGAACAGAAGCAGATGGCAGAGGATGCCGAAACCATGAAACTTATCAGAAAATATAAAATCTCGTCCGAGAAACTGCAATTGCTTAATAAATTCAGTGAGGACGAGATTTCGCATTTATTAGCAGAAAAAGAAGCAAAAACAGAAAAGGAGATAACGTTAAATGAAGAAAAAACTATCTATTAGGGCAACCATATCTTTGCTGCTTTCCATGATTTTATTCTGTATGCCTGTGGGGGCATTTCTGGCAAACAGTGGAAATGCAGTGGATATACAGGCACAGGAGGAACAAAACAGCAATACAAAAGAGCAAAGTAACAGAATAAGAGAAAAAAGCACTACAAAAAAAGAAAGCAGTACAGAAAAAAGTACCACAGAAACGACAGGGAATGACAATAGTGAAACAAAATCAGGGCGGGATAGTGAGACATCATCAGAAAGCGAAGATTCAAAACCAGAATGTATCTGTAAAGAATTATGCAGCCAGTATTCCACAGATACGGAATGTGAAGTATGCAGAGAAGATTATACCCATTGCAAGTATGTAAATCCAAGTGTAAAAATCACAATCACCACACCGGAAGGTTGGTACAAGGATACTGTAAAAGTATCCGTTTCCGTAGAAGATGTGGCACTGTCAGGGAATTTCACCATACAGAGCATACAGGCAAAAATCGGGCAGAATGGAAACTGGACAGACATTACAGAGGATAGGTATGTGGAGATTTCAGAGAACAGCAGCATTTATGTCCTTGTAACAGACCAGAAGGGAAAGACTTACGAAAGAAACCGCTTTGTGAAATGCTTTGATTTTGACAAGCCCACATTAAATGCGGCGGTAAGTGACGGACTGTTAAGCATACAGGCTCATGATACGGATTCGGGTATCAAGGCAGTTTATGTCAATGGATATGAATTTAAGAAGATAACCAACGGGGTACTGAATATCCGCCTTCAGCAGTTTGACGCAGGGTATCAGTATTTTACCATTCAGGCAATGGATAATGCAGGAAACATGTCAGAGGTTTATAAAACAGCAAATCCCTATTACACAGACCCGGAAACGGAGGACAGTAATGAGAGCAACCCTGCAGAACAGCTTCCGGTGGATGCAGAAGCAACCAAGCCTTCCAATGCCACTGCACAGGTAACAGAACATACAAAGACAGATGGTCAGGGCAATGAGATAGTAAACAGCAATGCAGGAAATGAAAAAGGAGATGCAGATAAAGAAAGTGACACCAAAACAGATAAGGAGAAAGGCAAAGAGTTTTACACCATACAGACAAAAAATGAAAAGGTACTTTATCTGATTATTGACAGGGATGGAGAGGAGGAAGAGGTTTATTTCTTAACAGAAATCAGTGAAAATGACCTGTTAAATACCACAACGGATAACAGTGAAACCCTTCCGAAAAACTCGGCAGCACTGGAGTCTGCAATCCCTGTTTCAGAAGGGGCTTTATCCAACAACATAGAAAACAGCCAAAAAGATAAGGCAGACGGAACAACAGGGGAAGATACAGGAGAAGATACCACAGAAGCACAGGAAGAAAAAGCACCAGACAAAGAAAATTCAATAGGAACCTATATGATGATAGGCATTGCAGCATTGGCAGTGATAGGAGGTTATTATTTTAAGGTTATCCGTAAGAAGAAAGAGGATTTCCTAGAGGAAGATGAGGAAGACGATGAGGAGGAATACGAGGAAGAGGAAGAAAGTGAAGACACAGAGGACGATTTCTTTGAGGATACAGAGGAGAGCGAGGATTATTGAAAGAACAGAAAAAATATGGGGTGATTTATGCAGACCCGCCTTGGCATTATAAAGTGTATTCGAAGAAAGGAATGGGGCGGAGTGCAGAAAGCCATTATCCAACCATGAAACTTGAAGATATTAAGGCACTTCCCGTAGCTGATCTGGCAGACAAGGACTGTGCCTTATTTCTTTGGGTAACCTTACCCTGTCTGATAGAAGGGCTGGAAGTTTTAAAGGCATGGGGATTTACCTATAAAACCACTGCTTTTGTATGGATAAAGCAGAACCGGAAAGCAGACTCATTGTTTTGGGGAATGGGTTACTGGACAAGAAGCAATGCGGAAATCTGCCTTTTGGGAACAAAGGGCAGACCCAAACGCATGGATAAAAAAATACATCAGGTGGTTGTTTCACATGTGGAGGAACACAGTAAAAAGCCACAGGAGGTACATAACCGTATTATCAGACTGCTGGGAGATGTACCAAGGATTGAACTGTTTGCAAGGAGAAAAACAGAAGGCTTTGATGTATGGGGCAATGAAGTGGAATCAGACATTAAATTGAATTAGGAGGAAAAGAAAATGCAGTTAGTAATCACAGAAAAGCCAAGTGTGGCAAAAAGTATCGCAGAAGTATTAGGAGCAGCGGACAGACAGGACGGATATTTTGAGGGAGGAGGTTATCTGGTAAGCTGGTGCGTGGGGCATTTGATTGAGCTTGCACAGCCGGAAAGCTATGGAGAGCAGTGGAAGAAATGGACGTATGAGAGTTTACCCGTAAAGCCGGAGCAGTGGCAGTATGAGATAAAAGAAGATACAAAAGAACAGTATGAAGTGCTTTATCAGCTATTGCACAGGGAAGATGTGTCAACTGTAATCTGTGCAACGGACGCAGGACGTGAGGGAGAGCTTATCTTCCGTCTGGTATATGAAATGGCAGGGTGCAGCAAACCAATGGAACGTTTATGGATTTCCTCTATGGAGGAAAGTGCCATAAGGGAAGGCTTTGAGAACTTAAAGCCGGGAAGTGATTACGATACCCTATACCATTCGGCACTATGCAGACAGGAAGCAGACTGGCTGGTAGGAATTAACGGTACAAGATTATTTACAGTGCTGTATGGAGGTAAGGTTTTAAAGGTGGGCAGGGTGCAGACACCTACCCTTGCCATGCTTGCGGAACGGGAAAACAAGATAAAGAATTTCAAAAAAGAGCCATACTATATGGCACATATCCAGATGGATGGGATAGATGCAGCAACAGAGAAAATCAACAGTAAAGCCGAAGCGGAAAATATTACAAAGGCATGTAAAAACGGGCAGGCACATGTTACCTCTGTGATAAAGGAAGAAAAGGCAGTTGCACCGCCAAAACTCTATGACCTTACCACACTCCAGAGAGATGCCAACCGCATTTTTGGATTTACCGCCAAGCAGACCTTGGAGTATACACAAAGCCTGTATGAAAAGAAGCTGGTTACATACCCAAGAACAGACAGCCAGTTCCTTTCTGATGATATGGCATTGACAGCAGAGCAGGTAATCAAAACCATTTTTGAGACCATGCCATTTGTGCCACAGGTGGTGTTTCACCCGGATATAAAAAGAGTGTTAAACAGTAAAAAAGTAACAGACCACCATGCGGTTATTCCTACGGTGGAGATTGGAAAAACAGACCTTGCAGCCATTCCGGAAACAGAGAGGAAAATCTTATTCCTTGTGGTAGACAGGCTTCTTTGTGCCACAGGGGAAAAGCATTTGTATGAAACAGTAAAAGCAGAGTTTTCCTGTGGAGGTTCTGCTTTTTCTGCTTCCGGTAAATCGGTAAAAAAGAATGGGTGGAAGGATTTTGAAGAAGCCTTTCGTAAATCATATCAGACAAAAGAAGAAAGAAATACTCCTTCGGTGCAGGAAGAAAAGAAGCTGCCAGAGCTTACAGAGGGAATGGTTTTTGAAGGGGTGCAGACAAAAGTCAGTGAACATTATACCCAGCCGCCAAAGCACTTTACAGAGGACAGTCTGCTGTCAGCAATGGAGAGGGCAGGCAGTGAGGATATTGGGGCAGAGGCAGAGAGGAAAGGACTTGGCACACCAGCCACCAGAGCAGACATTATCGAAAAGTTAGTCCGGGATGGATTTGTAAAAAGAGAGAAAAAACAGATTATCCCTACAGAGGATGGTATGAAACTGATTACGGTACTGCCAGAGATAGTGAAATCCCCGAAACTTACAGCCGATTGGGAAAATGCCCTTACCCTTGTGGCAAAGGGAGAAATGGGCAGGGAGGAATTTATGGCAGACATTGATAGCATGGTGTCAGACCTTATCCACAACTGCCATGAAGTCAGTGACGAGCAGAAAAAAATGTTTGCCAGAGAACAGGAAACACTTGGTGTCTGCCCGAACTGTGGCGGGCAGGTGGTAAAGGGAAAATTTGGGGCTTACTGCACAAATAAGTGTGGAATGAACATAAGCAGGATTATGGGAGCTGCCCTTACTGATGAACAGGTAAAAACAATACTGGAAGGAAAGAAGATACTGTTAAAAGGGCTGACAAGCAAAGCGGGCAAAAAATATGATGCCTATATTATTCCAAATGGCATAGAGGATTACCATTATACAAAAGACGGGCAGGAGAGGTCAGGAAAGCAGTTTAAATTCAATATGGAATTTCCAAAGAGAAGAAAGAAATAAAAGGCAGCATGAAAAGTAAGGCAGTCTGTGAGAAACAGATAAAAACAGAATAAAAAGCAGGAGGACACAGGAATGGAAGAAACAAAGAAGGTGCAGGACAATGAAAGCAAGGCGGATAAGTTTATCCGTCTTGGAGAGTATTGTGTAAATAAGGTGATAGAAGCCATTGGAAGGATAGAACACCTTTCCAACCGCAGTAATTATGAATATACGGAGGAGCAGGTAGAAGTCATGTTTTCCATGATAGAAAAACGACTTGCCGAGGTAAAAGGAAGGTTTGCACCAAAACAGGAAAAAAATAATACATTTTCATTTGGAAAGAAAGCAGAATAAGGAGGAAATTAAAATGCAACGGTTAGAAAAAGAAATAAATACAGGCAATAAGAAAAGCATGGTGAAGCGGTATAAGATGTACCAAGAAAAAATATCGGAAGTGTTGGGAAAATCAAAGAATGACACAAAGAGAGGAGACAGGAAGTAATGGAATATACAAACCATGATATGGATTTGTCTAAAATCACAGATTATGACAGCATAAAAGATAAGATTGTATGTAAGCTCATTAACGAGGAAGCCAATGAGGAATTTTTACAGGACAAGCCATATACCAAAATAGAAGATATGGCTGTGGTATACCAGATTTTATTAGACAAAAGCGAAGAAAGTATTACATGTGTAAATATTACGGACGGTCTGATGGAAGAATATGGAGTTACGGTTGAAGAACTGCACAGTCGGGCATTGGAAAATATGGAAAAACAGCCATATGTTTTTAAGGGGATAAGTCAAATCGTGGACGAAGTTATCTATGGTTGTATTCCAACAGAGCAAAACATGGATAGAAATGAAGCAGGAAAATCTGCAACACAGGTAATAGAAGATAGTCAGGATACCATATTTGTACTGACAAACAATACCATGTTAAATGGAGCAGCGGAAATACTGAATGATAATACCAGACAGGAAATTGCAGAAAAGATAGGAGATTTTTATGTGATTCCCTCCTGTATTCATGAAACAATAATTATACCAAAAGATGCAGGAATGGAATTAGATGAGCTGGAACATATGGTACAGGAGGTCAACTATACACAGGTGGCACCAGATGAACGACTTTCGGATCAGGTATATGAATATGATGCAAAAGAGCATGAACTGTTCCGTAGTGACAGGGCAGGGGAACGTGTCAAGCAGAAAGAGGAAAGAAAAGAAAATGGGCATGAACGTATTTCCGTAAAAGATAAACTTGCAGAAAAGAAGAACACAGTTCTTGAGAAGAATAGTGAAAAGGAACATAAAAAAGCAGAAAAGAAAAAGGAAGCATCACGATAGTTGGGACAGGAGGAATAAAAAATGTTAGAAACAGGAGATAAGTTATTAAATGTAATGAAAGAGGAACAAATCAGTATTGCAGAACTCTCAAGAATTTCCGGTGTGGCGGAGCATACCATTCTTGAGATTCTTGCAGGGATTAGGGAACCAGAACTTAGCTGCATGTGTAAACTTGCAGAGGGGCTTGGTATCTGTGTTCATGAACTTCGTGCAGATGAGGAAAGTTATGTGGTAACGGTTCAGAAAGATACCCTTGCAAAGCTGATTGTGGTCAGTGAAATGAATGGGGTGGAATTGGAGGAACTGATACATAGGATTCTGGAGAAAGGGATTGAGGAATATGGGTTTTAGGGGTGATTGATAAGATAAGTAGAATGGGCTGTAAGGTGCGGGGAGTGCCTTGCAGTCGCTATTGTAGTAATAAAATAATGAATTTAGGTAAAAGTTTCCAAATATAGTTGAGATAAGGTTGGCTGAATGGTATAATTTTATTTAAATGGTATAAGTTAGTAAATTGGAATAAGAATATTTAATAAATAAAATATTTGAAATAAAAATGGAGGAGTAGAATGGACAGAACATTAACTGAGAAAAGATTAACTGAACTACTTAAGTATTCTGAAGCTGATATATGTGATTTTAAAGAAAGAATATATCACATTGAAGATCAAGATAGTAAGATAAGTTTTCTTAAAGACATTTTGTCAATGGCAAATACCATTAGATATGAGCCAGCATATATAATTATTGGTATTCGTCAAAAGGATGGACACAATGAGTTTTTTGATGTAGATCCTAATATTGATGAGAATAATTTTATTTCTTTTATTAAAGGAAATGTTAAACCTGAATACCCAGAACTTGCTTATTACACAATGAAGTATAAAAAACATAATATAGGAGTTTTTGAGATTGGAATTTCTAAGTATGGTCCTTTTGTTTCAAAGAAGAGTTATGGAGAAAAAGTGAAAGCAGAGCAAGTGTATTATCGGTATGGTTCTGTAAATTCTGTAGCTAATGAAGCAAAGGTGCAAGAAATAACTTGTTGGATGAAAACTGGTAAAAATGATAATTTTAAATTGGTGTCAAAACAATTAGAATTAGAAAACCAAGACAATTTTAACTATATATTATTAATCGGAGAAGATTATCAATATTCAAAACAACAATATGAATTGATTTCTAATATGAAGTGGTCGATGATTGTTGATTATACAAGAAACTCAGTTAATAATGGACTATATAGTTCCTTTCATAATGAAAAAATTAGTAGGCATCAGATTATTCCAGAGATAACCAGAATTCCAAAGTTCTATGAAGGAAAGACTTTGTTTTGGTATTTAGCTCCAAATTTAAATAAACTAGGGACTGATAATATAGATACACGGGCATGGGGGCGAAATTATTTTAATGCTGTAAACTCATGCATTGGTCAAGTTGTATCGTCCCTAGAAAAAAAAGTGATTTTTGTTAGTATGTATACTGGCGAATGTAAAAATGCATCTATAGATAGTTTGGTTTCAGCAAACTCTGGAACACCTTTATTCCACAAACACGTTGATATTTCAAGAGGGCAAAAATTCTGCATAAATGATGAAACAGAATATGTAGAAATACAGTGTCTATGTGATGATGTTTGTGAAGCATTTGCCCATAATAGGAATATATCTTTAGAGGAGTACGATTATCGTTTGCTTCAGAATGAACATTTTTTAGTAAATAGCCCAACGTGGATACATGAAGAAATGGAACCATTGTATGTAAACATTGAAAAAATGGAGGAGTTTCTTTTAAATACAGAGTTATCTTATTTTCAAGGACGTGAGATTCAATGGAATGAATTAAACCCGTGTATTGCTGCAGATAGAAAGAAATATAAGGAATTAATATATGAAGTTTCCAATACAATAAAACGCAACAGCTCACACTCTGATTTAATTAAAATTGACTATGAAGCAGGTGCTGGAGTCACTACTGTTTTGCGTATGGTTGCTTGGTTTTTTCATGATTCAGTACCAGTTGTTATATTAAATCAGTATTCTAAAGATGGAACAAGAGAAAGATTACGTTCATTGTCTTCAGATGTCAAGAGACATCGAATACTTTTAGTGATTGATATACATGATTTTGATATTCAGTTGGTTAATGAATTAATGCGTAATTTAGATGTGGATAATATACCAGTTACTATTTTATATTCACGAAGACACATGGGAGGTGGAGTTGACAATTACCTTGAGGAGCAGCTTAAGGGTGATGAAATAAGTGCATTTGAGTCTATATATAACAAACAAGTTGATATTTTAAAAATTTCAGAAAAAGATAAAGAAGAAAGAAAATCAGCAATAAGAAATATACAAAATGGCAATTCAAATGTAATTACGCCTTTTGTATATGCGTTATGTACATTTGAAGATTCGTTTATAAAATTGTCGAATTATGTTCATGAACATCTTGAAAATGTAAATGATGTTCAAAAGAAAATTTTAATACTTATTGCTTCAATACATTATTACACTGGAATGGAAGTGCCTATGGTTATAGTGCAGCAGATTATTGTGAAAAATGGGGTAAAAACGTTAGAACGAATCTTGTCAAAGAAGCAATATAGTTTGCTGATTATAAGTGATGAAGGGATAAGAACATTACACCATAGTGTATCAGGGGAATTACTTAAGCAACTATGTTCTTATGGAATGACTAATGAGAAAGCATGGAAAAACAAATTAGAAGCAGCTTTGCTATTGGTAATTGAAGAATTTGAATTATTCAAAAATAATGAAAGAGCAATGCGAATTTTCAAATCGTTGTTTTTGAATCAACAGCCATCAAAGAATAATAATGAAGTCGAACAAAAACACTTTTCATATGCCGTAGAAGATTTACCTAATAATATTGCAAAAAAAAATATATTAACAACACTTTGCGATAAATTTGATAAAAATCCATATGTTTATAGTAATTTTGCACGTTATTATCATTATGTTGAAGATAATGAAGATGCTGCATTAGAGTATATTCAAAAAGCACTAGATATTACAGAAGATTATACATTTTATCATCTTAAAGGTATTGTACTTGCAAAAAAAATGAGAAAATATATTCAAAAAAATGTAGATGAAATAAATGAAGATTATCAGGCATTTGTCAGAAAAATTCATGATGTATTAGAAGAAGTAGAAGTGGTATATGATAAATCTGTAGAATTAAATATCGGAAATATAGCTGCTTTTACAGCAAAAATGAATTATTTGTTATCAATTATTCGTGATGTTCAAAAATATATTTGTCCTAGTATAACAGTGGAACAAATGATGAAGAGCGAGAAACATTCATGGAGTAATGATTATATAGCAAAAGTATATGAGACGATTGATAATATTCGGACAATTGATTTGTATATGAATATGAATCATGATGATATAATTGTTAATTATGAGAGTCAGATTTCAAATTTGGAAGGAAATATATCTGATGCAATAAATGGATGGAATAATTTGCTTACCAAGGAGGATGTTTATTATCCAACAATTAGAAGGAATTTAATACATGGTTATTATAAAAAGTGTAATAAGGAGTGGACTTCATTAGACTCAAGTAAATGTGAGTATGTTCGAAAGCTAATAATGGATAATATCCAAGAACAATCTGATAATGCAAGTAATGTAATTCAATGGTTTGATTTTGCACGAAATTTTGAAGGTGACTTAAATAAAACGATAGAATATTTTCAGCAATATGTTGCTAATCCAGATATAGAGTATTACTATCGAGCAATGTTAACGTTTTTTGCATATGGTTTGGAAAATGGAGATAAAACATATATAAGACAGGGGATGGAATTTAGTAATAAATGTGAAAATATGGCAAGAGAAAAACCAAATAGACGTATTCTGTTGGATGTTTATAATTCAAAGGGAAAGAATTTGAGAAAGATTGAAAAATTTAAATGGTATCGCTCGCGAAGTGTTGATTATAATTCTGCATTGTCACTTGTGCCTAGAATAAAGGGACGTATTGTAAGAATTGATAAGCCTGAAGTTGGGTGGATAAATGTAGAAGGATTTGACATAAATATTAAATTTAATCCAAGTTACAATTCAGAACGTATATATAGACAAACAAAAGACGAGGGTGCTATAGTTGAATTTGTCTTGGGATTTAGAGTAGAAGGTGTATTTGCGTTTTCTGTTTCAGATGTTAAATAATCACATTTAAAATGCTAGGGGATTTGATGCTATTTATTGCTTTAGAGGGGTTTTGATAAAAGTTATGGTAAGCATTTAAGGATTCGTATAAAGGCAGAAATGTGAAACACAATATTAATTATATTTTAACCTATCTCTCATTCCAACACAGCATAAAAGCAGTAAATCAAAAACGGTTTACTGCTTTTCTCATATCCAAATACAGCAAAAAGAAAGGAGCAACCTCAATTGAACAACACTCACCCTCACTGGTGGCAATGGATCATGAACGAACCATAGCCACCTTTTTTAATTCTCAAAAAAATATAATACTGGAGGTTTACCATGAAAAAATATGATATGATTTCCGATTTATCGGAACAGACCGCAAAAGAAGTAGTGCGGAATGAAGAAAGCTGGAGGGGGTATTTAAACACAGCTTCAAGGCTTTACAAATACCCATTCAAAGACCAGCTTTTAATCTATGCCCAAAGACCGGATGCCGAAGCCTGTGCTTCCATAGAAGTATGGAACGAAAAGATGCACTGCTGGGTAAACAAAGGTGCAAAGGGCATTGCCCTGATTGATGATGAAAACAACAAAACACTGCGATATGTCTTTGACATTTCCGATGTGCATAAGGCAAGGAGAATCGGGAGATACCCACATCTTTGGGAAATGGGAGAGGAACACAAAGAAGCAGTGCTTAACCATCTGGAAAAAACATACGGAGAAACTGACAGGGAAGCCGGATTTGCAGGCAGGATTAGGGAGATAGCTGACCGGATAGCAGAGGACTGTTATAAAGAGATTGCCACAGACATGAAATATCTCAAAGAGGGTAGCTTTTTAGAGGAACTTGACGAGTTAAACATGGAAATGCGGATAAAGGAAACCCTGACAGACAGCATTGCATATACCATTTTAAAGCGGTGCGGCATGGAGGAAAATGAACTTGCGGAGGAAATCAGTTTTCCTTACATCCATGAATTTAACACCGTAGAAACCCTGTCACAGATTGGAACAAACATATCCGACTTATCCAAGCCTGTCCTAATGGAGATAGGAAAAGCAATCGGGGCATACGAAAAAGAAGCAGATAAAAATTTAACCGAAAAAGGACTTGCAAATATAACCCAGACACGCTATAATGCTTTAAAGCGTGAAAGTGAAAAGCAAGAGGAACCATCTATCACACAGACCGGAAATACCGGGGAAAGGAGCCAAAATGATGAATTTAGCATACGAGAAAAACGGAGATTACCAGATACCGATGTTACAGATGGACGAGCAGCCGGAGGGAACACTGACAAAATACGGGCTGATGAGGAAGCATTATCTGAAGGAACACAAAAACGGGATTTACACAGGACTCCTTCTGAAAGGGAAACTGACAGAACACCTGTTGATGATACAGGAGCAGGCAGAGCAGAGAATGGAACTTCTGACAGAGCAGATGAAGAAAAGCCAGGGAGTGACGGAACAGCTCAAAGCAGAAAATCAGATGTTATGGGTGCAGAAGATGAACAACATCAGGCAGTCAGCGGAGAAAACCGTACTGACGGAACTGATATACAGCTAAATAACAAAGAAAACAAACCGGGCAGTGAAGAATTGTCCGGTATTTCTTTATCAGGGCTGGAGCAGGGCATTTTACAGTTTGATGAATTTATGATACATAAATGCCCTGACATAGCCGGATACTTTCTTTTTGAAAAGGATAGAGAAAAGCAGACAGAGTATGTAAAAAACAGCTATAAACATGAGGAATATACAGAGTTCCATGTAGGAGTGGAACGTGTGGGGTACAGGGCAGATGAAAATGGTCTTACACTATGGAAGGGGAATTATTTAAGTAGGACAGCCGAAGCCATCATACCATGGAATGAGGTAAGGGACAGAATCGCACAATACATGGAAAATGATACCTATCTCAAACCGGGGCAGGTGCCACAATGGACAGAACCAGAAGAAAAATATCAGCAGTTAAGTCTGTTCCCAAGTTTAGAGGAACAGGTGGGAAATATAGCAGCAGCGGAAGCAAGTATAAAATATACCATGCCCGCTGCTTTTTCTTTACCACAGGAACAGCTTGACACCATTCTACGCAGTGGCGGGGGCAGGAATAACAGCAGGAAACGCATCTATGCCAAGTACCAGCAGGGCAAGACGCCGGAGGAAATGACGGAGTTTCTGAAAAATGAATATAAAACCACAGGAAAAGGCTTTGACTTTGGAGATAACCCTGTTTCCCTGTGGTTTGATGAAAATGGTATGCAGGTTGGGTATGGCACATCGGCAAAAGAAGCACCTCTTGCAGTAATGAGCTGGCAGGAAGCAGAAAGCCATATCCGTTCCATGGTGGAGAATGGCACCTACATGAGTGCCAATGAGATATTTTTAGTAGAATCCGTAGAACGTGAAAGAGTTGCAAAGGATATTTTAATCTTTTTTTGTGACGGTATCGGGGAAAAGCCGGAAAGTCTTACGTTAAAAGAAAACAATTATCCTGAAAGTATCACACAACTTTGTGAGATTTTATCTACTAAAGAAGGTTGTGAACAGATTGCGGGAGAACTTGAAAAAGCAAAGAATCAGCTTGACAGTGGTGAAAAGCAGCTTAAACGGAAGTATGTAAAAACACCGGAATACCTGTTAGAGCAGATAGCAGATTTAAGTGCAGAGAAAAAAGAATATCCCGCAAATGATACAGTGGAAGTCAGGCAGGAGGACTTTATCACACAGGACGAGATAGATGCAAGGCTCACAGGAGGAAGCGGATTTGAATATGGAAAATTCCGCATATATGATTACTTCAGGGAAAGCCATACCAAGAAAGAAAATATAGAATTTCTAAAAAAAGAGTATGGCACAGGAGGAAGCTCCCATGCACTGCCCGGCAGTGATGTGGCACACGAGGATCACAGTGCAAAAGGTATTTCACTTGAAAAGGGCAGTTATGGAAATCCTTATGCCAAAGTGCTTTTAAAGTGGAACGTGGTAGAAAAACGTATCAGCGAACTGATAAAAGCAGACAGATATCTTAGTCCAAAGAGCAAAGAAGCCTACAAACAGTATAAGCAGGAACAGGCAGAAAAAGCCATGCAGAGGGAACAGGAGAAGTTAGAGCATGGTGTCTGTCTGGAATGTAAAAAAGCCATTGAAAAGGAAATAGCAGAAAACTTTGACGGGCATGTACTTAAGGAAGATACCGCAAAAGAGCTTATGGCAAAGTTTGGCAGTGAACGTTTGAAATTTATCCTTGCCAATACTGTTATGCAAAACAACCTTAAAGAATACTTTTCGCAGGATAATATAGAATGGGCGGAAAAAACAGTATCATATGCGGACTATAGAAACAGGGATTTAGTAGTGGATGCCCATTTTATAGGCATTGATGAACTTACCAGCCAATTCAGAAAAATCATAGAGCCACAACGTGGAATAGAAAAGCTGCAGGACAGGATATCTGAAATGTCAGCAGTAGTAAAAGTCTGCAAGGCATTAGAGCGAAGTGAAATGGTGGGCTGGAATGAAGAAACACAGGCAGTAACCCTTTCCGATGACAACAGAACATTAGAAGGTAAAGAAGTCTTTGACCTGTTGTTTACAGAAGCGGCAGACTATGTAGTCATGCAGACCATGAGCGGAAACATGGAAAAAGCAATAGAAATGGACAGTATTCTTGCAGAAGCAAAGAAATATGTGGCAAGGTATGATACAGAAAAGCAGTCGGAGAAAATACAGGAAGAAAAAGCCGGAGAGGAACAAAGCAGATATTCCGTTATGGAAACTTCAGATGCCTTTGAACAACCTTTTGCAGTATGGGACAACGAAAGAGGAGATTATTATATTACAGAAGATGGCACAGTGCCAACTTTTGAAACAGCCAATGAAGCAACCGAGTACAGCAACAGGATAAAGGAAACTTCAAAGGAGAAAGAATCAAAGGAGTCTGCATCAGAAGAAACAATACAGAAATCAGAAATAAAGGAAGAAAAAACAGAGCCTGCAAAAGAAGCAGAAAAATCTGAAGAAGAAAAGCAGGAAGATATAGTAAGCAGGGAGTTTGTGCAAGCAACTGCACCAGACAGTAATCCATTTGCACAACAGGTTGAAGAAAATACAGAAATACCACAACATACAAAAAATAAGGATAGAGCCTCTAAGATTGACAGAACAGGTGCAGTCAACTTCCGCATTACTCCAAATGATGAAGAAACAGCAGGAAAAGGTTTTGCACCAAAAGAAAAATTCCGACAGAACATAGAAGCCATACGCACCCTGGAGAAGATTGAAAGTGAAAACAGGATTGCCACACCTGCAGAACAGGAGATATTATCAAAATATGTAGGATGGGGCGGGTTAGCCGATGCCTTTGACGAAACAAAATCCAATTGGGCAGGGGAATATCAGGAATTAAAAAGTCTGTTATCTCCAGAGGAATACGTTTCCGCAAGAGAAAGCACCTTAAATGCCCACTATACAAGCCCTGTGGTTATAAAGAGTATCTATGATGCGATTGATAGGATGGGATTTACCAAAGGAAACATCTTAGAGCCGGCAATGGGAACAGGAAACTTTTTCGGAATGATTCCGGAAGAAATGCAGAAAAGCAGACTATACGGGGCAGAGCTTGACAGCATCACCGGACGTATTGCAAAACAGCTTTATCCCAATGCAGACGTGAAGATTACAGGCTTTGAAAATACAGATTATCCCAATGATTTCTTCGACATTGCAGTAGGAAACGTGCCATTTGGACAATACAAAGTAGCAGACAGGCAGTATGACAGACACAACTTCCTAATCCATGACTACTTTTTTGCCAAAGCCTTAGACAAAGTCAGACCGAGAGGCGTGGTGGCATTCATCACCTCCAAAGGAACCATGGATAAAAAAAGCCCGGAAGTCAGAAAATACCTTGCACAGAGGGCAGAGCTTTTAGGAGCCATAAGGCTTCCCAACACAGCCTTTAAGGAAAATGCAGGTACAGAAGTCACCTCCGACATACTTTTCCTGAAAAAGCGTGACAGGGTGCTGGATATAGAGCCGGACTGGGTACATTTATCCCAAAACGAAGATGGCATTGCACTAAACCAATACTTTGCAGAACACCCGGAAATGATTATGGGAAAAATGGAAATGGTATCAGGGGCATACGGTATGGAAGCTACTTGTACACCAGACACCACCATTCCATTATCCAAGCAGTTAGAAAAAGCCATATCCAAAATAGAAGGCAGCATAGATACCATAGAACCGGATGAGCTGGAAGAAGAAATAGCCAGAGAGAGCATACCCGCAGACCCCAACGTAAAGAATTACAGTTACACCATAGCAGATGACAGGGTATATTACCGGGAAAATTCCATCATGAAGCCAGTGGAAGTAACCGAAAACATGGAACAGCGGATAAAAGGCATGGTGCAGATTCGTGACTGCACCCAGGAACTGATAGACTTCCAGTTAGAAGAATACCCCGATGACATGATAAAAAACAAGCAGGCAGAGCTGAATGAATTATACGATGACTTCTCAAAAAAATATGGTCTAATCAATTCCCAGACCAATAAAAGAGCCTTCCATCAGGATTCCGGCTATTGCCTGCTCTGCTCCTTGGAGAAATTGGACGATGAGGGCAACTTTAAAGGCAAGGCAGATATGTTCAGCAGACGGACAATCAAGAAACAGGAAGTAGTCACAAGTGTAGACACAGCCAGTGAAGCACTGGCAGTATCCCTCGGAGAAAAAGCAAAAATAGATTTACCCTATATGTCAGATTTGACAGGAAAAAGCGAGGAAGAAATAACAAAGGAACTTGCAGGGGTTATCTTTCAGAATCCGGTTACGGAAAAATGGGAAACCGCAGACGAGTACCTAAGCGGCAATGTAAGGGAGAAATTAGCCACAGCCAGAGTGTTTGCAGAGAACCATCCGGAGTTTTCCGTCAATGTATCTTCCCTTGAAAAAGTACAGCCAAAAGAATTAGATGCATCAGAAATCGAGGTGCGTATCGGAGCCACATGGATTGACACAAAATACATCGAGGACTTTATGCGGGAAACCTTTGAAACACCGAAGTATCTCTTTGACCGCAATACTATTTCAGTGCAGTATTCCGACATCACAGGGCAGTGGAACATAAAGGGAAAAAATGCAGACCATGGAAACGCCCTTGCAAACATGACTTATGGAACAGGCAGGGCAAATGCCTATAAGATTCTGGAAGATTCCCTAAACCTTCGTGATACCCGCATATTTGATACCATAGAAGAAGATGGCAAAGAAAAACGTGTCCTCAATAAAAAAGAAACCATGCTTGCAAGCCAGAAGCAGGAAAGCATAAGGGAAGCCTTTAAAGACTGGGTATTCCAAAACCAGGAGCGTAGACAGGATTTATGTGCAAAATACAATGAACTGTTCAACTCCACAAGACCAAGGGAATATGACGGTTCCCATCTGAAATTTCCGGGCATGACACCGGACATTACATTAAGACAGCATCAGCTAAACGCAGTGGCACACCAGCTATATGGGGATAACACCCTTCTTGCCCACTGTGTAGGTGCGGGTAAGACTTTTGAAATGATTGCTGCAGCAATGGAGAGTAAACGTTTAGGATTATGCCAAAAGAGTTTATTTGTAGTGCCGAACCATCTGACAGAGCAGTGGGCAAGTGACTTCTTACGGTTATATCCGGGGGCAAATATATTAGCAGCAACAAAAAAAGACTTTGAGCCTGCCAACCGGAAAAAGTTCTGTTCCCGTATTGCAACAGGGGATTATGATGCAGTAATCATCGGACATACTCAATTCGAGAAAATTCCCCTTTCCATCGAAAGACAGACAGCCATAATCGAAAGACAGATAAAAGAAATAGAAATGGCGATAGAAGCAGCCAAGGCAGAAAAAGGTGAGAGATATACCATAAAACAGATGGAGAAAACAAAGAAATCACTAAAGACCAGACTCAGCAGGCTAAACGATTCCACAAGAAAAGACAATGTGGTAACCTTTGAGCAGTTAGGGGTAGACAGGCTGTTTGTAGACGAGAGCCACAATTACAAAAACCTTTTTTTATATACAAAAATGCGGAATGTGGCAGGTATTGCACAGACAGAAGCACAAAAGTCCTCGGATATGTTTGCAAAGTGCCAGTACATGGACGAGCTGACAGGAGGAAAAGGCATAACCTTTGCCACAGGCACACCAATCAGCAACAGCATGACAGAACTTTACACCAACATGCGTTACCTTCAGTATAATACCCTCCAAAAGCTGGGACTTGGAAACTTCGACAGTTGGGCAGCGACCTTTGGAGAAACACAGACCGCCATAGAACTTGCCCCGGAAGGAACAGGCTACAGGGCAAAAACAAGGTTTGCAAAATTCTTTAACCTTCCGGAGTTAATCTCACTATTTAAAGAGAGTGCAGACATACAGACACCGGACATGTTAAAACTCCCCATACCGGAAGCAGAATATAAAAATGTGGTATTAAAGCCTAGTGAATACCAGAAAGAAATGGTACAGTCACTTGCAAAACGGGCAGAAACAGTAAGGAACAGAGATGTAGAACCGCACATAGACAACATGTTAAAAATCACAAATGACGGAAGAAAGCTAGCCTTAGACCAAAGACTGATAAACGATATGCTTCCCGATGAAGAAAACTCCAAAGCAGCCACCTGTGTGGAAAATGCTTTTCAGATATGGGAAAAAACCAAAGGACAGAAATCAGCACAGCTAATCTTCTGCGATTTATCCACCCCAAAAGGAGACGGGACATTCAATGTCTATGAGGATATCCGGAATAAACTGATGGCAAAAGGAGTGCCAAAAGAAGAAATTGCCTTTATCCATGAAGCCAATACAGAAACCAGAAAAGCGAAACTGTTTGCAAAAGTAAGAAGCGGACAGGTTCGTTTTTTATTAGGCTCAACACAGAAAATGGGAGCCGGGACAAACGTACAGGACAGGCTTATTGCACTGCACCATCTGGACGTGCCTTGGCGTCCCTCCGACATAGAACAGCAGGAAGGGAGGATTCTTCGTCAGGGGAATTTAAATGATAAAGTAAAGATATTCCGCTATGTGACAGAAGGCACATTTGATTCGTACAGTTGGCAGCTTATCGAAAACAAGCAGAAATTTATCAGCCAGATCATGACAAGCAAGTCCCCGGTGCGAAGCTGTGAGGACATAGATGAAGCAACCCTGTCCTATGCAGAAGTAAAAGCACTTGCCACAGGAAACCCCTATATAAAAGAAAAAATGGATTTAGACATACAGGTATCCAAGCTGAAGCTGTTAAAGGCAAACCACACAAGCCAGAAATACCGATTAGAAGATAACATCGCAAAGAATTACCCACAGCAGATAGCAGCCATGAAAGAAAGGATAGCCGGATATCAGACAGACATACAGACCTATATGCAGCATAAGCCGGCAGATAAAGAAGACTTTTCCATGAAAATCGGAAACCGCATATTTACAGACAAAAAAGAAGCCGGAGCTGCCCTCATTGATATGTGCAGGAGTGCAAAACAGCCCAATATGGCAGTCACAATCGGGGAATTTCAAGGGTTTAAAATGAAAGTATCTTTTGATTCCTTTTATTCCAAGTTTACTATTAACCTGAAGGGCAGTTTAAGCCATGAGGTGGAAATTGGAGCCGATCCATTGGGAAATCTGCAAAGGTTAAGCAATGCCTTAGAGGGCATGGTAGGAAGAATGGCAGAGGTGGAACAGAAACTAGCCAACGTGGAACACCAGCTTGAAACCGCAAAAGTGGAAGTAACAAAGCCATTTGATAAGGAACAGGAGTTAAGTGAAAAGCTGGAGCGACTTAGTGAATTAAATGCCCTTTTAAATATGGATGAAAAGGGAGAGAGCTGTATTGGAATGGAGGAGGATATAGAATCGGGGAAAGAACTGGAGACAGAAGTAAAGTCTGTGATAAATCTTCCGGTGACGGACAAAGTTACAGGGCATGGAGAGGAACGGAAGTTAGCAGATGGTATCAGAGAAAGGGTATCCATAAAAGAGAAACTTGCACAGATGACTGCAAAAATAGGCAGGGATAAGGCTTATGGTCAGAAAACACAGGAGAGGTCTGAAGGCATAAAAAGTAAAGGAAAAGAAGAAAGTTTATAGGAGGCATTTATGGAAGGAAAGGAACAGAAAACAGGACAGAATGTAGAAGATATGGACATAATCAAACAATTTATAAAAATAATGGAACAGCAGAACAGGCAGGAGCAGTCACAGGATTTCATGGAGATATTCCGCTACATGGCAGGGATGCAGGTACAGCTTGGAGTAATGGCAGATGAATTACAGAATGTAAGAAAACAGCTTTCTGCCATAGAACACACACAGCCGGATGCAGAGAACAGGAAACTTGTGGATAGGGTATCACACCTTCAGGAAAAAATATCAGGAATATCAAAACGCATATCAGCAGTAAAAAATCATTTCGTGGACACTGTTGCAAAGTCTGTAACAGTTTTTCGGGAAAAAGGAAAGCAGGAGATGAACAAGGTTCTGAATAGAGGGATTTCCAGTGTAAAATCCATGCTTGCAGGCTGTCGGGAAAAAATGGTGGATTTGCTTACCGATTATGAAAAAACAGCCAACCAGATAGACAGCATAGGAGATGAATTAAAGCAGATTGGAAACAGTCTTGCCAACGTAGGCAGGCTTGTGACAGGAAAAGGCACAAAAGAAATATCAGAAGAAAAGCCGGGTGTAGGTCTTACAAGGCTAATCAATATGCCTGTAAAGAGAAATATTGCAGTATTGCGACACCATATAGAAAAAGTAGACAGGGCAATGAATAAGCTGGATACCATTTCAGCCGGATTAGAGCCAGAGGAAAAGAAAGCGGAAAAAGGAGAAAAGCCAAAATCAGCACAGAATCCAAAGAAGGAAGAAAAAGCAGAAAAACAGCCGGATAAGAAAGAAACATCAAAGGGGCAACCAGAGAAACAGGCTGGGGAAGAAAAACCACAAAAGAAAGCAGAAGAAAAAGAGAAACCAAAGCAAAAAACAGAAAAAGAGCAGATCCCTGAAAAAAATTCACCTAAAAAAGATATGGAGAAAGGGGCAGAAAAAAAGGAAAGGGTTTCCGTAAAAGAAAAGCTGTCAGAAATGAAAGCAAAATCAGAACAGCAGAAAAAAGAGCCGGAAGCAGCAAAAGCCAAAAGCAAAGAGGAATGTCTATAAAAAGCAGTAACATAAAAAGGGTTAAAAGAAGAAAGCAGGTAGAGAAATCTATCTGCTTTTCCTATGCAGAAAAAAAGGAGGAAACAAAATGGCAGACGTAAAAACAGAAAAGCAGAAAGTACAGGAAATAACAGAAAAATTGGAGCAGGGAATCAAGGAGCTGTTTGAAAGTGAGAAATATAAATCTTACCTTAACACCATGTCAAAATTTCATTATAGTTTTAACAATACCATGCTGATTGCCATGCAGAAGCCGGATGCAACCTTAGTGGCAGGCTACAAGGCTTGGCAGAAAAACTTTGAAAGGCATGTAAAAAAAGGGGAGAAAGGTATCCGTATTCTAGCCCCGTCACCTTATAAAATAAAAGAGGAACAGGAAAAAATTGACCCCATAACACAGGAACTGATGCTTGACAAAAACGGAAAACCTGTAATGGAAGAAGTAGAAATTACAATCCCTTCATTCCGGGTGGTTCCTGTCTTTGATGTATCCCAGACAGAAGGAAGGGAACTTCCGGATATGGAAGTAAATGAGCTTTCAGGCAGTGTGGAAGATTATGAAATATTTATGCAGGCACTTACCGGGGTATCATCTGTTCCCATCAGCTATGAAGAGATAGAGGGAGAAGCAAAGGGATATTTTGACAGGGAAGCACACCGCATTGCCATACAGGAGGGCATGAGTGAGAGCCAGACCGTTAAAACAGCCATACATGAAATGGTACATGCAAAACTCCATGACAGGGAACAAAGTCAGGAAATAGGGGAGATAATGGCAAAAGACCGCAACACAAAGGAAGTGGAAGCAGAGAGCATAGCCTATACCGTATGCCAGCATTTTGGCATTGACACATCCGATTACTCCTTTGGGTATATTGCAGGCTGGAGCAGTGGGAAGGATATGAAAGAGCTGAAATCTTCCCTTGATACCATAAGAAGAGTAGCATCCGAACTGATTACCGATATTGAGGGGAAATTGCAGGAATTACAGAAAGACAGGATAACAGAGCAGGAACAGAATATTGTGCTTTTATTATCCAATACAGACTATTCCGAATATAGCCTGTTAAATGTCAGGGGAATGGAACATGCAGAACTTTACAACCAACTTTCCGCCATGAATGACGAGGACAGGTCAAGTATAGAAGCCTATCTGGAAAGAAAAGGGGCATGGGTAACACCCCTTGCAGATGAAGAAACAGAGGAAGTAAAAGAATACCATATTGACTATGCGTATAATATAGATACCTATGAAATAACAGACAGGAAAGCCATGGAGGAGATGGAGAAAAAGTCATTAGAACCTTTAAAGGATACCGATGTGGTTATAAAAATATCTTCCGAACAGGGAGAGAATTATGAGATTGATAAAATCACAAATATACCACTGGAGGAAGTAAGAGAGCTGTTGAATGGGATAACTGCTTTAGATGAAAATATGCAGAATGGAAACGTACAGGAATATCTTAAGGAAAAAGGTGTAGAGCTTACACCGATTATGTCCAGCAGGGGATTAAATAAAGGCGGGGTGCAGTTTTATGACTTCCAACTGGATATGGATAAGGGGGAAGTGACAGACAGTACACGATTATCCCCAATCAAACAGGCAGAAAACCTAATCAACCGCATGGAACATGGAATTACACGTTTTACGGGTGAGGAGAGGGATTTCATAGTAAACTATAATTACAAGTTTGATGATATGGAGAAAACCAAAGCATTGGCAGAGGGGATTACATATCAGGCAGAGAAAAAAGAACATATCATGGCAGAAGCACAGGCAGAAATAGATACCCTTCCGGATGGATTGATAGGATTATCCCAGATGCACGAGTATGGGTATGTATGGGAAGAAATGCTCCCATTAACAGGAGAGAGGGCAAAAGAACTGTTTGCACAGGAGCTGGTGGTCTATCAGCTTTATAAAGACGGTTCAGAAACACAGATTGAAAATATGGAAGAATTTCAGAAACAGGAGGGAATGTTTGGGGTAGAAAAAAGAGATTGGAATACCTATCTGGAACATCAGGGCATAAAACAGGAAAAAGGAACAAGAATTGCAGAAGAGAACAATATCCTCCAGGAAGAAGATTTTTTACAGGGAAAAGAGAACCGATTCGGCATTTACCAGTTAAAAGATAACGAAGAAACAAGGGATATTCAGTTTATGAACATGGATTTTCTGGAGGGGAAAGGGATTACAGCAGCCAAGGAGAATTATGAACTTGTTTATATTGCACCTTTAGAGGAAGACATGAGCCTTGAAGATATTTATACCCAATTTAACATAGACCGCCCCACAGACTTTAAGGGACATTCCCTGTCTGTCAGTGATGTGGTGGTACTTCATCAGAACGGGGAGAATACAAGCCATTATGTAGATTCGTTCGGTTATAGGGAACTGCCGGAGTTTATACGGGAGGAACCTGACAGGGAAAACCAAGTATTTTTTGTAAATGAAAAGGAATGGCATAATATTAGTGATTTAGATTTTAACCAGAATTACTTTGCGATTGATGATCCTTATCAGGATAATGATTTCCGACTGCTTCATTTGCAGAACCGCATAAAAGACATTACACCAGCAGGAGTCCATTATGACATTTATGAGGAAGCTGCAAAAGCTCTCTATAAAGTAGAGCGTGAAATGGAGAATCTGCCTTTTAATAAGGAGAATAACATTGATTCTTATATGGTAAATGGCAGGTCAGAACTGGAACATATTCTTTCCGCAAGAGAACTTCAAAAGCAGATGGATATGGATAAGGTATCTTACTATGTCATTGAAGATTTATCCACATGGGCGGAGAGGGGTACAGAAAAAAGCAAGTTAGAACGGTTTGACAGCCTTCCTGAAGCAATGGAAAAATTTTCGGAGTATCAGAAAAAAGATGCAGGAGACAAAGAAGATTCAGCAAGGGCAACCTTTGGTTTCAGAGTAAATGGCATGGAATTTGATGTCATCCATGTGAGGAATAAAGAAAACTGCCTGTCACTGGATTTTACCCATAGCAAAGCGGCACAGGAAAGCAGGCAGTTTATGGAGGATTTGCAGGTCTTATCGGACAAAATCGGATTTGACAAAGTAAGGGTTCACCGGGAAATGACACCGGAGGAAGTAAAAGACTTTGTAAAGCAGAGATTTGAAAACCAGCTAAAACAGGGCGGTATGAATGATATGTCACTTTATATGGACAGATTCCATGTCCTTTATGAACATGGGAAAATGGATCATTTACTGCCTACCACAAACCAGAAACATATCATAGAAGATATACCTTTTACGGAATGGGAAAATCCCTATATTGATATGGCTAATGATAAGAAAAAATTAGATGAAAAAGAGAATGTTTCTCTAAAACAGGAAGAACCAAAGAAAAGGCAGGAGGCTGTTTTGGAGGAGCAGGAAGAAAAGAAAAAATTTGTTACCCTTACTGTTGCGGAGTGTGGAGAGTTTCACGACTTTGGGGAATACCATGAGAATATCAAAAGTGTAGATAAAGCCATTGCAGCTTATAACCGGATACCGCCGGAGAGAATGAACGGATTACCAAGCATAGGAATAAAAATACATACAGAAGGAACAGAAGATTATGAGGATATACAAATGGACATATTTTCATCAGGTATCATTGATTTAGAGATACTGGACTATGTACCGGATATTACAGGCAATCCCAAGGCAATGGAGGTCATTGCAGAATTGGTGGAAAAGATACCGGAAGCAAAGGTATACGGTTCTTTAGAAAAATGGCAGTCTAAAGAGGAACAAAATACGGAAACAGGCAAAGAAGCAGATGAAGCAGTAAGATTAGCAGAAGAAATAGACAGGTTTTCCTATGAGTATGATACGGTTCAGTATAATGAGGTGGTAGAGGACAGGCAGGCACAGGTGGAAAACATTGCAAATGACATAAGAAGCGGGAACACAGAGTATCTGCAAGATTTTTTAAAGGCAGCCATATCAGAAGAAGTCAGGCTGGGCATTACGGACATTTTCGGTCAGGGTACGGAGATTGGGGACAGTGAAGCAGTACAGACAGCAAGACAGGCAAAAGAGCTGTCCGATAGGCTTGTAGAGTATAAACCCCTTGCCAAGATTGAGGAACTTGAGGAATCTAACTATAATATGATTGATAATGTTCTGAACAATGGTGCAGAGAAAAAAGAGGAACATTTAAAAGGCAGAATTTCCATAAAGAAAAAGCTGGCAGAGAAAAAGGCGGTGATAGAGAAAAGGGATAAACCAGATAAGACTTTGCTCGAAAAAGGTACAGATAAAAAAACACAAAGGGAAATGTAATGTGAAAGGGCAGTTATCCTTTTCAAGTAACTGCCCTTTTCCCTTTAATTAGGGAAATAAATGAAGAATGGGAACCTGACTTATCCTGCAATTATTTGGCAGAGTCGCTCTAATGCTCCTGGACGGAATGTTTCAATAACTGCTTTTTCATGGCTTACCCCTGCTTCTTTTAATAGTACAAATAAGGTTAATCTTATTAAATCCTTTGAATCATTATCATACAGCCAATGTATGTATTCTAAAAATTCGCCCTTAGTTATCCCTATATCTATGGAATCTGATGAAATTTGATTTTGCTTCAACTGCATTTCTGCTTTGTCTAGTTTTGCTACTGTTTCTTTTAGGTTAAAATTGCTCCAATCCCTGCTCCATTTATCTGAAGCATATTCATTTTGTTCTGTTTTGCCATTTTGGGGATAAATATCAGATTTTCTTTCATTTTCTAAGATGATATAATAGTTCTTTACAAGTGCTTGATATTCATATTCCATGTTGCCTCCGGAACTATTGAGTTCTTCCAAAGGGAGTTCTTTTAATTGGGGTGATATGTATATAATAAAACTCTGTCCGCTGGAAAACCTCTTTGTAACAAAATACCTTATATCTGCAATGTCATTATTATTTTTATCAAACACCAGATATATTTTTAAAATATCATCTGCATTAGGATTGTATGCTGGCAGAAGAAGCTGTATCATAGACACGTTATCCCTGTTGATAATATTTAATATAAAATTTTCTTTTTCATACGGATAGGAAGGTAGTTCATCGGCATATACCATGTTGAACAGATAATAGATGAAATTCCCGCCATTATTACGCAATTGTTGAAAAAAACGGTATCTTTCCTTTTTACTTCCATGATATACCATACGTGGAATTAGTTTTTCAAAAAAATTAGAACGTAGATAGTTGTAAATAGTAGAATCCTGTTCCATATTCTCAATACCTCTTTCTTTTGTGATTTATACATTACTTATTTTTACAACTGATAAACAAAGGATTAAAAAATTTCCTTTAATTCGGATAGGAGTTTCATACCATCCTGAAATCCCTGACTGTAAGCAATTGTTCCGTATATGGAGTTACTATGGTTTGAGGTGTCAATTACTCTGTCAAGTAACGCCTTCTGACGGTCATTCAGATTTGTTTTCTTAAGCTTTTTATATGCCTTTCTTTCTGCTTTTACTGCTTCCTGATAATCGGTACTATTGTCTAATGCGGTTTCTAATACAGTAAACATTCTTTCATTAGCAAGTATTTCCAAAAGGCTGCTTTCCTTCATTTTTATTCCCCATTTCCTTTGTTTTTGTCTTGTTTGGTGATAATAATTGTCCCATTTTTGCAATCTGCCTGAATTGTGCTTCCGATGGAAAACCCGATGTTTTCCAACCATTTTCCTTTTAGTTTTATTTCCGGTACAGGGGCATAATCTTTACCGCTTCCCTGATAGACCTTTAACTGTCGTTTATCCATTTAAACCTCCACTTGACGGCATTCCAATTCAAAAATAATTCCATTTTGCAGTAACACCGTAAACAGATTTTCTTTATCGTTAGTTTCAATGTCACGAATCTTTATATCTGCATCATTAAGTAAATCAAAAACCTGATCTTTAAAGTAATTTAATTCCATTTCTTCTCCTTCCCAGAACACAAGTTTCTATAATTAGTATTCTAATACATGTGACAGATTACAAGAATACTATAACAAGTGTAAAATAAAAAAGCAAGAAAAAATATGTCTTATTTATCGACAGGAGGCGACAATGGAAGAAGATTATGGACATTTGGAAATTCGGTTAAGGGAACTATTAGAAGAAAAAGGCTTGAACAGATACCAGTTGTCACTTAAGGCAGCTATGAATTGGAAGCAGGTGGATCATTATTGCAATAATGATATTACAAGACTGGATACGTTTGTTTTGTGTAAGTTATGTACGGTTTTAGGATGCAGAATACAGGATTTAATTGTTTTTGTTCCGGCTGATAAAAAGGAGGACAGTTAATCTATAAAGTAAAAGCCATTAAAAGGACAAAGAAGTAATAGAATCCATTTTTAAAGTTGTTGAAAATAAAGGGTTATTCCGAAAACAGTATGATAAAGATAAAACAGTAGTCTGTAAGGCAAGAGGAGCTTAGACTACTGTTTTTAATGATTTAATTTTCCTTAAGTATTTCACATAATTGTTTCAGAACTTCGGAGTTATCAGAGCCAATCATTGCTTTATCATGGGAAGCACCTGCGTTTCTCAAAGTTATATACAGTAATTCCTTAAGGTATTGTATCGGATTATTGTTAGAAAGCCATTCAAAGTATTCAAAAAATTCTTCCTGTGTGATTCCGACATCAAGTATATTGGGCTTTTTGCCACTTTCTTTTAATTCTTTTGCCATTTTGTTAATATTATCAGTTATTATATTCCAATCAAAATGCTTCCAGTCTTTACTCCAATTTTCAGTGTTCTTTTGGTCAGAATGATTTTCTGTTTTTTCATAAGCCTTTATATCTGAGGAAATTATTTCATGAAAATATGTGATGAGTTCCTGGTATTCAGATTCCATATCGTCATTTTGTGTATGAAGTTGTCCCATAATATACAGCTCCATTTGGGGAGTAACATATATGATATATTTTTCCCCGGTGGGAAGGCGTTTTATAAGAAAATATTTTTCTATAAAGATATCATCATTATATTCGTAAAACAGCAGGTATGCCCTTAATATACTATCAATATCAGCTTTTTGTGGTGGAAGGATAATTTTTAACACATGTATATCCTCCATTTCCATAACGTTGACATGAAACTTATATTCTGTATCTGAAACAGAAAGATTTGCTTTTTGATAAAAGGAATTAAAGGAAGCGTTTATATAATCTTCTTTTCCGTATCTCAATTCATTTAAAGCACACCGCTGTTTTAAAACATTTCCCGAATATATTTTTTGTGGAAGCAGTTTTTCAAAATAATAAAAAAATATATAGTCATCAATAGTAATTTTTTGTTTCATTCTTATACTCCCTTTCGTTGGTGAATTTTTATGCTGTCAATTGTCAGCTTTTAGAATTATTAGATGTGATAAAATGTCCAATCCTATAATCATTTCCCTGAAGAACGTAAGTTTATGTAACTAGTATTATAATACTAGTTACATATTATAAAAATACTATAACAAGTATAAAATGAAAATGCAAGAAAAAATTAGTTTTACAGGAGCAATAAGTTAATAAATATAAGACACATAAATTATCTTTTGTAAGAGAAAAAAATAACTAATCATAAAAACAAATGTTTCTGTGATTAGTATTAGAATATATGTATAGGGTTACAAAAAGTCTGTAATAAATATAGAATGGTTGGATAAAAAAACAATAAATCAGAGGTGAAAAAGTGGAAGAAGATTATGGTCGTTTAGAGATAAAATTGAATGAATTGATAAAGGAAAAAGGAATAAGCAAAAACAAACTCTCCTATAAGGCGGAAATGAATTGGAAACAGATAGACAATTACTGTAACAATAACATTACCCGATTGGATACATATGTTTTATGCAAACTTTGTACAGTGCTGGAGTGTGAAATACAGGATTTGCTGGTATTCCATCCTTCAGAAAAGAAGCAGTAATTTGTAATATTTTAAGGAATATGAAGGAAACTTTGCTAGTATTCTTTGACAAAATGTGATACAATGGCAGTAGTCAGATTAGAGCAAGTGGGGATAGTCTGCGGTTGTCCTTTCTGGAAACGGAAAGGAGGTCTGTATGAATACATTAGAAGTACTTACACTTTTATTGGTTGTGTTTGCAGCCTTAACATATATAGATTCTAGAAACAACCGCAAATAACGGAAAAAGCTATCCTCTACTGCCAATAGGGGATAGCTCGTGATCCGTTTGTTTTTTAAATAGATTACTTGTTTCCGATTGTGCAACCGTTGGACGTACCAAAATCCTTCGGTTTCTGATTTGATTATAAACCATTTTTGCATATTTTGCAAGAGGTTTAGGAAATAAGGGTGTTTTGACACTCTTATTTTTTTGAATATTTTAATACTTTATTCGGTTATTGTAAATATTTTTTTTACAAAGTAGGTATAAAGAATTTCTATGGATTTTAGCAGAAGTAGGCATTGTGGGAATGTGTATAACTGTCCGTTTTATGGAATTGTGGGCAACATTGTTTGCAAGATGTGGGAAAGGTGTTTTTCATTTTCCACATCTTGTGAATGGTGTTGTCCATGATGAAATGGTCAGTTATGCACATTTCCATGATGCGTTATATTTATTATATAAAGATTTGTTTTTCTATTATTATAAGGCAGGTTTTTTATCCTGCTCTGGCTGCTTCTGTGTGTTTTGCTGTGAGATTTCCTGTCCTAAATATTGCTTTAGGTTTTCGAGTTTTCTTGTCAGGAATTTTACTTCTTTTTCATAGTTTTTATAGGTGGCAGTCAGGTTATTTTTCTGTTTGGTCAGCTCTTGGTATTCGGCTTTTAACTTGTCAATATTTGTGCCTTTTAGGTTTATGCCTGCCTGCTCTAACATACGTCTTGCACCACCATAGAGAATAATCATGCTTTCATATCTGCGGAAATATGCTTCGGGATTTTTTGCTTTTTTATAGCCGATATGGTAAGAACGGTTTGCTTTGTATTGCTCTGCATATTTGATGATTTCACCAAGGTCTTTTATGCGGTGCTCCAGTTCCACCACACTCTGCCTGGCAGACTTCCCGGCTTCGGTTTTTAATGCAATTTTATGTTCCAGTTCCGAAAGAGAACCTGCTTCTATATAGTTTTTTGCAGCAATCTTTAAATTTTCTATATCTGCCCAATGTTTCAATCCGGGACTGTTTTGGAATTTCTCATCAGAGGTATCAATCAGCTTGTGTGAGGAGTAATCTTTTTTGGGAATAACAGCTTTGCGTTCTTTCTTACTTTCAATACGTTCTTTAATACGCTCCTTTGTGTATTCCTTTCCCAAAGATTTTGTACTTCCACGCACAAAACGGTCTTTATTTAATAGTCGGAATGAGATATATTTAGCAGTTTCATCATTCAAAGTTTCCCCTTTTATTTCATAACCTTTTGCCCTCATGAGAAGTAAAAATTCCTCATAGGTGGAAGCGGATTTAATACAGTAATTGATGTCTTTTCTTAGCTGTGGTTTGGATGATGTTATGTTCTTATCTGCCTGCCATTGGTTGTATTTTTTTCCCTGTTTTCCGCTTGGAATTATGACGGAAAGATTATGCTCCCTGCATAGTTCATCGCTTAACCTTCGTATGCGGTAATAGCTTTGTTTGCAGTCATGGTATTTATCGTGTTCTATGTTATCAGCAGCACAGAAAATGATATGGTTATGAACATGCCCCTTATCAATATGGGTGGTAACAATATAAGAATATTTTCCCTCTAAAACCTTGTCTGCAAGCTCTTTTCCTATCCGGTGTGCTTCTTCAAAACTGACTTCGCCGGGAGCAAAAGCCTGTATCATGTGGTAGGCTTTATTGGGGCTGTTTTCACGACAGTGGTCTAGGGTATATTTAAAGTCGATGGCTGCTGTTTCGGGGGAACAGGCATAAGAAGAAATCAGGATGCCTTCGTCTGTTTTATCCGGATTGCAGATATAATCTACTGCTTTATTAACGGTTGCTTTGATAGCATGGATTTTTGTGTATGCCATACCTGTTTCATCAACTCCTTTACCTCGTCCATATCTTCCTGATAGATATGGCTGGTGCTGTTAATTCTCTTTGCAATCTGGTTCAGACTTGAACTGATCCGCCCTAACTCCGTATTGTATTCCCGTAATAAACTGTAATCCAAGTCATAGACTTATCCGTATAGAATCAGCTTCCGGAGGAAATGCGATTTGCGTTTCATGC
>JAAVZU010000120.1 GCA_022791815.1 Lachnospiraceae bacterium
AATACCTATGACAGATACTAATATTAAAATAGTAAAACCAGGTACAAATGATGAACTATTTAAAGGTGAAATTGGGGAAATGTGTATTAAGAGTCCAAGCGTTATGAAAGGTTATTATAACAATAATGAAGAAACAAATAAAACTATGCAAGACGGATGGCTACATACAGGTGATTTAGGTTATTGTAAAAATGGGATATTTTACTTTGCTCAAAGAAAAGGGAATATGATTATATCAAGTGGTGTAAATGTATATCCAAGTAATATTGAACAAGTTATAGAAATGAATGAAGCAGTTGCTTCTTGTGCTGTAATCGGAATATACCATTCATATAAAATGCAAGTTCCAAAGGCTTATATAGTTTTAAAAGAGGGGTATGAAGCTAGTGAAGAATTAAAAAACGAAATTGCTAGTTTATGTAGAAAAAATTTAAATATTTATTCAATTCCATATTCATACGAGTTTAGAGAAAAATTACCACAAACATTATTAGGTAAAATAAGTCATAAAGAGTTAGCAGAAGAGGAACAAAAAGTAAAAGTTTATAAAAGGTAAGGTGATAATTATGGCAAATATTGGTATAGATATTGATGGTGTTTTGAGAAATTTGGGACAATTTCAGTTAAAATATGGAAAAAAGTATTTTAAAAATTATGATGAAAAGAATATAGATGAAACAAAGATTGAAATTAAAGATATTTTTAAATGTACAGAAAGCGAGAGTAAAAAATTTTGGATAAAACATATTTTTAAGTATTGTTTAAATGAACCTATGGTAAATAATGCTGCCGATATTATTAATTTATTACAAAAAAATGGTAATAAAATCCATATTATTACTCAGCACGTTCATACTTTAAGACAAGATTTTATTGGTAAATTATTTAGAATTATGTTAAATAGATTTTTAAATAAAAATGGCGTAAAACCTGATTCTATCAATTATTGTGAAAATTTTGGAAATCCAAATGATAAATTAAGTGTATGCAAAAAGTTAGGTATTGATTATATGATAGAAGATGATTCTATTAATATAAAAGCTATTAGTAGTTATTGCAAAGTTATATGTATAAAGAATAAGTATAATGATAATTTAGCCATAAATGATAATATTCTAAAAGTTGATAGTTTTAGTGATGTTTATTATTGTATAAAAAATTTTGGAAAAATAAAAAATGGTGAAAAAATTAGGAACCTAACTCTCTTTACAGAGAAGTATGAAAAAAATTACAATTTATCAAGAAATATAGGTACTCCATTATTTAAATGTTTTTTTAAACCAACAATTTTACATTCTGAATTTATACCAGAAGAAGGTCCTATATTACTATGTGGTAATCATTTACATGTATGGGATCAATTTCCTGTAATATGTGCAACTGATAGAATAACTCACTGGATGTCAAAAAAGGAATATTTTGACAGCAAATTAGGCTCTTTTTTTAAACAAACTGGTGCTATTTGTGTTGATAGATATGGAAATCCAAATGATGCAACAGAAGAAGCATTAAATTATTTGGAAATTGGAAGCGCTATTGGAATTTTTCCAGAGGGAACAAGGAATGGACTAAAAAATGATAAAATAAAAGATTTATATAAATATGTTAATAGTTTCTTTATGGATTATGAAACATTCAAAAAAGAAATTAGAGATATTAATCCATTGGCATCACATATAATTTTTTTAGAAAAGTTATTTAATGAGAAAAGAATATCTAGAGATGATTTTTTATTATCATTATATAATTCAAGAGAAATGCTAAATGATATGCTCAATAATAATATTATTTCAACTGAAGAAATGAATGATGCTGAATTATTGCCGTTTAAATTTGGTGCAGTATCAATGGCAAAAAAAAGTAATGCACTTATAGTACCTTTTGGGGTTACTGGTGATTATAAAATTGGAAATAAAAATTTAACTGTAAATTTTGGTGAACCATTTAAAGTAGAAGATGACTTAGAGGCTTCAAATAAAATTTTAAGACAAAAAATATTAAAACTTGTTCAGGAAAATCGACAAAAAGATAAAAAATAACAATGATTTCTTTATTGTTATTTTTTTTTATGCTATACTTATATTAGAATGATGAGAGGATGATATATTAGTGAGCAGTGTTTTTTTTCAGTCGATAAGTTTAATATATATATTACTGTTAATTATAGTTTACTTTTCTAAAAAAAGATTGAATACAATAGAAAATAAATTATATATATCATTAGCAATTATTAATGCTATCGGGCTTATATTGGATATTGGAAGCATTTATACAATAATGAATTTAGATGCTATTCCTATCATAAATCAAGTTATAACTAAAGCATACTTAATATACTTGTTAACTTGGATTTCTATTATGACTTTATACATTTTTATTATTTCAGAAAAAAACAAAAATGCAGATTTAAAATTTAAAAGGAAGTATAAAAACTTAGCTATAATTTTCAGTTTATTTTATACATTTTGTTTAATATTAATCATTATTTTACCATTATATTATATCTGTGAAAATAATTTAGTATATTCATATGGCCCTAGCTCAACATTTTTATATATAATTAGTGGTATATACATGGTTATTTGGATTGTAATAATGATTCAAAATTATAAAAATTTAAAATCCAAAAAATATTTGCCGATGTTTGTTTATATGGTTATAGGAATAGTTGTTATAATGATTCAGGGATTACATCCAGAGCTACTATTGATGACTTCAATGGAAACTTTTATTACTTTTTTAATGTATTTTACAATCGAAAACCCTGATATGAAATTGATTGAGCAGCTTAATATTGCCAGAGATTCAGCAGAAAAGGCAAATCAAGCAAAATCAGAATTTTTATCAAATATGAGTCATGAAATAAGAACACCTTTAAACGCTATAGTAGGTTTCAGTCAAGCTTTAAAAGAAGAAAACTTACCAGATAGTGCTAAAGATGAAGTTGAAGATATAATATCAGCCTCTGAAAGTTTACTTGATATTGTTAATGGTATTCTTGATATTTCTAAAATCGAAGCTAATAAATTAGAAATTGTTAATACAGAATATAATTTTAATAAAATATTAAAAGAATTAGTTTCTCTAACAAAAGCTCGTTTAGGAGATAAACCTCTTGATTTTAGGACCAATTTTGATTCGAATATTCCACCTGTTTTGTATGGAGATCATGTTAGAGTAAAACAAATTATATTAAATATTTTAACTAATGCGGTTAAATATACTAAAGAAGGTTATATTGAATTTAATGTTAGCACCGTTGTTAAAGATGATGTTTGTAGACTCATCATTTCTGTTGAAGATAGTGGTATTGGTATCAAAAAAGATAATATTGACAAGCTATTTAGTAAATTTGAACGCTTTGATTTAGAAAAAAATATTACGATTGAAGGAAC
>JAAVZU010000049.1 GCA_022791815.1 Lachnospiraceae bacterium
CCCTCGCGCCGCTATTAACGACCTACTCCCTTTCCAGGGGAGCCCCTTCAGCCTCTTGGGTACTTCTCCATAGACATCCTGACAAATATCAAATCCTCATCACCTATCAAGGCGAAAATAAAACCACCATAATTCAATTGGTGGTTTTATAAACGGAGAGGGTGGGATTCGAACCCACGTGTCCTTGCGGACAAACGGTTTTCAAGACCGCCTCGTTATGACCACTTCGATACCTCTCCTTAACTTGCTTAGATAGTTTAACATGATTTTATTATCCTGTCAATAGTTTTTTTGTTTTTTTATTAATTTTTTTCATTTATCCCATCCGCATCTTATGTATTCACTTCACAAACTGGTTAGATGCCAGTATTTGAATCATTCCAATACAGCTTTTACTCATCTATAAATGGCTTCAACTTTCTATTGTTATTCACACTAAATAACCGAAATGTTGTTAGGACATAATGAACTTAAACGATCTCCTTTCTACAATATTATAATTTTCAATCCAAACAAATAAACCCACTAACAAGCTCCTATATCTGAAGCCTTTATTGCTACGTAATTCATTATAAAACTACATACTTATTTAAATATATCTCAAAAAATATTTACATATATTTAAGAATGTATATGATCTTGTTCCATAATTTGTTTTATAATTACACTCCCTATTCTTAAATCTTCTGGAGTAGTAATCTTAATATTTGTATAACTGCCCTCTACTACTTTTATTGGATGACATTTCACAAGCTCCACTACCATAGCATCATCTGTTATCTCCTGTGTTTTAATCTTCATTCGTTCTAATCCTTCATAAGCAGATTTTACCAAATTATAAGAAAATGTCTGAGGAGTTTGTATTTGCCACAAAAGACTTCTATCTGGAGTACTCTTTACAATTCTTTCATGATTCAAAACTTTTATTGTATCTTTCACCGGAACTCCCACTACACAAGCATGAGATTGCTCCACCTCTGCTTGAATTCTATGTAAAATATCTTCTGTTAAAAAAGGTCTGGCACCATCATGTATATAAACAAAATCTGCATTCTCAATTGCTTTGATTCCTGCATACACAGATTGATACCTCTCTTTTCCACCTGCAACAATTTTTTTTATTTTATTAAAACCATACCGTTTAACCAATTCTTTATCACAATATGCAATATCATTTTCTCTTGTTACTAATATTATTTCATCAACAAAGCTTTCTTCAAATGCTTTTAGAGAATAATATAAGATAGGATATCCCTCCAATTCCATATATTGTTTGGGGACATCACTTTTCATTCGATTTCCTTTTCCTGCGGCTAAAACAATTGCTATCGTTTTCACTTTGCTTGTTTCCTTTCTCAAAAGATTGAGTATTTTCATATATCTAAAATTATTTAAATGCTCAATTATTCATGACTTATTTTACAGAGCGCTTCTATTGCAGTTAGGCTCCATTTGGAAGCACCACCTGTCTGCAATCATCATTAATTGACCTATCTGGCATGATTAAGTCTTTATTTTTATTCAAGGATTTTATCCCTAATTAACATTTTATCTTTGACCAATTTTTAAGTTTGGTATAGCATTCAAATCCCATCCATGTCTTGTTCCTTTTATATACTCATAATATCCAGCCACACCAATCATAGCTGCATTATCTGTACAAAAAATAGGAGAAGGATAATATAGAGAAAGATTCTGTTCATTACACATCTTTTTCATAGCTGTGCGTAGTGCGCTATTTGAAGCTACACCACCAGCTAAAACTATCTTTTTACTGTTACATTTTTTTGCTGCTTGCAAAGCTCTGTCCACCAAAACATCTACTACTGCTTTTTGAAAGGATGCTGCTATATCTGCTGGTATAATTTCTTCACCTTTCATTCTACAGCCATTGATATGGTTCAACACTGCTGATTTTACCCCACTAAAACTAAAGTCCAAAGGGGCATCTTCTATCTTTGCCTTAGGAAAGGATATTGCAGAAGAGTTTCCTTCTTTTGCAAGTTTATCGATCTTAGGTCCTCCCGGATATCCAAGACCAATTGATCTGGCTACTTTGTCAAAGGCCTCCCCTACTGCATCATCCCTTGTCCTTCCTATTATTTCATACTCACCATAATCCTTTACTTGCACAAGATGAGTATGTCCCCCTGATACAATCAGGCTTAAAAATGGTGGTTCTAAATCCAAATGTTCTATATAGTTAGCAGACACATGGCCTTCTATATGATGCACACCAACAAGTGGCTTTTTTTTCGCAAAACATATCGCCTTTGCTTCTGCTACCCCTACTAAAAGTGCTCCAACAAGTCCAGGACCATAAGTTACTGCTACAGCATCTATATCATCTAGTGTAATCTCTGCCTCTGATAATGCTTCTTCTATTACCTGATTTATCTTTTCCATATGTTTTCTTGATGCAATTTCTGGTACTACACCTCCATATAGCTTATGTAATTCAATTTGAGATGATATAACATTTGACAACACTTTCCTGCCATTTTGAACTACCGCTGCTGCTGTTTCGTCGCAGGATGATTCAATTCCCAATATCAAAATATCTTTCTCTATATTTTCTTGTAACATAGCTATTGTAACCTAACCTTTCTATTCTTGTTCCTCATCTTCGCCTTTTACTAAATCCCAACCAAGAATTTTCCACTTATTTTCTTCATCTTTTCGCAAGATAAACTGCTCGTATGTTTTATTATACCCTCTATCTTCTTTTATAAGATAAGATACCACCAGTGTTGCATACTCTTTTTCTTTTATTTTCTTTTCTTTAACAGAACTATCTTTATCTATTACATAATTACTTATAGTTTGCTTTTTTTTCTGAAATTCTTTTATTTCTTTTTTTAAATCTTCTAACTGTTGTTCTAAAGAATTAGCTGCTATTAAGTCGTCATCAAAAAGTACTCGCATTTGTTCTATAACTGCTGTTAAGTCCTTCTCCGATAACCCTTGATTATAAGCACAGGTTTGTAAGCGGCTATACATTTTCAATACTTCTCTTGGTGTACTTGGGTAATTAATGTTCAAATCTTTATTTACTAATGTATTCACTTCTTCATTTTTGCTACGGATAATGTTCTCTTCTTTCACTTTATTCCGTCCATGCTCAAGTATTGTCCAAAATCCTATTGCAATTGCTACCACTACAGCAAACATAATTACTATAATAGTAGTCGTTTTTTGTTTTGAATTTTTCATAAAACCACTCCTTTCTTCATTACGATCACTAAACATTTACGTAAACATTCTTATTACTTTTCATTTTTATCAAATTCCAATGTTATACTGTACCTATCTTTAGGAATCACTGTTCTTGGAAAAATTTTTCTAACTTCTTCACTATAATCTTCTGGGTGGACTAAGGAAGGACTATAGTGTGTAAGCCACATTTGTTCTGGTTGTGCTTCTTTTGCCAATCCTGCTGCTTCATAGAATGTCATATGCTTATGCTCTAATGCCTTTTCTTGTTTGTCAGGTTCACCATACATCCCTTCACAAATAAATAAATCGGCTTTTTTTGCCTGTTTCGCTATTATAGGAAGTGGTCTTGTATCTGTACAATATGTAACTTTTATTCCTTTTCTTGCTGGTCCAAGTACCATGTCTGGTGTATAGGTTGTTCCTTCTGGTGTCTCCACAATCTCTCCTTTTTGTAGTTTTGACCAATAATTTAATGGAATATTTTGTTCTTCTGCTTTTTCTTTTAAAAACTTTCCTGTACGATTTACCTTTAAGGTATATCCATAACAGGTTATGCTGTGTTTTAAGCGAAATGCCTCAATTTGATATCCGTTTTTCTCAATAATGGTTTCTGGTTCTGTTATTTCAATGTATTCTACAGAAAATGGAAGCTCTGGTGCTATCACTCTCAAAGAAGATACCACTTTTTCTAATCCCTTAGGTCCAATCAAAGTCACTGGTTTTGTCCGTTCTGCATTTCCCATAGACAACAGCAATCCCGGAAGTCCACTAATATGATCTCCATGATAATGGGTAAAGCAGATTGTATCAATATCATGGAAACTCCAGCCCTTTTCACGAATGGCAATTTGTGTACCTTCTCCACAATCAATAAGAAGGCTGCTCCCATTCAATCTAGTCATTAATGCTGTTAACCATCTTCTTGGAAGGGGCATCATCCCTCCTGTTCCTAACAAACAAATATCTAACATATTATCTATCCTCCATACATCATTATGTTTACTTGTAACTGTTTAGAATCTGTAAATCCTTTTTGCATATTACTGAAAAATAAATGAGCGATTCTAAACAGTTACTAGATAGATTTTCTGCTGACACATTTTTACAAAACTTCTAACTTATCCTCTCTTTTTATTGGTATCAGGAAATTTGATATTAATTTATCATAACAATCCTCACACAAATAAAATGTATCCACTTTTAAATCATTCCTAGAAAAATATCCCCATTCTTTTTTTCCTTCAAATATATCTTCTTTTAACAAGCCATTTTCTTCTTTTATCTTTCTTCCACATGCATTACATTGAATATTACGCTTCATGAAATTCCCTCCACTTTATCTGATTGGTTTCCTGTTTCCTTCTATGTTCTGATTATAAAATGTATATCGACATTTTTCTATAGGAAACCCTTAGCGAGTAAGGAAAATATTGTAATCTTTAACCTCAGTCTATCATACCACTCCTTTTCACCTAAATGAGACAGAATAAAATTTAAGCAAGCAGGACAATGAGGGGTGGCGTTATAATGACAATGTTCCAACTATTCTTTCCACATAATTACTGCATCTTCTGTAGGTAATTCATAAAAATTCTTTCGTACTCCTGCTGAAACAAATCCCATTTTTTCATACAAATGTATTGCTCTATTATTGCTTACCCTAACCTCTAATGTATAAACATGAAGTTCTTTAGTCTCTCCTTTTTTTAGCACATCACAAAATAAACTTGTAGCAATTCCTTTCCCTTGATATTCTTTCTTCACAGCTACATTTGTAATCTGACCTTCTCCTGCTACTCCCCATATCCCACAATATCCTAAAATCTGCTCTTTGTCTTCTGCTACTATATATATATTTTCTTCTTTTGATAATGCGTCAAGAAAATCTTGTTTACTCCAAGGTTTTGAAAAAAGAGTCTGCTCAATACCCCAAACCTGATCTAAATCCTCTTTTTTCATATATCGGATATTCACACTCTATTCTCCTTCTCTTGCTTCATTCTCTCCATACGTTCTCTCTCTGCTTGTGACAACCGCAAATAATCTGGTTTATGTTCTCTTGCATGTTCCATCTTTCCATCTTTATAATAGATTCCTGCTAAAACACCAACCGCAGATGCTCTCTGCCGTGCCAGATGTGCTGGTGCAAAATTATAGGAAACCTGCAATTGTTCTTCTATTATTTTCTTATATACTGGTACCCCATCACCAAGAAAAATAACCGATTTGTTTGTTTGGTTGATAATGGTAAGAATTTCTGCTATACTCATTGCATTCTGCGGCATAATGTTTATCATTTTACCACCTTCAAAAGTATACAATCCAGTATATACTTGATTACGTCTAGCATCCATCAATGGACAAACCAAACATTCTACCCCATAAAGATTGTATGCCAATCCATCAACGGTAGGTACTGGAATTATTGGTTTGTCTAACGCAAGTCCCAATCCCTTTGCAGTTGCTGAACCAATACGGAGTCCCGTAAATGAACCCGGACCTGCTGCTACAGCAATAGCATCTATGGTATCCAAATCCAGCTCTATCTGGTTTGCAATCTCATCCAACATAGGTAGTAAAGTTTGAGAATGTGTTTTTTTATAATTCAATGTATATTCCGCAAGTATATGTTCTTCTTCTACTATAGCTACTGATGCGACCATTCCTGAACTATCTAATGCTAAAATTTTCATGTTTCGATTCCTTTCTGAATATTATAAGGCAATTGCAAAACTCCACAATTCATATCCTATTAACTTTTATACATGCTTATACAGACATCAGTATGAATAAAAAATATCGGTTCTCCCAAACAAACCATTACTTTGTTTGAATACAAATATTCCGATAGTCAAATCCCTTTGACAAATCTTTCTCTATTGTTATTGTTGTAATATTTTCTGGAAGAATTTCTTCAATTAAGTTCGACCATTCGATAAGGCAAACTCCTTTTCCGTAAAAATATTCCTCATAACCGATCTCGTCCATCTCCTCAATATCACTAATACGATATACATCAAAATGATAAAATGGTATTCTTCCCTCTTCATATTCTTGTATAATTGTAAAAGTAGGACTTGAAACAGGTTCTTCTATCCCTATCCCCTTTGCGAAGCCTTGAGTAAAGACAGTTTTGCCAACTCCTAAATCCCCTAACAAACAATATACCTCTCCCTTTTTTGCCTGTTTTCCTAGTAAAAAACCTATCTGATAAGTGTCTTCTGTTCTCAGGCTTTCTATTAATTTTTCCATATTTTACTCCTATTTTTTTACTTTTTCCTGAATCAGAATCTTTAACTGCTGAAGTTCTTCCAAGAATTGCTCTTTAGGTAAAATGCAGGCATGTATCCTAGATGTAAATAAAAGAATTTGTTTCTTATCTTCTTTCACTCTCACTATATTCTCCCATAAAACTTCAACTTTATCTTTTCCTTGGTGAATTTTTAATCCATTATTGTCAAATTCATACTCCAGTGCTGCTTTATATGCTTCATTTTTTGCAGCCTGTTGTACTGCTTTTTGCAGTAATAATAAAGGCTGAATAACAGTCCACAATAAACCTATTAGAAGAAATATAATATTTGTCCCTAAATCATGTTTTTGATATGTAGTAATCAGATACCCTAAAGATAAAAGACTGATTATTACTCCCAAAAACCCCCCAAAACTCTTGTAATTGTATTGCAACAAAAAATGATACAAATCCCATACTCCCAGCTTTACCTTGATTTTTATTGTCTTATCCACATTTTTTCCTCCACAATCTGTAATAGTTCAGTTACACTAACTGTCACCACAATCTATCGTTTTCATTATAACATATCCAATAAAAAAAGCAACGATACAGACATAACTCCATATCGTTGCTTATATGCCGCAGACCGGAATCGAACCGGTACGGGTATCACTACCCACAGGATTTTAAGTCCTGGGCGTCTGCCAGTTCCGCCACTGCGGCGTATTCCTTTCGGAAACTGGATGGAGGTGGATTCGAACCACCGAAGCAATATGCAGCAGATTTACAGTCTGTCCCCTTTGGCCACTCGGGAATCCATCCATATTGTCATAACTCTTGACAAAATAATTATAACAGCTTTTTTTCAAAATGCAAGCTTTTTCTTTTTAATTTTAATTACATCATGCAAAATCTTTTCTTATTCTTTCTTTCTGATATTCTTTATACTCTTTTCTAACTGTTTTCTAGGTATCATAATCTGGTGGCCACACCCTAAACATTTCAACCGAAAATCGATCCCAACCCTCAAAACTTCCCACTCTGCACATCCACATGGATGTTGTTTTTTTAATTTTACAATATCTTGTAATTGTATATTCATTGGCATATTTCTATCATCCCTTCATATTTATATAAAGTACAACCTTTCCTGCTATAACTAATTTATACCAATTTATATTATAAATATTTTTCTTCCCCTTGACAACCAAAATATATTGGTGTAGTATAGATTACAAAGTAATGTAGTTTTAAAAACCACATCATATAATTATAATAAACATTTTTGTCTTAATAAGAAAGTGAGGGATTATTATGAGCCGAATTATGAAAAAACAATTATTCCACCCAAAAGATCCAGGAAGTGCAATTACACATTTTATTGGTATGATTTTAGTAGCGCTTGCTATGATTCCGTTATTTATCCATACCCTGCATAATAGCAGCGGTCATATAGTCAATGGAGTTTCCATGCTTATTTTTTCCATTAGCATGTTTCTGCTTTACACTGCTAGTACTGTATATCATACATTTGATTTAGGAAAGCGTATAAACTGTATTTTGAAAAAATGCGACCATATGATGATATTTATTATGATTGCAGGAAGTTATACTCCTGTTTGTCTTATTGTTCTTCACAATGCAGCAGGATATGCAATGTGTGCTATGGTATGGGCTATGGCTCTTATTGGCATTATTGTAAAAGGATTATGGATTAACTGTCCAAAGTGGTTTTCTTCTGTAATCTATATTGGAATGGGCTGGACTTGTCTTTTTGCCTTTTCCCAGATTATCCATAACCTCCCATTTTCCGCATTTCTACTATTGCTTGCAGGCGGTATCTTATATACCGTTGGTGGCGTAATTTATGCACTTAAATTAAAAATTTTTAATGAAAAACATAAATATTTTGGTTCTCATGAAATTTTTCATATTTTTGTGATGCTTGGCAGCATTTGCCACTATATTATGATGTATGCTTATGTGGCTCCTATGTAATGATTCACTTTCCATAGACTTCATATAAAATAAATCATTATTATCCGAGATTAGCAAATATTTCTACAAAAAAACAGACAGAAAATATCTTTCCTGTCTGTTTTTTTTACTTCAATTCAAATATACTATAACCACCTATTTCTTCATCCACATTAAATACCAAACCAACTTTTCCATTCTTCCAATAAGAATAACATGCTGCATTTGTATTATCTTCACTAAAATCACATTCCTTCAATGCTTCTTTTACTCTTGCCACATCATCATCTTTCTCATTTTTCAAATATAAAGTATCTAGCACTGCAACCATGGAAACATTTTGATTCTTTGTAACAATATTATAATCCTCATTCATAAGTTTGTCTTCTATTTCTGACAAATTCGCCTTAGAATCCCCTAAACGATAACTTTTTCCTGTTTTCATATTAATATTGTATGTATAAGCAAATTTTGAAGTTTCGCTAATACCTTCATATTGTATACTTCCCTCCATCAGTATAGATAACAATTCTTCGCTTTGAGTCATTACTTTTGTTTTTAATGTGTATGCATCCACTCCGTCGTCCTGTCCATAGTTAGCCGCTGCAAATAATTCATTCCAATATTTCATGGATTTCTGATCCGACCATCCTTCAATCTGTGGATAAGTTACTTGGAAAGTACCTTTAGAAGAACCCTTTTCTTTCTTCAATACTACTTTATAATCCTTTTTATCAGATAAATTTTCTTTTGTCTGCTCATTATTCTTTGGTTCTTTTGTAACCTGTGCATCTGTCTGCCCGTTTTTATCTTTCTCCTCTTCTTTTGGTTCTTTTGTCTCTTCTGTTTGCTCTTTCTCCAATTTTGTAGCTATTGGTGTAGAAACAACCTCTGTAGCTTCTGGAGCTGTTTTTTCATTTGTACTACTTTTACATCCTCCAACAGTCATAACACAAAGTAACAACATAACTAAAATACTAATTTGTCTTTTCATGTTTTCTCCTCTCATCTTAATTTTATTATAAGTGACTACAAATCTTAATTTAACTATTCTGGCTTCTTTTCTAAAAAAATCTTTCTGGTAACAAAATTCCATACAAGCACAACTGATGTTGCAACTACTTTAGGAATCATATAAGCAAACCTGTATATAATTGCTGGCCATGATGCAAACCATTTTATTGTTCCTTCTAAACCAATTATGATAAGTATATTTATTCCTAATCCAATAATACTTAATACTAGGAAAATTACAAATTCTTTGGTTCTGCTCATATCATCCCGTCTCTCAAATACATACTTCATACTTGCTACATAATTGACTACTACAGATACAGAAAAAGAAACAACGGTTGCAACTACCTTCCAATTTTTTAGTGATATTATTTCCGTCCAAATATCTGCTGTTCCATATAATTCTACTAATAAGGCAAAAATTCCCCAATCCACAATAGTCGCAATAATTCCTATAATTCCAAATTTCATAAACTGTTCTAATAGTTTTTTCAAAATAAATTCTTCCTCTCATTTACTATGAAAGTCCTAACATGCAGTTACATTTTATGCAAGTGTACTTGCAAAGAAATGTAACTATTTGACTGGCTAAACTGTATGAGTATGTAGGGCGGCAGCCCAGAACACGAATACAGTTGGTGATTGCGGGAGTACAAAGCACGAAACAATCAACTTTCATTTATAGTTGAGCCACCTAAGGCAGCATGTAAGTTTTGTTTATTCTTGCACATGTTCTAATCCTTGACTTAAAATAGTATGGATATGTCTATCTGCCAATGAATAAAATACGGTCTTTCCTTCTCTTCGGTATTTTACTAATTTTGCCTGTTTCAGCACTCTGAGCTGATGAGAAATTGCTGACTGGCTCATCCCCACCACCACAGAAATATCATATACACACAATTCAGCACAAGACAAGGCATATAAAATACGAATTCTTGTAGTATCACTAAATACTTTATATAAATCTGCAAGATCATAAGCAATTTCATCTGGTGGTATCCGTTCCTCTATTTCTTTACTCATCTCATCTGTTACATACATAAATTTCTGTTCTTCTCCCATAGAACTCCTCCTTTTTCTTTTCCATCTCCACTCTCTAGTTTATTGGTATCTGTAAATTTTGTCAAGTCATTGATTACAGTTGCCCAATTCTAATCCTGTTTTTTCTCTTTCTTACGCTCTTGCACAGCAGAGTGTGCAAGCCCCACCTAAACGGGTATAACATTACAACCATCTTGCGAATCTGGTTGTTTGCTGTTATAATAGATTATTATAGAAAGTTTTTCTACTATTTATTTATGGAAGAAAGCAGGTGAGATTATGGTAGCTGCAATACAGGGCAATGGTTCGTTGATGAAACTTTATCCTCAGTATAATTCCAAAAGAATAAAGCCAATAAAAGCACTTCGGAGAGATGAACGAACAGCAGAAGATTTGTCCCAAATCACAAAAAAATCTTCTAGTCTGGAAGATTCTATTACAGCCAAATACCAAGCAGAATTAACAAAAGACATAGAGAACAAAGAATATATGTCTTACAATTCTCTCAACCCTTACGGCAGAGCACAACAAACAATTGATGAAAGCCTTCTGGTTGGCATGAATCTGGATGTAAAAGCATAAGAACAAAGTGGCTGTCAGAAATGACAGCCACTTTTATTTCTAATTTACACCTACTTTTTTCAATAGTAGTAATTTATCCCCTTTTTTTATTTTTGCCTCTTCTACCTGATTCAGATTTTCAATTTCTTCTATGGTGGTATGGAATTGCTTAGCAATGTCCCACAAAGATTCTCCCTGTTGTACTTGGTACCCCACCAGACTTGGAATTTCTTCTAATTTTCCTGAAGGCAGATCCACTATTTTTGCTTCTTGTATCATATTACTTTCCCGGTTTTCAAATATGAAAACTTCTATTCCAAGATTTGCCTTAACTTCCAGAGAATCCCTTCCTAAAAGCATGGTTGTCATCTGCTCTAACTGCGGCAATAATATATACTCCATATAAGCTGGATTGCCTTTCATTTCTATTGTATGAGAAAACGGAATGCTGGCTTTTAATTCACCCATTGGTAATTGGTCCTCTTCACCAATATATAAAATAGATGTTTCTACACTTCCTTCTATATAAATTCCATCTTCTTTCCATTCTTGTTCCTCTATTTGTATTTGTCCCCGACTATGACATATTTGCAAAATTTTATGTTTCGTTCCATCAATTGGAATTTGTTGTGTCAACCGTTTCTGAACAGCATTTTTAGATATTAAATTACGATATTTTACTTTATTGATATCTAATTGCAAATCTTTTCCTAAGGAATACGCATCCTCCAAATAATGAACCTCTTCTTGTTTATAGACCTTAATATCCAAATTGCAGGAAAGCTCTGTTTCCATAGTTCTCTCTTCCCCATCCTCATCTGGCTTAATCTGCAAATCTCTCGAAATATTTCCCATTTCTATCTGTAGAATCATATCTTCTGAACATCCATTACATGCAATTGATGTATGAAAAGGCTGTTCTGCTTCAAAACAAGCTAGCTGTTCTCTTTCCTCTGTGCTTCGATACATTACAAATAACAAGAGTTCCCCTCTTACACTAATCTGCCCTTCCTGTAACCGCATTTCCAATCCTTGTAAACGCAGATTATAATAAAGCACTTCAAATATATTGGGTTTTCCTGTGGATAAATGAAAACTTTCTTTAATTCTTAATATATCTTTTTTATCAATTGCTAATTCTGTAATAGGCATATTTCCATAACGACATGCAATGGAATCAGACTCCTCAATATCTGTTGCTATTTCTGTGTCATATAATTCGCTAACACTACATTCCAGATAGATAAGAGACTTTACACTAATTTTCCGGGAATTTATAAGACTAATATTCAAATCTTCTATTCTGTATGATACTTTTACCTGATCATCCATTTGCAATTGTTCCAGATTCACCATTTCGTCAAAATCAATCTTTCCTTGAATATTATGTACTATCTGTTCTCCTTCGTGACTTATATAAATCATTCCAAAAGACAATATACCTTTCACCATACATTTTCCATTCAAAAGATTGTTTTCTGTAATTTCTATATTCCCCTCAGAAGTGATAATTTTTTCAATATCAGGTTTTGTATCTGGTACATTAAAATCATCTTCTAGTGTAACTTGAAGGGTTCCTTTTGCTTTTTGTCTGCTCATATGTATATTTTTCTTCCTAATTTCCATAAAAAAAACCTCCCGTCCTGCATATATAAAATAAGATGTATACTTATTAAAATATATGCAAAACGGAAGTTTTTTATGCTGCCTGGAATATGAACTTTTCTAAAATATAAGCTATACCATCATTATCATTAGAAGGTGCAATATAATCTGCATGTTTTTTGACACCCTCTTCACCATTTTCCATGGCAACCCCTAAACCAGCGTAACGTATCATGGACAAATCATTATAGCCATCTCCGCAGGCTATCAAATTCTCTCTGGTTAAATACAACTGCTTAAGCAGCTTATCTAAGGATTCTGCTTTATCTATATTCTGTGGAACTAATTCAAGGAAAAACGGCTGGGAACGGTATACATTGATACGGTTTCCCATAATCTGTTTTACCTTCTTTTCTACTTGCTCTAAATAAGCAGGCTCCGCCGTCATCAGACATTTGTTGACTGGTGTGGTTAGTTCTGCTGTCAAGTTCTCTACCTCTCTAAGAGGCATCCCCGTAATCCGATATTCTTCATTTACATAAGGTTCTTTTGCATCTAGTGTATAAATATAATCACCCTGATAAGTCATAATGTTGGTTTTAAATTCTCTTGTTAAATCTTCTAATTCTTTGACTATACCTATTTCAAGAGTTTTATCATACATAATTTCTTTTGTTTTGCAATTAATCATTCTTCCACCATTAAATGCTAGAATATATCCACCATATTCTGATAATTCCAGTTCTTCTGCTAGTGGTACAATCCCTTGTGTCGGCCTTCCTGATGCCAATACAATTCTTCCACCTTGTTCCTGATATTCAAATAATGCCTTCTTTGTTCTTGGTGTAATTATCTTAGCGGAATTTGTCAATGTCCCATCTAAATCCAGTGCAATTATTTTGTATCTCATCTAAAAGCCTCCTAGCTATAATCCTTGGTTTACAGTCTTTTGATTTCAACACATTCATTATAGCGGAAAGATTTTTATCTGTAAATCCTTTTCCTATTTTTCATCAAGATAGACAATTTCTTTCTCTATTTGTTCCATTTTTACGACAATATAGGGATAAGTTTCTGCACTAGTTTTCTCTTGTTCCTTAGGTCCAATTAGTGTTGTGCCAAAAGATATTGTATTTTCTGTTTCATACAATTGATCTACCGTAATACTATATCCCCCTCCAACTTGTTTGCCATAACCTATACATAAATACAAATATCCTGCGTCTGCATAAGACAGCCGAAAAGGCTCACTTTTCTTTTCTTCCAGGATTTCATTTAATTCTTTTGGAAGCTCTGTCTGTTCTACCACTGTATAATCACAATCTTTTGTTTTTTCAGGCTGATTAGTGGATATACTACAGCCCGACAAACACACAGACATAACGCAGACTATACAACAAATAAATAAAGAAATGCTTTTTTTCTTCATAAACTTTCCTCTTCTCAAAATACCTTCTAATTTATAATAAAATATTTCCTGTTTAAGAAATATATGCCTGTTTTTCTCTTTAAATAAGGGAATATTATTCCCCTTCCCAGTAAACTTACATGCCTGCTGACATAATCACCACCATAAGTAAGTTAGAAAATTATTTTTATATGGTATTAAGCATATCAAAATATATGTACATGACCGAATTATTACGGACTGTTACAATTTTATTAAATTTATATTAAAATAAGGTTGACAAATCATTTTATATATGTTAATATAATAACAGAACGAAGATTGTTCAAAACCAAACACTCTTCCCCCTCTTGAGTGTTTGGTTGACATATATCCCTTAAATTATATATACTCTCCCCTCAAGAAGCTGATTGCCAATCAGCTTCTTTTTATTTTTAATTCAATGAGTTTTAATTTGTCATTTACTTCAACATTTAAAAAGAACCAAAAGGATTATTCCCTTTGATTCTTCTTTATCATAATACCATTTCCATATTTTCTTTCTTTGCTCTGTCTTTCCAATGTTTTTCCATAAGCTGGACTAATTCCAATTCACTTTGGTATTTTATTTTATTTCCTGTACTTTGACAAATCATGTGTCCTTGCAGACTTCCATATTTTCTACCTGTAATATAAAGCATAAAAGTTGCTGGCTTTTTATAAGATTTATACATCTGATCGTTGGTACGATATAGATTACTTTGTTGAATATTTTTATTGGAAACAACTTTTTTTACCAAAGAGCGTTTTTTATACATGGTATTAGGAAAGCCTCTTTCTTCTGATATTTTATCCAACAAAAGAAGCAGTTCCACAACATCATAAAAAATATCATTTTCCTTATGGTAAGGAGTATGCACTGTTCCACAAAAAGTGTTGTTATCTATCTTCTCTATACATAATCCAATCTCTGATTTTCCATAAATATTATCCATCTTACCCATGCACTCTACCTTTCTTCAGGCTAAACAATATCCACATAAGTTCTCTCTAATTGCTCGTTTTCGTATCATCTTCCACTTCCACTACTTCTTGTATCATGTGCATCAACTCAAGTGCACTCCGAAAATATTGTGTTTCATTTTTATCTGCCCATGTTATCATTCCCTGCCAGCTTTTGTTCTGGGTCTGTATTATCTTTACAACAAATGTATTCATCTTCCCACTTGCATCTTTCATCCCAACCCCGCCTCCTATTTCTATCCTGTTACTGTATTTATGTTCTTTTAGTAGATTTTTTTTGCTTTTTATTGTAAAATAGTTATTGTTCAAGTTTTAAATAATTATAATATTGCTAATCGTGTGTGTTATTCTATATTTTTCATGTAAAATATATTTCCATAGTTACTTTATCTCAATTATTCACGACTTATATTGCAGACTGTTACTTTCGCAGCTAGGAGTCGATTAACCTATTAAGCATGACTAAGACCGTAAATAATCTCTTTTTATTTTCATTGATTATAAACTATGCTGGTTACACATGTGTTACAGAATTATAAATTCATACGTTTACTTTTATAAAGTTACAAAAAAGGAGGTCTATTCATGGAGAACAAAAAGACTAATAAAATTAAAATCTCTCTTTTGGGAAATTTTGAGATTCAAAATGGAGATGCCAGAATCGAAGAAACCATTAACCGTTCTAAAAAGATGTGGAATTTGCTTGGATTTATTCTTACATATCGTCACAAGCATATCTCACAGGCTGAGTACATTGAAATGCTTTGGCCTGATGAAAACAGCAGCAATCCAACCAATGCATTAAAAACTTTATTATCCCGCTTAAGAACTTTATTAGAACCAGTTGCTGTTAATAATGAAAATTTTATTTTATCTTCCCAAGGTTCTTACCAATGGAATAACAACTTAAGTTGTATTATAGACACAGAAGTTTTTGAGGATTTGACAAAAAAAGGGAATAATTTAGATTTTTCTGATGAAGAACGTATCTCCTACTATATGGATGCTATAAATTTATACAAAGGCGACTTTCTAACGAAGCACTCCACAGAACTTTGGGTTATTCCAGTTGCCACATACTTTCACAATCTATACCTTGAGACTGTAAAATCTTTATTAAACCTTCTACACCAGCAAAATGACTACGAAAATATGGAATATTACTGCACAAAAGCATTGCAAATAGAACGTTTTGACGAAACCTTACACTCTATACTGATTCAGACATTTTTAGGACAAGGAAATACCATTGCCGCCATGAATCACTATGAACGTGCTACTGAGTTGTTATATCAAAACTTAGGCGTAAAACCTTCTAAAGAACTCCGTGCATTATATATGGATATCATCCGCACCCAGAAAACTTTAGAAACGGATTTGAACATTATTCAAAACGACCTAAAGGAAGTGGAATACAAACATGGACCTTTTGTTTGTGAATATTGTATATTTCAAGAAACTTACCGGTTAATTGCACGTCAGGCTGCCAGAGAAGGCCGTTCTGTATATCTTTGCTTGATAACCATTTCTGACGGAAATGGCAATATTCCTTCTCTAAATAAATTAGATGCAGCTATGAAACGTCTATTAGATGCAATAAACCAAAGTCTTCGACGAGGTGATGTAGTTTCTCAGTACAGTGGCGCACAGTTTGTCATTCTGCTGCCTTCTATTACTTATGAAGATGCTAACATGGTTTTAGAGCGTATTGTAAAACAATACTACCATAATAACCGCCGAAGTGTGTTACATTTAAAATATAAATTAGAACAAATATTAATAACAGAAAAATAAAAGGAAAATATTCTATCAGTAATTCTACTATTGTCTGATTTTATATCTTTTTCAAATATATCTCATCATCCCAAAACCATATTAAGGTTAATAAAAAGACCCTGCCTGACAAAATTCTAACTAATTGACAGGAGGGTCTTTTATTCTCAAGATAATCTATCTGTTTCTTTATTCCATCTTATGCTTTGCCTACTGAACCGAATAATTCCATTTTTTCTTTTACAGTTGCTTTGATTGCCTCTGTACCAGGTGCTAGTAACTTACGAGGATCAAATCCTTTGCCCTGTTGATCTTTACCAGCTTCAATATATTCACGAGTTGCTGCTGCAAAAGATAACTGGCATTCTGTGTTTACATTAATCTTTGCCACACCTAAGGAAATTGCTTTCTTAATCATATCTGCTGGAATACCTGTACCACCATGTAGTACTAATGGCATATCACCTGTTTTCTGCTGAATTGCATCTAATGTTTCAAAACTAAGTCCAGCCCAATTCTCTGGATATTTACCATGAATATTACCAATACCTGCTGCAAGCATGGTTACTCCTAAATCAGCAACCTGTTTACATTCTTCTGGATCTGCACACTCACCTTGTCCAATTACTCCATCTTCTTCTCCACCGATAGAACCAACTTCTGCTTCGATAGATAATCCTTTGCTTTCACAAATTCCAACTAATTCTTTTGTTTTTGCAACATTTTCATCAATTGGATAATGAGATCCATCGAACATTACAGAAGAAAATCCAGCTTCAATACAAGCCTTAGCTCCTTCATAACTGCCGTGATCTAAGTGCAATGCTACTGGAACTGTAATGTTTAATTCTTCTAACATTCCATTTACCATTCCAACAACAGTCTTATATCCACACATATACTTTCCTGCACCTTCAGATACACCAAGAATTACTGGGGATTTTAATTCTTCTGCTGTTAAAAGAATTGCCTTTGTCCACTCTAAGTTATTAATGTTAAATTGTCCTACTGCATATTTTCCTGCTTTTGCTTTTGTAAGCATGTCTTTTGCTGATACTAATGCCATCTCTTATTCCTCCGTTTACTATTATAATTATTTGACTGGAAACAGCCATTGGTTTTATGATGGTACAAGCCCATCACAAAACACTGTTATCTTTATTATACCCTAATACAAAATAAAATGAAATACTTTTCTGCAAAAATTACCATAAAAGTATATAGCAGAGTTACAAATCTAGGTTCTCTCTGTTGCTCATACATATCAAACGATTACTGGTTATTTAAAAACGCAGAAACTACTTGTGCAGGTGTACCTTGTTGACCAGGAATTACCATAATATGTTGTTCCATCATCTTTCCTAAAATCTCCTGACCTACACCACCACAAAGAAGAATATCAATATTCTGCTGTTTGCATAGTTCAACCATATCCTCATTTTTATATAGAATTTCTCCTGCCTGACTTACTGCCTGCTCATCTACTGTAAATAAGCTGAGTTTACAAATATCTTTAAATTTTTCAGATACCTGTTCATCTTTTCCTATGGCAACAGCAATGTTCATAGACTGGACTGCTTCTTCATTTTTATCAACGGGACAGACCTGCTCTATAAAATCTGATGCCTCTAAAAGCCAGTCATTTTCTATAGATTCCACCTGTCCTTTATCTACCATTGCTGCTATGGATGTATCTAATGGTAATTTCCCTAATACTTTAATATCAAACTCTTTTGCCACTTCCTCCACATGACTTTCTCCAAAAACATTCATCTTTTCTCCACAACAGTTGCAGATAACATAGCTATAATTCTCTATAATTCCTAAAATCGGAATATCCATAGCATTCGCCATGTTCACTGCCTTTTTTACAATCATAGATACCAGCTCTTGAGGAGAGGTCACTATCACAATACCATCTAATGGAATAGACTGATATACAGTTAATGGTACATCCCCTGTTCCAGGCGGCATATCCACAAACATATAATCCACATTGCCCCACACTACCTCTGTCCAAAACTGTTTGACAGTTGCAGCAATGACTGGCCCTCTCCAAACAACAGGAGTTTCTTCCTTGTCAATCAAAAGATTTACTGACATAATACCAGTTCCATTATCACTATATTCTGGAAAAATGCCAAGTTCATTCCCTTTTGCTTTTTTATGAATGCCAAAAGATTTTGGAATAGATGGTCCTGTAACATCTGCATCCAAAATAGCTGTCTGATATCCTTTTCGATTCATATTCACAGCCAGATAAGATGTAACAAAGGATTTCCCCACCCCTCCTTTTCCACTAACTACACCTATAACTCTGCGAATTCTGCTATGCTTATTGGCAGGCTCCAGTAGTTCTTCTTTGCTTGGTTTTCTGGACGAACAATTGGCTGAACACGAACTACAACTTCCTGTACATTCCTCTTGATTATTTTTTTCTTCTTTGATTTCTTCCTGACTCATTTTTTAAAAACCTCCTCAAATAATAGTGCCTGCTTAACAAACACCTCGTTATGATTCCTATACTTACTTATTATATAGTATAACAAAGTTTTTCTTTTTTTCTAGCTTTTTTGAAAAACTTGTGGTACAATATTTTTAAGTGACTTTTTATAGTAGGAGAGTTTACCCTTTTCCTACATATCCGGTTCTATATGTATGCATCTTGTATATCTCCGGATAATGTATATACATGGAGGATGAGTATGAACGAAACAGTAAATACTTTTGAAGAGAAATTAAAAGAACTTCTTGCATTTGCCAAAAAAAACAATGACATAATTGAAATTGAAAAGGTAAATGACTTCTTTAAGGATCTTAATCTTGATGTCAGCCAGATTGACAAAATCTACGAATATTTAGAGGCACAGAATATTGTGGTTTTAAATTTATCTGCAGATGAAGGGCCAGATGATTCTGATATTATGGAGATTGAACAAGAAGATGAACTTGCTTTAACGGATGATGCTTCTGCGGTTGCCATCATGTCAGATGATCCTGTAAAACTCTACTTAAAAGAAATTGGCGGATACCCGCTTCTTACCATTGAACAGGAGATTCAGCTTGCAAAAGAAATAGAACAAGGTAGTGAAACTGCAAAAAAAAGTCTTGCAGAGTCTAATCTCCGTCTTGTTGTAAGCATTGCCAAACGCTATGTAGGACGAGGTCTTTCTTTTCTTGATTTGATTCAGGAAGGAAATCTTGGGTTAATCAAAGCTGTAGATAAATTTGACTATACCAAAGGCTACAAATTTAGTACTTATGCTACTTGGTGGATTCGCCAGGCAATTACCCGTTCGATTGCAGATCAATCTAGGACAATTCGTATTCCTGTACATATGTCAGAGGTAATTAACAAAACCTACCGAATTTCCAGAGCATTATTACAGGAATTGGGAAGAGAACCAACAGAACAGGAATTATCAGATGCTATGGGACTTCCAATTGAAAAAGTTCGTGAAATTTTAAAAGTTTCTGCAGATCCAATTTCTTTAGATACTCCTATTGGCGAAGAAGATGATAGTCACCTGGGTGATTTTATCAAGGATGATACTATTGTAGGTCCAGAAGAAGCTGCTGCTTACTCTGTTTTACAAGATCAAATTTCTAAATTATTAGAAACTCTTACCGAACGTGAACAACGAGTACTTACACTTCGTTTTGGTTTAAATGATGGAAGAACCCGAACCCTTGAGGAAGTCGGCAAAGAATTCAATGTTACCAGAGAACGTATTCGTCAAATTGAAGCTAAAGCCCTTAGAAAACTCCGTCATCCAAGTCGTGCAAGAATGTTAAAAGGATATGATGTAATGTAATTCATTCTCTTTAATTTATTAACTAAATATTATAACTCATAAATAAAAAAAGGTCAAATCTTAATTCCATTCTATTGGGATTAAGACTCGAACCTTTTCTTTTTCTATTCAATTACTTTAATCCAGCCTTCTGGTGCTTCAATTCTTCCCATTTGTATTCCAGTTAAGGTATCATACAGTTTCTGAATGACTGGTCCCATTTGTGTATTTCCATTTGCCATAATAATTTCTTTACCATGATCCACAATCTTTCCAACTGGTGAAATAACTGCTGCTGTTCCACAAAGACCACATTCTACAAAGTCTTTTACCTCTTCAAAATATACTTCTCTCTCTTCTACTTCCAATCCTAAATATTCTTTTGCCACATACATAAGAGAACGACGGGTAATAGAAGGAAGAATACTATCTGATTTTGGTGTAATTACTTTATTATCCTTTGTTACAAATAAGAAATTCGCTCCTCCAGTTTCCTCAACCTTGGTTCTTGTTGCCGCATCCAAGTACATATTTTCATCATAACCATTATTGTGTGCGGTTACAATGGCATGTAAACTCATGGCATAATTTAATCCCGCTTTAATATTACCAGTTCCATGAGGTGCTGCACGGTCATAATCACTGACACAAATAGTAATTGGTTTGGCACCACCACTAAAATATGGTCCTACTGGTGTAGAAAATACACGAAATTGATATTCATCTGCAGGTTTTACACCAATAACGGGACTGCTGCCAAACATATAAGGTCTAAGATATAAAGTTCCTCCTGAACCGTATGGCGGCACAAACTCTTTATTTGCTTGTACTACCTTAGTTATTGCTTCCACAAATCTATCCTTTGGGAATAATGGCATCTCTAAACGCTTTGCTGAATCCTCCATTCTCTGGGCATTCAAATCAGGGCGGAAGGTTACAATGCGTCCATCTTCTGTTCTATATGCCTTTAATCCTTCAAAACAAGCCTGACAATATTGTAACACACCAGCACACTCACTTATGGTAACCATATCATCCGTAGTCATGCAACCTTCATCCCATGTACCATTCTTATAATTTGATACATATCTTTCATTGGTTTTACGATAAGCAAAACCTAAATTTCCCCAGTCTAAGTTGTTATCCATTTTGAATCTTCCTTTCTCTAAATCATTGCCTCTTATATGTTTTACCCTCTATACTAAAGTTTACTCTGATATAATTGAGGCTTGGCGATTATGTATATCCTCTAACTACTTACAATTCTACACAATTTAGTTTACTACTTGCCATTTCCTACGTCAAGTGTTTCCTTCTAAGCAATCACGACAAACACACAATCTGCATAAAATCCACAACTATTTAATAACAGACATTGATATAATTCTTATAAATGTTCAAAATCTAATTTATCAAACCGGTGATAGGTAGCACCAAATTCATCAAATTCCAGACAGTATACATAAGGATCTATTGTTTCATCTTCAAAATAAAGAATTCTTCCAAGTCCATTATTAATACCATCTTTTTCTACTACATCAGTAGAATATTTATAAAATACTTTTTTAATTTCTTCCAAGGTACATCCTGGCATTGTAATTTTTTTTATAAAATCCACTAAAAAAGAACTTATAGAAACCCGCTCATGTACATAAGCAGTTCCTTCTTTAGATATTTTCAAGCAAATTCTATCTTTCTGGTTACTTATCTCAACCTTTCCCAAAGTCTTTGCATTTTCCTCCAAAAATATGTCCAATTTTTTTAATAATTCAGGCAAACTCATATTATCTGGGAGTTTCATCAAACGTTTGATGGAACTGGCGGGATAGTAAAGTTCCATATTTTCTTCTTGATAGCCGATTTTTGTCTGCCATTCTTTGATTGTATCGTATATATTTTTTAATAATACTTGTTCTTTCATAAAAGCCCCTTTCTACAAATGTAAAGTTACAGGTAATTGTGAAAATCTGATTAACTTATATTATTTTGTGCAAATTTATTCAGTATTATATTTTATCACAGCAAAAAAAGGGTGTCAAAAGTCTTACTTTCACACCCTATACTCTACTACTCATTACCTTCTACAATCTTATAATAGGTTCTAGATGTCATGCCATATACCATTCCATAAACTATTACGAATATTATTACTGTTCCAATGGTACAATTTATAAATAACGAAGTATTGTTGTAATGCATTGCAAACAACAATTTTTTTATAATATCAAATGCAAACACAATGTGTATGATTGCAAGCAGTATTGGTAAAAAGAATACTATAAGAATCTGGTTTCGTATAACATGTTTGGTTTCTTCTTTGCTCATCCCCACCTTTTGCATAATTTGAAAACGTTTCCTGTCATCAAATCCTTCCGAAATTTGTTTGTAATAAATGATAAGTACCGTAGTCAACAAAAACATTCCTCCAATGAAAATCCCAATAAAAAATAAACTCCCATATATGCCCAAAAATTCTTGGTGAGGAGTAAATATATCCTCTACGATTGTGACCCCCTCAATTCCCGTTTTATTAATACAATTTCTTAATCCTTTACAAAATTCCTCCTTTTGATTTTGGCTTCCTTCTAAATCAAAGCAAAGATTATAATATATATTTGTTTTTTCCACTGCATTTTTTCCATTGATTATATCTGCTATATTCTGCATATCCTGTAAACTTGACACAATTATAGTAATTACTGGCACTCCATTATCTTCTTGTATCCAATTTTTAATCTTATTTTTTTCTTTTAAACTTTCTGTAAAATCTACTTCCTCTTTGATTTTGTAAGATTGATTACCAACACAAAAATCTTTCTCTGTAATATTATACTTAGACCAGTTATTTACTAAAATTTCTCCTTTTTGTAATGTTACATTTTTCCCATAATCCGTATTATAGTCATTCAACAGACGCACCTTTAGCATCTGCATCTTATTATTGCCCATAATATCCATATCCTGCACAAATTTATTGTTAATCATCTTACCACATGTATCATAATCAAAATATGCATTATAGTTTTTTATTTTAACATTTTTACTTTCTGCTCTCTTTTCCAGCGCTGCTTTTACTTTTTGAAAATTATAATGATTATTTTTTGTAATTTCTTCTCCATTATCATAAACATAAGATGTCAAAACATCTTGTGGATACCGATTATGAAAAATATTGTTCACTCCCATATAGAGGGAAACAACTGTTGAAAGTACCACTATCACTCCTGTAGAAAGAATACAAATATTCGCTAATCCAACTGCATTTTGTTTCATGCGATACATCATACCTGATACAGAAATAAAATGAGTTTTGTGATAATAAAAATTTTTATTTTTCTTTAATAGTTTTAATAAAACAATACTTCCACTCAGAAAGATCAAGTAGGTTCCTGCAATAACGCATAAAACGGCTACAAAAAATAATGACAATGCTGCCAATACATTTTTTGTCGTCAAAGATATATAATAACCTATACCAAGAAATAAAATACCAAGAATTGCTATAAACCATTTCGCCTTTGGCTCCCTTTCTCCCTCCTGGCTGCTTCTCATCAAATCAATTGGTTTTAAACAATATATTTGAATGGTATTTCGTATTATCATAGCACCAAATAAAATAAGGAATGTAATAATAGTTATCCATATAGAATTGGGATAAATGATAAAGTTATAATCTGTTTTCAGTTGTAACATACGAATCAAAACCAGAAACATCAGCCTAGATAATAACATTCCAAAGAAAATCGCCAATAAAATACTTCCAATACCAATGTAAGTAATTTCCCAAAATAATACTTTTGCTATATGCTTTTTCTCCATTCCTAGTATATTATATAACCCAAACTCCTTGGTTCTTTGTTTCATAAGAAAAGCATTGGTATAAAATAATACAAAAACAGAAAATATACCCATAATAATAATCCCAAATTTTAATATATCACGCATATGTCCTGCTCCATAAAATACTCTTTCATTTGTCTGCATCCATATACCATGCATCATATAAAACATAGCTATCATAGTGACACATGCCAATGTAAATGGGAAAAAAATATTTTTATTTTTCTGAATATTCTGCCAGCCAAGCCTTCTATATAATTGATTATTCATCTTTCCCACCTCCTGCAAGTAAAATAGTGAGAGTATCGGAAATCTTTTTATACATTTCCTCATTTGTTAGATTCCCTTTATAAAGTTGATGGTAAATTTCTCCATCCTTAATAAATAATACGCGACTGGCACAAGCTGCTGCATGAACACTATGCGTTACCATTAAAATAGTCTGTCCTTCTTTATGTATCTGTTCAAAAACACCCAGCAAATCTTCTGTAGATTTAGAATCTAAGGCTCCTGTTGGCTCATCTGCGAGAAGGATATCCGGATTCGTAATCATTGCTCTGGCAACGGCTACTCTTTGTTTTTGCCCTCCTGATACTTCATAAGGATATTTCTTTATTAATTCTGCAATTCCTAGCTTTTGCGTAATTTTCTTTAGTAAGGGTTCCATCTCCTTATGTTTTTTCCCTGCTAATACTAATGGAAGATAAATGTTATCTTCCAAAGAAAAAGTATCTAATAAATTAAAATCCTGGAATACAAATCCTAAATTTTCTCTACGGAATTTTGCTAACTCTTTTTCTTTAATAGAGGTAGTTTCCCTGCCATTTAATAAAATATATCCAGAAGTAGGATGATCTACTGCTGCCATTAAATTTAGCAAGGTAGTCTTTCCACTTCCTGATTCTCCCATTATTGCTACATATTCTCCTTTTTCTACAGAAAAAGATATATCTTTTAATGCCTCCACTTTGTTTCCACCAAAACGTGTAGTATACACTTTTTGTAATGATTTTACTTGTAATATCTCCATATTCTTCTCCTCCATATTTATTTTTGCACTCCTTTACAAAATTTATTATAAACAAAAAAGAAATGTATTGCCTTAATTTAGCCTTACATTTCTTTCTGGAACCTTACAATATTGTAAGGTTGGTTGTTTTATTGTATTTTATTAAAATTTATTGGACTTTTTGGTGAAAACAATTTTTATAACAGATTACTTTTCCACTACTCTTTCAAATACCATTATGATCTGATTACTTACTGAATTTCTTCCATGCCCAGTGTCAGAGCACGTTTGAAAACTATAAGAAAATTTTGCCTCCACTTCATTTGTAAAGGTGCATTTTAAATGCCATCCTTGTTCTGCATAAGAATTAAGTATTCTTTCTATATGTGTTACATCTGCTGCACCACTTTGATTATCTAATATGCTTTCAACTTTATATTCATAACGAGTATTATCACCTTTTATCTCAGATAATTTTTCAAAGATACATAACTGAAGAAATCTCTCTAACTCTTCATCCGAACATTGTTCTATCAGATTAATGTCTGTATATTTTCCTGGAATAATATGTTTTATTGTGAGAATTCCCTCTTCATCTGCATTATCCAACAAATATTTTTTAACAATTTCATAATTATCCTGTGTTAATTCCATATTCTTTTCTTTAATATATGTTAGAATCCGTTCATTCAAATCATTGCCCTCAATTTTTACAGTTTCTTTTATTTCTCTTTCCTGCTCAGTTTTAATCGTTTGTATTAACTTACTACTTAACATTTTGCTATTCTTGATCTCATCAATAATCAGTTCTCTTAAATCCATTTATTTTTCCTCCTATGTTAAATACATTTTTACTTATCTTTTTATTTTTAGCTTTTCCAATTACACTTAGGATTTTCCCTAATGCCATATAATAAAATGTACCTCTATGAACCAAAACTTATCTCCACTCTGGTTCCTTGATTAAGAACGGATTGGATAGCTATGGAATGGTTTAAGTTCTCTAAAATTTTCTTACTTAAAAATAAACCTAACCCTGATGCTTTTTTATCTTTTCTGCCATTATACCCCGTATAACCTCTATCAAATAATCGTGGTATATCTTCTGGTGCGATTCCGATACCTGTATCTTGAATTACTAATGTCTTTTCTCCTTCTACAAAAATACATATCTTTCCATTATGATTAGTGTATTTTAGTGCATTAGAGATTATCTGCTTTAATACAAATACCAACCATTTTTCATCTGTTACAACCATCAATCCTTCTGGTATATCTATTTTTACCCCAATACCTTTTCCAATAAAAATACGGGCAAAATATTTTATAGATTGGTTTACTATGACAGAAAGTGTATATGCTTTAAAAACATAATCGTTTCCACCACCTTCTAAACGCAAATATTGTAGCATCATATCTTGATATTGTTCAATTTCAAAAAGGCGGGTATAACATTCCCCTCTTTGTGGTTCTACTAAATCTCCTGCCACAAGCTGTAAAGCTGTCAACGGCGTTTTAATCTGATGTGTCCATAGTGTCACATTTTCTATATTTTCTTCTAATTGTGTCTTTAAATTACGAATCGTTTCATTTTTTCTATGCAGCATTTCCTGTAGCAATTCCTGATATATTGCTTCTACTCCACTTACTGGATCTGGCAGATTTTCAAGAGTACATTCCATATAATTTTTCACGCATAAAATTTGCAAGTATCTTTTCTTATATCTTCTATAGTCCCATATGCTATATCCAGTAAAAAAAACAAAATTTAGCAATGTAGGATACCAGATGTATTTTATTGAGATATCATATAAGACAAATAATACTCCAAATATTCCTATCCAAATCAGAGCATGTAAATACTCCCTTATTCTTTCTCTAAAAAAATATCTCAGTATCTTTCTATTTTTCATACCAGCCCCCTAAAAACTTTTATCATGTTATCTTAACTATCTATTAAATATCCAATTCCTTTTTTTGTTTTTATAAAATCTTCTATTCCAATTTCTTTTAGTTTTTTACGTATTCTGGTTACATTTACAGTAAGAGTATTATCATCAATAAATTTTTCGTCATCCCACAATTGCATCATAATAGTATCTCTACTTACAATACTCCCCTTATTTTCCATAAGCAGTACTAAGATTAAAAATTCATTTTTTGAAAATACTGCTTTCTTTCCCTGAAATGTGACAGTGGCATCTAAAAGATTCAGTATTACATTTTTATGCTCTAAAACATTTATCTGTCCAGCATAAGAATAACTTCTTCGAATAATTGCTCCTATCTTGGCAGTCAACACAGTTAAGTCAAAGGGTTTTACAATAAAATCATCTCCTCCCATATCCATTGCCATAACAATATTCATGTTATCACTGGCAGACGATATAAATACAATTGGAATTTTAAACAACTTTCGTATTTCACTACACCAGTAGAACCCGTTATAATATGGTAATGTAATATCCATAATGATTAAATGTGGCTGTAAATAGGTTACCTCTTTCAAAATATTCCGAAAATCCTTTACTATTTCTACTTGATATTCCCATTTTTTCAAGTGCTTTTGTATCTTTTTTGCTATATCCCCATCATCTTCCACTAGATATATTTTATACTGTTTTTCTTCCATTCTTCTCCCTCTTTACTATGAAACTTAGGCGGTGCAAGCCCTGTTTTGGGACGTAGCAGCCCCTTAGGTGAATAGTATGTCTAAAACCACTTATTTAGTCTTTCATAAAAGAAAAGAGGACAGATTTCTCTGCCCCATCTAAATTTCACACAATCTTTTGTAATTGCCTGCTATGTTCCTCTACGACTTGCTTTAAAGAATCTACATCTGTCTCTAATTGCTCCATCCTATCAGCACCATCTCTGTAACGGTTAAAAGTGGTTAAATAACATCCTTCTATATTTTGTAATCTTGGTTGGAAATCATTTTCTAGTAACAATTTGATATTCTGAATACTATCACTATGCAATATTAAAATTTCACTATGCTCTTTCAAAATTTCACTATGTTCTTTTAGAATTTCACTATGCTCTTTCAAGATTTCACTGTGTTCTTTCAAGATTTCACTATGTTCTTTTAAAATTTCACTATGTTCGTCTAACGTATCTTTAATGGGTTTTAACTTTTGATCCATCAAATCAGACATAGCAAACAACAATTCTTTATTACTCATATGATCCACTTCCTTTTGTAAAAACACCCTCTATACTTACAATTGTATGAAATATAGAAAAAGAAATCAAGTATTTTTTCTATTATTTCCGACCAGTTAAGTAATATACCGCAAGTGCTGTACGGTGGGATAGATTCTCCTTGTCTAAAATTGTACTAATATAATTTTTTACTGTCCCCTCTGAGATAAACAATTTTGCTGCAATCTCTCTATTTGAAAGTCCTTCTGCTACAGCTTTAATAATATCTAACTCTCTAGCAGTAAATTTATTAAAATCAAATCCCCGTCCAGCTAATTCTACCTGCTCTCCACACACTTCTTCATTAATCAATTTATCCAAAATATTTTCATCCATTACCCCCACACCATTATGTATAGACTTTATCATCTGCTTTAATTGGTCAGGTGTGTGGTTTTTAATTAAATATCCCGCTGCTCCATTTGCCATTGCTTTCTTTACTAAGTCGTAATCATCAAATGTAGTAAGAATAAGTACTTTCCCTAAATCCTCTTCCCGAATAATTTTAGTTGCCTCAATTCCATCCATGCCAGGCATCTGAATATCCATTAAAATAACATCCACTTTATTTTCTTTTGCCAATACAACTGCTTCTACCCCATCCTTTGCACAGCCAAGAACCTCAAATTCTTCATCTACCTCTAAAATAATCCTCATACCATCTCTAACAAAATCACTGTCATCTGCAATAATTACTTTTATTTTACTCATCATCTTCTCCTTTTAGTGGAAATAGCATCTTCACTACAAATCCAATTTCTGATTCAAACTCTAAAATTCCGCCTACATTTCTCATTCTTTGACGCATTCCACTAAGCCCCATTCCCTCTATAATCTCACCACATCCTACTCCGTTATCAGAAATTCTGCATTGAGCAAACTGGTTCCATTTTACAATTTCAATAGTAATCTTTGTACAAGCAGCATATTTTAATGCGTTTGAAACGGCTTCAAAGCTATTATCTAAAATTACCTCTAAATAGGTTTGTGGAATCTGTTCCATTTCTCCCTTCATTTGCAAAGTACATGTAATACCTTTTTCTTCACATTCCCTACATAAATTTTGCAACTCCTGTATAGCAAGCTTATGTTTCTTTGGCTGTTCATTTCTTAGGATAAGACGAATTTCGTCCATACCACTTCGCAAGTTGTCAATAACTGCCTGAATCATTTTTTCGACTCTTGTTGTATCGCTCTCTAATAATACTTTACATGCCTCAAGCTGATAAATGGATCCATTAATATTATGTCCCAATTTATCATGAAGCATTTGAGATAAACGTGCTCTTTCTTCTAACAGGGCATTTTCTGTTCTTAATATATTATTATGCATATTTTGCCGATAGTTTTCTTCCTTCTGCTTTATATCCCTTTTAAGTGATAATTCTGAATTTTCTTCTTCCTTTATTTGTTTTCTATAAGAGAGAATAATCTCATTATGTTGAAAATACAGAAAACTTACTAGTGTCAAAACTAAGAAATTTTGTCCAAAGTTCTCAGTTCCAATAAAAAAACTTATACCCAAAGGTAATACATATCCAAACATCCCCAAAGAATAAATCTGAACAATATCTAAACTGACAATACCAAACAGAAGGATAAAACTTTGCTCTGTTGTAATACATAAAATTCCCGCTGTAACAATTTCTGCTAATAAGCAAACTTTCTTTGTTTCCCATAATCCATGCAAAACTACAACAGAAAAAAAACATGCGGCTTCAAATAATACAACATATCCCCCTTTATTTAATGCTTTTGTTGTTATAAGTAGATATATTTCAAAAAGTGCTGCTACGATAATTCGTAGCAGCAAAAAATAATTTCCCCGAAAATTTTCTTTCATTCTCATTCTTTCCTTCTCATACGAAGTCCAACTGCTCCTATACTTAAGATTACCATAAGATAGGCAAAGGTTGCAACTATTGCTGTAAAATATCCTGAATAATTTTCCATCATATTCAGTTCCACTGATTTTAGAATCCATTTTTGAGGCATAAGATAGGATAGTGTTTTCAGTAGACCACTGGCAGAACTCATAGAGAAATAAAGTCCTGACAACAAACAGGAAATTGACCAGATGCAAAACACACTATAATTTGCTGCCATAATATTTCCACATAATACTCCCACACACAAACTTAACATATTAAAAATTAGTCCAAGCAAAAATACTAAGAATAAATAACTGATTCTGGAAATACCAAACTCCGGCTGAACCAAAAAACATATTCCAACTGTCAGGATTCCCACTTGCACAACAGATAGCAAAATTGCCATACCAAGTTTTGAAAAAATATAGGAAATAGAATTTGTTGGTGTTAACAAAATTCTTGTATATACTTGATTCTCCTGTTCTTCTATAACGGTATATGCAATAAAAATACCACAAAATAAAAATCCAAGAGATACAATTGCTAAGGAATATCCCAAATGCTCCTTGTATCTTTCTTGTACCGTTGTAAAATTCTGACTATCTGTAGATTCTAACAGGATTGTCTTCTTATCTGGCTTTATAAACCTGTTTTGATTATTTTCCTCCTGCTTTGGTTGATTTAGTGACTCTTTAATGTTATGTTTAATATATAATCTACTTATAATGTTATTTAAACTATTTTCAATTAATTCTGTTCTTTCGTCTGTAAAACACTGATATAATTTTATTCCATTTTCCGGTTTTCCATTTAAAAATTGCTTTTCAAAATCTTTCTTAAAATATAAAATCGTCCCAACCCTATCGTTTTCTCCATTTTCTTTTATCTTTTGTAAAATTTCTTTCTCTTCGTATTCTTTTGTTTTTATGCGGCAAATATTTACCATGCCTGTCTGGAATAATTCTTCTAATATTTCTTCACTAACTTTAGTCTGACTGCTGTCATATACCTTTACTATATAGGATTTATCACTGGCATTTAACTGCGTTGCGTAAACTGCTTTTGAGTCTATATTATTTAATTCAATTATATTTTTCTTATCATCAAACTGATTTAAATCCTTCTCCCGTATATTTAAAAGTAACAAAGCTAACAGTGGCATAAACAGAAGAAAGAACCAAATACCTTTATTTCGGAACAGTAATTTCCAATTTGTCTTTAATAAAATAAACATTCGTCTCATTTCTCTGTTCCTCCCTTTTTCCAAATCTTATTTATCCATGTAGTTTTTATGGTTTCCTCTCTCCTTCGTCTCTGTAAAAATATAGTTCCCAACAAACATACTACACTGATTCCAGTTAAATATAAAATGGCACTTTGACAATACTTGCTATGCCCCATCTGGGAACATTCTACCAATGCACGATTGACATGATAAATAGGCGATAATACTTTGATATCCTCTGACCATGCTGAAAACATATAGGTTTCAAAACTTCCTCCAATAAATCCTGACAGCCATACCATCATAAAAATTATCACTACAGAAATGGCTAGATTATTGGTTAATTTTACTACGAACAAACCAAACATGGTAGCTGCCACTACTGTTAGAAACAAAATACAAGGTGTCATAAGTGAACCGCCCCATGAAATCCCAAAGAGGAAATAAGATATTATCATGGATATTCCTAATGTAATAAGCGTTGACAAAATACATGGAATTGCTTTTCCAAGTACCAATGTCAAAGATTTCACGCCTGACACCTGATACTTTTTCGCAATTTGATTTTTCTTTTCTGAGGAAAATACAACAGAAATAGAAATAAAACAAAGCCACAAATAGTATACATGATAAATAATTCCATAATAATCTGTAGAAGAAACTTCTGGCATAGTTTCCAGCTTTGTCACAGGAAGAGAAAATCGGGGATAATTTCCTTGTATAGCAGCAAGTTCTAACTCCTCAAACAGACTATTATAAAAATATTCTGTAACCATCCCCTCATTTTCTTTTCCATGCATGGTATATACTGTATAAGAGTCCTTTTCTATCTTGGTAAAAGAGGAAAGATTATGTTTCTCCATTAATTCTTTTGGTTCTCCAGTATCAAACTCTGCCAGACTAAATCCTGCAGCTTTTGCATTTTTTTGCATTTCTTCTGCATATGTAGAAAGGGGACTTGCTTTACTAATTTGATATCCACTTAAAAATTCTCCTGTTCCTTCATAAGCACTTAACATAGATTCAAATGCACTGCTTAATACAGCTGTTGTAATAACTGGTCCTATTATTAACATAACAACAATCCATTTATGCCGAAGCATTAATTTTAAATTATTTTTGATAATATACCAAAGCATTTTATAATCCTCCATAATCCCGTAATTTTTTTCCTGTTAGTGTTAAGAATACCTCCTCAAGACTGATGTCTTCCTTATCTGTTACCATTTTCTTTAACTGGCTGCTGCTTCCAATTGCAATCACTTTTCCATTATCCATAATAGCAATGCGGCTACAAATGGCTTCCACTTCTTCCATGTAATGACTGGTGTATACTACAGTAGCACCATTCTTGTTACTTTCTTTTATCTTCTCTAAAATAAAATTCCTAGACTGTGGATCAATTCCCACTGTCGGTTCATCAAAAATCAGTAGTTCTGGATTATGTCCAAGTGCACAGGCAATATTTAACCGTCGCTTCATTCCTCCTGAAAAATTTTTAGAAAATACATCTTTTTTGTCCCAAAGTCCTACATATTGCAATGCTTCCTGTACTGCCTCCTTTAACTGGCTTCCCCTTAGTCCATATAGAGAAGTAAATAATTCTACATTCTCCCATGCTTTTAGATTTCCATGTATGGCAAGTTCCTGAGGAATATATCCTATTTTTTTTAAAATTTCTTTTTTCTGTTTGCAAATATTTTTTCCAAACAGTTCAATCGTTCCTGCATTTGGTTTTACAATAGAACAAATCATATTCATGGTTGTAGATTTTCCTGCCCCATTTGGTCCAAGTAACCCGAAAATTTCTCCTCTTTCAATTTCTAAATGAAGGGAGTCCACAACAATTTTATTGTCATATTTCTTTGTTAACTCGCTGGTCTGTAAAATAATGTCACCCATAATTCTTCTCCTATTCTTTTTTACATAGTTCTGTTCTTAACCCAGTGTTGTGCTGCATTGCTGAAATCTAATATATCTTCCTGCCTTATATTAACGATATATAGACATTGGCAAAACTCCTGCTAGTTTAAATTATTTTGTGCAATTACCTAATAAGAATAACACATTTCTTTTTCTCTTTTTAGTGAAAAAAGAAATAAAAGGAGGGGTGACAAAAGTCATACCCCTCCAAGGTTCTCTCCATACTAATATTCTATTACACTTTTTCTCTTACTGTCACATGACATATCTCTCTTTTATCTCCTATGGTAAATATAATATTGGTTTCTCCAGCACCTACCGCCACTATTCGGACATTCTCACCATTTTCGGTATACACCTTTGCAATATCCTCATTTTCACTTTTCCAAATTGCTGCATAATATTCCTCTGCGTTATAAGGTGATATACTATACCAATTTGACCTTTCCTCTTCAATTTCCATGTCTAACTCTTTGTATGCCAGAATAATATCCTCAATAACTGGTTTGCTAACCTTAACATGACATACTTTACTTACATTTCCTATTGTAATGGTAATGTCTGCTTCGCCTTCTAACCGATATGTACTAAGGTAAATTGTTCCAAAGTCATCGCTGTCTACGGATACCAATTTAGGATTGGAAGATACTACTTTTACATTATAATAATCTATTACACTTTCTGGTGTGGCAGATACTTCTATTTCTTCCTCAGAATCACATTCCATTTCTATGTATTGTTTAGATAACCTTATATTTTTTACATCAGGCTTTCTTACTTTCACTCTACAGCTATATTTTTTTCCATGAATACTTGCCTTTATGGTTACACTTCCTACATCAACTGCTCTTATTTTTCCCTTAGATACTCTTGCAATATCGCTATCACTGCTTGTCCACCTTATGGAATGCCTGCAACCAGATAATGCAATGGTTTTGCTTTCTCCAACCTTAAGACTAAGACTTGTCTTACTTAATCTTGGTGCTTCTACCGTAATCTTGCATGTTTTTTTCTTTGACCCAACTTTAGCTGTAATAACCGCCTTCCCTTTTCCTCTCGCAATCACTTTACCACTGCTGGAAACCGTTGCCACAGATTTTCTGGAAGAACTCCATGAGACTTTACTTGTAGCATTGGAAATTTTTAACTTGTACTTTTGTCCCTTAACCAATAAAATATTAGTTCTGTTAATTTTAATCGGTTTTACAACTACCGTTTTCTTCGGTTCATTGGAACTACTACTGCTTGGCGTACTATTTCCAAAACATTTTTTACATGGTGTCAATCCTCTTGCTTGTGCATTAGATAAACTTGTAGCTGTATATGTGCCATTTCCACATTTGTGTGTATGGTACTTTGACCCTGTGGGAGTAACATATACGGTCATTTCTGCCTTTGCTGTATCTGTGTCATTATAAATATTCCCTCCTACCGTAAATAAAAGAAAACACAATCCCAGATACGCAATTTTTTTCTTAAGATTTTTCATCTCACATAACACTCCTTTTACTTTTTTTAACATTACATGTTTATTTAGAATTGGTATTTGAATTTTCTAACTTATACTAAACCCAAATACCAAATAATTGAAATACTATAATATATATCGGATAATTCCCCTTATCTTTCCAGTATATATTTTAAAAAATGTTTTATAATATTTCATAAAAATTCTTAATATGATTAGAAAAGAGCTGTCACATGAACTCATTACATTCGTGCAACAACTCTTTTCTAACATTTTCTATCACTTATTACCAAAAACAACAGCATCTTTATTCGTTTTCCATAGTTTCTATAGCATAAATAATTTCATTCGTTTGCCGTTTATCAATTCTCTCTATGATTTTTTCCTGATAATCCTTTAAGATATGTAAATATTTCTCATTAATGTTTTTTTCAGTACAAACGAAAGAAAGTTCACTAGGCCGTTCAAAACAAAGATACATTATACACTTTTCTCCGTTTTGTATTGTAATACCAGATTCGCAAGGAAAATCATACAAAAAACCAATATCTTCTATATTACCTGTTAACATAATTGACACTACTGCATCTGATTCTACATTTGTTTCTGGTATCTCCTTAATGGGAAAACGTTGTTGTATATTGCATTTCCACTTTTCTCTAAGCTCAGAATTCTTTGCCATAAATTGTTTCTGAGTACTTTCTTTTATATCTGTTTCCAGTTTAACTTTTTGTAAATTATTTTCCTTTGCAAAATGTTTTAACATCTGTACAAAACATTTCTTTTCCTCTCTCTATTGCTACTAAATCATCTATACCTAATTTTTGATTACTCTGTTCCTTAGGAATAGGTATTCTTTCTATTTTTCTATAATCCTCAAGAGATACTAAATCAGATAATGGAATCCAGCCATTATATAAAGTTATTGTGTGATTGTACATAATTTATTCTCCATTCATTTTTTTAATCAATACTATTCATAACTCTCTTTCTATTTTTTATAACATTTTGTTTCAAATCCGCTCCCATCAATCATTCTTAAATAGAATATGTTTTTCTTTTCGTTTGTGTCAATATCAGCAAGAATACCATTATCCATCTCATTCAACACATCAGACAACCAATTCTTAAAATCATTCAACTCCATATTTCTGCTCCTTTTCTAAATTTTATAGTGTCAATATGCGAACACTATTATTACATTCATTTTACATGGATAATTAAGAATATACAAGTATTATTTAAAAAACAGGCAGGAACAAAAATGATAAAATATGATCGATTATGGGAAACCATGAAGGAAAAAGGTATTACACAATATGATCTATATACCAGATATAATGTAAACCGTTCTCAATTAGATAGATTAAGGCACAACAAAAATGTGCAGACAAACACGATTGACCGATTATGCAATATTCTGCATTGCAGAGTTGAGGATATTATGGAACACTTCGATGACAATAATTTTTTCTAGCAAACGCACAAAGGACAGCCAAATCTGACTGTCCTCTTTCTTTACATTTTTAATACTTCTTCTAATTCCAGGATCATATTATTGATATAATCTACCTGTTTAGACAATCCCAAAATCTCTTGTGTATTGCCTTGTACCATTTCATCAATATTTAAGAAATCCTTATTTTCTTCATCTATCTTACCTGCTATATCTTCGCTAACAGATATTGTCTTTTCAATCACTTCATTTTGTCTATTTTGGATCATATCGGCTTCGGAAATTGTCTGAACAGATTTTTTCAACATCTCCAGCATACTTCTTACACCCTCTACCGTTTCAACCATTCTGGCATTTTGATTTTGCATCTTTTCAGCGTTTTCATTCATATATCTAGTTGCTGTTATTGTTCCCTGTTGTACTCTGGAAATTACTGCCTTTACTTCGTCTAAAGATTCTCTTGTGTTAGCAGCAAGATTACCTACTTCCTGTGCTACTACAGAGAACCCTCTTCCAGCCTCTCCAGCCCTGGCCGCCTCAATAGAAGCATTCAATGCTAAAAGATTTGTAGAAGCAGCAATATCATTGATAATCTCAAGAGTACATCCAATTTGCCCTACTTCTTTGTCTAATTTGGAAGTTACTTCAATAGTACTTTGTGTAGACTGTTCCACATCTTCGCTAATGGTAATCAGTTCTCCCAAAGCCTTCTCGTTAGCCGCCGAAATGGTTAATAACTCCTTAGAAATCTGGCTCACTTCTGTCATTTTCTCTTCCATATCCAAGTTACTCTTAGCAAGTTCTGATAGATTTTCTTTGCTCTCTATAGATTTTTGAAGCATGTTTTCACTATTTTTCAAAAGATTTTCAGTAATTGCAGATAACTCTTCTGTAGATGCACTTTCATTTTGAGAAGTTGCAAGCAATGACTCACTGGCATCTCCAAGCTGACCTGACAATGTTGTTACTTTATCAATAACACCCTGCACACGTCTGTTATTTTCTTCTAATTCATCTTTCTTGGCATTTACCAAAAAGTTAGTCATAAAGAAAATAAACATTCCTAAACCTACCGTAGACAAAAACAATGCTACAATACAGTTGATTAGATCTGTTATAAATATAGCATCCCTTGCTGGGAAATTATTCCCACTGATTCCCCAAGAAATAGCCAAAGAAACAATACAAGTAATACATGCTCCCATGGCAAGTTTGATATCCAAAAAGAACGCCATTAGTATAATAAAGAAAAATAAAAATCCCCAAAAAGTTCTCGATGGTACCATATATAAAATATAATTCCACTGTATTATAAGTGTAAAAAATGCAAATACCTTACCAATAGCAAGTCTATTTTTCTTTAATTCTCCATTTTCAAAAGATGTCTGGACTAATATAAAGCCTCCCACCAAAAAACACACATCCATAATATCAAATATTATCATTGTTCCCCAGGATATTGTTGGAAACAATCCTATGATTTTTAGAAATGTGTATAACACAGCTGCACACATACAGGCACAGACCAGTGTAATAATTCCCCACTTATACACAACTGACAGATACACTTCAAATGCTGATTTTTTCTTTTCCATGGCATAGCCCCCCTTAAATGTAAATCCCCCCTATCTACAATTCTATTATACCTTTTTTTATTCTGCTGCTCAAGCAAAAAAGTGTGATAAACGACAAAATTATGTTATGAACGACAATTTTTATATTTTAATATGTCCAATGCATTTTAGTGGACTGAAACATAACTGTTAATGACTTTGAGCAATTACAAATTTTCATATATTTCTACACAAAAAACAATTCCCTAATTCTAGAAATTACTTAGAATCGGGAATTGTTTTTTCACTTTTTTAATTATTTTTTATATCTATAAATTTTGAATATGTATGATCGCCAAAGCCATCATTAATTTGAAGTGCCATCTTTGATACTTGATCTTCATCTACTATATATCCAATATGGTAAACTGCTTCTTCACCAGCATTTAATTTCTTGAAATAAAATCCTTTTCCACCATCGTTTTCTTTAAAATAACATGGCATAGACTCATATTGTTTTGCTTCTTCAATTGCCTTTGGTCTTCCATATTCTGTATAATCTATTATAGTTTTACCATCTTGTTCTATAAAATAAGCTAATTCTCTACATACTTGTTCTTTTACTGCTTTCTTTGTTGTATTTTTTACTCTCAATGTGACAAGTACAAACTTCTGACCTACATTCTCTGTTTTAGACACTGATGCAAAAGGAGCATTCTTTCCATCTCCCACTTTTATAGTTTCACGCTCATAAGTTTTTAATGTACCATCATTTTTTGCATATACAGATATATCATTCTCATTATGTCCCAAATTTTTTGCAATGTCGTTCATTTCCTTTGCAATATTATCTTTCACATCTACTTTTAAAACTTCATATTCTACACCATCATGCACTACAGGCTCTTTTATCTTTGCTAACTGCTCTGGTTTTACCCATGCATTCTCTGTTTCTGCTACATCTACATTATTTAGCTGTTTAGAAAGATATGCAACCTCACTTTCTTCTTGTTTTTTACAATTTTCAAGAGTAATCTGATTTGCATATTCTATCAATTGTTCTTTCTTTATTCCTGACTGTGCATAGAAGTGTAAAATATATCCCAAATCTTCATAAAAAACAACTACTCTTTGCGTATATGTTGTATCTTCATTATATTTACTGCCCACAACATCATTTCTTTGAATATATATACCTTTATTACCATTTACTGTAATATTCTGAGAATATGCCACATCATCTACAAAATATTCCTTTGAAGTATCCACATCAACTTGAAGCAGCTCTACTGCAAATTCTTTTCCAGATTCAAACCCTTTGTTTGTTGCAAATTCATACCATCCTTTCCCTGTTTTATCTCCCAGAGCATATCCTTCCATAGAATCATATACCAATTTTACTGGCTTTGCATCCCTCTTTGCCAAAATGGTTTCTAACTTTGCATCTTTTTTTACTACAATGCTATCTGTCTTTGCAGGTGATGCATCTGTCTTCTCCACTTTCATATCTACTTGATATCCGTCCTTCTCTACTTCTGTTCTAAAATAACCAGCAATTCTTTCATAAGCATATGCCCCTGTTGGTACTGCAAGGGAAACAGCAGCAACTGCTATAGCTACCTTTCCTGCTATTTTGATACCTTGCTTTTTACCTTGTTTATCTATTGTCCTATTTCTTTCTCCCATATCTGCCAGCCTTTCTTTTAACTCTGAAGAAGCATTCACACTATTATATACTTGTTGGTAATACTCTTTATTACTTTTATTCATCATGCCACGCTCCTTTCAATTGCTCTTTCAACATGTTACGTGCTCTCATCAGTCTGGTTTGAATTGTGGTTTCTTTTTTTTGTAAAATTTCCGCTATAATCCGAATGGGATACTCTTCATAATAATAAAGATGTACCACACTCCGATACTTTTCTGGTAATTTCTTTACCGCACAATATAGTGCCATTTTTTCCTTATCTTCTTCAAATAACTCTGTCAGATTGTCAAGATTATCCTCTGTATTGGTGCTGTCAATAAAGTATACTTTTTGATGCCATGCTGATTTCAAATGATTCTTACATAGATTTATAGTAACACGGATAAGCCATCTTTTTACGTATTCATTATCTTGAAAGTCTTTATTTGTCTCATACAACTTTAGAAAAACTTCTTGCACCATGTCCTCTGCATCTGGAATACTTCTGCAATAGTTCACACTAATCCTTAAAACCATATTTGCATATCTCTCCACATACTGACAGTATTCTTCTTTAGAAATCACATTTTCACCTCCTGATTAAGAACAAAATGAGCAAAACCACACAACTTCACTTCTCCTCATTCTTGAGGAAATTGCACACTTTACGTATCAAACATAATTGCGAAGCTAAATTTACCTCTTGTATGAGTACATCTAAAAAATCCATTCCTTTGAAAGGCCTTTCACTATTATAACAACTTAAAAATCAGAAATATCACATTTTTTTAATTTTTATCTTACCTATTATACGATTATTTTCTTAGTTTTCTAAAAACAAAGGAACCTCCCTAATTGTTTCATTACAATTAAGGGAAGTTCCTTTATCTGTAACTGTCTAGAACCATAAACAGTTGGGTTATAACCATTCATCTAAAGACCAACCTGTTATGTTTCTTTTACTTATTCTTTACAAATAGGAATCTCTATTATCATAGAGCATATCTGCTGTATTCATTTCAAAAATATTGTCTCCACATATAGCCTCCTCATATGCTTCCATATACCGTTTCATCCCACGCAGTAGTTTCACATTCTCCACATATCCTTCGTGTTCCTTCGCATATTCTATAGAAGTAAGCCATCCTTCTAATAATCCTTTATTTCTCTCGCTTGCCTCTGCATACAAACGAGTTAACTTTTCATGAATTGCTGTATATTCTTCCAATTCCCGTGGAAGATACTTTTCCTGAAAAATATTTTTATCTGGTGCAGAACTTCCTGTTCCAAGAAGTTTCTTCTTCCTTTTTATTCCTTGGGAATTTTTTACCTCTACCCAAAGAATTCCATTAATATCGTAAGAAAATGTCATCAAAACTGTCTGTAGTTTTCCTGGATTGGGATATAGTGGAATTCGGATCTCGCCTAATTTTTTATTTTCCTCTGCATAATAATTCTCCCCCTGATATACAGAAAAAACCATTTCTTTTTGTACCTCTGTTCTCGAAATGTATTTCTCGGTAGCTTTTTTAGGAAGCGTAGAATTTTTAGGGATAATTACACTCATAACATCATTTAAGGATTGTCCACATACATTCACACCAAGGGAAAATGGGCATACATCTGTTACCAGTATTTCCTCCATGCCTGCTTTCTTCTCCATAATTCCTATATAGTACCCCAAGCCCTTTGCCACTAATTCCTGTATATCATTAGAAAATGCTATCTCCCTACGAAATAATTCTCTCAGATAATTTTGTATGATCTGAAGTCTGCAACAACCACCTACCAGCAAAACATCTGTGATTTCTTCAATGGTACAACCTGCGTCCTGAATTACTTTCACCATAACATCTTTTAATGCCATCAGAAGATTCCCTGTAATGGAAAGAAGTTTTTCCTGAGTGATCACCATCGTATATAGTTTATCCTTAATCTTACAACTCATGGTTACCTTTTCTTTCCCACCTAAAGCAATTTTTACCTCCTCTGCTTTACGGATCACTAAACTGTATTCCTCTGGTGAAAGGCATTCTGCATCTAAATGATTCTCCTCTAAAAATGCTTCAGCAATCTGAATGTCAAAGTTCTTGCCTCCTAGTTGGTTATCTCCTGATACACCCACAATTTCCACAATATTTTCAAAACAATCCACTAAGGATACATCTAATGTACCACCACCAAAATCTATTACAAGAATGTATTGTTCTATGGAAATTCCTGTGTGCATACGATGTGCCAATGCTGCTGCACTAGGTTCATTGATGATTCGGTTACATACCAGTCCGGCTATTTTTGCGGCATGTTTCGTTGCCTCTCTTTGCTGGTTATCAAAATATGCAGGCACACTGATCACAGCCTCTGTTACTTCTTCATTCAAGTAAATTTCCGCTTCTTCCTTACATTTTTTCAACACAAAAGCAGACAATTCTTCTGGCAAATAAGACTTCTCTCCTATTTCAATTCGTTCATTACATCCCATTTGCCGTTTAAATTCAATTGCACAATCTTTCAGATAACGGTATATCCGTTCCTTGGCAGGTCTTCCTACTAATATTCTTCCTTTTTCATCTACTGCTACCGCACTGGGTATCTGATTTTCTCCAAAAATATTTTGTATTATTTGTACTTTTCCATCCTGATAAACAGATACTAAACTATTGGTAGTTCCAAGATCAATTCCAATGATTGCCATCTTTCATTCCCTCTCTGTTTACATATCCTTTCCGTATGCGATCCGAAATCCTGCTTCCTCTGCCCATTCCTCCAACTGTTGGAATTTTTTAACTTCACATGGGAATAAAACATAACTGTCGCTGTCAATATCAAATGCAAACATTGCCATCCCTTCTTTTTCCCACTTTTCATCTATAATTTCCAGCCATTCTGTAATCTGTCCATCTTCCTCAAACCAATTACTATCTATCTTTAACCCTTTCGATTTTATTCCATTCAGATTATCAAGATTCCAAAGGAAATTTTCCTTGTCCTCTTTCCAGTCACATTCTACTACATATCCCTCTCTATCCAGAATATTCACCAAGGCAATCCATTGAATCAATGCTTCCTCTTCATCTTCCTCAATTCCTCTTTCTTCAAAGGTTTCCTGATGATTTCTATAATAGTCCTTTGTATTTAAAATACAACCTTCCAGCTCCTTTATAAGTTCCTTATTTCCATCGGTTACACATTCCATAATTTTTAATAATTCTTGCTTCATTTCCATTTCCTCCTCTTCTCCAAACATTCGTTCTGCTTGTTGCCAGTAATACTCTTCATATTCTGTATAATTCTGCAATAAATCCATGACTTTTTGCTCTTCCTCGTTCCGTTCTGGTACAAAATAATATAATTCATAGAAATAAGCAAAGCTGGAATAATCAAGCTTATTTTCTTGTAAATAACGGCTTAGATGTGCCTTCTTTCGGAATTCTACAATCTGATTTTCTCCTGTATTCATGAAAAAAATAGAATCCCCTGCATTTTTTTCAATAATATCCATGATCGGTTGAAAAATATGTCTTTTTGAAGAATTTCTTTGTGTGGACAAATGAAAAGTCTGCTCAAGGTTTTGATACACTTCAAAATTTAATTCCTTGTGTGTTTCCAAAAATATCTTTAGCATGCTCCAGAAAGAAAAGTCATTCTTGACTTTTACTACAGGTAATTCGTCATAGTTCAATCCATATTGCCAAAGGCTTTTCCAAAAGAAATCTTGTTTTTTCCTATCTTTTTCTTTGTGTGCTATAGACAATGCGTGATATCTCTGTGCATTAATAGAAAACGCAACTACCTCTTCTTTTTCCAGTAAAGGACTTATGTTCAATCCAAATAATCTTTCATATATAAAATCCCGTATTTCTTGTCCTAAATGGGATTCCAAGAATATATTTTCCTCTTCACCAGATTCATACTGACAGAGTAGTCCACCATTATTCCATCCATACATAAAAGCAAATGGCAGAAATAACTCTTCCAGATTCCCTTTATATTCCTTAAATAATTTCAAAAGAGCATGTATATAAAATTCTTCATACTGGTTATGTAAAAATTCTTCCGACATTACATATTCTTTTGCTTCCACAAAGGAAAAAGTATGTCCCCTTTCTATGTCTTCTTTTAATTTTTGGTAACCTGGAAGTTCTTTTGCCTTTTCATAGTGTATCTTTTCATAATTTTCCCATAGACTTTTAGATTTGTAGAATATATTCTTTTCTAGTTCCTGATCCTCCTCTTCATCACTAGAAACATGGATTGCTTCTATGGGTAACTCTGGTATAGCGTTATCGTCTCTTATATAACCAGCAATATCAAAATCCCCATCTTGGTTGTCATCCTCTATTACACCACTCCTATCCATAGTCTCTTTGGCATACGCCATAGCATTATCATAAGCCTCTTTTAACCTTCTGACCTCTTCGGTATCTGTTTCCAAATGATATTTTTTTGCTTGGGAAGCATATGCATGACGTATAATTTTCTTATCTTTTGTAGGTGCAATGCCTAATATTTCAAAGCAATTCATACTATGCAAACTCCCCTTTCTCATCACGATACTTTATGTAGGCATTTTTGTTGGAAAAATATCTTCTGGAAAAATATCCATTCCCTCTCTCATTATAATCAATACAACCATATAGCAACATTTCCATACATAATTTCCCAAGTATACTAAGGTTTAACACAATATTTTGTTCAAAAATTTCTTTTCCACGAATATTGATACGTGGCAACAGATCAGTATCTACAAATCCTGCCCCATTCCTGTCTTCAAAGAAAATTCCCGTAAATAACTCCTTTTCCTCAAAATACTGTACAACTGCCTTTCCCTCCTCACATAAATAAACCAAAGAAGTCATATTAAGTGGAATCTTTCGTCCCTTTCTTTCATAAAATTCCTTATAGGTTATCTCTATTCTGGTATATTGCCCACTGTACAATTTATCCAAAATCTGATTGGCTGTTTCATAAGAAAAATTCTCTAGGCTCCAATCCTTTCCGTCAATGCTAAGGCGGTCTGGTGTTTTCATGTTCACCTCTTCATCTAATGCAATTCTATCTTCTTCATGAAGAAAACTAATTAGTTTACTTTTCTCTGTTGGCAGCTCTGGTCTGTCCTCTTCCTCTAAAAACTCCTTTTGAGGTACATCTTTTAGATATTTCTCAATTTTCTCTGGTTTGGTTTCCTTTCTCTTACACACTTCTAAATATTTTGCAAAATCCAGTAATCTTGAAAAAATCTCATTCTGTTCTTCATTTACATACAAATATACCTGCCC
>JAAVZU010000050.1 GCA_022791815.1 Lachnospiraceae bacterium
AAGTTCCTATGGAGGAAGAAGTTATAGTTGAAGAGTTAGAAATTCCTATAGAAGAAAAACCAGAAGAGCTAGAAGTTCCTATGGAGGAAGAAGTTATAGTTGAAGAGTTAGAAATTCCTATAGAAGAAAAACCAGAAGAGACAGAAGCCACTATGGAAGAAGAAGCTAAAATAGAAGAGTTAGATGTTTCTATGGAGGAAGAAACTAAAATAGAAGAGATAGAAGTTCCTATAGAAGAAGAAAAACCAGAAGAAATAGAAGTTTCTATGGAGGAAGAAGCTAAAATAGAAGAGTTAGAAGAAACTTCGACAGAAGAAGAAGCTCTTATGGAAGAAACAGAAATCCCGATAGAGGAAGAAACTATAGTGGAAAAGATAGAAGAAGTTCCAATAGAGGAAGAGTCTGTTATAGAAGAGATAGAGGAAGTTCCAATAGGGGAGAAATCTATGTTTGAAGAGGAGAACATATTTGTGAATATGGAAGAGAATAATCAAGATGTTAACAAGATAGATGTGTCAGTGGATGAAGCTGATCCTATTATAATAGATAAAGTTGAAAACACAGAGGAGGCAGATATGGAAAGAGATAATCAAGAAGAATATAACGATTCATCTAATATGGAAACTATGGAGCAAGGTAATCAGGAAATCAACATTATGGAGGAGAATAAAATGGCAAATGCAGAATTAAAAGATGAAGTAACAGTTATTACAAAAGGAACAATTATTAATGGATCTATTAGTTCCGATGGTTCTTTGGAAATAAAAGGGACAATTACTGGTGATGTAGAATGTCTTGGAAAATTATCTATTATTGGTAATGTGAGTGGTCATTTAAAGGCATCAGAAGTAGTTGTTAATACACCAAGATTAGATGGTGGAATTGATAGTGAAGGTGATGTAAAAATTGGTGTAGGTACAATTGTTGTAGGAGATGTATCTGGTAAATCTGCAACTATTTCAGGTGCAGTAAAAGGTGAAATAGATGTACAAGGACCAGTAGTAGTAGATTCAACAGCTATTGTAAAGGGTAATATTACAGCAAAATCTTTACAGATTAACAATGGTGCAGTTGTTGATGGATGTTGTAAACTTACTTATGCAGAAGTAGACATTGATAATTTTTTTGATGGAAAATAATCAGAATCTAAAATATACAAAACCGATATATAAATTGTATAAATAAGTCTACTTATAAAGTACAATTTGTATATTGGTTTTATTGTATTGATGCTGCAAAGCGGCTCCTAGCTGCGATAGCAGCGACCTGCAATATAAGTCGTGAATAATTGGGGTTAGATGATATTCCAAAGTGAAAATAGTCAGTAAAGGATGAGAATTAGCATGGAATCATATAAAAGAGTTTTTTTAAAACTTAGTGGTGAGGCATTAGCTGGTGAAAAGAAAAATGGCTTTGATGAAGCAACCTGTGTAAAAGTTGCAAAACAGGTAAAAGAAATTGTAGATAAAGGTATTCAAGTTGGTGTAGTAATTGGTGGGGGAAACTTCTGGAGAGGAAGAACCAGTGAGAATATTGATCGAACAAAGGCTGACCAGATAGGTATGCTTGCTACCATTATGAATTGTATTTATGTTTCAGAGATTTTCCGTTCAGTGGGAATGAAGACTCAGGTTTTGACACCATTTGAGTGTGGAAATATGACAAAATTATTTTCCAAAGATAGAGCGAATAAATATTTTGAAAAAGGTATGGTTGTTTTCTTTGCAGGTGGTACTGGTCATCCATATTTTTCAACAGATACAGGTGTAGTACTTCGTGCTGTAGAGATGGAAGCAGATGTAATTTTATTAGCAAAGGCAATTGATGGAGTTTATGATAGTGATCCGAAGGTAAATCCTTCTGCGAAAAAGTATAATGAGGTGTCAATGCAGGAGGTGCTGGATAAGAAATTACAGGTGATTGATCTAACAGCAACCATTATGTGTTTGGAAAATAGAATGCCATTATTGGTATTTGGACTAAATGAAGAGAATAGTATTGTCAATACTGTAAATGGGAAATTTACTGGAACAAAAGTAACAATTTAATTGAGATTATTCATGATTAATAGGGCATTTGATGATGATTGCAGACAGATGACACTGTAAGTAGCTTCTAGCTGTGGCAGCAGTGGTCTGCAATATATGCCATGAATAATTGAGGTTTAGATTTAAATAACAGTTCATAGTTTTAGGACAGTTATCAATTTATAAAGATATCGTGGAGGATATAGTAATGGAACAATTTGAAGAGAAAATGAAAAAATCAATACAATCACTAACAGAGGAATATGCAACAATCCGGGCAGGAAGGGCCAATCCTCATGTTTTAGATAAAATCATGGTAGATTATTATGGACAGCCATCTCCTTTGCAAACAGTTGCAAATATTTCTGTACCAGAAGCAAGAGTAATTCAGATTCAACCTTGGGAAGCAAGTCTTGTAAAAGATATTGAAAAAGCATTATTAGTTTCAGACCTTGGACTTACTCCTAACACAGATGGAAAAACAATTCGTTTAGTATTTCCAGAATTGACAGAGGAAAGAAGAAAAGATTTAGTAAAGGATATTAAGAAAAAAGGAGAAAATGCAAAGGTTGCCATTCGTAATATTAGACGTGATGCTAATGATACTGTAAAGAAACAGAATAAGGCAAGTGAAATTTCGGATGATGAAGCAAAACAAATGGAAGATAAAATTCAGAAACTTACAGACAAATATGTAGCAGAAGTAGATAAAATGATAGAAAATAAATCTGATGAGATTATGACAATCTAAAAAAACAAAGTATATTAAAAATTTTTTGTACATCTTTTTAGTTACCATTTAGTTGTGTAAAAGGTATGAATCAAGGATACATTTTTGAAAGATATGTATAATATGGTTGAATTATAACTTTGTGATAGGTAATAAGGCGTATTTTTGCCAGTGTGATTATCCATTGTGCAAAGTACGCCTTGTGTGTTTGCTATGAAATTTAGGTACTACAAGCCCTGCTATTGGGTGTAGAGAGTTGTATGAGCGTTTATTATGGAAGTGTTTTTAATAGATATAATAGTTGGTGGTTTGTGTTTGCACGAAAAAATAACTATTATGTCTATATTGTAGAAAATGATATGTATGAGCAAGTAGGGTAATGACCAGACGGTGAATCGTATTAGGCAGCTACGGGAGTAGATCGTACAAAATAATGATAATAGAAATAAAAGAAAAGAGGTTGGTCTATGGAGGAGAATAAGATTCCCCAGCATGTAGCGATTATTTTAGATGGAAATGGCAGATGGGCAAAAAAAAGATTTTTGCCAAGAAATATGGGACATGCACAAGGTGCAAAAGTGGTAGAACAAATTTGTGAAGATGCACACAACTTGGGGATTAAATATCTGACCGTTTACGCTTTTTCTACAGAAAACTGGAAAAGACCAGAAGATGAAGTAAAAGCATTGATGAAATTATTGGATAAATATTTAAAGAATTGTTTAGAACGAAGCAAAAAGAATAATATGCGTGTCAGGGTTATAGGTGATATTAGCCAATTATCTGAAAAGCTGCAAAAACAGATTTTAGAATTAGAGGAAAAATCCGCAGGCTGTACTGGACTTACTTTTACTGTTGCATTAAATTATGGTGGCAGAGACGAATTGATTCGTGCTATGAAAAAGATGACAAATGATGTGAAAAGTGGTAAATTAAATAGTGATGATATTTCAGAAGAAATTTTTTCAAATTATTTAGATACAAAGGACATACCAGATCCAGACTTAATGATACGAACAAGTGGAGAACAAAGAATATCCAATTATTTACTATGGCAGTTGGCATATACAGAGTTTTATTTTACAGATGTATTATGGCCAGACTTTAATAAAAAGGAATTAGAAAAAGCCATTGCGTATTATGCGGGACGTGATAGAAGATATGGCAGTGTAAAATAAGGAGGAGCTTCATGTTTTTAGAACGTTTGATAAGTGGAATAATATTGGTTATTCTGGCAATTGCTTGTATAGGAATAGGAGGAAATCTCCTTCTGGCTGCCGTTGGAATTTTATCTCTAATAGGACAATTTGAATTATATCGTGTTTTTAAGATGGAAAAAACGAGACTAGCATTTTTAGGATATCTGGTTACAATTCTTTATGAATTTCTCTTATTTTGGAATAAAGAATCATGGATAGAAGTATACTTATTAGCAGTATGGTTAGTTTTTTCTATTACTTATGTGATAGCTTATCCTAAATATATTTTCTCGCAAATTGCTATGATTTATGCTGGATTTTTGTATGTAACCATGACACTTTCTTGTTTGTATCAGGTAAGATGTATGGAAGGCGGAGTATATCTTACTTGGATTATATTTATTGCTGCGTGGGGATCTGACACTTGTGCGTATTGTGTAGGGAAATTAATTGGAAAACATAAGATTCCAACACCTCTTAGTCCCAAAAAAACTATAGAGGGTTGCAGTGGTGGTGTAATAGGAGCTGCATTTCTTGCTTTCTTGTATGCCTGGATATTTAAAGATAAATTAGCTGGATTTGGATATTTACCATGGCATTTTCTAGTAATGGGTGCTGTGGGAGGATTCTTATCTCAAATTGGAGATTTAACTGCATCTGCAATTAAAAGAAATTATGACATTAAAGATTATGGAAAATTGATTCCTGGACATGGAGGGGTAATGGACAGATTTGATAGTATATTATTTACTGCACCATTAACCTATATTCTATTAAATATTGTACAATTTTTTTAACTATTCAGATAGACACATGCAATTATAAATTTTTGTGATTAAACGTAAAATGCTCTTAATTTTAGCTATAGGATGAATGGGAATAATAGTTACTGTTCACTCACATGCTTGACACTTGCTGTCAAGCTATGTGCCAATAACATAGAACAGCCAAGAATAATAACTTGAACTATCTATATATTTTGTATATAATTAATTAAGTTTAGGTATGTTTGATAGAATATGGATAAGAATTACAGATAGGCAGTATCTGTTTTGCTCTACACATAGGAGGCAGAAAAATGAAGGAAATAGCAATCCTGGGATCTACAGGCTCTATAGGAACACAGACACTGGATGTGGTAAGAAATAATCAGGATATAAAAGTAGTTGCTCTTACTGCAGGAAGCAATATAGAGAAATTAGAAGAACAAATCCGAGAATTTCATCCTAAAGTAGTGGCACTTTGGAATGAAAAAAGTGCAAAAGATTTGAGAAAAAGGGTAAGTGATTTGCCTGTTGAAGTATTAGCTGGTATGGATGGAATGATTAGTTGTGCAACAATTTCTGATGCCAATATTGTGGTAACAGCAGTAGTTGGAATGATTGGAATTTTGCCGACAATTGAAGCCATCAAGGCAGGAAAAGATATTGCATTGGCAAATAAAGAAACACTTGTTACGGCAGGGCATATTATTATGCCTTTGGTGAAAGAATATAATGTATCACTATTACCTGTAGATAGTGAACATTCTGCAATTTTTCAGGCACTTAATGGAGAAAATCCAAAAGAAGTAAGCAGAATTTTACTTACTGCTTCTGGTGGACCTTTCCGTGGAAAAAAGAAAAAAGATTTACAAAATATACAACTGGAAGATGCACTGAAACATCCAAATTGGTTGATGGGAAGAAAGATAACCATTGATTCTTCTACTATGGTTAATAAGGGATTAGAGGTAATAGAAGCGAAATGGCTATTTGACATAGATTTTGAACAAATTCAGGTTGTAATACAGCCACAAAGTGTGATACACTCTATGGTAGAGTTTGCAGATGGTGGAGTAATCGCTCAGCTTGGCACTCCTGATATGAGACTACCAATCCAATATGCATTATATTATCCAGAACGTCGCCCATTGCCTGGTGATAGATTAGATTTTTATAAATTATCACAGCTTACCTTTGAAGAGCCGGATATGGAGACATTTAAAGGATTAAAATTAGCCTATCTGGTAGGGAAAACAGGTGGAAGTATGCCTACTGTATATAATGCAGCTAATGAGTATGCAGTGGCGAAATTTCTAAATAAAGAAATAAAGTATTTAGAAATTATAGATATGATTTCTTATGCTTTAGATTCTCACCAATACATAAGTGATCCTTCTGTTCAAGATATTCTTGAGATAGAACAGGAAACTTATCACAACTTGAAGGAAAAGTGGAAGTAAAAATACCAATAAAGAAATAAGAAAATGGAGGAAGATATGAATATTATCATTGCGTTATTAGTGTTTACAGTAATTATAGTGTTACATGAAATGGGACACTTTTTACTGGCGAAAAAAAATGGAGTTGGAGTAACTGAATTTTCAGTTGGAATGGGTCCTAGATTGATTACATTAGTGAAAACAGATCAGGGAATGACTTGTAAGCTGTTTGCTAATACGAAGTATTGTGAAAGCAGAGAAGATTGGGCTGACAAAACCAAGTATTCATGGAAATTGTTGCCAATTGGTGGTTCTTGTATGATGGTGGGGGAAGATGAGGTAAATGATTCCCCAGACTCTTTCCAAAAAGCTGGAATTTGGGCAAGAATTTCTATAATAGCAGCAGGACCAATTTTTAACTTTATATCTGCTTTTATATTTGCAATTATTTTAATTGCAAATGTTGGATATAATCCCTCAGAAATTACTTATGTAAAAGAGGGAAGCCCAGCAGCAGAAGCAGGATTACAAGAGGGAGACAGAATCACAGAAATTAATGGTGATAGCATTTCCATTGGTAAAGATTATGATGTATATTTTAATTTGCATGTGGTTGGTGATGAACCATTGCATATAAAATACGTTACTAGTGGAGGAGAAAAAAAGGAAGTAGATGTATCTCCTAATTATAGTTACTACAGACTGGGTTATAGTTATGGAACTGCTGATGAGGGTGTAAAAGGAATTGTTATAACTGCGATAGAGAAGGATAGTCCAATGGATAAAGCAGGAGTGAAAGTTGGAGATGTGGTTACTGCATTTAATGGAGTGGCAATTCAAAATGCAGAAAATATGGAAAAATATTTAGCAGACAATCCTTTAACTGGTGAAGATATTAGTCTTACATACCAAAGAGATAAAGAAAGTAAAACAGCAAAGTTGACACCATATTATGCTACAGTAAAATCCTTACAGATTTCTATGGGGAAATATGAAAAGGGGAATGTATTGCAAGTAGTAAAATATGGAGCTTCTGAAATACGGTTTTGGATTGAAAGTACCTTAAAGAGTCTGGGAATGATGATACGAGGTAAAGTAAGTAAAGATGATGTTTCTGGAGTAGTGGGTATTGTAGATATGATTGGCACTACAGTGGATGCTAGTAAAACTGCAATTACAACATTACTAAATTTGTTAAATATAGCAATTTTATTAAGTGCAAACCTTGGTGTTATGAACTTAATTCCATTTCCTGCATTAGATGGAGGACGATTGATTTTCTTATTTATTGAATTATTTAGAGGGAAACCAGTGGATCAGGAAAAAGAAGGAATTGTTCATTTAGTGGGAATTGTTTTGCTTATGGCACTTATGATATTTGTAACTTATAATGATATTGCAAGAATTATAGGTGGATGATAAAGGAAAGGATGCTTACGGCCACTATTTTTCATAGAGGCTGTGCAGTCAAATGCACAGGTATACCTAAATAGTAAAAGAATGGACAGAAAAGTGAAATCTCTTATGGACATTCTTTTTTTTATATTAAAATATGATAAAATGAAGATAGTATTGTAATTATTAAAAATCATCAGGTGGAATTTGAAAGATGTGGTTGTGATTGGAATACAAGATTTTAAAACTAATGAGTATTGACAAAAGAAACTTTATAAAAAACACATAGTTTTAGTTTATTTGGAGGTAAAATATGTATAAGTTTGAAAAATGTGACCCTCAAAAACTGCCTCAAGACAGAAGTCTTATATGCAATATATATTCTGAAGAGACAGGGAAGAAACATAGCTTATTTATTGGTCAGGTAATGAAACTTTTTGGCAATCCAGACTATATGACAGATAACTATGAGGATGCTTTTAGCTGTGCTGTGACTGCTAAAGAGAACAATGGAAAGATTCTGTATTTGGAAATCTATCATGGTTCTAGCGGACCAGCAATTAGTGGTGCTAGAAATGATGATACAAGAAAAGCAGCACAAGCTCTTACTCAAATTATAATGGAATCGGAAGCTGTTGATTATGAGAAAGAATTTTTGTATGAAGATATTCCTGTTAAAATTAAAATGGGTGTAAAAAATGGAGTTCCGTATTATGATAGTGAATTTCCAGAGGAATTTTTGTAAAAATATAATTTGGTGCTGATGTTTGAAGTGCAACTTCCCAAACATATTCGCAGTGTCCTTAATTATAAAGATACTTAACCCAAGAAAAGGAGATATGAAATATGAAAGAAAAAAACAATATTGGAAAGACTTACTGCCATTTCGGTTGCACCAAATTGGGAAATTCTATGGAATAAATTGTATGATTTAGATCCAGATAAAATTGAGGAATATAATGATGCATGGTTATATGTCTTTGTAGAGGATATGATCCTTATGCAGACAAGTTATACATATAAGCGAAATAAGAAATTAATAAAACATACACTTGTGATGGATTTAGGATGGTATCCGGAAGGCGATAAAAACGGAACTTACCATTTATATGCGATTTTAGACGATGATTGGAATTCTCCTATTCTTGAATGTAAGACAAGAAGTATACAGGAAGTTGTTGAGACAATGGAAATGTGGATGTTTGAGAAGTTTCAAAGATTTTCTTGGGCTGGTATATCTGCTATACAAAGATAACCCCATGCTGCCTCCAGCAGCAACACCATGAATGAAAGTTGATAATAAAAAGGGAGGAATATGTTATGATTTTATACAGACCAGTGGGTACTTCTGAATTAAAATTAATTGAGAAAAGTGAATATAAGTGTTTTCCACCACGATTGCCTGAGCAGCCTATCTTTTATCCTGTACTTAACCAAAAATATGCCAGTGAGATTGCAGAAAGATGGAATGTAAAGTATACAGATGACCATAAAGGTTATGTCACACAATTTGAAGTAGAGGAAGAATATGGTTCACAATTTGAAGTACATACCGTAGGAGGAAAACATCATCAGGAACTTTGGATTCCTGCGGAGGAACTTGATAATTTTAACCAACATATTATTGGAAAAATTAAAGTAATAGATGAATTTTCAGAATAAAGGTGGGAAATGTTATATGTTCAATGGCGAAGAATATCAATACAAGATAGCCATGTATATTTATGGGGATTATACAGCATTTTATAAATTAGAAGAGAAAAATAATGGATATTTTGTTCCTGTAAGATTTTTAAGTGGTGGACGTGGGAAAGAAGATTATTTTGATGATGTGAGAATTGGTATGAATCAAATAAATGTGTTTGAGAAATATGAAAAAGAAAATAAATATCACCAAGAATTAAATATCTACCAAGAGCTTGTGGGTACATTTTTTTCGTCTGGGGACTCAGTAAATAGTGAAAGATTATTTTGGGAAGATGTGACAGGTATACATTTTTATGTAAAGCCAAGTGGTGAATATACCATTGTAGCATTACAAAGGGCTAATGATTCAAGTGCATATATAAAAAAAATACATATTCCAAACAATTATTCACATAATGAATTTCAAGATGTTGTTTTAGAACTGATTCAGGAGGTACATAATTATAGGGAAAATCCAGAACAAACACCAGTGAATATTGAGGGATATAGGAAAGATGAAAGTATAGGAAAACATAGATTTCCGTGGCAGATAAATATTTATAAAGGGGAAAAAAGATTATTAATTATTCCCTATTTGGATCATGTAGCTGGTTTTAGAAGACAACCAGATAAGATGGTGGTTTTAGATGAAAATGCCAGTGCAGAGGAAATTGGAAATGGGATAATGGAAGTGCTTGAAATCATAAAAACCAGTCCAAGATTGGCTGGCATGACACAAGGATACTGGTTGGCAACGAAATATAAAGGATGGAAAACATTTAGCAAGAAGAATAATCTTGTAACACTAGAAGTAAATGAAGATTTTTCTTATAAGATTTATGCAGAAGAATGTCCAAAGTCCGATGGACTATACCAGATTGTAGGTGATGTAAAATATATAGATGCAGATATTACTGTAGAAGGATTGGGGAATTGCATTATAGAGTGTTTTCAAGTATTGCCTTCCATAGGAAAAAAGGAGCATGATCCTTATCCTATAAAGAGCGTGGAACTGATGGATGGTTCTATGCTGACGGTAAAGCATCCTAGTGACAAGCATTTTTATGACTATGAAGATGCCCATGCTGGAGAAATATACCAGTGTTATTGTTATATGGTCCATGGTGAGGAAGGGGAATCTTCGGCAGAATTTTTTCTTGGCATTGCACCAGAGATAGACTGCAATTTGGATTTAGAGAATGTTTGCCATTCATGGCAGGATGTTTATGGAAAAGCAGAGTTATTTGAAATGAAGGAAGATTCTTATGGGATATTTACACATCGTGCGGAGATAAAAAATAAAAAGACACATAAGATTTCTTATTTTCTCCAAATGGAAGAAGACTTGATTTTAGAGTGTGGTATGGATGTACACCAGCCAAATAAAAGAAAAAAAACCGATGAAAAGTTAGGGCATTTATTTCAAGAATTTGCAATGAACTGTAAGAAATCAGAAAAAGAAAAATACCAGCCATGATATATAAAACTGCACAGAATTGTTTGAAATAAAGAGAGTTTCGCAATTGTTCAGAGGAAGACACAGAATGAAGGGAGAACAAAAATGGGATTATTAGAAAAAGATTATACACAAGAGAATATGTATGAAGTATTAACAGATAATGTATACTGGAAGATAAAAAATATGGCATCTTCGCAGAATGTAAATAGTGATTATGTTTTAGCGGTTTTTACTTTTAACAGTTTGGTAGAACAGTTTATCAAAAATAGTATACCAGAACATAATATAAAGGATGCAATCAAGGCTATTGTTTATATGCGGGCATATCTCTTTGGCATGCCGCACATGGCATATCCGGAAGATTTAAGAAAAAGCTTTTTTCAAAGCTGTTGGAATTTTTACGCTTATATGGAAGAAAAAACTAAATCACGTTACATAGGACCAGAAGCAGAGTCTCTATTACATACAGCAATTGATTTAGAACCAGAAGTAGAGTTTCTTTTACATACAGCAAGTGGGAAAATATCCGCAATGCTTTCCATCTGGGAGGAGGAAGAACTTTCCCATGGTATTTGTACCTGCTGCCAAACTTCATTACCAACCATAGCTTTTTCCAATTGTAAGAAAAAGCAACATAGTTCTAAATTGGTAGAGGAATGGGATTTGTTAGCAGTAGCGAAAAAAATGACACAGGAATCTAAGGATAATTTTGGACTATACAAAAAAGTGTCAAAGCTTTTTCATGTATATACCTGTGAACAGTGTGGACAGGAGATGTTTTTGTTAGATGCCTATATGGAATGGTGCTATGAAAATACAGAGCAATGCCGTCCCAATAAAGAATTGCTGGAATGGCTCTATGAAACGGGAAAAGCAATAGATAGTGAGCCAGGTGATTACAGAAAAGAGAGATGTTGTAATAAATTTATTATTGCTTATATGAATGATATGCAGATGGAACTGGATAAAGTAACAGTACTAAGATATTTTATTGCTATGGAGGGGTCTTATAGAATTGGCAGAGAATATTATGGAAAAGAATTTGCATATTACAAGCAAAAAAATGAAGAAATGGTAGAGGAGTTAGTTCATGTAGATAATTTATCAGAGAAAGATAAAGAATTTGTTCAGTTATTAAAATTGGATATAGAGTATGAAAGTCTTGGTAATATAGTGCTTTCCTTTGAGGAGTTTGAGGCAAAATGCAGGGAATTAGCGGAACATTATGACAAATATTTAGGAAAAGGGAATGTGAAAAGTGCTAATTGTATGATTACACTGGCTTTATCTTTAGGAGGAAAACAAAATACAAAAGAAGTGGCGGAACATGGTGTCCAAATACTTTTAGAACAATTGGAAATTATGGAAACCTATAATCCAACAGCAAAGGAAAAAATGAGCCGTCTGAATGAATTGATTGCTTATATTTACAGAGAGAATTTGAAAAATTATCAGTATGCAATTTTGTTTTATAAGCAATATCTAAAATATATTGAGGATACTTATGGGGAAGATTCGGAGTATGCATTTGGTGAACGACGTACACTAAAAGAGATGGATGAGTTGGATGCAAAACGCAGAAGAAATCAGAAAGAAGAAAGACAGGCAAAGAAAAAGACAGAAAAATTAAAAAGGAAAAAATTTAGTTATAGTTTCGAGGAAGAAAAGAATGCCCAAACTATGTTAGAGGAGATTTTGACAAATAAAAGACTGCCTAATGTAGAGGAACTGGTGATTGGCTGTTGGGGAGAATGTTATGATGAAAGTGCACAAGTCATAGTAGATGGCATTGTAGAACATAAAGAGCAATTTCAACATATAAAGAGTTTATTTATTGGTGATATGAATGAGGAAGAATGTGAAGTTTCTTGGATTTTGCAGGCTGATTATTCTAAGCTGTGGAAGGCTCTCCCTAATTTAGAAAAGCTTACGATAAAAGGAAGTTCAGGTTTATCACTTGGAAAAATTGAGCATAATCATTTGAAGGAATTAGAAATTATTTGCGGTGGACTTCCTAAGTCTGTCATGCATAGTATTTCTAATGCTAAATTACCTGAACTTACTTCTCTTAATCTTTATATGGGAAGCAGAGAGTATGGCTTTGATGGAAATATAGAAGATATCAAAGAATTTCTGGCACATCCATTTCCAAAACTTACAAAGTTAGGTTTGGTAGATAGTGAAATACAAGATGATATTACGGCTGAAGTAGTAAAGAGTGCATATATGAATCAGATTTCTGAATTGGCATTATCTATGGGAACACTATCTGATAAGGGTGGCAAATTATTATTGGAGGAAGTGACAAAATATCCTAATATTACATTTTTGGATTTGGAATATCATTATATGTCTGCTAAAATGATGCTGCAATTATTAGAATTACCAATAGATGTTAATGTAGATGAACAGCAGGAAGTGTATGGGACAGAAAGTTATTGGTTTCCAATGATGACAGAATAGCGATAGTAAGGTTTTGGTAACAATTCAGAGCTTGGCTGAACGGTTACCAAACATTACAAGGAGGATGTAGTATGCAATTACTTAAAGTTTCAAAGGAAATGAATGAGTATAAGCAGATTAAAAAATTATATAAGAAAGCATTCCCAATAGAGGAAAGAGCCCCATTTTGGTTATTAATGAGAAAGACAAGAGAATCTATCACAGATTTTTGGAGTCTGCATGATAATGGAAAATGGGTAGGGATTGCTTATGTTGTAAAAGGTGAGAGGCTGGCATACCTTTTTTATCTGGCTATAAAAGAAGAGGAAAGAAATAAAGGATATGGAGAAAAAGTTCTTGCAGCCTTAAAAGACTATTATGAAGGTTGCAGACTTTTTCTGGCATTGGAAGCATTGGATAAGACCGCAGATAATTATGAACAGCGTGTAAAAAGACATTTATTTTATGAAAAATGTGGTTTGACCCAACTGCCATATAAAATAAAAGAGGCTTCTGTTATATATGATATTATGGGAGTTGGAGGAGACGTTGAGCCGGAGGAATATAATTTGTTGATGAAAAATTATCTTGGTAAGTTTTATAGTAAGATTATAGATATGAGAATTATTGAGGACAAATGAATATAAATTAAGATGTATATTATTATGTAAACTAAAGTTTGAGAGAGGAGCAGCTATGACAGAACAGCAATGGAAAGAGAAGAACAATGAAAAAGTAAAGCAAATTATTGACTATATTGCAAATCAAGAGTATTCAAAACTCCATACAATTACAAAGATTGACAGTTCATGGTTTGGTGATAAAAAAACACAAATGGAAGGGATAGAAATATTTGCGGAGTGGTTGGAGGAACAATTAAAGATATGGTCTGAAGATGAAGGGAAAGAGTTCGTTATAGATCCTTACAATGAAAAGTATTTTAAAATACAGCACTTTGAAGAAGATCAAGCTTTTGCAGTATTTCAGCCACATAGTCATAACGAAGAACTTGATTTTTGGTTTGAATTTACTTTTTTCATTCATGAAGATGACAATATTATTTCAGAATTTAACATAAATATTTAGAAGTTTTCAGATATTTTTAGTTTGTTCAGTGAGCAAGCTAGTATCAGCAGGAGAAATAGAAATGAAGTATATAGAAATACTTTATCAACAAGCTTCCAATATTTGTAACCAAGAATTTTACTTAATGGAGGCGGAATTTTGCCGTGTATTATATGAGTATATTCCAAATGAAAAGAAACCTTTATGTGTAGTTGCTTTTTTGACAATTGCAAATAAAAAATAATGATTTGGCTCCAATTTTTCGCTATGAGATACACGATTATCAGAATCCACAATATGTCGGAAATTATAATTTTCCCAAGAAATGGCTCAACGAATCTGATGAAATAGATGAGTGGATAGAAGAAAATGAGGAATGGTTATTTGCTTGGGAACAAAAGTTACTTATGGATAATAAAGAATGGATTTGTTCGTTGATAAATTAATAATTTTGTAGAGAGATTGCCAGAGAATTATTTTATAAATAAAGGCATTACTTTTAAGTATGATAATGTTAAAAGTGTAAAAGAACAGCTTTTAGAGTATTTAGAGGCACAGAGTTTGCTGGGATTTAAGAGAAAAGTATAAATATATTTTGTATTGATGGAATGGATAATATTTGAAAGAATTTTAAACTATTATAATGTGATTTACTAAGTCTTATTCTGCTTAAAAATCTAAATGTATGGATATATTATATATTAGTTTCTTTAATTAGGACGTTCTAGAATGAAAGATTACTAGTTTACTTTAGGAGAAGTTTTAATTAAATTTTTATTTGTGTAGCTTTTTTTGTCCTTTATATGTATTATCTTATATAGAGTATTGATGGGAAATGCTCTGTCAGAGATAAAAAAGGAATTTCAAAATTTTAAATTAGTGTCTAGAGATTCTGGGAAATTATAACAACAATAGGAGGAAGACTTTTGAAATGCTTAAATATGTACCGAAAAACAAAAAACTTATTAAAAGCAATCACATCATATGGTTTAATTGTATTTACGGTAGTCTGTATTATTACAGGATTGATGACCTTTTGCTGGGGAAACAGCGAGCTGCCTCATTTAGAGCCTTATACTGTAGCCATCATGGGAGGTGGTATAGCTCTTTTCCTATATACATTACTTCAATTTCATAGAAAACTGTGCAGATCCTGTAGCAAACGTACTGCTTTATTGATGCGTGCTGTAACAGTTGTCTCTATCCTTGCCATACAAATTATTTGTTTTGCTAAAACAGGAGAGATAACTTTAACATCAGACTCTTTCATAGTAACAGATATGGCATCAGATATGGTAGCCAATACACAAGGAATACTTGATAACAGTTCTGATAATATAACTATAGCAAACTATTTTGCACGCTATGAAAATAATCATTTTTTTGTAATATTGCTATATAAATACTTTTGTATATTGAACAACTTTATACCCCTGAATATTGGAAATTTTATTACAGCTGTACAGGTTTTGAATATTATTATGTTAGACTTAGGCATTTTACTGGCATATCTTGCAGCACGTAAGATGAAAGATGTCGAAACTGCTGACACCTTGCTTTTGCTTTCCGCTTTGTCCCCAACTACTTATGTGTGGATTTTTTGGAGTTATACAAACACATATAGTATTCCGTTTGTAATGGGGATACTTTTTATGTATCTGTATTTGCATGATACCCAAAGCACGAAAGGGACAATATTTTATGGCATCGGCATGGGGATACTAGGCATCGTAGGCTGTTTCATACGTCCTACCACAATTATTCCGGTTATTGCAGTGCTTTGCATGCAGATATTATGTCGTGATAACATAAATAAGACTACAATAAAAAGGACAGTTTTATGGACAGCCATTTTTTTTCTTACTGCAGTTCTCACAGCATCTTTGTTCACCGAAGTACGAAAATCACACCTTACCGATCCGGAGGGACAAGGAAAATTCCCCATTACTCATTGGCTTATGATGGGCTTATCTGATGAAGGAGGTTTTAATAAAGAAGATCTATACTATACCTTGCAGTTTAAGACGAAAGAAGAAAAGAATAAGGCAGACATTTGTAAAATAAAAGAACGGATAAGTGAGAAAGGAGCAATAGGGCTTGTCAGCCTTGCAATGAAAAAATTGTGGCGTCCATATGGAGAAGGAACAGACCAATTTACACAACAGGCTTCCTTTGCCGGAAAGACAACACCACTTTATGACTATGTTTATGGGAAGAAAAACGGGTTATTCCTTATTTATTGTAAGGCATTCCGTCTTTTAACACTGTCTCTTGTTCTTTTATCTATTATAAGTTTTATACGCAGAAAACAAAAAGATGATATGATGCTGTATATGCTCACATTGTTTGGAAGTATGTTGTTTTTTGTGTTGTGGGAATCGAACAGAAAATATGGTGTTTCATTCCAATATGTGCTGCTTTCCTTATCAGCAGGAGCCATAACAGGTTCTTTTTCATTATCAAAAGAGTCTTACATCTGTAAAAAAGCATCTATATTGTTGTATGGGTCTTGTATAGTTGTAACATTAATTGCTCTGTTTTTGGGATACTATAATTGTGTTGTGAATCAGTATGATTATAAAAAGGAAATTATAAAAATAAAACCCAGATCAAGAATCATAAACAATATTATAGCAGAAGATAAAATAGTTGAGCAGACTTTTGTTGCTAACCAGCCATTCGATGAAATCAAGCTGTATGTAAAAGAATATAATCAAAGTCAAAACATGGAAGCATCTTCTTATCGGATAGACATACTTAACAGCAGAGGACAGAAAGAAACAGCATCCCAAATTGTGAGCAAGAATACTGCCATAAAGCACAGAATGTTGAAATTGAAACTGGGGAATATATGTCCAGAAGGAAAAGAAGAACAATTTACAATACGCATTACAGGAAATAGTGGAACGAAAGACTTTCTTGAGTTTTCTATGTTAGGATACCAGCATGAAGACAAATTTAGAAGTGGAAAATTGAAAGAAAATGAACAGGAGTTAAAAGCAGACATTGGCATGCGTATTTTAGGAAAACGGACAGAATCGTTAATGCCAGGGTGGATTTATCTTACTGTAGGAGGTATTATTATTCTGCTGGAATCTACTTTTTTCATTACAGAAATTAAGAAATGGCTACTTACACAAAAAGACAGAAAATCATATATCGGGCAGCTTAAAAAGAAAAAAGAATGGAGGAAATCATTATTTGAAAGAACTGATTGATAAAATAAAGAAAATCGAAAAACTAGTTTGTGATAACTTTGAAGATGTAGAGATAGATGACCCAATAGAAGAATATAATGAATATATGCTTGTTGAAGGAGTAACGGATAAGTAAATAAAAGTGTTTGAAGAAAAGTTTGGTATTAAAATGCCTGAAGATATGAAAGAACTGTATCATTATAAAAATGGCAGCCAATGGTTTTATTTATTGTTCCCCAATGACAAGTATAATAGAGATTTTAATTGTAGGTTGTTATCACTTGAAGAAATAGAAGAACAGAAAGAATACTTTCAAAATAAGGATGTTTTATGTACAGAAGTTTATTCTAATAAGGAGGATTCTTCATTGCTAGACGAAATGGAAGATAGCAGAGTAAAACCATATTTACAAAATAAAAAGTGGTTTCCATTTGCAGAAATGTCAGAAGGTATTTGTTTAATGATGGATTTTGATCCTAAAGATGAGGGGGACTATGGGCAGATAATATGTTATATTCATGATCCCGACGAGATAGTATATGTAGCAAAAACAATTACAGAAATTGTTGATGATACTATTTTGAATATTACTTTTGACGAGGAGTGAAAAAAGTATACAAAAATGTGTTAGGACTTGTTGTAACTGATAAAAACCAGTTGTTATTTTCTGTATTTTTCAGTATACTAAAGATAGGTTAACGCTGTGGCTAATAGTAGATATTTCATAATAGTATGGTGATAGTTTTGTGTGATTTTTCATAACAGTAAGTGAATTAGTTACAATGAAAAGTTTCACCATTTTAAGTGTAGATCTAACAGTGGGGCGGATTTTCCGCCCCATTTTTTACTTTGAAAGTGTTATCGATAGATATAGTAATTGGTTTGTGCTTGAACAAAGACCAATTGCTATATCTATCGTAGAACCTGCTTTCATTTATGGTGTGTTGCCGAAGGTAGTATGTAGGTTTACTCTAAAAGTCTTGACAAAACGTAAGGAGAAACAGAGATGATAATGACATACGATTTTATATTCTATGCGAAGCGAGACTCTCAATTTATGCAGCAAATTAGAGAGTGTATTATAAGTAGAATAGATACAGAACTTTGTACGGAAATTCATAGATTGCATTTTTATGGAAAACAGCAATTGATTATCAAGATTTAACAAGAATGTTAGATGGCCACTGGGATGAATAGTTACTGTTTATGGTAGGACTTTGCACTTGCTGCAAAGTCCGTAAGAATAGGTAGTGGTAGAGAAGAATCCAGCCTTTTACCGAAGGCGAACCATGAATAAGTTGGATTCCGTAACTGTTTGCACCACAGGTGTGAACAATTACATGAAATAAAATATGATAGAATAAAATTTGATGTTAACGAATTTGATGAAATAGAAGGGAAATATTATGGAGAAAGAGAATAAAAACATAGATGCTGCCAGACAGGAAATTAGGGCAGTATATACAGATGGGACAATTCGGGTGTATCAGGCATATAAAAAAGAAATAGCAGAGGAAGCCATTCATTTAGGCACTTTTGGTCCACATTTTAAAATGGATCGAATGTCATGGATCAAGCCATCCTTTTTATGGATGATGTACCGATGTGGTTGGGCTGCTAAAGAGGGGCAGGAAAGGGTATTAGCAATTGATATAAAAAGGTCTGCCTTTGACTATCTTGTAAATAATGCAGTTGTATCAACTTTTCAAAAATCAAAATGCAAGGATTATGAGGAATGGCATAGCCAGATAAAACAATCGGATATTCGCTGTCAGTGGGATCCGGAACGGGATATCTGGGGAAATCCTCTAGATTATCGTTCCATTCAGTTGGGATTACGGGGAAAGGCTTTATATCAATATGTAAATGATTGGATAATATCAATAGAAGATATAACGGAGTATGTTAAAAAATTAGATGAGAAAAAGAGAAATGGAAAGGATATATTAGGAGAATTGCCAAAAGAAAAAATATATCATATTGGTAATGTAGAATAAACTGAATATAGCAGTAGTCTGTACAATATAGGGCATAAAAATATGTAGGAAAAAGTTTGCAAGAAATTTTAGGGAATCAAATTGGAAATTTGCAGATTGCAAGGGGGGGAATCAAAATGGGTGCAACAAGTATAATTTCTTTCGTTATATATATGATAGTAGCTATAATAATGATAGGTATTGGGATTTCTCAATTAAGAAGCCACGAGCCAGTTGGATTTTATTCAGGAGAACAACCGCCAAGCAGATATGAGTTATCTGATGTACATGCATGGAATAAAAAACATGGAATTATGTGGTTGGTTTATGGTTTTATTATTATGATTTCTTGGGGGATAGGAGTAATCATTGGTGATAATATTTGGTGTGTAATACCAATGTGTGGAGGAGTGCTTATTCCAATTATCATTATGATATGGTATCATAATAGATTGATTAAAAGATATAAGAGATTAGGTTGACATGAACCATACAGATTTTATTTATGATAAAGAAAATAAATGTTTTTCTATTTTCTTAAAACATATTTTGATTAGCTATGAAGAAAAAACAAATCAACAAATGGTGGCTTTTGCAGGTAGTCTTGCGTTAGAATTTGAGAGTAAATTACCTCATATAAGTTGAGTTTGCTTTTGAAGGACTATTTGAAGAATTTAGCGGTTTGCAAATTTATAGTTGATTTGGCAATACATCTTTAAATTTTAAGGGGGGGAGAGGAAAAACATGAAGAAAAAAGCAACACCAATATTATATGACCCAATTGAAGATACAGAGGAATTTAAGTCTATTGTAGATAAAGTGATAAACAGGCAGAGGATTGTGTAAACTCTAATATACGATATGGCAGATATATGTTTGTAGAACGGGAAAAAGAGAATTTTAAAAGAAGAGTATGGAAGTTTTATAGGGAGGTTCAGCCTGTAAATTAGAATAGTCTGTAAGAGTGGTTTTGTAACAGATAGAAGTATATTTTTAGAAAAAGAAAGGATATAAAAAGTATGGGTAATATTAGGGAAAACACAAAGGTTGTACATATAGGAAATCAAAAGATAGGCGGAGATAATCCTGTTTTAATACAATCTATGACAAATACAAAGACAGAAGATATAAAGAGTACAGTGGAACAGATAAAAAGACTTGAGGCAGCAGGATGTGATATTATCCGTTGTGCAGTGCCTACTATGGAGGCAGCGAAGGCATTTCGTGAAATAAAGAACCAAATAGATATTCCACTGGTGGCAGATATACATTTTGACTACCGTTTGGCAATTGCCGCAATAGAGAATGGTGCTGACAAAATCCGTATCAATCCTGGAAATATTGGAGAGAAAGAAAGAGTACAGGCAGTAGTGGACGTAGCAAAAGCAAAAAATATACCGATTCGTGTTGGAGTAAACAGTGGTTCCCTAGAAAAACATCTGGTGGAAAAATATCAAGGAGTAACCGCAGAAGGTATTGTTGAGAGTGCCATAGATAAAGTAAGGCTCATAGAGAGTATGGGATATGATAATTTAGTAGTTAGCATCAAGTCTTCTAATGTTTTAATGTGCATTAAAGCTCATGAACTGATTGCAAAAGAAATTTCTTATCCACTACATGTAGGAATTACAGAATCAGGAACGGTATATTCAGGAAATATCAAATCCTCTGTAGGGCTTGGTGCAATTTTATATCAGGGAATTGGAAATACCATTCGGGTTTCTCTTTCTGGAGATCCTGTAGAGGAAATCAAAACAGCGAAACTGGTACTAAAAACATTAGGACTTCGCAGTGGTGGTATAGAAGTAGTATCCTGCCCGACCTGTGGAAGAACACAAATAGATTTAATCGGTTTGGCAAATCAGGTAGAAGATATGGTAAAGGATATCCCTCTTAACATAAAAGTGGCAGTGATGGGCTGTGTGGTAAATGGACCAGGAGAAGCAAAAGAAGCAGATATTGGTATAGCTGGCGGAAAGGGAGAAGGACTTTTAATAAAAAAAGGGGAGATTATCCGAAAGATGCCAGAAGATCAACTGCTGGAAGCTTTAAGAGAGGAACTACTAAACTGGGAAAACTAATAGGATATTAGGTGATTGTGATGTAACTGTTCATGGTTCTGAACAGTTACATTGCGACAATAAATGGAGTTTCGCAATCACCTATTTATGGATATCATGGAAAGGAAGGATAAAATGCTATTTTTTGAAGCATTTGAAAATTTAGATGTTAGCAAGGATATGCAGGATTTATTTGCCGAAGTAGAAGTAGAGAAGCTTGTGGCATCAAAGAGTGAAAAGAAATTAACCATTTATATTCGCAGTAAACATCTTCTGACCTATACGATTACCACAAAAATGATTTATCAGCTAAAAAAGCAGATATTTGATGGCGTAATGGAAGATGTGGTATTCCATGATACCTATGAGTTATCAGAGCAATATACACCTGAAAAATTGATGCCTATTTATATGGATAGCTTTTTGCTGGAATTAAAGGAACAAAGCATTATTGATTTTGAGATTGTAAAAACAGCGGAATATCATTTTGAAGGGGATACTTTAATTCTTAACTGCGAGCGGAATTTTATGTCTGTTATGCGGGGACAAAATATAAAAGAATATTTTCAAAATGTATTCTTGGAAAGATTTGGGTTTCAGATAAAAGTAGAATATGAGTATCATGAGCCGCCAGAGAGGGAAGAAGAGGAAATTATGGTGGTTTCTCTTCCAAAGGCAATGACAGAAAAGATTGCACAAGTAAAAGAGTCAGAAAGTGGAAAAGGAAAGGAAACCAAAGTAAGAAAAGAGAGCAAGCCGGCAGCAGAGAAGAAGGAATTTCGTAAGTTTGACCGAAATAAATCTGCTTATAAAAGACTTCCAGATGACCCTGATTTGATTTATGGACGTCCATTTGATGGAGATAGTACATCCATTAATGAAATTGTAGATGAAATTGGAGAAGTGGTTGTTCTTGGTAAGATTCTTAGCAAAGAAGAACGGGAAATCCGAAATGAAAAGACGATTGTAATATTTAATGTAACAGATTTTACAGATACCATTTCTGTAAAAATATTTCTGCGGAATGACCAAGTCCCAGAGGTATCTGGCGGGCTAGCAAAAGGTAACTTTATAAAACTGAAAGGAATGGCAGTATTTGACCGTTTTGATAAAGAGATTACCATTGGATCGGTTGTGGGAATTAAAACCATTGCAGATTTTACTACAAAACGTGAAGATAACAACCAAGAGAAACGTGTGGAACTTCATGCACATACTCTAATGAGTGATATGGATGCTGTGGTAGATGTAAAGACTATGATTAAACGTGCCAAAGCATGGGGGCATAAGGCAATTGCTATTACCGATCATGGCGTTGTGCAATCCTTTACCGAAGCAGCACATTGTCTTAGCAAAGATGATGATTTTAAAGTAATTTATGGTATGGAAGGTTATCTGGTTGATGACTTAAAAGATATTGTAGTAAATGATAAAGGGCAGTCTTTGGATGCACCTTGTGTGGTGTTTGATATTGAAACAACTGGTTTTGGTGCAAATAAAGATCAGATTATTGAGATTGGTGCAGTAAAGGTAGTGGAAGGAAAAATAGTAGATAAATACAGCACCTTTGTAAATCCAGACATTCCCATTCCTTTTGAAATTGAACAACTGACAGGTATCCATGATGAGATGGTTATGGATGCCCCTATGATAGATGTGGTATTACCAGAATTTTTGGAATTTTGTAAAGACTGTGTACTGGTTGCCCACAATGCATCTTTTGATGTTGGATTTATCCGTACAAAAGCAGCTATGCAGGGGATAGATACCGATTTTACAGTGGTGGATACGGTTGGGCTTGCCAGAATGTTACTGCCACATCTAAGTAAATTCAAATTAAATATTGTGGCAAAAGAATTAAATGTAAGTTTGGAAAGCCATCACCGTGCGGTGGATGATGCAGGAGCTACAGCTGATATTTTTGTGAAATTTATAGAAATGTTAAAAGACAGGGAGATTTATAGCCTGAAAGAAATAAATGAACAAGCATCCTTGTCGCCAGATGTAATTAAAAAGCTTCCAACTTACCATGTAATTCTTCTTGCAAAAAATGACTTAGGAAGAATTAACCTATACCGTTTAGTATCAAAATCCCATATAGAATTTTATAACCGCAGACCAAGAATACCAAAAAGTCTTTTAGAAGAAAATAGAGAAGGAATTTTGATAGGGTCAGCCTGTGAAGCAGGAGAATTGTATCAGGCAATTCTTCGGAAAGAATCCAAAGAAGAAATTATACGGTTAGTAAAATTCTATGATTATTTAGAGATTCAACCATTGGGTAACAATGAGTTTATGAAACGTTCCGATAAATATGATATTGAATCAGACGAGGATTTAATGGAGATTAACCGAACCATTATAGACTTGGCAGACGAATACAATAAGTTAGTAGTTGCTACCTGTGATGTGCATTTCCTTGATCCAGAGGATGAAGTATATCGACGGATTATTATGGCGGGAAAGGGATTTGCAGATGCTGATTTCCAGCCACCTCTCTATCTTAGGACTACAGAGGAGATGTTGGAAGAATTCAAGTATTTAGGAGCTGAAAAAGCAAAAGAAGTAGTCATTACCAATACCAATAAAATTGCAGATATGATAGAGCGGATTAGCCCTGTTCGTCCAGATAAATGTCCGCCAATTATTGAGAATTCCGACAAGGATTTAAGACAAATTTGTTATGACAAGGCACATTCCATGTATGGACCAGACTTGCCAGAGCAAGTATCCAGCAGATTGGAGAGGGAACTGAATTCTATTATAGGAAATGGTTTCGCCGTAATGTATATTATTGCCCAGAAACTTGTGTGGAAGTCTAACGAAGATGGTTATCTGGTGGGTTCCAGAGGTTCTGTAGGTTCTTCTTTTGTGGCAACTATGTCAGGAATTACAGAGGTAAATCCTCTTCCAGCACATTATTATTGCACCAATTGTTTCTATTCTGACTTTGATTCTGATCTGGTGAAATCCTATGCTGGAAAATCAGGATGTGATATGCCAGATAAGGTTTGCCCAGTATGTGGAGAAATGCTAAGTAAAGATGGTCATGAAATTCCATTTGAAACATTCCTTGGATTTTATGGAGACAAAGAGCCAGACATTGACTTGAATTTTTCAGGAGAATACCAGAACCATGCTCATGATTATACGGAAGTTATTTTTGGTGCAGGACAGACCTTCCGTGCAGGAACCATTGGTACTCTGGCAGAAAAAACAGCATTTGGATACGTTTACAAATATTTTGAAGAAAAAGAAATACATAAAAGACGGGCGGAAATGGAAAGAATCGCACAAGGGTGTGTAGGAGTACGGCGTACAACGGGACAGCATCCAGGAGGAATTGTGGTGCTGCCAATCGGGGAAGAGATTTATTCCTTTACGCCAGTGCAGCGTCCTGCTAATGATATGACTACCCAGACCATTACCACCCACTTTGATTACCACTCCATTGACCATAATCTATTAAAACTTGATATACTGGGACACGACGATCCTACCATGATTCGTATGTTGGAGGATTTGACAGGAGTGGATGCACAGACCATCCGCTTTGATGATGAAAAGGTATTGTCTTTATTTAAAGACCTTAGTGCATTAAAGATTACGAAAGAGGATTTAGATGGCTGTGATTTAGGCTCTCTTGGAGTGCCAGAGTTTGGAACAGAATTTGTTATGCAGATGTTAAGGGATACAAAACCAAAAAGTTTTTCTGATTTGGTGCGTATTTCTGGACTATCTCATGGTACAGATGTGTGGCTGAACAATGCACAATATTTTATTGAACAGGGAAAATGTGAACTTTCTACAGCAATTTGTACCAGAGATGATATTATGACATATCTGATTCACACAGGAGTAGAAAATGGGCTTGCTTTTAAGATTATGGAGAGTGTCCGTAAAGGAAAGGGATTGCAGGAACACATGGAAGAAGCTATGAAGGAGGCTGGAGTTCCAGACTGGTATATGGAATCCTGTAAAAGAATTAAGTACATGTTCCCGAAAGCACATGCGGCAGCTTATGTTATGATGGCATTTCGAATTGCATATTTTAAAGTATATTATCCATTGGCATATTATGCAGCATTTTTCAGTATTCGTGCATCTTCCTTTAACTATGAGCTTATGTGTCTGGGAAGAGAGCGGCTGGAATACCACATGGCAGACTATAAAAAAAGAAGTAATGAATTAACTGCTAAGGAGCAGGATACCTTGAAGGATATGAAACTGGTGCTTGAAATGTATGCCAGAGGATATGAATTTATGCCAATTGATATCTATCGTGCAACGGCAAGATATTTTCAGATTATTGATGGAAAACTGATGCCTTCCCTAAGCACCATTGACGGACTGGGAGATAAGGCAGCAGATGGTGTGGTGGAAGCAGCAAAGAATGGAAAATTCTTGTCACAAGAGGATTTTAAGCAGCGTTGCAAGGTGAGTGGAACGGTAACAGAGTTAATGGCAGACCTTGGATTACTTGGAGATTTGCCGATTTCAAATCAGATGTCATTAATGGATTTTTTTAATGCATAGAGAGTTGCTATAAATGAAAGGATGTGGATGGTATGATAAATGGAATACAAAATAATTTACCCAATATTTCTATGGATACAATAGGTGATTTGGGAAGGTCTTCGGAAAGGGAGGCCCAATATCTTGGAAACCCGACAGCAGAAGTACAGCAGGGAACAGGGATTCCAGTAACGGAAACAGGAAAAACGGAAGGAGTTGACCAAGAACAAAGTACCAATGGTTCTAAAAGGGTACAGCCATCAGAGTGTCAGACTTGCAAGAACCGAAGATATCAGGATGGTTCAGATGAAATGGTTTCCTTTAAAAGTCCAGGAAAGATAAAGCCGGAAGAGGCTTATGCAAAAGTAATGGGACATGAGCAGGAGCATGTATCCAATGCCAGAGCAGAGGGAAACAAAGAGAATAAGGAGTTGGTATCTGCCAGCGTTACTTTACATACTTCCATTTGTCCAGAATGTGGAAGAAGTTATATTTCTGGAGGAACTACCAAAACTACTATGCGTACATATAAGGAAGATGCCTTTAGCCAGAATTTAAAATCATTGGAGAAAGAAGCGGCTACTGGTGATAATGTAGATGAATATGCTTGAAATATCGGATTAAATTGCGGAAATCGAGTTCGAATGACCTTTTGTAAAGTGGATGGAATAATGGATATTTATTAAAAGTATTAAAGACTCTGGATATAAAAAAGAAGAGATTGGTTAAAAATATATTTTCGAAAATCTGGGTGCGTTTACCGTGTATACCAATGAACCGATCCTTGGCGAAAAAAGGTATACTTTAGCAGGTACTTACTTAATATGAGTACCTGCTATTACATAGAGATGAGAATGAATCTAAAGGAGAATGTACATGATAGATACTAAAAAAGAACAGGAAAGAGACGAATTACATCGTGCTATTTGGGCAATAGCGGATGAACTTCGTGGAGCGGTAGATGGATGGGATTTCAAGAATTATGTTTTGGGAACCATGTTTTATCGTTATATATCTGAAAATCTGACAAATTATATTAATCAGGGTGAAATCGAATCTGGAAATATGGATTTTGATTATGCTAAGATGTCTGACAAAGATGCAGAAGAAGCAAGACAGGGACTTGTAGAAGAAAAGGGATTTTTTATCTTACCTAGCGAGTTATTCTGCAATGTGCTCGATAGAGCAGCAGAAGATGAGAATCTGAATGAGACACTGGAGAGTGTTTTTAGACATATTGAGGAGTCTGCACAGGGGAGTAAGTCAGAAGGAAGCTATGCAGGACTGTTCGATGACTATGATGTAAATAGTAATAAGCTCGGAGCTACTGTAGCAAAAAGAAATGAAAAGTTAGTTAAGCTCCTTAGTGGTGTTGCAAATATGAATCTTGGAAGTGTGCAGGATCATGATATTGATGCATTCGGTGATGCTTATGAATATCTCATGACTATGTATGCAAGTAATGCGGGAAAATCTGGAGGAGAATTCTTCACACCTGCGGATGTATCTGAACTGCTTACAAGACTTGGAACTGTTGGAAAAACGGAGATTAATAAGGTATATGATCCAGCTTGTGGAAGTGGTTCACTTCTATTAAAGGCCTTAAAAATTCTGGGTAAAGATGCGGTTCGTAATGGATTTTATGGTCAGGAAATTAATATCACTACATATAACTTATGCAGAATTAATATGTTTTTGCATGATGTTGGTTTTGATAAGTTTGATATTGCTTGTGAGGATACACTGACAGCACCACAGCACTGGGATGATGAACCATTTGAACTTATCGTATCTAATCCACCATATTCTATAAAGTGGGCAGGGAATGAGGATGCAACTCTTATTAACGATCCAAGATTTGCACCAGCAGGTGTGCTTGCTCCAAAGAGTAAGGCTGATCTTGCATTTATTATGCATAGTCTGTCTTGGCTTGCATCAAACGGAACAGCTGCAATTGTTTGCTTTCCTGGCATTATGTATCGTGGTGGTGCCGAGCAGAAAATTAGAAAATATTTAGTAGATAATAACTACGTAGATTGTATTATCCAATTACCAAGCAACTTATTCTTTGGAACATCTATTGCAACTTGTATTATGGTTATGAAAAAGAATAAGACTGATAATAAGACTTTATTTATAGATGCAAGTAATGAATGTGTAAAGGTAACAAATAATAATAAGCTGACACCAGAAAATATTGATAAAATTGTAGATATATTTACTAAGAGAGAAGAAGTAAAACATTTTACGCATCTGGCAAATTATGAGGAAGTTGCCGAAAATGATTACAATTTATCTGTATCCACTTATGTTGAGGCAGAGGATACCAGAGAAAAGATTGACATCAAGAAATTAAATGCTGAGATTGAAGAAATTGTAGCACGTGAACAGGTGCTTCGTGACGAGATTGAAAAAATAATTGCAGAAATCGAGGTGTAGGATGGACGAAAAAAATTTTGAATTTTTGCTCTATAGTTCTGCCGATGAAGAAGTATCTGTTAATGCACTTGTAAAAGATGAAACAATCTGGCTTACGCAAAAAGCAATGGCAGAGCTGTTTGGTTGTTCTACAGATAATATATCTTTGCATTTGAAAAATATCTTTGCAGATGGAGAATTGGAGAAGAATTCAGTTACCGAGAAAATCTCGGCAACTGCCACTGATGGAAAAAAATATAATACACAATTTTATAATTTAGATGCCATTATTTCTGTTGGATATCGTGTGAATTCCAGAAGAGCTACACAGTTCCGTATCTGGGCAACCAGTGTTCTGAAGGAATATATGACAAAGGGTTTTGTGCTAGATGATGAACGTTTAAAACAGGGAAAAACAGCATTTGGAACAGACTATTTCAAAGAATTGCTCGAGAGAGTACGTTCTATTCGTGCAAGTGAGAGACGTATCTGGCAGCAGATTACAGATATCTTTGCAGAATGTAGTATTGATTATGATAAGAATTCGCCAATTACTAGAGATTTTTATGCTATGGTACAAAATAAATTTCATTATGCTATTACCGGTCAGACGGGTGCAGAGATTGTTTATACTCATGCAGATAGCGAAAAGGACAATATGGGATTGACCACATGGAAGAATGCTCCAGATGGTCGTATCCTAAAATCAGATGTAATAGTAGCGAAAAACTATCTTGATGAGAAACAGATTAGGCGATTAGAACGATCTGTTACGGGATATTTCGATTATGTAGAGGATTTAATTGAAGATGAAAACGTATTTACTATGGAAGATTTTGCTAAAAGCATCAATGAATTTCTTGCTTTTAGAAGATATGACATCCTAGAAGGTAAGGGGAAAATTTCTGCAAAAGCTGCAAAGGAAAAGGCAGAAGCGGAATATGATATCTTTAATAAGCATCAAAAAATTAATTCGGATTTTGATAAAGAGATAAAAAGGATGCTGGATAAAGGTGAAGTGTAAGGGATTTCTTATTGATTTAGAGTAACTATAAATTTGAGATAGTTCAGTTATTAGAAAAATTCGAATAACTGAGATTTATTATAATGCCATTACCGAGAAAGCCTCGGTGGCTAGGAATTTGGTGGTGAAAAAATTGAGCAAATTAGGTGAATTGATACAAGAAATGTGTTCAGATGGTGTCGAATATAAAAAAGTTGGTGAAATATGTGATAGTATCACGGATTATACTGCGGCAGGGTCTTTTGCAGATGTTGCTAAGAATGTCAAATATATTAATAATGGAATAGGGTTTGCACAGTTGATTAGAACAACGGATTTAAAAAGCGAATTCAGAAATTCAGATAAATTTGTATATGTTGATGAACATGCATATAAGTATTTGTGGCGTGTAAATCTAAATACGGAGGGATTAGTTTTGCCTAATGTTGGAAATTGTGGTGAAGTGTATTATGTTTCTCCAGAAATGTTTCCTCATAAGTATAATGTACTAGGACCAAATTCTATTTGGATAAAAAGCAGTTTGGTAGATAATAGATTTTTGTATCATGTGTTTTTATCAAAAGAATTTCAAAATAGATTGAGAAAAATTATTTCTCCAACAGGTCAGACAAAATTTAATAAAACTAATTTCAAAGAATTGGTACTCCCTGTACCTCCACTGGAGGTACAACGTGAAATAGTTCATATTTTGGACAGTTTCACGTTACTTACAGCCGAACTTACAGCCGAGCTTACAGCCGAGCTTACAGCCCGTAAGAAACAGTATGAATTTTACAGAGATGACCTATTAGCATTTAAAGGAGAGATTCCAAAGGTAACACTTGGAGAAATTGCAACAGATATTTACAGAGGTTTCGGAATTAAGCGTGATGAGGTTGCTGAGGATGGAATACCATGTGTTCGCTATGGAGAAATCTATACTCAATATAATACTTGGTTTGAGGAATGTGTATCGCACACTCATCTAGAAAATGTTTCTAGTCCAAAGTGGTTTGAGCATGGAGACATTCTCTTTGCTATTACAGGTGAGAGCGTAGAAGATATTGCAAAGTCTGTCGCTTACTTAGGACATGAAAAGTGTTTGGCAGGTGGGGATATTGTAGTATTAAAGCATAAACAGGAACCACGTTATTTAGCACATGTGCTTGCGACATATGAAGCAAGACAGCAAAAGAGCAAAGGAAAAATCAAGAGTAAGGTGGTGCATTCAAGTGTACCAGATATTAAACAGATAGAAATACCTTTGCCATCATTGGAAGTACAGAAAAAGTATGCAGATGTATTAGATAATTTTGAGAAAATTTGTAATGACCTAAACATCAGTCTTCCTGCCGAAATAGAAGCCAGGCAAAAACAATATGAATTTTATCGTGATGCACTCTTGACATATGCCGCAACAGGCGAGATAATCTCTAGACAGACAGACAGACAGACAGACA
>JAAVZU010000051.1 GCA_022791815.1 Lachnospiraceae bacterium
GAATTTCTAACTCTTCAACTATAACTTCTTCCTCCATAGGAACTTCTAGCTCTTCTGGTTTTTCTTCTATAGGAATTTCTAACTCTTCAACTATAACTTCTTCCTCCATAGGAACTTCTAGCTCTTCTGGTTTTTCTTCTTCTATAGGAACTTCTAATTCTTCGACTATAGTTTCTTCTACCATAGGAACTTCTAGCTCTTCCATTTTAACTTCTTCTGTTAAAGTATTTTCTAATTCTTCTTCTATAGTTTCTTCTTCCACTAAATCCATTTTTTCAAAAATTTCTTTATTTTCTTCATAATTTTTATCTTCCAGAATAGATTCTATTATACTTTCTTCCATCTTTATTTCTTCTAAATCTTCTGGTTCTTTCTTCATATTTGCTTCTTCTAAATTATTTTCCTCTATAATTGTCTCTTTAATTTCTATTTCTTCTGGTATATCCCTCTTATCCTCTAAATCTTCCAATATATGTTCTACCTCTTCTAAATCATTATTCTTATTATCTAACTCCAAATGATTTTCTGGTTTATTTTCCGAATCAAAGGATGCTATGTCTTTTGATAAATCTTCTACCATCTCTTTTAGAGAAGAATTTAAGGTAATCTCCTTACTCTCTTCTTCTGGAATAGTTATTTGATTCATAATAGATTCTATTCCATTATTTTCTTGTTCTTTTTCAAGTATTTCTTCTAATCCAATACTCTCTAAATCACTTGTATCCTCATCATCTTTTGAAATCATTTCATACAATGCTTCAAGAATAGCAACATCATCCACCTTATCATCAGATTCTATCTGATTATTTTCTTCTTTTGCTTCTATCTCTTTTGTCTCTGCATCTTTTGCCTCTGTATCTTCTTCATCCAATTCCCAAAAAGATTCATCAGGTAATAACTCATTTACAGCTTGTGAAATATCTGCCTTTAAATCCTTAAAAAATCCCATCTTATTCCCTCCTTCGTGTATTATACAGCTTTCAAGGTTTAAAAACCAAAAAATATTCTATATTTTCTTAGTGTATATCTTTTTTTCAATTATATTATAATTTTACCAAAAAATTAATTATTTTCTTACATCTTCCACATGAATATGCTGAACTGGTACAGTAGTGTCATTAATAGGTAAAATATTTACTTTCATCTTTTTTAACTTTTTTAGAACACTAGGTAGAGTTTTTACTGTCATTTCTTTCCCTGCACAATCATGCATTAATACCATTGCATTGTCATAAGATTCTACGCCTGAAATCACATTATTTACCATTTGCTTTTCTGTCAGTTTCTTTCCAGTAGCATCACCATTTATAACATTCCAATCAAAATATGCTAATCCCTCTGCATCTACATAACGGATTACATCCTCCATATTAATTTTACTGACAGTATTACTGCTTCCTCCCGGAAATCTTAAATATTTTGGTTTCTCTCCTGTCACTTCATACAATAAATCACTTAATTGCTTAATATCTTTTTTATATGCACCAAGCGTCTTATAAATAGTGTTGTATTGATGTGTATATGAGTGCATAGCAAGTGTGTGTCCATTTTCATAAATTTGTTTATACATCTGTTTTGAGAATTCATCTGTTTTCCCAATTACAAAAAAAGTTGCTTTTACTTTGTATTGATCTAATATTTCCAAAATTTTCTCTGTATTTTTACTTGGTCCATCATCGAAGGTCAAATAGACTTTCTTTCCCTTAATTTTTGTCTGATCAACTTCACTATCTTTTTTAGGAGCTGATGTTTCCTTTATTTTGTTATCAGAAGCTCCAGCATTCGCTGTCTCTTTAGGAGCAGCATGTACAACAAGATTATCCTCCCCAAGTTCACCAACAGTTATTGTCTGACGATTCCATTCTTCAATAGAATCTAATCTTTTTTCCATCCCCGAAATTTTCATAAACAATGCTATACAACAAATCAAAGGCACCAATAGAAAAACTGTAGCAACAATAATAATTGTTTTTTTCAAACGTTTTACTCTTTTTTTCCTATCTTCATTTGAATGTTTTCCTATAGCATTCCTCTCACTGCCCATGTAATCATCCCTTCATAATATTAAAATTAAAACTTTTTTGTATCTATTTGTCCTTCATCTGTATGTATAATAACCAACCCCTTATATAACTATGAAAGTGTTATCAATAAAATGGTACCATTAAAAATGACATATATATTTTCGTAAATTACATAAAAAAATAATACTATTTTTATTCTAACATACCTCAAACGAATGTCAATGAGAGATTTTATTTTATAACTGTTCAGAATCATTAACAGATACATTTAAGCCCATAATTATTCGCCTTCTGCGACAGGGGCTTAAACATTACAAAATTTATTTTTTCTTTCAAAACACGCAGTAAATGCGCATTTCTACCTGAATAGTTACTTTATTTTTTAAAATAGGCGGTCTCAAAATAAGTTTATATAATAAAAACCATAATTTAAGACCGCCTCATCATTTCATTCATCTGTTCTACAAACTTTTATAGTTCTTAACCGAGCTGTTTTGCAACTTCCTCTGCAAAGTTTTCTTCTTTTTTCTCAATACCCTCTCCTGTTTCATAACGAACAAAACCTTTTACTTCAAGAGTAATACCTTCTGCTTTTGCTACACTTTCTACATACTGTCCAACAGACTGTTTTCCATCTTCAGCCTTTACATAAACTTGATCTAACAAACAGATTTCCTTTAATTCTTTATTGATACGTCCCATTACCATACCATCAATAATTTTCTCAGCTGCATCTGGTTTTTCTTTCATAGCCTGAGTTTTTAAAATTTCTTTTTCATGCTCAATATAGTTCTGATCTACTTCTGCTCTGCTTGTATACTTTGGACTTAAAGCTGCAACCTGCATTGCTACATTCTTTAAGCAAACTTTTACGGCATCACTGTTTGCATCTGTCTTCGCCTCTACAACTACACCAATCTTTCCACCAGCATGAATATAGCTTTCTACAATACCTTCTGTTGCTTCAATTTTTTCAAATCTACGAATAGTCATATTCTCACCAATTGTTGCAATCATTCCAGCAAGATTTTCTTTTACAGTCTTAGTATTATCTTCACACCAAGGCTCTTCTAAAAATGCTTCTACATCTGTAGCATTTGTAGTTGACACTTGTACAGCAACTTGTGCCACATAATTCTGGAATTTTTCATTCTTTGCAACAAAGTCTGTTTCACTGTTTACTTCTACAATTGCTGCTGTCTTTCCATCTTCACTAATTTTAGTCGCAACCATACCTTCTGCTGCCACTCTGCCAGCTTTCTTTTCTGCCTTTGCGAGACCATTCTCTCTTAAAAATTCAACTGCTTTATCCATATCTCCTTCGGTTGCAGTAAGTGCCTTTTTACAATCCATCATTCCTGCACCGGAAATTTCTCTTAACTCTTTTACCATTGCTGCTGTAATAGCCATTTTATTTACCTCCGTTTATTATATCTTTAAGTAATGATTCGGTAACTGAACCATTATCTTTTCATTTCTTATTCTCAAAGAATGGAATGTCCCATAGGACATTCCATCAAAATACTATAATTTAATTATTAAGCTTCAGCTGCTTCCTCTTCTGCTCCTTCAAATTCTGCTCCCTGATTTGCTTCGATAACAGCATCTGCCATCTTTGCAACAATAAGCTTAACTGCTCTAATTGCATCATCATTACCAGGAATTACATAATCTAATTCTTCAGGATCACAGTTTGTATCAGCAATTCCAATTAAAGGAATTCCTAATGTATGTGCTTCCTGTACACAGATTCTTTCTTTTTTAGGATCTACTACAAAAATTGCATCAGGAACTTTTTTCATTTCCTTAATACCACCAAGATTCTTTTCTAGCTTTTCCCACTCTTTCTTTAACTTAATAACTTCTTTTTTAGGAAGGACATCAAATGTTCCATCTTCAGACATAGCTTCAATTTTCTTTAACTTTGCAATTCTTTCTTGTATGGTCTTGAAGTTTGTTAACATACCTCCCAACCATCTCTCATTAACATAATACATTCCACAACGTTCAGCTTCTGATTTTACAGAATCCTGAGCCTGTTTCTTAGTACCAACAAAAAGAACAGTTCCACCATCTGCAACAATATCTTTAATTGCATTATACGCTTCATCTACTTTTCCAACAGATTTCTGCAAATCAATGATATAAATACCATTTCTCTCTGTGTAGATATATGGAGCCATCTTAGGATTCCATCTTCTTGTCTGATGTCCAAAATGTACACCTGCTTCTAATAACTGTTTCATTGAAATAACACTCATAATATACCTCCATCTGGTTGTTTTCTTCTGTATATTTCTTCTCTCTATACAACTGCATTCACAGCACCATCATAGAAATCCATATACATGTATTTTTTTATACCGATATAGTATATCATATTTTATATCATTACACAAGTATTATTTTGTAATTATTTTTGCAATTTCTTCATAGGAAGATCCTTTTGGAATCTTATAACTTCCCACACGGATTAAAGAAGCATAATCGTTATCACATAAAAATTTATCAAATTTTATCGCACTATCTACCAATCCCAATTCTTTAAATTTTTCTGCTATTTGATCTGACCACATACCTGCTGTTATTGTTACTGCTATAATTTCTCTTTGGGAAGTACTGGTTTTACTTACAGGCTTTGATGTAATCTTTGGTGTTTGTGTTACTTTTGGAGCTGCAGTAAATGTTGGTGTTTGTGTTGCCTTTAGCGTTATATTATTTTGTATATGCGATGGTTTATATGTTACCTTGGGTGTTATTGTTGGAAAATCAGTTATTTCTGGTTCTTCTGTTTCTGATTTATTGTCTTTATTCTCTTCTATGGCAGCCCCTGTAGTTGTTGGCATTTTTGTTTCTTTTAACACTGTCTCCAATGCATCAGGCTTCTCCACCATTCCCAGTTCCATAGCTCTTTTCCGAATTTCTGCATCTGTTAAATCTGCCTTTGATGAACTTACTCCCATCACAACCGCAGATAAGATAATCCCTGCACCTAGTCCCCGCAAAAAATATTTTCTTTTCATGTTTTACCATCCTTAATTATTATTACCCTGAAATAAATCAATTACTAATTTTACTTCACCTTGACCTTTTCCTAATAATTTTGCAATTTCCATAATTGTTTTGCCTTCATTATAAAGTTCTAAAATTACATGATTATTATTTTCTTCTCCAATTGGCAGCTCAACCTGCTTTATCTCTTTTATCTCTCTTGTCTCTTTTTTAGAAGGTGCTTCTTCAACCTCCACACCCATTCTCTCCAAGGCAGACATTTCTTCTTTCTTTGTTTCTTCTTCTGCTAATAATTTTATTTTTTCTGCTTGATCTTTATAATTTTTTTCTATAGTATTATTGGAAATATAGCCAGACATCATTAAGTCATCTTTCTGTCTTTCTAATTCTTCTTGTTTTCTTAATTGCTCTTCTAATTCCTTTTGTATCCGTTTATGTTGAACCATTTTTCTCTTTTCTAATTCCTTATTTGCAATCTCTTCCAAAACAACCTTCGATTTATCAATTTCTTGTACAAAGTCCTTCATTTCACTTTCTTTTTCATTCAACATATCATATAAAAAAACTACTTCTTTATGATTTTTATCTATCTGTTCCAAAATTTGATCTGAATACTCACTCAATGCCATAATCTTTTCATTTGATACATGAGCAAGTTTATCATCCACATAATTTATAGTTTCATCTGCTCTCTCCTGTATCTTCATATCCAAATTCTTACATAATTCCTCTTCTTTCTCTTTCCATATATTATCTATTGTACTTTGATCAAAAGAAATATCGTTCTGACCCGATGTATTTCTATCAATAATTTTTTCTGAAACAACATAGCTGATAAAAATAATAACAATACCAACTATAATTAGTAAAACACTATTCCCTTCCATGATGTTCTCCTTTAAATTCTAATATCAAAGTTACTCAACTTAATCTCTTCTGTTTTATTCTGCTCTTTTTCCTCTTTCTCTTTTTTATCTCGTTTGTGTTTATTAGCATGATAACTTCCATTACCTTTTTCTTTTGCATCATAACGGTATTCCGTTTGTTCGCCTTTTGATGTTTGTATTACAACCTCTGAGCCTTCCCTTACATGCTTTCCAAATTGCTGTGCAACATTGCTTTGGGCTGTTTCTGCTCTATGTTGTTCATGTATTTGCTGGTTTGATGCCTCTTGTGAACGGGGTGCAACCGTTATCATATCAATTGGTCTTATTGGCATAAAAACACCACCTTCCTATACTTCCTATAATAACAATGCTTTAATCAATGCTCTATCCTTAACAAACTGTGTTCTACGCATATCACTCCGCACTGTATAATTAGCACCTGTAATAGTTATTTTTACGCCTGGATAAGCAATATCTGAGATTTTTATTCTTCCGTTGCTATGATTTTCCATCTCTTCACGTAGTTTGGCTGAACGTTTTTCTGCCTTTTCAATGTTTTCTTTTAGAATCTGAATACTCTTTTTTGCTACAAGATATTGTCTCTTTTTATCTTCAGTAAGTTTTTCACCTTTTTTTATCTTCTTTGCATATAACTCCATAGTTTTATTATGTTTTTCTATTTCTTCACTCATGTCTAACATTTGTTTCTCAAGTTCATTGTATTCTGTCAGCAATTGTGGATCCATTCCAATTTCTAAAAAAGTTTTTGTTCCCATAGTAGATCCTGCTACTTTTACTGAGATATTTGTTTGCGACTTGACAGAACCTCCAATAACTAATCCTCTTTTTCCTGTAGATATTATATCCCCTTTTGCGACTACTTGGCTATGCATTATTGCATCTGTAGTAATAGAGCCGCCTGCATATACTTCTGAGTTCTCAATAAACTTTGTAACAATGTCTCTTTCTGCATGTAAACTGCCTCTATTCATCCCTTGAATCCCCCGGCGCAAAACTATCTGTCCACCAGCAATTAATGTAGCACCTTCCACAACTCCATCTACAATTATATCTCCTTTTGCCTCAACTTTAAAACCTGTAATTACATTTCCTTTTACATGTACGTTACCATCATAAAAAATATCGCCAGTCGCTGTACTTACATCTGCTGGTACTTCATAAGTATTTGATACAAACACCTGACCTCCTGCTAATGATACATGCCCGGCTACATCACTATACATTTTTGTTCCATCATCAGATAAATGAATATTTTTCCCGTGCTTTAGAAGCTTAACAGCAACTTTAGCCTGCTTAATTGGTGTACCAGTAACATCCATACCAGGTTTACCTAATTGGGCAGGCTGTAATGTTGCAAGCAAAGCTCCAGTTTCAATATGGTTAATGTTGTCAATTTGATGAAAATCCACTGACCCATCTTCCTTGATTGTAGGTTTTGAACTCATATCTGTATCGAAGTGATATGTGATTATTGCATCCCTTCCTTGAATAGGTTCTGTTGCCTTTGCTATAAGAAATTCTGTACAAAATTGCCTGCATTTCAAATACAAATCTATGTTTCTTTCAATAATACCATGACGAATACCATAATGTTCCAAATCTTGTAAAATATCCTCTCTTGTAATCAGCTTTCCCTTGTTTGATGGAGGAAACATCTTAACAAATACCTTTGTTCTTTTTTTGTTGATCCTAATTTTCATATATTCATTTTCAGGATATAGTTTGTCACTTGTGATTTTGTATTCTTTTGGTTCTTTTTTTAGTTGTTGAATTACATTATTCAATTCTCTTACATCAAATTCATCAATTTTAATCCGATGCAAATATTCCGATATATCATCTATATCTAACTTATTTCCATCTGCAACTGCAGGATATAATTTCAAATATGTTCCATCCTCTTTGTGTAATAATTGAAAAAAACCATTCTTATATCGCATAATCACAACCTCCTCTCATCCTCTGCACGATTACCAGAATATCTCCATCTCACCGCCTAATCTCTGCCTCATCTTTTGCAATGCCTTCGTGTGAAGCTGGGACACTCTTGACTCAGAAACTTCAAGTATGTGACTTATTTCTTTCAGTGTTAACTCCTCATAGTAATATAAAGTAATCACCTTTTTCTCATTGTCTGTTAAATGTTCTAATGTTTCAATAAGAGCTTTCTTCATCTCCTCCTTTTCCATAGCCTTCTCTGGCTGATCAAATTGTGAACTGGCGTTGGCATCCATACGAATCTCAGCTCCTTGTTCCATAAATTCATCCAGAGATACTAAATTTGTTATTTTAGTCTGATTCTGCCACATCACTAGTTCATCTTTACTAATACCTATTTCTTTGGCTAATTCTTCCTCCGTTCCGAGTCTTCCTTGCTCTAGCTCCAACTTTTGATTTGCCATCTCAATTTTTTTCTGCTTTTGACGCAAAGTTCTTGGAATCCAATCCATCTTTCTAATCTGATCCAGAATCGCACCTCTTATACGTAGACTAGCATAAGTTTCAAACTTTACACCTTTTAATAAGTCAAATTTATCAATAGCATCAATTAGTCCAAAAGTTCCATATCCAACCAAATCATCATACTCTACCGTATAACCTAAATACATACTTAGCCTTCCTGCAACTATTTTCACTAATCCAGCATACTCAATAATGATTTGCTCACGTAATTGTGGCGTTTTTAATTTAATATAATCTTCCCACAATTTATTTCTACATTCTTCGTTCATGCACATCCTCCAAATAACTTCCTAAGAAGCATTCGTCTTTCTTTACAGTGTTGCCTGGTTTTCTGTCTCTAATTCATCTTCCTCTATTTCTTCCTGTTCCTCAACCATATTTTTTTCCATCTCAAGCTTACGAAGCCGTTCTGATTCCTGCCATTCTGCTAGCCGAATGGCTTCTTCCTCCTGTACTTTTTGTTCATGCATAACCTTCATAATAATTTTTTGAGTTTTAAATCCTATATAACTAAACACTAATAATGTAATTAGCAATGCTTCCAAGCTATACAATACATCATAATCTCTCAATAAGCAAATTAAACATGTTACAGAACCTGCAGTCAAAGCTATTCCTGCAGGAATAAACCGAATCCTCATATTTAAACTTCTCTCCTCTTTAAACAACCATAGTTAATCTCTTAAATATATCTCTTCTCAAATGTCTTTGCTATTCTATTAAATTGCCACATACATTCTAGTTTTTTGAATGCTTTCTTAAATTATTTTTTCATTCTTGCCAACTGCTTTTATTAACAATTCTCCTGTTTCTGGATAAAATTCTATCGTACGACCATAAGAATCGCCTGTATCTTCTGCAATAATACGAATACCTAATTCATTTAATTTCTTTTTTGTTGCTCTTACATTTTTCATTCCAATAGAGAGCATTGCATTTTCTGCTGAAAATGCAAACATTTGTGCTCCTCCTGCAATCTTTGCGATCATACGCGGTTTTTGTGCTCCTCTTTGAATCAACCGATTCAATAATGTTTCTATTCCTGTATCCGCAAACTTTGCTGCATTTTCATTACTGCGTATCTGGGTACTATCTGGTAACATTATGTGAGCCAACCCAGCTATTTTTAAAAGAGGATCATACAATATGATTCCTACACAGGATCCTAACCCAAGGGTAGTAATTGCATCCGGTGAGCTACATATATTTAAATCTGCCATTCCAACTCTTATCATATTACCCAACTTACATCACCTATACTCCTAATGAAGACATTATCTTTCCATAAGATTCCTCTGTAGGTATTAATATAAAGAAACCTCTCACATTATTATCTGACTGCCCAAATTCCGATTGTATAAGCAGTGCTCTATCTCCTAATTCGCCAAAAGCAATAGCCGGAACACTAAGAACCGCACCTGCCATATCTATTGACATATATGGAATAGATTCTTTAATCTTTAAATTCATTAGTGTTGACAGTGCAGAAAGATATGCACCTGCTATGATATTTCCGATTTCTTTTAATGCAGAAAAATCCATTTCTGTAAATGCCTCCATATTTTCTTTTTCTTTTCCTATAATACAGTTCACCAGATAATGTGCTGCTGTGTAATCAAGCATAAACATCATCATTCCGTCAATATCGCCGCTTAAATTCACCAATATACCAACAACTAGCTTTTCCGCAGATCCAACTACATCTGACAATTCTGAAAAAGTTAGCAAATCTACCTTAGGAACTGTCATATCAATTTTAGAATTGATTAACTGAGCTAATGCTGTGGTTGCATTTCCTGCTCCAATATTCCCAACTTCCCGCAATATATCAAATCTCACATTATCATTTTTCAAAGTTTCAAAAATTTCATTATTCGACATAATACCGCCCTCTTTGATTCCAAACCACTATTGTCATCACATAACCCCCAAAAAAGCCAATTTAAAATAGTTAAGAAGCCTGCCCCTACCACATGAAAAGCGGTTCTAATGGGCAGGCTATGTTACAGTCTAGCATTTTATTGCAGAACGGTAACATTTTTTCAGATTCTACTTATACTTTATCCGCAATTATATATAGTTCAAATTATAAATTGTAGCTAATCTCATTTTGTCACTCTTTTTCCACAATAACAGCAGCAATATTTAGTAACGAGATTAAACCTTCATTATATTTACCTACTCCATATAGATATGCTGCCTTATCATCATTTTCATTGTAACTTGGCTTGTCTATAGATTCTTCGCTTAAAGTAACCACTTCTTTTACTTCATCTACAATAATACCAATTGTTGCTTGAGCTTCTAATTTTATAATAATAATCCTTGTAGAGTTTGTAAACTCATCTGGATCTAGTCCAAATTTCAATCGTAGACTCATAACAGGAATTATCTCACCACGCAAATTGGTAACTCCCTTAAAATAAGATTGTGCCTTTGGCACTCTGGTAATATTCTGCATACACACAATATTATCTACATATTGAATATCAATACCATACTGCTCCGTTGCAAGTTTTACAACAATGTACTGTTTTCCTTCTGAAGTAGTTTGAATATTTAAATCTTTGTTTTTCGCTTCCATGTTACTACCTCCCCCTAGACTAAAGTATTTGCATCAATAATAAGTGCAACTTCACCATCACCAAGAATTGTTGCTCCACTGATAATTTTATTGTTATTAATATATTTTCCAATAGATTTTATAACAATTTCCTGCTGTCCAATTAAATTATCTACAACCAAACCGGCAAGCTTCTCACCTTTGGCAACAATAACAACAGTCAAATTCTCTGGCTGTTCTTCTCTTGGTTCTACATCCAGAATACTATCTAATCTTATTAGCGGGATTACATTACTTCGCAAATTAATAACTTCTCTAGTCTGTACATACTTGATATCAGCACAAGGAACATCTTCAATGGACTGAATACTGCCTAATGGGATTGCGTATTTCTCATCACCAAGTTCAACCATAAGTGCAGTAATAATTGCTAAAGTAAGTGGAAGACGAATCGTAAAGGTACTGCCTTCTCCTAAAGCAGTTTTACATTCAATCTCACCACCAAGACCTTCTATTTTACTCTTAACAACATCAAGACCTACACCTCGTCCAGAAACATCAGTAATCTTCTCCGCAGTAGAGAAACTTGGTTTAAATAACAATCCCAGAATATCATTTTCAGTCATAGTCTCAGCTTGTTCTTCTGTAATTGTTCCCTTTTCTAAAGCTTTGCTCTTTACCTTCTCTAAATCAATTCCTCTACCATCATCTCTTACTTCAATAACAACATTATTTCCATCTTGGTATGCATCTAAGAAAATAGATCCAACCTCTGGTTTTCCTGCTTTCACACGTTCTTCATTACCCTCTAATCCATGGTCAGCCGAATTACGCAGCAAATGCATCAACGGATCGCCAATTTCATCAATAACAGTACGGTCAAGTTCTGTATCCTCACCAGTCATATAAAGTTCCATCTTTTTATTAAGTTTTTTTGTTAAGTCACGTATCATACGAGGAAATTTATTTACAACACTCTCAATTGGCATCATACGGACTTTCATAACTGATTCATGAAGATTTGTGGTTACACGTTCCAAATATTCAATTTGTTCATTAAAGTTTCCATTTCCTCTTTCATCAGAGTTATTACTTCCAGCATTTAACGAAACTAATCCGTTTTTTGCAATAATTAACTCACTCACTAAATTCATTAACACATCAAGCTTTTCAATATCTACACGCACTGAACGATTAACCACTGGCTTACCACCTTGTTTTGCAGCTGGTTTTTGCTTAGCCGCTGGTGCTGCCGTTGCTGTAGCTGCTGCCGTTGCTGTAGCTGCAGGTGCTGGTGCTGCACTCGCTGTCTCTCCCGCTCTTTCTATATTCTGTTCCACAGTTAAATCTAAATTGAATGCCTCGATAATTGCATTCTCAATTTCTGAAACACTAAGCACTGCATTTTTAACAGCTTCTGCATTTTCTTTTGTTATAATCAATACACCAAAATCAAATTCAAATTTCTCATCCTCAATGTCTTGAACATCTGGCATAGACTTAATCACATCGCCTATTTCTTCCAATGCCTTAAACACTAAGAAAGCTCTTGCTGCTTTTAAAATACACGCTTCTGAAATAACAACACGAATACCATATATATTCTGACCTTCTTCTTTTGCTTTTTCAATGGCATGCTGCTCAAAATCAGCAACTTTCATATTAGCAAAAACAGAATCTGACTTTGTATCCTGACTAACTTCTGTTGAATGCACTGCTTCTTTTACATCTGATTTTTCTTCAGGTTTTGCTGGTATTTCACCAGATGCTTCAGTTAAAATATCATTCAAATCTTTAATAATATCATCATTATCTTCTGTTCCTTCATCTCCGCTTTCTTGAATTACATCTAAGTAATTCTCTAAAGCATCTAGTCCTCTAAACAAGACATCCACAAGTTTCGCCTGAACGGTCATCTTGCCACTACGAATTTCAGAAAACACATTTTCCATATCATGGGTCAACTTCTGCATTCTCTTATATCCCATGGTTCCAGCCATACCTTTTAACGAATGTGCTGCACGGAATATTTCATTAATAACATCCTGATTATCTGGTTCTCTTTCTAATATCAATAATTGTTCATTTAAATTTTGTAAATGTTCCTTCGTTTCATCAATAAAAATCTCTAAATACTGACTTACATCCATCTTATCGCACCCCCACATGCTTTGCTATAGCTCCTGCAATATCCTGTATCGGCAAAATTTCATCTGCCAATCCACTTTCAAAAAACACCTTTGGCATGCCATAGACCGTACAAGTTTCTGCATTCTGAGCTATGGAATAAATATTATTTTTTTTATTCAGTTGCTTAATCCCCGCAGTGCCATCACCGCCCATACCAGTTAAAACTACACACACTGTTTCTGCAAACCGGCTTCCAACTAAAGATTCATACATAATATCTGCACAAGGTCTCAAACCATTTCTAGCTGGCTCTTCTGTAAGCTTTATTGTATATTTCCCTTTACTTTCCATAAGCCTAAGTTGTAATCCGCCTTTTGCTATGTAGACTGTTCCTTTTTTTAGTACTTCTCCATCCTCTGCTTCCTTCACATAAATCTCACTCATCTCATTCAAACGTTCTGCAAGAGAATTTGTAAACCCTTTTGGCATATGTTGTACTATGACCATTGGAGCATCCAGATTTTTAGGAAGCTTTGGGACCAATTGATGTAATGCCTTTGGTCCACCAGTGGAACATGCTAAAGCTACTATTTTTTCCCCTCCAACAACTCCCTTCTGTTTTATCTCTTTGGGTTTATTTATGATATTTGGCTGTTCTACCCTTTTAAAGGTATTAAGCGTTCTTTGGCGTTTCTCATCCAAAGTGTTCGCTGCCAATTCCATCCGTTCTAATAACTTTTCTGAAAAATGTTCCCCTTTTGCCTGTGAAAAATCATTTGGTTTTGCAACAAAATCAAAAACACCATTTTCTAGTGCATGAATAACCTCCATTGCATCTTCTTTGATTATTCCACTTATCAAAATAATCTCTGCATCTAAAGAAATGTTACTAATCTTCTGCAATAAGATATTACCATTCATATCTGGCATAAAGAAATCCATTAAAATAATATCATATTTTCTAGGATTAGCTTCTATTAATGACAATGCCATACTGCCATTTCTAGCAATATCTACAACCTTAAATCTTTTATTCTTATCTATTATACCAGATAACACCCTTCTCATAAGTGCAGAGTCATCTACGATCAAAACATTTTTTAACATTTTTCTCAACCCCATTCTGTCTAATAATACTATTATATATCATACGTATTATTATAATGTACTTCTACGCAACATTTTTCTCTCCTGAGCAAAAATAAACTTTACAATCTGTTCTCTTTCATCCCTGTCTATCTCTATAAATTTCACACGTGTTTCATAGTAATCTGTTTTTTTAGCTAAAACGACCGAATTCACCACTTCTCCTTTTAATTCAAAAATCCTTTCTGCTCCATCCTGAACAATTGGTATTCTCAAATATAATAATTTACCTTTTTTATGTAATATGGATGAGTTAAATCTAACGCCACCACCACTAATATCTGTAATGGTTGCTATCATCCACTTATTTTTCACTTCATTTAGAATCTTTTTACAACTCATTCTAGCCTCTTCATTAGCAAAATCATTTACCATAAGTCTACGTTCCAGAATTTCCTCTTCTTTTGTATAATAGCGATAATTGATATCAATGATATGTTCCAAACGGTAATATTGTCTACGTTGACATTTTTCCAAATCAGAAGTAAATTCTCCTATCATAACATGTACATTTTCTTCTTTATATCGATCTATAATTTCAATACTAGATTGGAATAATCCAGACTTTGTGTAAAAACATACCTCATAAAAATCCCCAACAGTTAATGGAATTATACGTCCAGCTTCCATTGGCATAGCAAATTTTAATTGCTCCCCATCCATATAATCTAAAATCTGGCTGATATACTGTTTTCTTACCTGATTTTCCATTTCTGACTGCACACTAATCTTGTACATCTCTACTTTATCTCCCACATGTATAACCTGTTCCTTCATCTTTTACCGCCTCCTGCAATTGAATTATTTTCTTGTTCTATCTCATACTCATCTATTTTTCATTTTTGCATGTATTAAATTAGTAAATAATCTCTTTATTCCTTTATTTTTTGATTTATTATCTCTTGGTCCTTCTTGTAATGTTTCTGCTAAATATGAAACAGACAAAGACGCTGCTGTATGAGGATAGGCAAGAACAAGTGGTCTTTGTTGCATTACCGCTTTTGAAACATTTCCATCATTCATTACAGCTCCCATATATTCCAATTTAATGTTAAGAAATTTATCTGCCACAACACTTACCTTATCAAAAATTTCTTTACCCTCTTTCCAATCTTTTACCCTATTCGATACAAGTTTAATCACAGTTCTGGATGCCTGAAAGTCCTGTGTTTTATTCAAAGTTTTTAAAAGTGCATAAGCATCTGTTATGGATGTAGGTTCTGGTGTCACAACTAATAATACCTCTTCACTAGCTACTGCAAATTCTAATACTGTATCTGCAATTCCTGCACCTGTGTCCACAATAATCACATCAGCTATATCATCCAATTCTGATAAAGATTGCATCACATAAAACACTTGATCTCTAGTAAGGCTTGCTAGTTCCTTAATTCCAGACCCCCCTGAAATAAATCCTATTCCTTCTGGTCCAGGTATAATAATATCTTTTAGTGTCTTTCCTTTAAACATTAAATCAGCCAAATTTGAAACCGGACGAACACCTAACATAATCTCAATATTTGCAAGTCCAAAATCTGCATCTAAAATTACCACTCTTTTACCCCTTCTTTGTAATTCAATGGCAAGATTCACTGCAAGGCTTGTTTTCCCTACACCACCCTTTCCACTTGTTACAGTAATAACCCTAGATACATTATTAGGCTGCATCTGCATTTTAATTATATTTCTTAACTGTTCTGCCTGATCCATATATTATTGCCCTCCCAAAAGCTGCTTTGCAATCTTCTGTGCGTCTATCTTCTCAATATCATCTGGTACATTTTGTCCAGAAGTTAAATAGGAAAGGGCTGCGTCTGTATGCATCTTAATATTCAAAATATTACCAATGCAGCATGTTTCATCTAACTTTGTAAAAATTAAATTATACTTAACAATTTTTGCATAAGTTTCTGTTATTTTTACTAAATCTTTGTATTTTGTTGTTGCACTAAGAACTAAATAAACATCTCTTTCCTCTTCTGAAACTGCTTTTATTAATTTCTCAATATCCTCTGTCTGTTCCACATTTTTATGGGAACGTCCAGCTGTATCAATCAGCACAATATCATATTCCTGATACTCCTGTCTTGCTTTCTCCATTTCTCCTTCAGAATAAATAACCTTTAGTGGTACACCTAAAATATTTGCATAAGTACGAAGCTGTTCTACTGCAGCAATACGGTATGTATCCGAAGTGATAAGTGCCACTTTCATTCGTTTTTGTATTTTTAAATTTGAAGCGATTTTTGCAATCGTTGTTGTTTTCCCTACACCAGTAGGTCCAATAAAATAAATATACTTTTTTTCATCTTGGTTTTCTCCCACTATTTTTGTCTTTCCAAGTTTCAACACTATCTTTTGATAAATACTTGCCAATATATTATCTATAGCTGTATCTTTTTTTAGTGTCCCTCTAATCTCCTCCAAAATAGCATCTGCGTACTGCTCCTCCACTTCATTATTAAGAAGCTGTTCTTTCACCAAACGAATACAAGCATCTGCTTTGCTTTCTTCCTTTTCTGTTTCTTCCTTTTTTTCTACTTCCTTCTCTTCTGTTTGTATCTGTCTTTCCAGCATTAATTGTAAATTATTCAGCCGATCCTCAATCCCTTTGCTATTCATGTCCGATTCTTCCGATTCTTTTATAATATTTTTATTGACATTTAATAATTCTTCTGATTTCTTCGTCTGTTCCTGCTGTTCCCTTTTTTTTGCCTCTTCTAATGTCTTTTGCAGTTCCTGCATTTTATTCAGCATACCTTCCCCAGTATTATAATTATTCTCTTCATCTGTCGCAGCAGTTACCTCTACAGTAGCTTTACGAAAAAACTTTTGTAATCCTTTCGGTTTTACAACTTTTATATTCATAACAATTGCATCTTTGCCTAATTCTTCTTTTGCCTGCATAATTGCTTCGGTTTCTGTTTCTGCCTGAAACTTCTTTATCACCATTATACTGTCACCATCCCTACTGATTGTAATTCTACATTAGCTTCTATTTCATTATAAGAAACTACAATTAAATCTTTAAAGTAGTCTTCTGTCAGTTTCTTAAAGTACATTCGGACAATCGGAGATGTAATAATAATCGGATTCTTTCCTAAATCCTCCAATTTTACTACTTCCCTTTGCAAAGAATCAATAATTGCCTGTTTTGTATCTGGATCTAAAGTCAAATATGCTCCCTGTTCTGTCTGTTTCACAGAACCCATAATTTCCTGTTCAATTCTTGGATCAAGGGTAACCACACTTGTCATCTCATTAATAGGAAAATACTTGCTGGAAATTGCTCTCTTTAAACTTTGTCTTGCATATTCTGTCAACACATCTGTATCTCTTGTAGTTGGTGCATAATCTGCTAAAGTTTCAAATATTGTAATCAAATCACGAATAGATATACCTTCTCTTAATAAATTCTGTAATACCTTTTGAATCTCACCCACACCCAAGAGTTTTGGCACCAACTCTGAAATAAGAGTGCTGTTTGCTTCTTGCACATTATTAATTAAGTTCTGTACATCCTGTCTAGTTAATAACTCGTCTAAATGATTACGGATTACTTCTGTTAAATGCGTTGCAATAATAGATGGCGGATCTACTACAGTATATCCCATAGATTCTGCTCTTTCCCTCTGACTTTCTGTAATCCAGATTGCTGGCAAATGGAAAGATGGCTCAAATGTTGGAATACCAGTAATTTCCTCTTCTACATACCCAGGATTCATCGCCATATAATGGTCAAACAAAATCTCTCCATCACTAACAGGCACACCTTTTATTTTAATAACATACTGATTTGGATTCAACTGAATATTATCACGTAAACGAATCATTGGCACTACACATCCAAGTTCTAATGCAATCTGCCTACGAATCATAACTACCCTGTCTAGTAAATCCCCACCTTGGTTTACATCTGCAAGTGGAATAATTCCATATCCAAATTCCAATTCAATTGGATCCACCTGTAGCAAAGAAACCACATTTTCAGGTCTTCGGATTTCGTCTGCCTGTACCTCTTCCTCATTGACTTCATCTTCTATGTCCTGTACTTCAATCTTTGTCTGTATCATATAACCAGTGGCAATAAAAGCTGCTGAATACATAAGAAAAATTAGAGTATTTAACGGCGTAACAACACCTAAAAATGCCATACTTCCACCTACAATATAAAGCACTTTAGGAATAGAAAACAATTGCTCAAAAACAATGTCACTAATATCTGCTTCTTTAGATACCTTCGTTACCAAAATACCTGTTGATAAAGAAATCAATAAGGATGGAATCTGACTGACTAGTCCATCACCAATTGTCAAAATCGTATATTTGTCTAAGGCTGCATTCATTTCAAGCCCACCAAATATTACTCCAGTAGCTAATCCACCAACAAAATTAACAAGTGTAATTATCAAACCTGCAATTGCATCACCTTTTACATATTTTGTGGCACCATCCATTGCTCCAAAAAAGCTTGCTTCATCTTGTATTTTTTGTCTTTTTTCTCTTGCCTGTTCATCTGTAATTGCACCTGTATTCAAATCTGCATCAATTGCCATCTGTTTACCAGGCATAGCATCCAAGGTAAAACGTGCTGAAACTTCTGCCACACGTTCTGATCCTTTATTGATTACCATAAACTGTATTAATATCAAAATAATAAATACAATAACACCAACAACAAGACTTCCTCCACCTACAAAATTACCAAAAGTAGAAACTACATTTCCAGGTTCTCCTGTTGTTAGTATTAATTTGGTAGATGATACATTCAATGAAATACGAAAAATAGTCGTAAATAACAGTAAAGTAGGAAAACTCGACATACTAAGTGCTTCCTTTGAAAACAATGCATTAAATAAAACAATTAATGCAAGAGAAATATTCAATGCCAATAATACATCCAAAAGGACAGAAGGCATAGGTACAATAAAGAATATAATAGCAGCTAATAAATACAACCCCAAAACAAAATCCAATTTCTTCATATATGTTTTCCTCCTTTCCTATCCTTTCAATCCATATACATAAGCTAATATTTCTGCCACTGCCTGATAAAGTTCTGGCGGAATCTCCTGATCAATATCCACATTGTAATACAACATTCTGGCTAATGGCTTATTTTCGACAATTTCAATTTTATTTTCACTGGCAATTTCTTTTATTTTTTTAGCCAGATAATCCGCTCCCTTTGCAATTACGATAGGTGCAGAAGCTGATTCTTTATCATATTTTAAGGCTACAGCTAAATGAGTTGGGTTAGTAATAACAACATCTGCCTCTGGAAGAGCCTGCATCATTCTCCTTTGAGATGCTTCACGCATTTTTGACTTTATTTTTCCTTTAATCTGTGGGTCTCCTTCTGAGTTTTTATATTCATCTTTTATCTCTTGCTTTGTCATTTTCATATCTTCACTAAATTTATGTTTTTGATAAAAATAATCTACTAACGCAATAATAAGAAAACAAAAAGAAATTTTTATTCCCAAATTAATAATAATAGCTCCTATAGTCAACACTGCCCCAGGAAGACTATAAAAATAAAAATCAAACAACAGCATATATCTATCTTTCAATGTATCATATACTACATAAGTCAATACACCAACCTTTGCAATAGATTTTAGCAATTCCATAATTTTATCTTTAGAAAACATTCGTTTAAATCCACTAATTGGATTAAACTTTGAAAACTTAGGTTTCAATGGTTTTGCTGTTACCATCCATTTCACCTGTGCAACATTAAATACAAAAGCGAATACTACAGCAATTACTATTAGTGGTAAACTTATAAGCAGCATTTCTATGATTCCATCCTGAAACAAACTTTGAGATGTATTCATAGTAAATTCTTCATTTACAATCTCATCTATACTTCCATAGTATTTTTTAAAATTTTCCAAAAAGCCTGTTCCAATATAACCAATAAATAATTTTAATCCCAGAAACATTCCCAAAAGCATAAATCCAGTAATCAAATCCATACTTTTTGCTACTTGTCCTTCTTTTCTGGCATCATTTAACTTCTTAGGAGTAGCAGCTTCTGTTTTTTCCCCTCCTGGACCATCTTTAGCAAATCTTTGAAGGTCATATCTCCATCTATATTCATGTGTTAAGCCCTGTGGCATCTTATTTTCCAATTTAATCCCTCGTTTTCTCCACTAAGGGGACAATACCTTCACAATCTCATTAACCATCGTCTTCATCTCTGAATATATTAAATCTGCTACATCTGGTATATACTTTCCTGCCAGACAAAGTATGACAAGTCCTACAAATACCTTTAATTGTAATCCGATTACAAACATATTCATTTGAGGCGCAACCTTAGCAAGCACTCCTAATACTACATTTATCATCAACGTTGCAGCAAACATAGGAAGTACAATGCGAAATCCAATAATAAAATAATCTTTTATAAATGTCACCATGACCGAATAAATACTTACCCGAAAAACAGCTTGTCCAACAGGTATAAATTGAAAAGCATCCAACATTGCAGATAAGATATATCGATACATATCTGTTGCAAGCAAAATTAGCATTACAAAATAAGTATATAATGTTCCTGTTACTGTTGTTGACATATTTGCTGCAGGATTCATTACATTAACCATTGAAAAACCTATTTCCATATCAATGATTTGTCCAGCGAAATTTAAAATATAAATACAAATACTCGTCATATACCCCATCATAATACCAAGCATTAATTCTACTATAACAAGTTTTGCATATCCAAACACGCCAACATATTCTAACGAATATTTTTGCATAGTACTAAACAAAAGAATAGAGATAAAAACACTTAATCCAACCCTCACTCTTCTTGGCACGTTAGACAAACTGTAAAATGGTGCCGAGAATATAAATCCGCTCACCCGCACCAAAATCAGAAGGAAAAATTCAAAATTTTCAATTGTAAAATTCATCTTTTTCCAACACCCTTCTTTTATATCCACTATTTCATCCCAAGAAATTATTTATTCTAACTCTATTTTTTCAGCGAATATACATACTAAAATTCTGGCAAAGCTCTGTCATATAAGCTACTACATTCTCCATTATCCAATTACCACAAAGAACTATTGTCAACAATATAGCAACAAACTTAGGAACAAAAGTAAGCGTTTGTTCTTGTATAGAAGTTACTGTCTGAAAAACACTAACAACCAAACCTACTATCAAAGAAATTAACAGCATAGGTGCAGATACTTTCAAAATCAACCAAACAGTAGCCATTGTTATATTCACTACAGTATCCTGTGTCATTCATATCCCCCTTTTCATCCTCAAAGTTAAAACATCTATTTCACACACCCAGCATTCACTAGATGTACTATCCATAAAATGAACGGACTACTTCCCCAATTATCAAGTTCCAACCATCTGCCAAAATAAATAATAGTATTTTAAATGGCATAGAAATTGTTGTTGGCGGTAGCATCATCATACCCATAGACATCAAAGTAGAGGCCACAACCATATCAATAATTATAAATGGTAAATAAATTAAAAATCCAATAATAAAAGCTTTTCTAAGTTCACTTATAATAAAAGATGGGATAATTACAGTAATTGGAATATTATCTGCAGATTCTAGTTCTTCATCTGCAATTCCTGCAATCCCAATAAAAGTCTTCAAATCTTTACGTCTGGTTTGTTTTAGCATAAAAGTCCGCAATGGTGCTGTTCCTTTTTCCAAAGCCTCTTCCTGTGTAATTTTCCCACTTGTATATGGTTCAATTGCTTCACTATTTACTTGTGTAAACACAGGTGCCATTATAAAAATAGTCAAAAACAATGCAAGTCCTATTAAAATCTGGTTTGGCGGGGTTGTCTGTGTTCCCAATGCTGACCTTGTAAAATGTAGTGTAATTAATATTCTTGTAAAAGAAGTAACCATGATCAAAATGGAAGGCGCTAAAGATATAATAGTAAGCACCAAAAGAATCTTCAAAGCACCAGATAAAGAAGCACTGCCTTCATTTGTTGAAATGCTTAGATTAAAATCATCTCCACCTTCTGTATCCAAAACGCCGCTTCCATCAATTTCATCAGTTTCTGCTTTTGCGTATGTTACTGGAACCTCAGTGACTGGCGTACAAAAAAAGGTCAGTATGCACGCAAAAAATAATACAGTCAGAATTCCAGTTACAAACCTACTCATTCTTTTTATATATTTTCTCATGCATACCAACCTCTACTTGTTATTTTTCTTTGTAGGAAACGTTTTTTCTTTCATCTTGGTCAAAATATGGTTAAAATCTGGCAAAGGTTTCACAGTATCTTCAGTAATTACTAACTCTTCTTCTTTCACCTCACCCAAGCATGAAACTTCATCTTTTCCAATGCCAAGAACAAAATATCTGCCACCTACTTTTACAATTTCTACAAATTTATTTTGTCCAACTCTACACCCTTCAATAACCTTTATATTCTTATTATTCATTTGGCCATTGCCCATATTCCCAATCCATCTTGTAACAAAATATGCTACAACCATAATTACTAGAAAAACAATAACTAGCATAATAAGTTGAAAAATATTATCAAGTGTATTTAATGTTGAATTAAGATACATTATTTATCCCACCACTTTTTTAATCGCTTCTAAAACACGATCAGCCTGGAACGGTTTTACAATAAAGTCTTTTGCACCTGACTGGATTGCTTCAATTACCATTGCCTGTTGTCCCATGGCAGAACACATAATTACTGTCGCTCCTGGATCTGTTTCTTTAATCTTTTTCAAAGCCTGTATTCCATCCATCTCTGGCATTGTAATATCCATCATTACCAAATCTGGCTTTGTTTCATTGTATTTTTCAACAGCCTTTAAACCATTTTCTGCCTCTCCCGCAACATTATAACCATTCTTAGTTAGAATGTCCTTAATCATCATCCTCATAAATGCTGCATCATCACAAATTAAAATATTTTTAGCCATATTACTCTCTCCTTATCTCTATTATTTAATAATCTCGGTAACCCTAATACCAAAGTTTTCCTCAATTACTACAACTTCCCCTTTAGCAACAAATTTGCCATTCACTAACACATCAATAGGTTCACCTGCCAATTTATTTAACTCAATAATTGTTCCTGGTGAAAAATCCAAAATCTCTTTTATAGATTTATTTGTTCTGCCTAATTCCACTGTAACTTCCAAAGGAACATCCATAATCAATTCTATATTTTCCTGCTGATTTAATGGTGTCACCATTTGATTAAACGGCTGAAACTGTACTGGTTGTATATTCACATCAGGCATAGGCATACCATACATTGGTTGTTGCATCATTGGCTGCTGTTGCATCATCGGCTGCTGCATCATTGGTTGCTGTTGCATCATTGGTTGTTGCTGCATACTCATATCCATTGCTGGCTGTACCGGCATAGGCTGCGGAGCAGTTTCTGCTGGTGTTGGTGCCGCCTGTGCTGGTGCGGAATCTGCCTGTTGTTCTGGCTCAGTGTCTCCTGCTCCTCCGCCTGAAAATTTTTGATATAAATCTTTTGCAAAATCCACTGGATATAATTGCATAATTGTACTATCTACTAAATCTCCAATTTGCATTCGGAAAGAAACCATTATAAACTCATCATCTAAAAAAGAAATGGTATCATCTTGAATACTATCACCTAAGTCTATCAAACTAGCCTTAGGTGGACTTATATCTATTTTTTTCTCCAGCATAGAAGATAATGATGTAGAAGAAGCTCCCATCATCTGGTTCATCGCTTCACTAATTGCACTCAAATGCAATTCTGATAATTCATCTGCTGTATTACTTCCATCTCCACCCATCATTAAATCTGTAATAATTTTAACATCATTTTCTACTAATATCAATACATTACTTCCATCCAGTCCTTCTATGTATGCAATTTGTACAAAAACACACGGACGTCCAAATCTTGAAGACAACTCATCCAAGTTAACCACAGAAACTACTGGTGTCGTAATTGAAACTTTATTATTTATTAAAGTAGATAAATTCGTAGCAGCAGAACCCATACATATATTAGCAATCTCTCCTATTGCATCTGCTTCTACACTTGTCAAACCATCTACACTCTCAGTTTGACTGTCATCTCCACCCCCATTTAATAAGGCTTCTATTTCCTCTTGGGATAACATTTCATCCATTCTAATTACTCCTCCCTCACAACTGATGTCAATCTAACTGCATACACATCCGAAGAGGCTCCCGGAAGTGCAGTAAACTTATTAATATTACCCACATAAACATTTAACTCATCTTCTGTTTTTGTGTCCAATCTAATAATATCACCCACTTGAATATTCACAAAATCATTTACCGAAATCATACTCTTGCCTAACACAGCTTTAATTGGAATCTTCGCTTTCGATATAGTATGTTCAACCAGTTCCTGATAAATCTCTTCATCTTTAACCTGCATACTTGCATACCAATATTTTGTATTCAACTTATCAATAACATTTTCAACGGTTGTATATGGTATACACACATTCATCAATCCATCTACACTACCTATTTTGATGTTCATGGTAATAATCGCAATCATTTCACTTGGTGAAATAATCTGAGCAAACTGTGAATTTGTTTCAATACGATCCAACCTTGGTTCAATACTAATCACACTTTCCCATGGCTCAATCAGCAAATTGGTACAAATGTTAATTACTCGCTCTATGATAATTAACTCAACTTCTGTAAAATCTCTAGATTTTTCAAGAGGTTTCCCTCCTCCTCCAAGCATTCTATCAACAATAGCATAACCTAAATTATCAGCTAATTCAAGAATTATATTTCCTTCCAATGGTGCAACTCCTACTACACCTAAAATAACTGGATTGGATAATGCATTTGAAAACTCTGAATATGTAATTGCTTCCGAATTCATCACCTCTACCTGCACATTTTTCCGAAAATATGCTGGAAGATTTGTTGACAAAAGTCTTCCATAATGCTCAAAGATAATTTCAAAAGTTCTTAAATGTTCCTTTGAAAACTTAGTTGGTCTGGCGAAGTCGTATACTTTTACACTTTTTTCAGCGCCTTCTTTCATCTCATCGGCATCAAAATCCCCACTATTGAGAGCTGCAAGCAAATTATCAATCTCATTTTGCGATAAGACATCGCCCATTCATCTCACCTCAACTTGTCTATAACTATTAACAATAGTCTTATAAACTTTATGACTTTATACATAACTATATAATATCACACTTTTCACCTAAATCAAAGTAAAAAAATGATATATTCCTCTTTTTTTCTTTTTTTTACTAATTTATGTTAAAACTTCACGAATTAGAAATCTTTTAATTCACTATGAAAGCCCTAACAAATGGTTGCATTTTATGCAAGTTTACTTACTAAAAATGTAACCATTCGGCTGGATAACTGTATGAGTATGTCCTCAATATTCCAAAATACGAATACAGTTGGTGATTGCGTAACATGTAGCAATCAACTTTCATTCATGGTAAAGCTGTCGAAAGCAACATAATCATTTACTAAATGACTTAGACCTTTGTAATCATCTTATCACAAAGGTCTAATGATTAATCCTCGTTTAATTATTGAAAACGTAAATTGTCAAACGACACATCAATAATAGATTCCGTCTCAAAATGTTCCTGAAGTTTTTTCACAATCTCTATCCTCATTTCATCCTTTTTAGTAGAAACAGTTTCATAATCCATACCACCTATAACATCAGAAACAATTGTAAGTACATCACTTTGTTTTCCTTCCAAATTTTTTACCAAATTTTTATAATCTTCTCCAGCTTTATTTACGGTCACATATACAGAATCTAACTGTGCCCAATGCTCTTTTCCACCTTCACTGTTTAACAAATTGATTGTGAGTGTTCCTGCAGAGCTAGTAAATTGATGATTTTCTCTATCTGTAATAGAAACAGCATTATTATCAGATTGTTCATCAGATTCTAACTCTAAATCCACCACTTCAGTAACTTTCTTTATCAAATTATTGGTTCGATTCATAGCAGGAACAGCAGAAAACAAAACCACTGCTGTCAAAATCACATTAATAACTGTCAAAGCCATAATAATAATTGTCAAAATATTTTTTTTCATAACCAACCTCCTCATATATCGAACAATTCTATTTTCCCAAAATTACTACATAATATAAACTATTCACTATCTGTATATATTTTAATCTCAACACGCCGGTTTTTTGCTCTTCCTGATGCAGTATCATTTTTTGCAACTGGAGAATATTGACTCTTTCCAGAAGCCTCCATTGTTTTAGGATCTAATCCCTTTTGATTTACAAAATACTTCCATACACTAATCGCTCTTGCAGCGGATAATTCCATGTTATCGGCATATTTCCCACTATTTATTGGCACATTATCTGTATGACCTTCTATTTTTATCTGTGAGTCATCATATAATTTCAAAATATCTCCAACTTTGCTTAAAACAGGTCTTGCATCTGCCAAAAAATCCGCTTGCCCAGATTCAAATAAAATTGCCCCACTCAACGATATTTTTACATACTGATAGTGGTCATCCATCCCCAAACTTACTTTATCAACAATTTGTTTTTCTCCAATTATTTCCGAAAGTTCATCATATAATTGTTCTGTTTGTTCTTTTTGTTCTTGCTCTAGTTGTTTTTTATATTCTTCTAAGGGATCTCCTTCATTGGTTTCCTCTTCTTCACTTGCTTTTCCCATATCATTATAATAGTCATCTAATTCATTTAGCTGGCTCACACCATTGGATATCAATGTACCCTCTCCTATAGCTGAACCTCCTCCACTAAATATACTAAAGCTATTACTTAAAGAAACGACCAATTCCTCATATTTTGCTTCATCTATAGAAGACATGGAGAATAACAAAACAAAGAAGCAAAGGAGCAGATTCATCAAATCACTAAATGTTGCCATCCACGCAGGTGACCCTTTTGGTGCTTCCTCTTCTCTCTTCTTTGCCATTATACTTCACCGCCTTCTTGTTCACCAACTGTATCTCTATCCTTAGGCGGCAGGAATGATTTCAACTTTTCCTCAATTACACGAGGGTTCTCTCCTGCCTGTATAGACAGCAAACCTTCTACCATAATATTACGTAAAGTAATTTCTTTTGTATTATTTGCCTTTAATTTTGCAGCAACTGGTGCACATATCCAGTTTGCTAACACAGAACCATAAAAAGTAGTAATCAACGCTGTTGCCATGTTAGGTCCAACAGTACTCATATCACTTAGATTCTTTAACATGTTAATCAAACCAATCAAGGTACCAATCATACCCCAAGCAGGCCCCATCGCCCCTAGATTTTCCCAGAACCCAATAACTGTCTTATGCCGTTCTTCCACTGCCATTTGCTCTGTTTCCATAATGCTTCGGACTAATTCAGGATCTGTACCATCCACAATAAGAAGCAAACCTTTCTTTAAAAAATCATCATCAATTCCATTTGCTGCCTCTTCCAAAGCAAGAAGACCTTCTTTTCGTGATACATTAGACAAATCAATAATATTTTTAATCATCTCTGTCTCATTCATACTTTGTATCTTCATAATCAAGCCAATACTTTTTAGATTAGCTAAATATTGCGGTATACCATCTGTCATCATAAGAACACACATAAATGATCCACCAAATGTAACCATTACAGATGTAAAATCATAGAAGTTACCTAATGAAGCGACTCCAGCAGGTCCTGATATAATACCAATAATCATAAGTACCATACATAGAATCATACCAACTAATGAAGCTATATCCACAGTGTCCACCACCCCTCATCACATAATTTTTGATAAAATCTCTTTTTTATACTGTATAACCTTATCAACAACTTCGTCTGCATTTTCTTTAACTATGTATTTATTGCCTGTTGTAATAGTAATTACAGTATCCGGTGTTTCTTCCACCGTTTTTATAAGTTCTGCATTTAGAACAAATTGTGTATCATTTAACTTAGTAAGTCTAATCATACAATTCCTCTCATTCCTTATGCACCATTCTCTTTTATGGTACAATTTTTCCTCTTATTCGTCAATACCATTCATAGCAGAAATCTCATTTTTTTTATAAAAAAATTTATAAAAATCATGAGTACTTCTTTTCCATAATCCCTTTTATTACAAATGTGTTATCAATAAACATATACTTGGTTTGTGTCTATGCAAAAAACAAGTATATGTTTATTGTAAAATCTGATGTGTAAAAATTATAAATAGCATTTCAAAATCATAAACATTTTGCTTAAGCATATATAAATTTATCTATAACAACAGTTCTAAACATTACAAAGTTTATATTTTATAATAAAATACACACTATATGTGTATTTCTACCTGAATAGTTATCTTTTAAGCTAAGTAACAATTTACAAATTAATTTTCAAACAAATAACAAAAATCAAGGAATTCCATATTTAAGTTTTACTTTTACAGTTAATCTTCACTGCATAATCATATACTCAATATGGAACCCCTTTCTTCTTTCTGACACTTCCTATAATAAGTATCTAATTATACTAACGCTTCAAGTTAATTAACTCCTCCAACATTGTATCTGAAGTTGTTATAATTCTTGAATTTGACTGGAAACCTCTCTGTGTTGTAATCATCTGTGTGAATTCTGTAGATAAATCCACATTTGACATTTCCAAAACACCTGTAATCATTTCTCCACCGGTCTCTGTGATATCTTTACCAATTCCATCAAAATCACCAGAGTTCTGGGTTGTAGCAAACATACTATTACCAATAGCCTCTAAACCTGTAGCATTAGCAAATGTTGTTACTGCAATCTGTCCTAAAAGCTTTGTAGTACCATTATCATAAGTACCAAAAATCTTTCCTGATGAATCAATACTAAGACCCATCATTTCACCCATTTTACGTCCAGCACCTTCTCCACTTTTATCTGCTGCTCCTTTAAATCCTTCTAAACTACATTTTCCATTACTTACATATTGGGTAATAGTAGAAAAATCAATCTCAACATTTCTGAACGCTTCAAGTCCAGCAACAGATTCCGCATCTTCTCCTTCACCAAAACTAAGGGTCAACGTTTTATTTGATGCTCCTTCTTCTCCGCCTTCTTCTCCACCAACAGACCGAAATGCACCTGTGCTAGGATCGAATACTAAACTAGGTCCTGTTACATCCTCACCAAAAGTAAGTTCTCCAGTTTCTTCATCTAATGCTGGAGTATATGTAATTCCCCCAAAGGTAAAACTCATTCCTTCTTTTACTGTTGTTGTTGTAGTTCCATCCTCCTCTGTTACTGTCTGCAAGAAAATGGACTTCTTATCAGAACCAATGATATTTTGGGGAACAAGAGTATAATTTCCTGCTGTTGTAGTTCCATCTTCTCCTACCGCTGCTTTCAATCCTAGTTGTAAGTTATACTCATTTCCAAGATTATCATAAAAAGATACTTGTATAGAGACTCCCTCATCCCTTAGAAGAGAAGGATCACTTGAATCAACATTACCTGTTACATACGCCTTTCTAGTAGCCTCTGGAGATGAAGTCATGTTCTCAGGAGACATTACAGATAATTTTGATACAGAACTACGAATAATATCTGTACCATCTTCATTTACCTGCCATCCCATTACAGCTGCACCTGCTGCAGTACACAAAGTACCTGTTGCATCTACGCCAAATGAACCAGCTTTTGTAAAATAATTTACTCCTCCAAAATTAACAATAAAAAATGCATCTCCACTTATCATACAGTCTAAAGCTTCGTCTGTTCTTTGTGTTCCACCAGTACCTTTTACATTTGTTGTAATAGATGCAACTTGAGAACCAATACCAATCTGCTTTGGATTTTTACCTGTAAGCCCTGTTGCCTCATTTGCACCAGATGCAGACTGTGTAGTCTGATAAAGCACATCTGAAAAATTTACAGAACTAGATTTAAAACCTACAGTATTTACGTTTGCAATATTATTACCAATTACATCCATCTTTGTCTGATGTACTTTTAATCCTGCTACACCAGAAAATAACGATCTCATCATAAGACATTTCCTCCTAATTACTGCACAATTGTGCTCCCCAATTCTGTGTTCACCTTATCTGTCATTCAAAGGTGATTAGCCTCCAGATAGGTCCGGCTAAAAAACACATTTTTATTTCCTTGTTACCATACATTTTAACTAATTACAGCTCCATCAATATTAGTAAATACGGCATCTTCTGTATCATTCACAGCTGTAACCACCACATTGTTTTTAACATTTACAATAAAAGCCAAATCATCTACCATAACTAAAGATTCTTGTATTCCCTTCTCTCTGGCCTTGTTCGTCCCATATTCCAAACGGTCCATCTGTTCTTTCGATAAGTCTATATTCCGATATGCCAAACGGTCATTGGCATGCTTGGAAAAACGAATTCCATTGGTATTCTCTACATTTGTTTGACTTTTTGTAGATAATACCTCCTCAAAAGAAATACTTTTCTTCTCTGGTTCTTTTTTATTAGAATCCTTTGGTATCTGTTGTGCCAACTGTTGCCGCATACTTTCGATGGAAGAAAAATTACTATTTCTTATATTCATACCCTTCCACCTCTTCTTTCATTTTCATTTAACATACTTTTTAGTATACAAACAATTACTCCTCAGTGTTTTCTTCCAAAGTATCAGATGGCTGATTACCAACTACCTTTAAGCTAACAGTTTCTGATACGGTAGTCTTATATACATCATCAAAAGCAAATGTAATATCATAAGTTTTTCCTGATGTTAATCCATAAAATGCTTCCTTCGAGATAGTCAATATTCCATTCGTTTCATCATAAGACAAATTACTACTATCAATCAAATTATCTCCTATTGCTACATACATTCCATTTGCTGCATAATCTTTGCTTCCCAAAGATACTTTAATTTTTGCATTTTCTCTATCATCATAGTTATAAACAATTTCTTGCTTCACCACTTTAGGACCATATTTCTCTTGTAAATATCCTCCACTAAGTACAGTATTTACCTTGCTGGCTTCATAAGTTTTACCATCTATAGCGACATAAGCTATTCCATCTGACACATTTACATAATCTACAACACCTTCAACAGGTCCATTATCAGTGTTTACCTCAACTGTCTGACCAATTAATGAGAATGCCTGTGCATTTGTCATTGTAGTGTTTAAATTTTGCATTTGTTCCAAAGCAGAAAATTGTGCCATCTGCGAAACCCATTCTGTATCACTAGATGGATTTAAAGGATCTTGGTATTTCATCTGTGCTACCAATAACTGCAAGAAAGCTTCTTTCCCTAATGTGCCTGTACCTTTTGTATCCTTTTTTGTTGTGGAAATTGCTGTATCTTTTACTTGCCAATCACCATTTTCATTCTTTTCAACTGGTGCTATCAAACCCATACTATTCCTCCTTTTTTATATTTATGCGGTATAATCTATTTGATTTCCATTATCCGCCATAATTCTTGCTGCCAATTGCTCTTCTTCTGTCAAATCATCTAAACTAACAGCATCTTTCAAATTCAAATTTCTATGTACCCTTCTTTGCTCCTGGCTCTGTTGCTGCCTTTGTTCTTCTGCATTTGCCTGATTGCTATGAGAAAAATCAAAATTTGAAACAGTTACTTCTACTTCATCTACCTTTAGCCCCTGCTCACCTAAATTTTCTCTTAGCTGCTGAACCTGCCCCTCTAAAGCCTGCCTTGCAAGTTCATTCTCTGTAACAAATTGGGCTGTAATATGTCCTTCTCTTGCTACAACAGTAAGATTCACCTTTCCTAGGTTTTCTGGATTCAACTGAACTTCCATGGATGAGGTATCTGCATTCACTCTAACTTTTATTTGTTCCACCACTTGTGTTACAATTTCTCTCATTTGGGTAATTGCATCCATTCTTATATCCATGTTTTCTGTATTAACTGCTCTATTTATAGATAAATTTTCTACAAAATGCTCAAATAAACCACGGGGTTCCTCTCCTCTGTCAGAATCAGAAAATCCTTCCTCTTCTTTTTCCACTGTTATTCCAACCTTGTTCTCTACCTTTTCCTCAATAGTCTCTTTGTTCGTTGAAACCGTTTCTTTTTCTACAGATATTTCTGGATTTTTCATATTCAGTTTATAAGATTCCTTCTTAGAAACTACCTCTGTTTCTGTCCCAAACTCTGTAACAGTACCTTTCTTTTCTTGCATTAATCTTTCTTCAGCTACTTTTACATCATCTAGTTCGTACTCTGCCTTATCTTTTACATTATCTAATCCTTCTTTTGTAGTTTCATTGGACAATATGTTCTTCCAATCTGTTTCCTCTTGTAGTGTCTCTTCTTCTACTGACAACATATCCTCTGTAGTTACTATACCTCCCTGTTTTGCATCTTGCACCAGATAATTTGTTATCTCTTCATTATCCAGTCCATATTCCTGCATAATAATTGAGGTAATCTGCTTCAAAGTTTCTTGTACTGAAATAACCTGTTTGGTAAGCACTTCGTTTGTAAGAAACGCTGTCTTATCATCAATTCCTGCTACATTTAATACAAACTGCTGAATATTAGATAAATTTTGTAAATCAGCATACTGCAATCCAAGCTCTGACATGATTTGTTCCAATTCTTCCAAAGTAAGATCAAACTCTTCACATAACATTTCTTGTACTTCTTCTTTCCACTCATGTACTACAGTCTTTGAACTACATAAAACATCTAAATTATTATGTCCTTCATTCTCCTTTGGAATCTGAACTTCCTGTGTCATAACTTCTTCTTCACTTGTTTCATTGGCTGCTGTTGATGCAACATCAGAAGTTTTTAGCATTTTTTCAGTTTCTCTTATTGGTGCATCGGCAGTCACATTACATTCCTTGTTAATCTTTTGTTCAGCAGAAACAGTTGGTTCATCTTTCTTTGTTGCACTTAACATATACTCTTGAAAAGCAACAACTCTTTTTCCATCTGTTCTTTGACTGCCTAAACTATTTCCTGAAGAATTAGTAACAGTCAATCCAGCCATTTGTGTAAATACACTTTGCAATTCCATTTTCTTGCCTCCTTTCTTCTTTTTGATTTAAATTTGTGTCTCACCACACATATAATTATGGGGCAATATTCCACAAATAAATTTATATCTAAGGTTTCTATAAAAATATATAAAAACTCTTAGTACCTAATTTTAAATACTATTTATTTCTGGTTATTAGTACATTTTCTTTATTCATCTGCTAACATTCTTTTTGTAATTTTAGCAGCTACATTAGCATCTAACTCTTGCAATATCAGTGCACTAGCTTCCGTTTTCATGTTTTTCAATATCGCACATACCATATCCAAATCTGCAGATGTCATCGTATCTAAAATTGCTGCTGCTGCTGCTGGTTCCATATTTGCATAACGTTCTGCTTGTTCCGTTACCTCTTTATTATACTGAACCTGCTCAATTACTTGTCTGTATATTTCTGCAGCATTATCTGGATTCATATTTTCATAATACTTTTGATATTCTGTAATATCTGGAGCTGCATCTGCATATACAACTTCCTCATCAAATTTCTTTTTCTCTTCTGCAAATTTTTCTTGTTCCTTTTCAAAAACCTTCAATCTATTTACTTCAGCTTCTAACTCTGCAATATAATTGGAATCCACACCCTTAGAACTGCTTTGTGATTCTAATTGCAACTCTAGTTCTTTTATTCTTTTTAATGCTTCATCTAATGTTGCATATTCCTTTCTCTCAGCATTTGCACTTCCACTTGGTAAAATCCGATTAATAAGTGGCACATCTTTTAATACAGGTGCAAGCACATTACTTCCCAATCCACCTACATCCAACTTAATTGCCAGCGCAAAAGCTCCAAGCCAGATTAGAATAATAAGAATAACAATAAGAATTGTAACAATCTTACTGCCACTACTTTCTTCCACTACATCAGAAGACTTACTATTTTCTTTTTCACCTGTATCCTGTTCCACATCTAATTCATCGTCATTTCTTGCCATTTTCTACACCTTCCCAATCAAATACCATTACAAAATATCCTTTTGCACATTTTTCATTTCTCTTTTTGTGTATATTTCACAATGTTTTTATTAATTTATTTTAAGTTACATATATCACATCTCTACAGTCTGTGCCTTCTGTGTAAACTGATAACTAACCAATTCATCAATTTCTTTTTTTTCTTGTGCATTTACTTCTAATTTAAAATCTTCAAACTCTTTTTCCTTGAGTTTTTCATAAGTTTTTCTTTCAATCATAGCAGCATTCAATGCCTGCCTGGCATTCTCCACCACTCTTTCCGCTTTACTCACAGCTACAATCTGTTCCCTTATCTTATATTTCATCACTTCAATTGCATTCTCCATCCGGCAAATTTCGTGTATATGTAAGGACTCTAGCATCATATCAGTAAGTCTGTCTTCGTATAACTCCCTTTTCTCTTCTAATTCCCGAAGTTTTGTTTTTTCTGCTTCTAAAGCGTGAATAGCATCTGCATAAACACTTTTTGCCTGATCTTCTAGCTTACGTTTAATCTCCAAAATATTCTGCATTTTAAAAATAAACTTAGCCATCTACATCCTCCCTTATTCTTTCGTGTCAGCTGCCATATTAAAAATTTCTGACATCAACAATTTTTCCTCTTCAAAGTCAAATTTTTCATACATCCCCTGACACAAAAATTGATTTACGTCATTTATCTTTTCAATAGAATAGTCAATTTCCTTATTAGAGCCTCTTTTATATGCCCCAATATTAATTAAATCTTCTGCTTCATTATATGTAGCTAAAACATTTCTTAGTTTTCCTGCTACTTCTTTATGCTCTGAAGATGCGATGGAACTCATACATCTAGAAATGCTTGCAAGTACATCAATTGCTGGATAATGGTTCTTATGTCCCAATTTTCTGGATAACACAATATGTCCATCTAAAATACCCCTGGCAGTATCGGTAATTGGCTCATTAAAATCATCACCATCTACCAAAACTGTATATAACCCTGTTATAGATCCTTTTTCTGCATTTCCAGCACGCTCCAAAAGTTTTGGCATTTCTGCATATACACTAGGAGGATATCCTCTGGAAACAGGCGGTTCTCCAGAAGCTAAACCAATCTCACGTTGCGCCATAGAAAAACGTGTTAGAGAATCCATCATAACCAAAACATCTTTTCCCTGATCTCTGAAGTATTCCGCAATAGCTGTAGCCGTCTGTGCAGCTTTTTTTCTAATTAGGGCAGGCTTATCTGATGTTGCTACTACTACTACAGAACGAGCCATTCCTTCTGGTCCTAAGTCTCGCTCTATAAATTCCCTAACTTCTCTTCCTCGCTCTCCAATCAATGCGATCACATTTATATCTGCTTTGGTGTTTCTTGCAAACATACCAAGCAAGGTACTTTTTCCCACACCACTTCCAGCAAATACTCCAATCCTTTGTCCCTTACCAATTGTATTTAATCCATCTACAGCTTTTACCCCTAGTGGCAGAACTTCATCAATAATTTTTCTCTTTAGCGGGTCAGGAGGCATAGCCTCTACAGAATATCCTTCCCCCTCTTTAGACAGTTCACTTCCATCAATAGGAACACCTAATCCGTCAAGAGTCTTTCCCAAAAGACTTTCACTGGCAAACACTTTTAATGGTGCTCCAGAATTTTCTACTCTGCTACCTAATCCCACTCCTTCTACATTGTCATAGGGCATTAAAAGCACTCTGTCATCACGAAATCCAACCACTTCTGCTTTTAGGGGATTGCCACCATTCTTAGGTATAATATAACACATATCATTTAATTTTGCATCAGGACCTATAGACTCTACCGTAAGACCAACGACTTTCACTACTTTCCCCCAATGTTTTTCATAATTCTTTTTTAATAAATTATCATATCTGCTAAAATCAATTGCCATACGAACCCCGCCAATCCTACACTTCTGTCTTTTTCCTATATCCCTATACCACAATTATCTTTCCATTAAAACATTAATATACTAAATTAAATCAACAATTTTAAATCCTCTATTAAACTATCCAACTGCACATCCAGACTACAATCTACAATTTGATTCTCAGTTTCTATCACACATTGGTTTTTTTGAAGTCCAATATCTACTAAGACATCAAATTGACATTGATTCCCAACGATATTCATAAAATTGTCCATAGAAGCATTTACACTTTCTATATCGTCTTGTGATACCTTGATTTTTATTCCCTTACATCGTCCAATTTTTCCCAGAGCCTGCTCTATCAAAAAAAGTACAATATCTCTTTCCGCAAAAACTCCAGTTAGTTTTTTTACTAATTCAATTACAAGTTCTGTAAAACCAGGTTCTAAATCAGCTATCATTTTCTGATATTGCGCCTCTAATTCCTCTTCTCTGTCCTCTAATGCCTTCTTTTGATTAGAAAATTCTTCATTAGCCTTAACAAGCCCTTCCTGATATCCTGACTTTCTTCCCTCTTCAATAATTTGATTCTTCTCATACTCTCCTGCAACTCTTGCTTGTTCCAGAATCTGCTCTGCCTCCTTATGTGCCTGTTCCAAAATCTGTCCAGCCTGTTCATGAGCCATATCAAGTAATTCATCTTGATTAAGAACCTTCCCTTTTATAGTTTCTTCTTGCTCAAACATCTCTTCTGGAAATTCTGCTTCAAGTTCTTGTCTCTCTGAATCCCATAATTCTACCTCTCCATGAGTGACAATACCAGGAATAAAATTACCTACACGATGATCCATATCAATTAACTTTTTATCATCTTCTGTAACATTGAAATTATAATATTTAATTAAATTAGACAACGATTTCGTCACCTCCACCCCTTGAAATAATAATTTCTGCGGAGTCTTCTAATTTACGAATAATATTTACAATTTTTTGCTGTGCTTCTTCTACATCTTTTAATCGTACTGGCCCCATAAATTCCATATCTTCTCGAATCATAACTGCCAAACGTTTTGACAAATTGTTAAAAATAACAGTCTGCACTTCTTCTGTTGAACCCTTCAATGCCATAGCAAGCTCATTATTATCTACCTCACGAAGCACACGCTGAATAGATTTGTCATCCAAAGACAAAATATCCTCGAATACAAACATCTTTCTTCTAATTTCATCCGCAAGTTCTGGTTCTTCAATTTCAAGAGTTTCAATAATATGTTTTTCTGTTCCTCTGTCTACTGTATTCAAGATTTCTACGATAGCATCTACACCACCAACAATTGTGTAATCTTGATTTACCAAAGATGCTAGTTTTCTCTCTAATACCTTCTCTACTTCTTTGATCACATCTGGTGATGTTCTATCCATCTGTGCAATACGTCTTGCAACATCTGCCTGTTTCTCCGGTGGCAGGGCAGCAATAATAACAGATGCCTGACTAGAAGACAAATAAGATAAAATAAGTGCAATTGTCTGTGGATGTTCATCCTGAATAAAATTCAAAAGTTGTGTAGGATCTGTCTTTTTAACAAATTCAAAAGGACGTACCTGCAGCGATGCTGTCAGTCTTCCAATAACATCTCTTGCCTTTTCAGAGCCAAGTGCTTTCTCCAGCAATTCTTTTGCATAAGTAATACCTCCCTCTGCAATATATTGCTGAGCAAGACACACTTCATAAAACTCATCCATAACCTGCTCTTTTCTTTGTGCAGATACACTTCTTGTATTTGCAATTTCAAGTGTTAGCTGTTCTATCTCATCTTCTTTTAAATGTTTAAAAACATTAACCGATTTTTCAGGTCCTAAGCTAATCAACAAAATTGCAGCTTTTTCAAGTCCACTTAACTCCTCTTTCATTTTATTGCCTCCTTATATCCAAATCCACCCAAGCAGAGCAAAGTACACTCCACTTGGGCGTAAGCAGTGTCACGTTTTAAATATTTAACCCCAATCTTCATTTATCCAGTTACGTAATAATTGTGCCACCGCATCTGGATTCTCGTCCACAAACTTCTCGATCATCTTTCTTGTTTCTGACTTCTCGCCAAATTCGATATCTTCTAAGGATTGACTTTCCTTTGTTGTTGCCAGCAATTGTTCCACAGATAATTCTGGTTCTAACTCTGTAACTTCCATAGGTGCCGTTCCCTTGAACACAACAAATACCAGCAAAGCAATGATTAAAACCGCAAGAATAATCATCATAATATTACTATATTCAACTGGTGTATCTACCATTCCATTAAACACTGGCTGGTTGTAAGCAATTACAGAAATATTATTTGTTGCAATTCCTGTGGCCTTGGAAATCAGCTCTACCACATTGTCTTCTACTTCCATTTCTATTGGTTCACTATTCTGACTTTGGAAGGTTGCGAAATCTGTACCTTCTAATTCACCATTTTTTTTCATTTGTGCTTCATCATAAATAGTGTATTTTTTCAAAACAATCGCTACAGAAGAAGCTCCTGCATCCATTGCACCAACTGCCTGCACTGTGGTCGTTTCTTTTTTGTTGTTATCATACTTAAATTTATCTAAGGTTACACTGTTATTTGACGAATTTCCATTTTGTAACATGTAATCTGTTTCATCTGCGTTGGAATCTGTTCCTGGAATTCCTCCCGAACCATTAGTGCCTTCAGCCTTGTATTCATAACTTTCTGAATATGGTCCATTCTCCATCCCTTCTGGAACAGAATACTCTGTAAACAAAGAAGAAACCTGATCCATATTAAATTGAATGTTAGATGCACCCACTTCAACTTCATTATAATTCGCCTTTAAAAGCATTTGCTTCAGATCATTTTTTATAATTGCCCGTAAATTTTCTGTATACTCTGACGAACTAGAAGGGTTCTTTAGTATATCTGAACTAGAACCATCAAAAAGTAAATTACTAGCACTATCTATAATAGTTATCAAGTCTGTATCACTATTTCCAACAGCAGTGGCAAGATAATTTGCCATTCCTTGAACTGCAGAACTTTCTAATTCTTTTGACAATTTTAGCATAACTGCAACAGAAGTATCTTTGTTTTCTGAAAGAATCGTCCCATCATCTTCTGGAACATTCATAGATATATAGGCATCTTCAACACCATCTATTGTCATCAAGTATTTACGAATATCACTTTGATATGCCAGTGCATATTTCTTCTGTTTTTCTGTCTCTGTAGTATCAATACTGTTATCCAAAGCTTTCTCCCAGTCCATACCACTCGACACCTTTTCAACTACATTACTATTACCTAACAGCAACATCGCATCTGTTGTTTTTGAACTATCCACCGAAATCTCATAACCACCAGTTGCCTGTGTTGTTTTATAAGCTATTCTTTCTCCACCTAATAATTCTTGCATATGTGTTACGCCCTCTTCATCTGCCAGCGTAACTAAATGTGTATATGTAGTCCGAGTTAGAGTAAATGCTAAAATTCCAATAGCTAAAAGAATTGTAACAATTACAGAAATAATTATCGCTTTTTGTTTTGCACTATATTTATTCCAAAACTCTATCAGCTTTTGTAGCACATCTTTAAACTTATCTACCATGTTTCAACTCTCCTACCGTTCCTTTCATGCACTATTCCTTGTCCCATAATTCTATCTCACAATATATTTGCATTTCTATATTTCAATCCAATATCAATCATAATATATATCAGCCAACTATCTTAGAACTGCATATTCATAATCTCTTTATAGGCGTCAATCACAGCATCTCTTACAGAAACCGTGAACATCAATGAACTATTTGCTTTTGATTGTGCAATCATCAACGTATGTGTATCTTCTGATAACCCCATCGCATAATTCAATTCTTCTTGCTCTGCTATATTACTATATTCGTTTGTTTGCTCCACAAGATTCAAAGCCGACTGGAATACATTTTCAAAAGTATCATCACTCGTCCCAAAACCAGATACCTTACTATAATCGTCAAAAATCCCCCTCAAACTGCTTGTAGAATAATCTGTATATAAACTGCTAATATTACTTGTTCCTAGTAGACTGTTTACATCTATACTCATCATCTATTCTCCTTCATTTTTACTTTCCAATCTCAAGTGCCTGCAATATCATAGACTTAGTTCCATTAAAAGCTGTAATATTAGCTTCATAGGATCTGCTTGCATCAATTAAGTTTGTCATCTCTGTTACAGTATTCACGTTGGGATAATAAACATACCCATCTTCATCTGCGTCCGGATGTGAAGGGTCATAAACCATAGTCATTGGTGTCTCTGTATCTTCTACAATTTCGGAAACCTTTACACCATTACCAATTGAACCAGAAGCCACACTTAAATAATTATTAAAACTGTGAGATGGCTTCTCCTCAAAAACTACAGTTCTTCTTCTATATGGATTACCATTTCCATCACGGGTAGAATTTACATTTGCAATGTTCTGTGCAATAATATCTGTACGCAGTCTTTGTGCTGTCATCCCGCTTGCACTTATATCCATAGCTCCAAATGCTGACATATTATATCCTCCTTATCCTCCAACTCTATATCATATTCCGTATATCCCTATTCCTAATTTAATCTTTAATTATTGATATTTCAATTACAAATTCATTCCGTCCTAATCTATGAATCACTTTTCATATTCATCTATATATAATGTATATCAATCAACCTTTTATGTATGAATAATCTTAGTTAAACATTATTTCCCCATAGCCATACGAAGCCGGCTAAATTCTTGTGAAATGGAATCTGTCATAACTCTATACTTAATTTGATTCTTTGCATATTCTGCATTTTCAGTATCAATATCTACATTATTCCCATCACTTCTATAACTTAAATTTGAATTATCTGTATATATTGTTGCAGCTAGAGTAGACAAATCCATATCATCCACATAAGAATCCATAGTATCTCCCCCTGCCAATTGTCCTATCAAATACGTCTCAAACTGTACATCCTGTCTTTTGAAATTTGGTGTATCAACGTTTGCCAAGTTATTTGATAATACTGTATTACGAAGCCAACTTGCATCAGCGGCCTTCTGCAATACATTAATATAATTATATGCACTTGAACCTATCATCTAGTTCACCCTTTCTCTATTACCCTTTTTGTATTACTCTTTATATTATACCAACAAATCACAAAAAAACAAGAAATATTAACAAAAAAAATATCTTTGAATCAATTTCCTGTTTTGTAAAGTTTTACCACAAGCGGATTTTATAACTCTACATTCTCAAGTTCATCAAATATAATATCATTTAAAACCTTAATATATGTTCCTTTCATACCTGATGATTTCGTTTCAATAATACCTGCACTTTCAAATTTACGTAATGCATTTACAATTACAGATCTAGTAATTCCTACCCTGTCTGCAATCTTACTAGCAATCAGAACTCCCTCATCTCCATCTAATTCACCAAAAATGTGTTTGATAGCTTCCAACTCGGAACTAGACAAGATACCAATTGCAGATTGTACAACCTGCAATTTTCTTATTTCTTCGGCACTTTCCTCATTCACTGCTCTAAGCATCTCTAATCCTACCACTGTGGAACCATACTCACTAAGAATAATATCATCAATAAGATAAGGAGCATTCTGACGATAAATAAATAAAGTTCCTAATCTTTCTCCTGCAATATCAATTGGTGTTACAATACCATTATAAGTATTCCTCTCCTCAAATTCAAAGCCAAGCATTTCAAAATTTACATTTTCTTTCGTTGATAGAATATTCAGCACTCTCTCATTAAGCATTTTATCAATGTAGCATCCTACATTTTCTTTTAATAATTCTGTAATCTTAGGAATATTTCCTAGATTCTTTATCCCTAAAACCTTTCCCTTTTTGCTAAGTACCATAGTATTAGATGCCAGAATTTCGCTCAATACCTTACAAATATCATTAAATATTACTTTATGAGAACTATTATTATGCAATAACTTATTAATTTTTCTAGTCTTATCAAGCAATTGAACACTCATATATACCTCCTAGGTATTTTACCCTTTTTCTTTACATGGTTAATTTTCTTTTTTTTCCTTTGTACTTGTTACAAACCCACAGGTCTCATCCATACAAACTAATTTTGCACCTTTTTCCAATAAAACTCCACCACAGGACGGACATGCTTCTTTCGACGGTTTTTGCCATGTCATAAAATCACAATCGGGATTCCCCTCACAGCCAAAGTATCTTCTTCCTTTTTTTGTTTTGCGTATTACGATGTCTTTTCCACATTTTGGACAAGAAACTCCTATTTTTTCCAAATATGTCTTTGTATTTCTACATTCTGGAAAACCTGGACATGCAAGAAACTTTCCATGTGGTCCATATTTTATAACCATATTCTTTCCGCACTCTTCACATATCACATCTGTTACTTCGTCCTGTATTTCTACTTTCTCAAGTTCTTCTTGTGCTTTTTTTACAGATTCCTCTAAATCTGGATAAAAATTACTTACCACCGTTTTCCATGGAACAGTTCCATCTTCTACACAATCAAGTAATGCTTCTAAATTTGCAGTAAAATGAAAATCCACTATACTTGAAAAAGATTCCTTCATTATATTATTTACCACTTCTCCAATTTCTGTTACATACAGATTTTTATTTTCTTTTGCCACATAACGTCTTGCAATAATTGTACTAATAGTTGGTGCATAAGTACTTGGTCTTCCTATTCCAAGTTCCTCCAATGTCTTCACTAAAGATGCCTCTGTAAAATGTGCTGGAGGCTGAGTAAAGTGCTGTGCCTTTTCCAAATCTGTCAAAGAAAGTTTAGAATCCATAGATAATGATTTCAACATAGTTGTCTTTTCTTTTTTATCTTCTTCTGTAGTATATACAGACATAAAACCATCAAACACAAGTTTGGAGGCTGCTGATGTAAAACGATACTCTCCTGCATCAATCTTTACAGAAGTAGTTTCATACTTTGCATTCTGCATTCTGCTTGCAACGAATCTTTTCCAAATAAGCTGGTACAGCCGGAACTGTTCTCTGCTCAAATCTTCTTTTACTACAGTCGGAGTAAATTCAATATAAGTTGGCCGTATCGCCTCATGAGCATCTTGAATTTTATTCTTTGAATTTTTCTCGTTCACTTTATCTGCAACAAAATCAACTCCATAGGTATTCTCAATAAACTCTCTTGCTGCCTTATCTGCTTCCTCTGATACACGGGTAGAGTCTGTACGCAGGTAAGAAATCAATCCCACAGTTCCATGCCCTTTTATAGCAACACCCTCATATAACTGCTGGGCAATACGCATCGTTTTTTGTGTTGCAAAATTTAGACTTTTGGAAGCTTCCTGCTGCAAGGTACTAGTTGTAAATGGTAATGGTGCTTTTTTAGTCCTCTCACCTTTTTTTACATCTGAGATAATGAACGTAGCTTTCTCCACTTTTTTCACAATTTCTTTTAACTGTTCTTCATTTTGAATCGAAGTTTTCTTTCCATTTTCACCATAAAATTTGGCAATTAAAGGCTTTCTCTCCTTATCAACCTTTAATACAGCATCTAAAGTCCAGTATTCTTCTGGTATAAATGCATTAATTTCTTCTTCTCTATCACAAATCAACCGTAAGGCTACTGACTGGACACGACCAGCACTCAAACCTCTTTTTACTTTTGTCCATAGCAATGGACTGATACTATATCCCACCATCCGGTCAATCATTCGTCTCGCCTGTTGGGAATCCACCATGTCCATGTCAATTTTTCTTGCCTGCTTTATAGAGGCTTTTACTGCTGATTTTGTAATTTCATTAAAAGAAATTCTACTATACTGTTTATCTTCCAACTTTAAAGATTTTGATAAATGCCATGATATTGCTTCCCCTTCCCGATCCGGGTCAGTTGCAAGATAGACTTTGTCTGCTTTTTTTGCCTCTTTACGAAGTTTTGCAAGCAATTCTCCCTTTCCTCGGATGGTAATATATTTGGGTTCAAAATTTGCTTCAAAATCTATCCCCATCTGACTTTTAGGAAAATCTCTTACATGTCCATTTGACGCTACAACTTCATAATTTTTGCCTAAAAACTTCTTAATTGTTGTTGCCTTTGCCGGTGATTCTACAATTACTAAATACTTTGGCATCATAACACTCCCTATACTTTTCTTCCATATTTTTTAGTATAGAGATAAAGATACCACAAACTTTCTCTTTTTTCCTTATACTAAAAAATAGTTCCATCTTCATATGATTGAATATAATAGTTCTTGGCCGTTTGTTTCACAAACCCATCCAATTCTAATTTTAACAAAATGCCCACTACATCAGACATCAGAAGATTTGTTTCCTTCAAAATCTCGTCCAGATGCTTTGGCACCAAACTTAAATTAGCATACACTATTTTTTCCATTGAATCAAGAAAAATATCATTTTTTTTCATTTTATTGTGATCAAAAATCTGATTTATATGAAAATTATTCAATATATCTTTAGGTGATTGCACCAATTCTGCACCACTTTTTACTAAGTTATTACACCCTTCACTCAATCTATCTCCTATCTTCCCAGGAATAGCAAAAATTTCTTTCCCTTGTTCAAGTGCTAAATCTGCTGTAATAAGTGAACCACTTCTTTCCCTTGCTTCCACAACAAGGACACCATCACAAAGCCCACTAATAATACGATTGCGCATCGGAAATTGGAAAGATTTTCCAGGAATTCCTAGTCCATATTCTGAAATAATCCCTCCTTTTTTTTGCATAGACATATATAATTCAAAGTTTTCTCTTGGATAACATATATCAATTCCATTCCCTAATATTCCAAAAGTGCTTGTCTTTCCTAATAATGCCCCTTTATGAGCACATCCATCTACGCCTAATGCTAAACCACTAATTACTTGTATACCAGCATTTGATAATGATTTACCAAACCAAAATGCCATTTCTTTTCCATACGAACTACAATTTCTAGCTCCTACAATTGCAATAGAAATCCTCTTTTCTTCTGGTAATCTTCCCCTTACAAATAAAGCATAAGGCGGTTTTGCAATATTTCTTAATTTGTCAGGATATTCCCTATCATGTATCGAAACTAAAGATATTTCCTTTTCACAAATTTTTTCAAATTCTCTCTGAATGGTTCCTTGTTGCCTTCTATTTATTATTTCATCAGCTATTTTCTCTGTAATTCCTTCCGCCTCAAGCAGTGCAGTTTTTCCTGCCTTATATATTTCCTCTTCTGATTTAAAATATTCCAATAACTTATTTGTTTTTACTGGTCCAATAGACAAAATACTTGCCAGCCAAAGTTCCAATTCCTTTTGCTTTAATTCCATTCCATGCTCCCCCAATACTTTTTATCCAACCCACGATAACAAATGGCTTCATTTAGGTGTCTTTCCTGAATATTTTCTTCACAATCTAAATCAGCAATTGTTCTTGCCACCTTTAAAATCCTGTGATAGGATCTTGCCGTAAGTTCTAGTTTTTCAAAAACCTTTCCCATAAGAACTCTTTCCCTTTTTCCCAAAATACAAAATTCTTCCACCTGTTTTGCTGATAATTCTCCATTATACTTTATATTTTCTCTTATATAACGCTTCTTTTGTATTATTCTTGATTGTTTTACTCTTTCTCTTATTGTCTCTGACTTTTCACCCTTTTTATTTCCTAATAAATCCTGATATTTTATTTCTGATGCCTCCACACACAAATCTATCCTGTCTAAAATAGGTCTGCTTATCTTTCCTAGATAATTCCTCACTTGTGCATCTGAACAGTTACATCGTTGTCTATCGGGATAATATCCACACTTACAAGGATTCATTGCCGCAATTAACATAAACTTTGCAGGGTAGGTATATGTTCCATGCAGCCGTGAAATAGTAATCTTGTGTTCTTCTAATGGCTGTCTTAACATTTCTATTGTATTTCTATTAAACTCAGGTAATTCATCTAAAAATAAGACACCTCCATCTGCCATACATATCTCTCCAGGTTTTGCCATGTAACCACCACCAACTAGGGATGTAGCTGTAATGGAATGATGCGGATTCCGAAATGGCCTGTTATTTACAAAAGGAACTTTCTCATCTAATAATCCTAGTATACTATATATTTTTGAAATTTCTAAACTCTCATCAAAAGACAATTCTGGCATAATAGACGGAATTCTCTGTGCCAACATAGTCTTACCAGCACCTGGAGGACCTATTAAAAGTACATTATGCATTCCAGCTACCGCTATTTCCAAAGCCCTCTTAGCACTTTCCTGACCCGAAACTTCTTCAAAATCTAACAACTCATCTTGAATATCTTTTTCCATTATAGTTTGGGGAGAATATGGTATATTTTTTTTATTTCCAACAAAATACTCTACCACTTCTTGTAAAGTATGCACACCTATAACTTTTACCCCTTTTACAACAGCAGCTTCTTTTTCATTTACTTTAGGTACAATACAAATTTTAAAGCCCTTTTCCTTTGCCATACACGCAATTGGCAATACACCTGCTACGCCTTTTATACTACCATCTAAACTTAATTCTCCAACAAATACTACAGACTTCAAACACTCAACTGGAATATAACCAAATGCAGCCAATAATGCCATAGCAATTGACAAATCAAATGCTGTTCCTTCTTTTCTAATATCTGCTGGTGACAAATTCACTGTAATATGTTTTACTGGGATTTTAAATCCGGAATTTCGCATGGAAATGCGAACTCGGTCTTTGGCCTCTCTTGTCTCTGAACTTAAAAGGCCAACTAAAGAAAACATGGGAAGTCCCTCACATACATCAACCTCCACATGTATTACGCGGGCATCAATCCCTTGGATTGCCCCACAAAAAGAATGTGTAAACATAAAAACTCCTTCCACGCAGAAACGTGAAAGTATATTATCCATTTATACTATACCAAAAAAAGTTTATTTTCACAAGAATAAATTAAACAACATTCAAAAAAAATCACCTTCCTAAAAAGGAAAGGTGAAAGTTTCTTAATTTCTTATTGTTTTTTCTGTAACATCTCTATTTCTTTCATAAATGTGTTCATATCTTCAAATTCCCGGTAAACAGAAGCAAAACGTATGTATGCCACGGAATCTAATTGTTTTAATTGTTCTAAAACCATCTCACCAATTGCCGTTGTTGATATTTCTCTCTTTTCTTCCTCATATATTGCCGCTTCCACTTTATCAATTACTGCACAAATTTGTTCTAATGAAATTGGTCGCTTATGGCAAGAACGAAAAACTCCTGCTTCCAATTTTGTCCGATCATAAGGTTCTCTTGTCATATCTTTTTTTATTACAACAAATGGAATCGTTTCAACATTTTCATAAGTTGTAAATCTTTTGCTACATTTATCACACTGCCTTCTCCTACGAATCGAACTATCATCATCAGAAGGTCTTGAATCAATTACTCTTGTATTTTCTTTTCCACAAAATGGACATTTCATAATTTTATCCTCTATCTTTCCAACTATTTATTTTTCCATTTTATTATAATCCTACCTGTTTCTACAGTCAACTACATTCTGTTCAAACGAACTTTTCTCCATCTAAAGTCAATTAAACTAACTCATCATTACTTTGGATTAATATATTTTTTATATATCATAATTATTTACCATATACTCTATCTAATAAAAAAATCTTCAGTTCCAGCATGCAGTTTAGCTAAGATACTCTTTTTTAATTCTTCTATACATATTTTCCCTTACTCAAACATTCTTTCTCTTCTATCTCCACTAAAATCACGTCTGGTCCAATATGTTTTACTTGACAAAAAGGTATAATATACTCTTGATCTCTTCCTAGCACTCCCCAAAGTTTACATGGACCTGGAACAATAAGCGATTCAATACATCCACATTCTGGATTAAAATTAATATCACATACAAAACCGATTTTTTGACAATTCACTACATTAATTACCTCTTTTTGTCTTAATTCATATATCCTCATAAAAAAACCTCACTGCATTATTATTTACTATATGCAAAGAGGTTTTTCCATAGAATATTATTCTTTTGTATTTAAGAAACTTTCCACAATATATCTTGGACGTTCTTTTGTTTCCATATAAATCTTTCCAATGTATTCACCAATCACACCTAATGCTATCATCTGAATGCCACCAATCAACCAAACAGATATTAATATACTTGACCAGCCTTGAACTGTTGCTCCTGTAAAATACCTGATCAGAGTATAGATCATCATTCCCAAGCTGATTAATGACACAAAAATACCTCCTGTTGTTACAAATCGAATCGGTCTAACACTTAATGATGTAATTCCCTCCATTGCAAAAGATAACATCTTTTTCAACGGATATTTACTCTCACCTGCAAATCGTTCATTACGTTCATAAGTAACAATGGAAGAAGAATATCCGATCATAGGAATAATTCCTCGTAAAAATAAATTTACTTCCTTATATTTCTCCAGTCCTTCTAATGCACGTTTACTCATTAATCTACAATCTGCATGATTAAATACAACTTCTCCGCCTAAAGCATTTGTTAACTTATAAAAACTCTCTGCTGTAAATCTTTTAAAAAAGGTATCTGTATCCCTCTTACTTCTTGTACCATAAACAATATCATTTCCTTTATAGTATTCTTCTACCATATCATCAATTACACCAATATCATCTTGTAAATCAGCATCCATAGATATCACCATGTCTGCACATTCCTTTACAGTCATAAGACCAGCTAACAAAGCATTCTGATGTCCACGATTCCGACTTAAATTCACACCACTAAATGTCTTATCTTTATGATGTAATTCCTCAATAATATTCCATGTAGAATCTCTTGATCCATCATTCACAAAAACAATCCGACTCAACTTACTAATTCTATTCTGCGAGATCAAACTCTCAAATTTTTTCTTTAATTGCCTTGCTGTCTCTGGCAAAACTTCTTCTTCATTGTAACATGGCAATACCATATACAATATATTATTCATCGCAAATCTCTCCTTAGAGGCAAAATACACATATAACATTAATCATATTTACTTTTATATATGTGAAGAATATAGCCATATTATAGAAAATGTGTTGATTCTCAACACAATCAACACATCAATTAATCTATAAAATGCACTCGGAGGGACTTGAACCCTCACCCCTGTTACAGGACATGGACCTGAACCATGCGCGTCTGCCAATTCCGCCACGAGTGCCTGCTTATCAAGTATATCACATTTTTATTTTTTTGTCATCTATTTATAAAAAATTTTTTTAATGATTTAATATATTATGTTTCACAAAGTGCTATTTCTTATACCTATGATCTAATCTCTTGTCAAAACACTTTCCTATCTAAAAAAAGTTCCAGCCAAATGGCTGGAACCCCTTACAGTTAAGCTCAATGCTTCCCTGTACCTTTTCTATTCTCTCTATACCTTCAAAACTACACACTGCTTCCATCCTTCCCTCTGGTCAAGACCTCGACCTATTAGTA